>WREP01000007.1 GCA_009779265.1 Betaproteobacteria bacterium
ACGAACGAACTCTGAATGGTTCTTGCGCCGAGCGATTTCATGGCGTAAAGCCGTCTTCACCAAGGCAGTCAGACTTTCCCCGTCTTGCAGGGATTGCTCAACCTCATGGCGAAATCCAGGGTCTATCCGAACGGGGGGAAGTGTGGCAGTTTTCATGTCCGACAGCGTATAGCGAACGTGATGCAAAATCAAACTGGATCGCGTCTCGGCTTGGCTCACAGCTTGGTTGCGTGCATCAAAACCACGCCAGCGCCTTGCAGCGGAGGGAGTAACCGGCAGCACGGCGCTGGTTTTCTCCCTCCCCCTCGCGGGGGAGGGAAGCAAAGGCGTGTTTCTGCGGCGCGATTTGTGGCCACAGGCCGGTTACTGCTCTCCCATCCTACTCTTTCGCCTTCTCCACCCCATCCGTCACCGTCAGCATGTTCTCGCCGCCGGTGCTGCCGTAGACGTCGGGGCGGTACATGTCTTCGGCGTAGAGGGGCGGGAAGATGAATTTGCCGGGGGTGACGACGCGGGCGCGGTAGAAGAAGGTCATGTTGCCTTGCAGCCGGGCGGCGACGACGAAGCGGTCGTCGCGGAACTCGACGTGGCTGATGTTCCGGTTCTGCATCGCCGCGGCGGGATTGACGTTGTTGATCGTCACGCTGTCCAGACCCTCGCCCTGAGCGATGTTGAGATTCTCGATTTCCAGACCGGCGGGGATGCGGTCGACGACCATGCCGCTGGGGATGACTCCCGAGTAGCGGTTAACATTGACGTTGATGCGGACGATGACCGATTCGCCGACGCGCAGCGGACGATCCTTCAGTGGCTTGCCGTCGGCTTCGAACAGATCGCGGCTGAGGCGGATGTCCTGGTCGCGGCTGGCCGGCATCTTGACCGGGTTGCCGGCGAGGCTGAGTTGCAGGTAGAGCTTTTCGCCGTGCGTGTTTTTAACGCGCAGGCCGCCCTGCACGGCCGCCGCCGCTACGGGCCGGATCAGGCTGCCGGCGCCGCGAATGCTTTCCGGCTTGTCCTTTTCGCTCACTTCCGCCGTCCACTCGTCCCCGCCGCCGCCGACAAAATCGCGGCCAAGCAGGAAGAGGGCGAGTTTTTCCTGGGTGCTGGTGTAGCGGTTTCTATCCAGTTCGCCGGCGACGATGGCGACCAGATTGGCCTGCCCTTCGATCTTCAGCTTGTTGCGTTCGAGCAGCACGTAGGAGAGCGCCGCGTCGCGCAGCGGGCTGCCGTAGTCGCCCCACCAGTAGCCGTTGTCGCGGCCTTTTTTGACGCCTTCGGCGAGCGCGGTCTGGGCGCGGGTTTCGTCGCCCATCAGTTTCAGGGCCAGACCGAGATGGACCAGGGCCAGGCCGGAATGCGCCTGCTCGCGCACCTCGAACATCTGGCGCAGGGTGGACAGCGGCGCCTTGGCCTCGCGGGCCAGCACATAGGCGCCGTAAGCGAGCACGCCGAAGCGGCCGCTGCCGCCGTAGCGAGTGTCCTGCCAGCCGTTTTCGTTGTAGACGATGCGGCCCGTGGGCAGGCCGGCGACGCCTTCCTGCAAATACTTGAGCAGGAATTCCTGGGCCTTGGTCTGCATCGCCTCCGGCACCGGGAAGCCCTGTTCGCGCGCATCGAGCAGGAAGTTGCCGACATAGGCCGAGAGCCAGTACTCGTATTCGGAAACATTGCCCCACAGGCTGAAACCGCCGTTCGGCGCTTGCATGGCACCGAGCCGGGCGAAGGATTTTTCCAGCATGGCCGTCCGCTCATCACGGCTGAAAGGCTTGAGGCCAAAGAGCTTGGCCCCCTCCTCGTCGATCAGGACGTGCGGGTAGGAGGTGCTGGTGGTCTGTTCGGCGCAGCCGTAGGGATAGGTGAGCAGCCCCTGGATGGCGTTGCGCACGTCGATCGGCGCTTTGTCGGAGATCGTCAGATGCGCCTGCACCGTGCTCGGGATGAGGCCGTCGAGATCGGCCTCGCGGATTTCCAGCGTTTCGCCCGGCGCTACCGCCAGCGATTTGAGCGTGTGCCGCTGCGGCGTCGCGGCTTGGACTTGCAGGCCGAAGCTGCGTTCCAACTTGAGCGCGCTGCCGCCGCTGCCGGCGACATGCACCCGGACATCGGTCAGGCCGATGGCCTGGCCAGCTTCGAGGGCAAAGCGCAGGGTTTTCTTCTGCTCATCCTTGAGTTCCACTTCGCGCTCGGCGTTGTGAATTTTCAGGCCATCTGCGTTCTCGACGCGCACCTTGAACTTTTGCGCGGCGCCGGAAAGGTTGTGCAGATCGAGGGCGATGGTCGCCTGATCGCCGATGGTCAAAAAGCGCGGCGTCAGCAATTCGGCAACCAGCGGCGCGGCGACGATGGTTTCGCGCTCGGCGTTGCCGAAGCGGTCGGCGCTGGCGGCCACCGCCATGAGGCGCAGGGCGCCGTTGAAGTCGGGCACAGCGAGCGCGATTTCGGCCTCGCCCTGGGCATCGAGCTGAACCGGACCGGAGAACAGGTCGATCAGGCGGACTTTCTTGGGCGGGCTGGCGGTATCTTCCTGCGCCGCGTCGCCGCCGAACTTGAGCTTGCCCTTGCGGCCGGCCATTTTCTCGATCAGCCGACCATAGACATCGTACTGGTCGGCGCCGTAGCGCAGCTTGCCGAAGAAGGCGGCGAACGGGTCGGGCGTGGCGAAGCGGGTGATGTTGAGAATGCCGACATCGACGGCGGACAGCGTAACGAAGGCCGCCTGGCCGCCGAGATCGGGCACCTTGACCTTGACCTTGAGGGGCGAGTCGGGCGCTATTTTCGTTGGCGCTTCAAGATTCACCGCCAGCTTGCGCTCGCCGCGTTCGAGCGGCAGGTGGGCGAGGCCGAGCGCCCGCGCCGGAGTCACTTTCTCGCCGCCGCCGCCCGGACGCAGCACGATCACCGAAACATAGAGATCGTGGCGCTGCCACGCCTTGTCCACCGGAATGTCGATGGTCGTGCCATCGAGCGCGACGGACGCGCGCTTCAGCCACAGGGTGCGGTCGCTCTCGACGGTAATCAGCGCCTCGCCGGCATGCGGCGGAGTGATGGTCAGTTTGGCGGTTTCCCCCTCGCGGTAGGCCGGCTTGTCGAATTTGAGCGCCACACGGTCGGGGCGGATGCCCTGGGTCTCGTCGCCGCGAGCGCTCCAGCCGGCGTAGAAGCGGAATTTGGCGGTTTCCTCGGTATCCGGGTCGAAAATTTCCAGGCGATAGCGGCCGTATTTGACCGGCACGCCCAGCTTGCCGCGCCCGCCCTCGGGAATGCTGAGGGTGGCGGTGCTGACCAGTTCGTCGGTTTCGGTGAAGCCCGAGTTCCACCCGCGCTGGTCGTCGAAACGCCAGTAATAGTCGCGGTTCTCGCGGAACAGGCGAACCGGCAGATCAGCCCCGGCGCTGAGCTTGCCGGCGGCGTCGGCGCGCACCACCTCGAACTGGACGACGCTACCCTCGCGGGCGTAGTCGCCGGTGAACAGGGGACGGATGCCGACCAGTACCGGCGCCGGCCAGACGATGCGTTCAAAATTGCGCACCACCGGCCGGCCGCCGCTTTCGAGCAGGCTCAGGGTGGTGTTCACGACGGTCGGCGAGCGCTTGCCCTGGGCTGGCTCAAGATCGACGGCGAGCGTCAGCTCGCCCTTTTCGTCGAGTTCGGACGACGGCAGTTCGATACGCTGGCGCTGGCTGTCCTCGCTGCTGTCACCGAATTCGAAACCGGGCAACTGTTTCGCCAGCGGGTTTTTCTGGCGATAGAAGTGGGCGACGCCGAGCAACTGGTTACCCGCCGCCGGAGCGCCGTAGAGATAGCTGCCCTTGACATTGATGCGCAGGATTTCGTCGGGACTGACGGTGGTTTGCGGGCTGTCCAGATCGAGCTTCATGCGTTCCGGCAGGAATTCCTCGACATTGAAGCGGAAGCCAACGGTAGCCAGTTTGTCCGCCGGGTCGGTGCGCAATTCCAGATTCCACGAGCCGGTCGGGGCATCGACCGGCAGTTCGATGTTCTGCCGGTAGTAGCCGGTCAGTTTGGCCTCGGGCTGCCAGGTCGCGGTGAACTGGCTCTTGCCGTCCGGGCGCTTGAGAATAGCCTGGATCGGCTGGGCCGGCAGCAGGTGGCCGTCGGCATCGCGCGCCAGCACGGAGAGGTCGAAACTCTCGCCGGGCCGGTAGAGATTGCGCCCGGCGTAAGGGAAAAGGCGCGCCGGTTTGCCGGGCAAGCCGGCGACGTCGTATTCGGAAAGGTCGAGCGCCGGCTCCTTCAGCGTGATCATCGACACCTGCTGGCCGTGGCGGGCGACGACAACCTTGGCCGTAGCCGGCCGCTCGGCGAAGGCGGCCCGCCCGTCGCCGTCGGTTTCGCCACGGGCGACGACCTTGCCATGCTCGTCGAGCCAACTCACTTCAACGCCGGACACCGCCTTGCCGCTGGTCAAGGAACTAACGTAGGCATCGGCCCCCTTGGCGAACAGCCGGGTGGCGAGGCCGAGATCGCTGACGTAGAAATAGGTGACCTGGTAATCGTAACGGAAGCGGTTGGGCTGGCTCATTACCGCGATGTAAATGCCGGGCTCGCGCAATTCCTTGATGTCCTCGACCGGCAGGAAGGTGACGGCGCGCTTGTCGGCCTGCTGCTCGGTGAGGAAGCGGCCGACGTAAACGCTGTCGGTCAGCTTGTTGAGATTGTCCAACTGCCAGTTGTTGACGGCGCCTTGAAGATTGGTGGCGCGCCAGTCGTAGTATTCGTAATCGCCCTCGCCCTCGTCCTCGTCATCGCCGCCGACGCGGTGCTGGGGCTGGGTGCGCGAACCGCTGATGACCTTGTCGAGAAAGCGCGGCAATTGATCCGCCTTGACGCGCAGGAATTGCACGTCGACCTCCGGCACATTGACGGTAATCACCGGCAGGCCGCCATTCTGCTTGGCCGGCAGCACCATGCCGCGGCTGGCGAAGTAATAGGCCGGCGCGACGATGGGGGTAACGAGCGCGTAGCGGCCTTCCTCGTTCAGCTTCTCGCCGGCCGCCGAGGGCAGGCCGGCGGCGACGCGGACGACATAGCGGGTCTGCGGTTTGATGTGCGGAAAATACAGGAGGCGCGGATTGTCGCCGACGACCCAGGCCCCCTTGACCAGCTTGCCGCCGTCGATGGCGACATCATCGGGATCGCTGCTGACCTGCGCCGCGGTCGTATTCGTCCGCTCTTCGCGCCCTTCGTACTCCTCGTCATCGTGCCTGTCGCGCGGCTTCAGGTCGCCAGGGCGCGGCGGCATTTCAAAGACCTGGATGAGTTCGTCGTAAGTCTTGCCGCGCGCCAGGGGGTGCGTGAAACTCAAGGCCAGCGCGGGCGAACCGTCGAATTCCCGATTGGCGAAATCGGCAATCTCGAAGGGCCCGGAGACGCTTTCCCCGGCATCCGGCTGCCCTGTCCCTGTCCTGTTGGACAGATAGTAGAAACCTGCCCCCACAATAGCGGCAACGATCAAGAGCAGCGCAACGACCCCGATACCCCGGTGCAAGGATGGACGCGACATCGACTTCTCCCCAAGGCCCGAGCCGGTGAACGGTGACGGGCAAAAAGATCGAGGCTGGATTATGACACGGCTTCGGGGCCGTGAACGCAGCTTGGACAAGCCGCGTAGCGGCGTGCCCAGCCAAGGGAAGATTCAGGCCTTGCGCACGAACTCCGATTTCAGTTGCATGGCACCGATGCCGTCGATTTTGCAGTCGATGTCGTGGTCGCCCTCGACTAGGCGGATGTTCTTGACCTTGGTGCCGACCTTGACCACGGCCGACGAGCCCTTGATTTTCAAATCCTTGATCACCGTCACGCTGTCGCCGTCCTGCAGCACGTTGCCGTTGGCGTCCTTCCACACGCGGGCCGCTTCGGCCGGCCCGTCGACGGCCTGCGGATGCCACTCGTGGGCGCATTCGGGGCAGATGTAAAGGGAGGCGTCCTCGTAGGTGAAGGGGGATTGGCATTGCGGGCATGGGGGAAGGGAAGGCATCGGTTTTCCTTGTCAGTAGTCTTCTTCGCCGCCCATCAGAGTGGGCAGCAGGATGGCGGCGCGGGAGAGCGCGGCCGGCAGGCAGTCCAGCAGTTTGGGGCGGAAAACGATCTCCATGGGGGCGTGAAAGCGAATCCGAGAATTATGAGCGATTAGCGCGCCATTCGCCCCGGATGCGGGCCACGGCCCAGAGCAGCACGGCGCTGCCGCCGGCCGCGCAGGCCACCGCTTCCGCCAGCGAAGCGGGCACGCCAGCAAGGATGGCGCCCTTGCCGGCGACAAACCAACTGCCGCCGAGGATGGCGCAAAACAGGCCGAAAAACCCCGCCAAGGCGAGCAGTACGATGCGGCGGTCGAGACGAGACAAAAAAGGGCGCATGGCGGTAGCGGAACGAAAAGACGCATGGTACCGGAGCCAGGGCGGCGCCATGCGGCTGGAGAGGGAAATATTCAACGCCAGCCGCCCGCAACCGGCTTCTTTAGAGGCCATTTATGCACAGCAATTTGGGGAGCCAGTCAAGCCGGGCGGCAAGAGCGGGCAGAATGCCTGATTTATCCAGCATCTCAAACAAAATCAACAACTTACAAAGCCGCCCAAGATTCAGGCAATGGAAGAAAAAGCCTTACCGGCCCGGTACTTGGCGTGTGGTTCCAGCCTTGATTCACAGACTTATCCACAACTTTTGTGGATAGTCGAAAAAACCCTGACCTGAAAATGGGATTGAGGCTTGAATTTAAAGTAAAACCTGAAGTTCTGCCTGCGGGAGGCAGGGCGATGGCTGTTGGCGTCTACTGTTGCGCGTCATCGCGCAGGGCCGCCCCGTAACCCCGCGCCCTTGTCAACATGACGCTCGCGCCCGTTTTTATTTATAGTGAGAACCTTGTCTGATCCCGGTAGTGATCTGGCTTTCGCTTACCGGCATCCGTCGCCATCCCGCCAGCCGAGCAAGCATGCGCTTTTCCTTTTCTTCCACGGCGAAATTGCCGCGCGGCCTGGGGCCACGCTGGCGCGCGCTGGGCCTCGCCGCGCTGCTGGCCGGCTGCGCCGTCGGGCCGGACTACGAACGCCCGGCGCCGCCGCCCGGCGCCGACCTGCCAGCCTTCAAGGAAAGTGGATTGTGGCAGCCGGCCGCGCCGGGGCTGGCGGCATCGGAAGCCAGCGCCCCCGGCGGCGGCTGGTGGAAGGTTTATGGCGACAGCCAGCTCGATGCGCTGGTCGACGAGGCCAATGCGGCCAATCAGAACCTGCGCCAGACCGAGGCGCAGTACCGGCAGGCGCAGGCGCTGGTGCAGGGGGTGCGGGCGAACTTTTTCCCGACCGTCGGACTGGGCGCTTCGGCGCTGCGCGGGCGCAGCATCGGCGATGGCGGGACGACCCTCGGCAACAGCCATGCGTGGTCGTTGCAGGCGAGTTGGGAGCCTGATCTCTGGGGCGGCGTGCGCCGGCGCGTCGAGGCCGCCGACGAGCAAGCCGCCGCCAGCGCCGCCGATCTGGCCGCAGCGCGGCTGACGGTGCAGGCGGCGGTGGTCAATAACTATATCCAACTGCGTCTGGCCGACGCGCAAAAGACGCTGTACGCTGACACCATCGCCGGCTACGCCAAGGCGCTGGCGCTGACGCAGGCGCAACTGCGCGCCGGTGTGGCGACGCGGGCCGACGTGGCGCTGGCCCAAAGCACGCTGGCGGCGGCGCAAGCGCAGGCGGTGGATGTCGATCTGACGCGCCGCCAGCTCGAACACGCGCTGGCCGTGCTGCTCGGACAAGCGCCGGCAGCCTTCACGCTGGAAGCGGCGCCGCTGGCGGCTGCCCTGCCCTTGACGCCGACGGGCTTGCCGGCGGATCTCTTGCAGCGCCGGCCCGACATCGCCGCCGCCGAGCGCCGCGTCGCCGCCGCCAATGCCGATATCGGCGTGGCGCAGGCGGCCTGGTTCCCGAACCTGCTGCTCACCGCCAGCGGCGGTTATCAGGGTAGCGGTTTCGGGCCGTGGTTTGCCACGCCGGATCGCGTCTGGGCGCTGGGCGCGGCGCTGGCGGCAACGCTGTTCGACGGCGGGGCGCGCAGCGCCCAGGTGGATGCAGCGCGGGCGGCCTTCGATGCGGCGGCGGCAAATTATCGGCAAACGGTGCTGGCGGGCTTTCAGGAGGTCGAGGACAACCTGGCGGCGCTGGGCGACCTGGCGCAGGAAGCAATCGCTCAGCAGGAAGCGGCGCGCGCCGCGCATGTCGCCGAACAGGTGCTGCTGGCGCAGTACCGCGCCGGCACCACGACCTATATCGCGGTCATCACCGCCCAGGCGCAGGCGCTGGCCGCCGACCGCGCGCTGCTGCAAGTGCGCGGCCGCCAGTTCGCCGCCAGCGTGGCGCTGATCAAGGCGCTGGGCGGCGGCTGGCATGTCGATGAACTGGCAGAGCCGCCCGCCTCCCCAACTCCCGAACAATCCACGAGCAACTCACAGCGATGAACGCGCAAGCCACTTCCTCTCAGCCCCGGTCGCCGTTGCGCTGGGCGATTGCCCTTCTGCTCCTGCTGGCGTTGGCCTGGGGCGTCAAAGTCTTGTTCTTCCCGCCCGCGCCGCCGCCGCGCGTCGCGCCGCCGGTGCCGGTGCGCACGGCGCCGGTGCAAACGCAGGCCATGCCGATCACCCGTAACGGCCTCGGCAAGGTACTGCCGGCGATGTCGGTGACGGTGCGGGCGCGCATCGACGGGCAACTCGATAGCGTGGAATTCAAAGAGGGGCAGGATGTGCGCGCCGGCCAGTTGCTGGCGCAGATCGACCCGCGCACTTTCCAGGCGCAACTGGATCAAAATCTGGCGCAGAAGGCCAGGGACGAGGCCCAGCTTGCCAATGCCCGCGTTGACCTCACGCGCTACGAGGAACTCATCAAGGAAGAAGCGACCACACAGCAAACGCTGGACACGCAGCGCGCCCTGGTGCGGCAACTGGAAGCGGCGGTGCAGACCGACGAGGCGCAGATCGCGCAGGCCCGCGTCAATTTGAGCTACACGCGCATCCACGCGCCGATCAGCGGGCGCATCGGGGCGCGTCTGGTCGATCCGGGCAATATCGTGCACGCCAGCGACCCGGGCGGGCTGCTGGTGATCAACCAGATCGACCCGATCGCGGTGCAATTCACCCTGCCCGAAAGCGATTTTCAGGCCGTCAACCGGGCCTTGAACGCCAGCGCCACGGCGCTGACGGTGCAGGCGCTGGATCGCGACAGTCGCGAGGTGCTGGCCAGCGGCAAGCTGGTGCTGCTGAATAACCAGATCGACGCCGGCACCGGCACCATCAGCCTGAAAGCGCAGTTTGCCAACCCCGAGCACAAGCTGTGGCCGGGGCAGTCGGTCGATGCCCGCCTGATTCTGGGCGAGCGGGCGCAGGCGCTGACGGTGCCGACGGGGGCCGTGCAGCGTGGCCAGAGCGGCCTGTTTGTCTATGTGATCGAGGCTGACGACACGGCGCGCATGCAGCCGATCACGCTGGCCGACAGCGACGGCGGCATCGCCGTGGTGACGGAGGGCCTGAAGGACGGCGAGCGCGTCGTCATCGACGGCTATTACCGCCTGACGCCGGGCGGGCGCGCCGTCGAAATGCCGGCGGCGGACGCCGCCGCCCCCGCCGCCACGCAAGAAAGCGCCAAGTGAACGTCTCGGCGCCGTTCATCCATCGTCCGATCGCCACCACGCTGCTGTCGATCGCGGTCATGCTGGTCGGCCTGGTAGCCTGGCCGCTGTTGCCGGTGGCGCCGCTGCCGCAGGTGGATTTCCCGACCATTCAGGTCTATGGCCGCCTGCCCGGCGCCAGCCCGGAGACGATGGCCGCGACCGTGGCGCAGCCGCTGGAACGCCAGTTCTCGCTGATTTCGGGCCTGACGCAGATGACCTCGACCAGCTCGCTCGGCTTCACGCAGATTACGCTGGAATTCGACCTCAACCGCAACATCGACGGCGCGGCGCTGGACGTGCAGACGGCCATCAACGCCGCTTCCGGCCAGTTGCCCAAGAACCTGCCCAGCCCGCCGAATTTTCGCAAGGTCAACCCGGCGGACGCGCCGATATTGATTCTGGTCGCGCAGTCCAAGGTGCTGCCGCTCACGCAGGTCAGCGATTATGCCGACAACGTGCTGGCGCAGCAGATTTCGCGCATCAACGGCGTCGGCCTGGTCAACGTGAACGGCCAGCAAAAACCCGCCGTGCGCATCCAGGCCGACCCGGCCAAGCTCAAGGCCGTGGGCCTGAGCCTGGAGGACGTTCGCGCCGTCATCGCCAACACCACCATCAGCGCGCCCACCGGCACCATCGACGGCGAGCGGCAGGCGTTCAACGTCTATACCAACGACCAGTTGCTCAACGCCGAGCCGTGGAACGACGCGATACTGGCCTGGAAAAACGGCGCGCCGATCCGCGTGCGCGATATCGGCATCGCGGTCGATGGGCCGGAAAACAGCAAGATCGCCGCCTGGGCGAGCAACGGCGCGGCGGCGCCGGCCGACTCCACCATCACCGACGGGCGCACCATCATGCTGGCCATTTTCAAGATGCCCGGCGCCAACGTGATCGAAACCGTAGACAGCATCAAGGCCGCGCTGCCCCGGCTGCAAGCGGCGATTCCGCCGAGCATGACGGTATCGGCGGCGATGGATCGCACCCAGACCATCCGCGCCTCGGTCAAGGAAGTGCAGCTCACGCTGATCCTCTCGATGGCGCTGGTCGTCGGCGTGATCTTCGTGTTTTTGCGTAACGTCACCGCCACGGTGATCCCCAGCGTGACGATTCCGCTGGCCATTCTCGGCGCCGCCGCCGTGATGTATGTGCTGGACTACAGCCTGGACAACCTCTCGCTGATGGCGCTGACCATCTCCGTCGGCTTCGTCGTGGACGACGCCATCGTCATGCTCGAAAACATCTACCGCCACGTCGAAAACGGCATGAAGCCCATGAAGGCGGCGTTGCAGGGGGCAGGCGAAATCGGCTTTACCGTGATTTCCATTTCGGCCTCGCTGGTGGCGGTGTTCATCCCGCTGCTGCTCATGGGCGGCTTCGTGGGGCGGCAGTTGCGCGAGTTCGCGGTGACGGTGACGCTGACCATCGTCGTCTCGGTCGTGCTCACGCTCACGCTCACGCCCATGCTGTGCGCCAAATACCTCAAGGAGCATGGCAAAGACGGGCCGCAGCACGGCTGGCTGTTCAACCTCTTCGAGCGCGGCTTCAACGCCATGCAAAACAGCTACCGGCGCGGCCTCACGGTGGTGCTGCGCCATTCGTTCATCACGCTACTGGTGTTTTTTGCCACCGTGGTGATCGCCGTGGGGCTGTACGTCAATATGCCCAAGGGCTTTTACCCGCAGCAAGATACGGGCTTCATCTTCGGCTCCGCCGAAGCCGCGCAGGATACGTCCTCGCAAGCCATGCACCAGCGCATCCAGCAACTGGCCGACATCGTGCGCAAGGACCCCGACGTAACCGCCTTCGCCTATCAAGCCGGCGCGTCCACCTTCAACTCGGGCACCTTTTTCATTGCCCTCAAGCCCCTGGACGAAGGCCGCAAGGAAAGCGCCGACGAAATCATCCGGCGGCTGCGCCCGCAACTTGAAAAAGTCACCGGCATCCGGCTGCTCATGCAGGCGATGCAGGACGTCCGCATGGGCGGGCGGCCCACCAAGACGCAGTACCAATACACGCTGGTCGATGTCAATCTGGACGAACTCAACGAGTGGGCGCCCCGTCTGTTGCAACGCCTGGAAAAAATTCCGGTGCTTGCCGACGTGACCAGCGACCAGCAAAACGCCGCCCCCACCGCCAACGTCACCATCGACCGCGAACGTGCCGCCACCTACGGCATCACGCCCGCGCTGGTAGACGCCACCATCTACAACGCCATCGGCCAGCGCCAGGTGGCGCAGTATTTCACGCAGCTCAACAGCTACAACGTGGTGCTGGAAGTCACGCCCGAATTGCAGCGCGACCCGGCGCTGTTCGACAAGCTCTACCTCACCTCGCCCATTACCGGCGAACAGGTGCAGCTATCGACCTTTGCCAAGGTGGACACCAGCAAAACCGGCTACCTGTCGGTCAGCCACCAGGGACAATTCCCGGCGGTCACCATCTCGTTCAACCTCGCCCCCGGCGCGGCGCTGGGGCAGGCCGTCGACGCCATCCAGCAAGCGCAGGCCGAAATGGGCGCGCCGGCCACCTTGAGCGGCTCTTTCCAGGGCACGGCGGCGGCCTTCAAAGATTCGCTGCGCACCCAGCCCTACCTCATCCTCGCCGCGCTGGTATCGGTCTATATCGTGCTCGGCATGCTCTACGAGAGCTACATCCACCCGCTGACCATCCTGTCGACGCTGCCCTCGGCCGGCATCGGCGCGCTGCTCATCCTCATGATCGGCGGTTACGACCTGTCGGTCATCGGCCTGATCGGCATCATCCTGCTCATCGGCATCGTCAAGAAAAACGGCATCATGATGGTGGACTTCGCCCTCACCGCCGAGCGCGACCAGGGCCTGTCGCCGCGCGACGCCATTTTCGAAGCCTGCCTCATGCGCTTTCGCCCCATCATGATGACCACCATGTGCGCCCTGCTCGCCGGCCTGCCGCTCATGCTTGGCCAGGGCGCCGGCTCCGAATTGCGCCGCCCGCTCGGCTACGCCATGGTCGGCGGCCTCATCCTGTCGCAAATGCTGACGCTATTTACCACCCCCGTCATCTACCTCTACCTCGACCGCGCCCACCACTGGTACATGCGGCACCAAGCCGCGCGCCGGGGAAAATCGCTAACCGCCGCTGAATAGGACGCGGGCGCACGAGCAAGCACTCACGCACGGCCTTAGGGCAATCGCATGAATGCAATTGTCGTGGCCGCAACCCCTCCCCGACCCTCCCCTACACTGCGCGCAAGGGAGGGAGAAAACCCGTAGCGCGCGCAGGCTGCGGCTCCCTCCCTTTCGGGCAAAGCCCGAAGGGGAGGGTCGGGGAGGGGTTGTTTTTCATGGCATTGGCATTCATGCGATCGCGCTGGCCTGCTTTGCCAGTCGCCCATTTTCGGACTAAACTAATTTGACTTAGTCCGAACCGGGAGGCAAGCATGCAATCTTTCAATATTCACGAGGCAAAGACGCAACTCTCGCGGCTGGTCGAGCAAGCCGCCAATGGAGAAGCCTTCGTCATCGCCCGGGCGGGCAAACCGCTGGTCAAGGTGACGGCACTGGATACGCCAAGCCAGGCGCGCCGTCTGGGTTTTTTGGCGGGCGAGATTGCCGTGCCCGAGGATTTCGACCGCATGGGCGGCGAGGAAATCGAGCGCCTGTTCGGAGGTGATGCGTGAAGCTGCTGCTCGACACGCACCTGCTGCTATGGGCCGCCGGTCAGCCGGAGCGCTTGTCCGCCACGGCGCGGGCGCTGCTCGCAGACCCGGACAATGAACTGCTGTTCAGCGCCGCCAGCCTCTGGGAAATCACGATCAAGCAGGGTTTGGGGCGCGCCGATTTTCGCGTCGAACCGCGCCTGCTCCGGCGCGGACTCCTCGACAACGGCTACCTCGAATTGCCGGTCACGAGCGAACACGCCGTGGCTGTGGGCAGTCTGCCGGCACTCCACAAAGACCCGTTCGACAGAATCCTCGTCGCCCAATCCCAGGTCGAAGGCATCGCCCTGCTCACCGCCGATCCGCTGGTCGCCCGCTACGCCGGCCCGATACGGTTGGTGTAGCGCAGTTCAAATACCGCCATTTCTGGATTGCTTCGTCGCTTCGCTCCTCGCAATGACGCGGCACAGAATGGCCGTCATTGCGAGCGCAGCGACGCAATCCAGCCTGGCCGTCGCAATCTTGAAAGCGCACTCAACCCTTGCAGCATGGCGCTTGCGAACAGAGAAAAGTTCTGCCAAGCTTGTTCCTACATTAGGTAGCTCACTTTGGAGGCCCGTCATGCAGGCCGTCAACATCCGCCAACTCAAAACCAATCCCAGCACGGCGCTGGCCGCCGCGCGCGAGGGTGACATGGTCGTGGTGATGAACCGCGACCATCCGCAGGCGCTGCTGGTCGATCTGGAGCAATTGGGCGTCCCCGATTTGCCGGCAGTGCGTGTGGCGCTGGCTGTTTCGCTGTTCCGCAGCGGCGCGGTGTCGGCCGGGTTTGCCGCGCGCATGGCGAGCAAGCCGCTGGCCGAAATGTTGACGCTGTTGTCCAGCCAAGGCATCCCGCTCACTGGCGCGGGCAAGGCTGCCGCTGACGAGGCGCGCGAGGAAATGCGCCGGGCGCGTGACTGGCTGATCAAGCCTGCCGCATGAGCAGACGTGTCGTCATCGCCGATGCCGGGCCGCTGCTCGGGCTGGCGCGCATTGATTCACTCTCCTTGCTGCGCGGCCTGTTCGGGCGGGTGTGCATCACGCGCGCCGTGCATGACGAAATCCAACCTTCCGGTGCTTCCTTTCCCGATACCCAACTGTTCTCGCACGCGCTAGCCGAAGGCTGGATCGAAGTCGTGGAAAACCCCGCCGCTGAGTGGAAGCCGCTGAACCCCGGCGTCGACGCGGGCGAAGCCAGCGCCATCCACATGGCCTGCCTCTGGCGCGACGCGGGCGATGCCGTGCTGCTGATAATGGACGACCGCGCCGGAAGGCTGGAAGCCAAAAGCCGTGGCATCACGCTGATCGGCACAGCGGCGGTCATCGGGCTGGCAAAAAGCGCAGGCTTGATCCCCGAAGCCCGGCCATCGCTGGAGCGGTTGGCGCGGGTAGGTTATTTCATTGGGCCGTCCGTGATTACTGCGATACTGGCTGAGGTGGGCGAGTAGCTGCGAATCTGCCGGAAGCGCGAACCGTGTGGGCACAGGGAATTCCACAAACAAAAACGCTCAAGCGGGAGGGGCGTAGAGTTATGGTGGTTTGACCCTTATTATCCAATGGCAACCTTCACTATGGAAGAAATCGTCGCTAAAGATTAGTAAAAAGCATCTGGAATCATGGTTTGTGGCTTATAGGGGAAATTGACATCAATGAAAGAGAGCGCGGTAGGATGGGTAGAGCCGCAGGCGAAACCCATCGACTGATCTTTGAGGGACGATTCATTAAAATCACTCCCTTTATATGAGAAATGCTGGTGGGACTAGCGCAACCAGCTATCATTTTCGCAGAATTGATAGAGCGCCAGCGAAACCCGTCGCGGTGGCGAATCTCGAAACGATGGGTTTCGCCTTTGGCTCTACCCATCCTACCGGGCTGCATTCAAGATCGGCTACGCATTAGTTTTAATAGAGCGTTGGAGATCATGGAGCGGATGGGGGAGCGAGGAGTTGTTTCGAGGGAGAGGGAGGTAGAGAGGTGAGTGGAGTGTTTAGATTTATACTTCACTCAAATAAATTTTCTTATGTTCGCCAAGCTCTAAGCTTTTCCGATAGGGCAGCCGATTGCACCCTCCACCCCTCGCCCTTGTTCCACTCCGGGGAAAAATTATCACAAAGCAATATATTTGCTCCAACAAACTCTACAATTTCTTTGCCTTTTCTTTCAACATTCGCCAAGTCAAAAATATTACCTAGCCCCCAATGGTCAAAACCGCGATTATAGCGGCTCCCTTTCCCGTGAAAAACAACGGCTTGCGGCCTATATTGCTTATAAGCTTGATACAGCAAATTTTGATAGCTCTTTAGCCTTCCGTCCGTTTCGGCATGATTGTCGACGCCTCGGCTTGCGATTGGACTCATATTGCTCAGGAAATAATTCCTCCCATACCCGGCGCTCTCGGCAACTTCCTCACAACGCCTAAAAACCTCGCTTTGGTCACTCGCGGGCAGGCTGTCACCCAAATAAAAGCTGCTTCCATTTTCAAGCAAGTACTTTGAGCACCCCTTTCCATTATACCCTTTGTTCTCACCACCCGGTTCAATCCCAATAAACCATAGATCACTCTTAATGTTGCCGTAGCCCAACCATTGGTATTGAAATTCTTCATCATTCATTTTGCATCTCCTTGCAGTTATAGAATTGATCAGCGGCTGCCGCGGTTCGTGTGGTTACAGAAGAACAGCGACATTCATATCTATGGTACATACTTACGCAAATTTTAGCCACCGAAATAGTTAGACGCCTCCGCAAGATTCTCAAACCGCGCATATTCGCCGAAGAAGGCAAGGTGGACTACCCCGACGGAGCCGCTGCGCTGCTTTCCAATGAAAACTTCGGCCACGCCTTGGTTGTCCGTGTTCTTGTTGTAATACTCATCGCGGTACAACATCAGAATCAAGCGCGGTAGGATGGGTAGAGCCGCAGGCGAAACCCATCGACTGATCTTTGAGGGACGATTCATGAAAATCACTCCCTTTATATGAGAAATGCCTGTTGGACTAGCGCAACCAGCTATCATTTTCGCAGGATTGATAGAGCGCCAGCGAAACCCGTCGCGGCGGCGATTCTCGAAACGATGGGTTTCGCCTTTGGCTCTACCCATCCTACCGGGCTGCTCACCGCCGATCCGCTGGTCGCCCGCTACGCCGGCCCGATACGGTTGGTGTAGAGCTTTATTCAAACGCCTCTATTTCTGGATTGCTTCGTCGCTTCGCTCCGCGCAATGACGCGGCACAGAATGGCCGTCATTGCGAGCGCAGCAATCCAGTTGCCCGCGGTCTTGAACCGCCCCCTCACTTCACCCGCATACCCGGCTCGGCGCCGCTGTCGGGGGTGAGGAGGAAGATGCCCGGCGTTTGGCCGCTGTCGTCCGAGGCGGCGAGAACCATGCCTTCCGAGAGGCCGAATTTCATTTTGCGCGGGGCGAGGTTGGCGACCATCACCGTCATCCGGCCTACCAGCGTTGCCGGGTCGTAGGCGGACTTGATGCCGGCGAAGACGTTGCGCGTTTCGCCATTGCCCAATTCCAGCGTCAGGCGCACCAGCTTGTCGGCGCCCTCGACGTGTTCGGCATTGGCAATGCGGACGACGCGCAGGTCGACCTTGGTGAAGTCGTCGATGGTGCACAGCGGCGCAGTGGCCACGGGCGGCGGCGTGGGCGCCGCGGCAACGGCAGTGGGGGCGGGAGCCGGTGCAGGCGGCGCGTCCTTGTTGGCGGCGACCAGTTGCTCGATCTGTTTGGCATCGACGCGGGTCATCAGGTGCGTGTAGGCATTGATGCGATGACCGCCGGCCAGCAGGCTGGCGCTGTCGGCCCAGATCAGCGGGGCGATGGCGAGGAAGCTTTCGACCTTGGCCGCGAGCGCCGGCAGGATCGGCTTGAGCAGCACGGTGAGCAGACGGAAGAGGTTGAGCGCATTGCTGCACGCGACATGCAGTTCGCTTTCCCGACCGGCCTGCTTGGCCAGTTCCCAGGGCTTGACGCTATCGACGTACTGGTTGGCGGCGTCGGTCAGGGCCATGATTTCGCGCACGGCCTTGCCGTATTCGCGCCCTTCGTAGAGGTCGGCGATGCGCCCGGCGGCCTCCTGAATCGCCCGCAGCGCCGGCAGGTCGGCGGTGACGGGCGCCAACTGGCCGTTGAAGCGCTTGGCGATGAAGCCGGCGGCGCGGCTGGCGATATTGACGTATTTGCCGACCAGATCGGAATTGACGCGGGCGACGAAATCGTCGAGGTTGAGGTCGATGTCCTCCATGCTCGCCGACAGTTTGGCGGCATAGTAATAGCGCAGCCATTCAGGATCGAGGCCGGTATTCAGGTAGCTGGCGGCGGTGATGAAGGTGCCGCGCGATTTCGACATCTTGGCGCCATCGACGGTCAAAAAGCCGTGCGCGAAAATCTTGTCCGGCGTGCGGTAGCCGGCATGGGCGAGTTCGGCGGGCCAGAACAGGGCGTGGAAATAGAGAATGTCCTTGCCGATGAAATGCACCAGCTCGGTCTCCGACCCGGGCTTGAACCATTCGTCGAAGTCGAGGCCCTGGCGGGTGCAGAAATTCTTGAACGAACCCATGTAGCCGATCGGCGCGTCGAGCCAGACATAGAAGTACTTGCCCGGCGCATCGGGAATTTCGAAGCCGAAATAGGGCGCATCGCGCGAAATGTCCCAGTCGGTCAGGCGGTTCTCGCCCGGCGCGCCGAGCCATTCCTGCATCTTGTTGGCCGCTTCCGCTTGCAGGGCGCCGTTGTCGCGGCTGGTGTAGCGGCGCAGGAAAGCTTCGCAACGCGGGTCGGAAAGCTTGAAGAAATAATGTTCGGAAGAGCGCAGTTCCGGCTTGGCGCCGGATACCGCCGAGTAGGGTTCGATGAGGTCGGTCGGGGCGTAGGCGGCGCCACAGCTTTCGCAATTGTCGCCGTACTGGTCCTGGGCGTGGCATTTCGGGCATTCGCCCTTGATGAAGCGGTCGGGCAGGAACATCGCCTTGAGCGGATCGTAGAACTGCTCGATGGTGCGCGTTTCGATCAGGCCGGCGGCCTTGAGGCGGCGGTAGATTTCGTTGGCGTATTCGCGCGTCTCGGGCGAATGGGTGCTGTAATAATTGTCGAAAGCGACGCCGAAACCGGCGAAGTCACGAGCGTGCTCGCCGTGCATGCGCTCGATCAACTGTTCCGGCGCGATGCCCTCCTGCTCGGCGCGCAGCATGATTGGCGTGCCGTGCGTGTCGTCGGCGCAGACGTACCAGCATTCATTGCCGGCCATTTTCTGGTAGCGGACCCAGATATCGGTCTGGATGTATTCGACCAGATGCCCGATGTGGATCGCGCCATTGGCATAAGGCAGGGCGGAGGTGACGAGAATTTTGCGCGGCATGGAAAAGGCGGAGCGAAGAAAAAAAGGGATTTTACCGCGCCCGCCGCCGATCCGGCGGGCCAATGGCCGTCATCGGAAGCCTGGGGTATACTGTACGAAATCACTCGGGTATTTGCCTGCCCCATGCCAACCGGAGCCTCCATGAGCATTACTGAACAGCAGATCAAGACGGCGCTTGCGGGCGCGGTCGATGCCAATACCGGCAAGGATTTCGTCAGCAGCCGCGCCGTCAAAAATATTCGCATCGACGGCGCCGATGTCGCCTTCGACATCGAACTCGGCTATCCGGCCAAAACGCAGATCGACGCCATCCGCAAACAGGCAATCGCGGCCGTCAAGGCCGTGCCCGGCGTCGGCAACATTTCCGCCACCGTGACCAGCAAGATCGTCGCCCATGCCGTGCAATTGGGCGTCAAGCTCTTGCCCGGCGTCAAGAACATCATCGCCGTCGCCTCCGGCAAGGGCGGCGTCGGCAAGAGCACGACGGCCGTCAACCTCGCCCTGGCGCTGGCCCAGGAAGGCGCCTCGGTCGGCATTCTCGACGCCGACATCTACGGCCCGTCGCAACCGCAAATGCTTGGGCTGGCCGACCAACAGCCGGAATCGCACGACGGCGAGCGCCTGGAGCCGCTGGAAGCACACGGCATCCAGGCCATGTCCATCGGCTTTCTGGTCGATGTCGAAACGCCGATGATCTGGCGCGGCCCGATGGTCGCCCAGGCGCTCGACCAGTTGCTCGGCCAGACCAACTGGCGCGACATCGACTATCTGATCGTGGACATGCCGCCGGGCACCGGCGACATCCAGTTGTCGCTGTCGCAAAAGGTGCCGCTGACCGGCGCGGTGATCGTCACCACGCCGCAGGACATCGCCCTGATCGACGCACGCAAGGGCTTGAAAATGTTCGAGAAGGTCAATGTCCCCATCCTCGGCATCGTCGAAAACATGAGCATCCACATCTGCTCCAACTGCGGCCATGAAGAACCCATCTTTGGCGTCGGCGGCGGCGAGAAGATGGGCGCCGATTACGGCGTCGAGTTCCTCGGCAGCCTGCCGCTGGAATTGGCCATCCGCGAAATGGCCGACGGCGGCAAACCCACCGTGGTCGGCGCCCCGGACTCGCGCAGCGCCGAAATCTACCGCGCCATCGCCCGCCGCCTCGCGGTCAAGATCGGCGAAAAAGCCAAGGACATGAGTTCCAGATTTCCCAACATCGTGGTGCAAAACACCTGAGAAACCGCCGCGATACAGATTTTCGAACTCTTGCGCTGCATATTTACATCCGGGTTATTTACCACAGGCGCTTGCGGCTCAAGCCTTACGCCGAGTGCGCCACAGGCGAAAAACGCCTCCGCCTCGCGGGCGCAGTAATTTGCGGTGTAGCGGCTGTTTATATCCTGATTCGCCTGTTGATCGCTTTAGCCTGCACGCTGGCGCGAGGGGCGGAGAAAAAACTTTCGTATTCAGACAAAAATATCCTAGACTCGAAATTTTTCAAAAAACAATACTCGAAATAGGGGAATTTCATGGATATCCGTCTTGGCCGCGTTCTCGTGGCGCTTCTTGTCGCGTGTCTTGCCGTTGCAGGCTCCGTGAGCTTTGCCAAACCTGCCCATCCATCCGCGGCGGCCAGCCTGGAAGCCGAGCGTGAAGCTGCCATCAAGGCGGTTAATGCGTCACAGAAATCCGGCCCTGCCGATATTCGGCTGCGCGATCAAGGGCAACTGCACCTGCCCCAGGGCTACATCTGGGTGCCTGTCCCGGCTGCCGCCCAACTGATGCGCGCCATGGGCAACACAGTCGGCTCCAATTTCATGGGCCTGGTGTTTCCCGAAAACGGCGCCGACTGGCTGGTGGTCCTCTCCTTTGTGAACGAGGGCTACATCAAGGACGACGACGCCAAGGACTGGAAGGCGGACGAATTGCTGCAAAACCTGAAAGACGGCACGGAAGCGGCCAACGATGAACGGGTGAAACACGGTATTGCCCCGGTCGAGGTGATCGGCTGGGTGCAGTCGCCGCAATACGACGCGGCGATGCATCGCCTCGTCTGGGCGGCAAGTATCCGCGACAAAGGCGCGCGCGATACCGAGGGGCAGGGCGTCAATTACAACACCTACGCGCTCGGGCGCGATGGCTATATCAGTCTCAACCTCGTGACGAACGCGAGCGACCTGGAAAAGTACAAGCCCGATGCCCTGACCTTGCTGGCCGCCTTGCAATACGAGGATGGCAAGCGCTATACCGATTTCAACGCATCCACCGACAAGGTCGCCGCCTACGGCCTGGCAGCGCTGGTGGCCGGCGCGGCGGCCAAAAAACTGGGCCTTTTCGCGACTCTGCTCGCGCTCTTGGCGAAGTTCGGCAAAGTCCTGATCCTCGCCGGCGCCGGCGCGCTGTGGGGCATCGGCAAATTCTTCACGCGCAAAACTTGAGAGCGGTGTGGTGAAGCTGTTTCTGTTGCTCCTGCTCAAAGGGGGCAAGCTGTTCGTGAGCGGCGGCTCGATGCTGGTGTCGGTCGTCGCCTATGCCTTCGTTTTCGGCTGGCGCTACGCGGCAGGCTTCGTCGGGCTGATTTTTGTTCATGAAATGGGCCACTATCTAGCGGCGCGCCAGCGCGGCCTCAATGTCGGCGCGCCGACCTTCATACCCTTCGTCGGCGCCTGGATCGAACTCAAGGATCTCCCCCACGATGTCGAAACCGAAGCTTGGGTCGGCTTCGCCGGGCCTCTGCTCGGCAGCGTCGCCGCGGTGGGTTGCTACTTCGCGGCGCGAGCCTACGACAGCAACCTGCTGCTGGCGCTGGCTTACGCCGGATTTTTCATCAATCTGTTCAACCTGATTCCCCTGTCGCCCTTCGATGGCGGGCGCATCACCGCCGTACTCTCGCCGCGCATCTGGCTGCTCGGCGTCCCTGTGCTGGCAGGGATATTCCTCTGGCGGCCAAGTCCACTGCTGATCCTGATGGCGGTTCTGGCCGCGCCCCAAGTCATGAAGGCATGGAAGCACGATCCAACCGATCCGGCAAACCAGCGCTACTACGCCGTCTCGAACGAAACGCGCCTGACCTACGCACTGTACTACCTCGGCCTGCTCGTATTCCTGGCCATCATGGCGCACGACACGCACGAAATGCTGGCCTGAACACCATACGATTGCCGGGAACGGGTGTAAGCCTTTGACGCGATGTGGCGCAGTAGGCTGATATGGAGCGAAGTGGAGTCCCGGCTTCAATCGCTGGCGGCGATGAATTTTGCAGCGCCCCACTCGCCCCGCGCAGGCTTTCAGCCGAAGCTTTGCTGCGGTTCCTCGCCTTCGGGCCAGTGGCGGATGTATTGTTTCAGCATCCTGTTTTCGAGATCCTGCTCTTCGAGCACCGCCTTGGCGACATCGAGGAAGGAAACCGCGCCTTTCAGCTTGCCGTCTTCAAGCACCGGAATATAGCGGCTGCGGTTAACCACCATCAGACGGCGCAGGTCGTTGAGGTGGGTGTCCGGCGACGCGGTGATGGGATTTTTGATCATGAAGTCGCCGATCGGCGCGTTTTCGATGTCGCGCCGCGCGTGAATCGCCGAGATCAGTTCGCGGTGCGTCAGCATGCCCGCCAATGTCTCGCCTTCCATCACCACGAGAACCCCGACATGGCGCTCGGCCATCATCGCCAGCGCGTCGGCCAGTGTTTGCCGCGGGGAAAGGGTGTGCACTTCGGTTTCCCCGAAATCGAGCATTTCGCGTACCAGCATCCTGAAGCTCCTCTCTTGTTTTGCGGCGTGTCACGGGGACACGGCTGAATTCTTGATGTTATTCGATCCTTGGGCTTTGCGAAAGCGTGGGAATTCAGCCGGCTTCGGCGATGCGGCGGGCGATGTGGGCGAGGGCTGCTTCCACCTGGTCGATGAGAATCAGGCACAGGTCGCCCTTGCCCAGGCGTTGCAGGGCGGCGTCGATGGCGGCGAATTCGCCGTCGATGGCCGCGACGTGCGCGACCCGCCGGCTGTTGGCGAGGCCGGCGCGCAGCAGGGCGATTACTTCGCCACTGGCGCGACCGCGCTGGCAGGCGTCCTCGTAGAGAATCACGTCGTCGAAGGCGGCGCCGAGAATTTCCGTCTGCTGGCGGATGTCCTCGTCGCGCCGGTCGCCTGCGCCGCTGATGACCACCGCGCGGCGGGCCGCCGGCATGCTGTCGACGGCCTTGACCAGGGCCAGCATGGCGTCGGGGTTGTGGCCGTAATCGGCGATCAGCGTCGCGCCCTGGTAATCAAAGACGTTGAAGCGGCCGGGGGCGCTCGCCGCGTCGTTGACAAAGCCGGCCAGCGCCGCCGCGATGCTGGCCCAGCCGTAGCCGAGCGCCCAGGCGGTGGCGACGGCGGCCATGGCGTTTTCGATCTGGAAGCCGATCGTGCCATTGCGCGTCAGCGGCACGTGGGCGAGCGGAATGCGGTTTTTCTTGCGGCCTTCGCCGCAGACGATGTCGCCCTTTTCGACATACACCACGCGCTTGCCCTGGGCGCGGTGAGTGGCCAGCACCGGATGGGCCGGGTCGAGGGCGAAGAAGATGATTTCACCGGGGCAGTGGCGGGCCATGGCCGCGACCACCGGATCGGCGGCGTTAAGCACGGCGGCGCCGGCCGGGGCGACGTTTTCGACGATGACGCGCTTGATGACGGCGAGATCGTGCACGGTGGTGATGTAGCTGAGGCCGAGGTGATCGCCCAGCCCGATATTGGTGACGACGGCGACATCGCACATATCGAAGCCAAGCCCCTCGCGCAGGAGGCCGCCGCGCGCCGTTTCCAGCACCGCCGCGTCGACGTCGGGATGGGCCAGCACGTTGCGGGCGCTGCGCGGGCCGGAACAGTCGCCATCGTCGATGCGCTGGTTTTGCACATAGATGCCGTCGGTGCTGGTCATGCCGACGCGCAGGCCGTTGTGCTCGAAGATGCGACCGATCAGGCGGCTGGTGGTGGTCTTGCCATTGGTGCCGGTAACGGCGACGAGCGGGATGCGGCCATTGTCGGGCTTGCCGCCGGGGGCATCGGGATAGAGCATGGCGATGATCGCCTCGCCGACCGGGCGGCCCTTGCCGAAGGAGGGGTCGAGGTGCATGCGCAGGCCGGGGACGGCGTTGACTTCGACAATACCGCCGCCCTGCGCCTCCAGCGGTTTGAGCATGGTGTCGCAAACGACGTCGATGCCGGCGATGTCGAGACCGACCGTGCGGGCGGCGGCGATGGCGGCGGCGGCCAGTTCGGGGTGAACGTCGTCGGTGACATCGGTGGCGCTGCCGCCGGTCGACAGATTGGCGTTATTGCGCAGCACCACGCGCACGCCGCGCGCCGGCACGGAATCGGCGCTGTAGCCCTGCTCGGCGAGGCGGGCAAGGGCGATTTCGTCGAGGCGAATCCTGGTCAGCGAGGTGGCATGGCCGGCGGAACGGCGCGGATCGCTGTTGACGATGGCGACCAGTTCGCTGACCGTGTGGCTGCCGTCGCCGATGACCAGCGGCGGATCGCGCCGGGCGGCGGCGATCAGCTTGTCGCCGACGACCAGCAGGCGGTAATCGTGGCCGGGCAGATATTTTTCGACCATGACCTGATCGCGGCAGTCGGCGGCGAGGCGGTAAGCGTGGCGCACCTGCTCTTCGCTCGTCAGGTTGACCGAAATGCCCTTGCCCTGATTGCCGTCCTGCGGCTTGACCACCACCGGCAGGTCGATTTCCCGGGCGGCGGCCCAGGCGTCGTCCTCGTCCTCGACCGGGCGGCCAGTCGGCACGGGAACGCCAGCGGCGTGCAGCAGTTGCTTGGTCAGTTCCTTGTCCTGCGCGATGGCTTCGGCGACGACGCTGGTGCAACTGGTTTCCGCCGCCTGAATGCGCTTTTGCCGGCTGCCCCAGCCGAGTTGCACGAGGCTGCCCTGGGTCAGGCGGCGGATGGGGATGCCGCGCGCCTGCGCGGCGGCGACAATGGAAGCGGTCGACGGGCCGAGGCGGATGTCCTCGTCCAGTTCGCGCAATTCGGCGAGGCTGCCGGCGAGATCGAAAGGCGCGTCGGCCAGCGCCGCCCGGCACAGCTCCTCGGCGCGGGCGAAGGCCAGGCTTCCCACGTCTTCCTCGCTGTATTCGACGACCACCTGATAGACGCCCGGCTCGACCGTTTCCGTCGTGCGGCTGAAAGTCACCGGACAGCCGGCCTGGGCTTGCAGGCCGAGAGCGGCGAATTCGAGGGCGTGGGCCATCGACACGGTGTCGAGGTGATCGGCGGGAATCAGGTCGCCCAATTCGGGAAAGCGGGCGCGCAGGCGCTCTTCAAAGCCGGGCAGATTGGCGATGACCGTTTCGTCGCCGGGACAGGTGACGATGG
This sequence comes from Betaproteobacteria bacterium, assembly GCA_009779265.1. Lineage (GTDB taxonomy): Bacteria > Pseudomonadota > Gammaproteobacteria > Burkholderiales > Rhodocyclaceae > Azonexus. Next base: position 25,071 of record WREP01000007.1, read on the forward strand.
CCTGGATGGCGGTGCGGCGACTCCACAAATTGGGGCCGCGCAGGGCGCGAATGCGGGAAACGTCCATGATTTTTTAGAAGCGGCTGGCGACGCCGGCCGCCTTGCGGGCGCGGCGCGGTAGCAGGGTGAAGGGATCGGCCAGATCGAGGCCGTGGGTGCGGATGCCGGTGACGAGAATGTCCTCGCTCAAGCCCAGCGCCCAGCCGGCGGCGGCGGCGGCGAGCACATTGGCGACGTCCTCGGCCTTTTTGCTCTTGCCGATGGTCGGCGCATCGCCGAGACGGCACAGACGGATTTCGTTGCCGCCGTTAAAAAGGCAGATGCGCCCAGCGCTGACGCCGACACAGCGGCGGCCGGCGGCGCGCCAGTCGGCCAGAGCAGCGGAATCGGCGGCGAAGAGAATGACTTCGCCGTCGCACAGTTCGGCGAAATCGGCGGTCAGCGGGTCGGCGGCATTAAGCACGGCGGCGCCGGACTTGAGTACGACATCGACCTGGGTGCGGTAGGTCGAGCGCCAGGTCGTGTACAACTCGCTGTCGTTCGGCTGGATATCCCAACGCGACAAATCTTCGAGCGCCGGCAGGACGTTGGTGACGATGCCGACCTGGCAGCGTTCGTAGGCCAGCCCCTCGCCGAGAATGACCTTGCCGCCGTTCTCGATCACCGCCGCATCGACCCCGCGATTGAGGAGAAGACGGCGGCCGTCGGCCCAATTGGCGGCATCGCCCTTGTGCATCTGGCGGCGTTCGAGAAAGAGACCATCACTGCACGCCAGGCCGACGCGCTGGCCGACGAGGTAGAGAAAATGGCCGACCAGGCGGGCCACCGCCGTCTTGCCGCGCGAGCCGGAAACGCCGACCACCGGAATGCGACCCGTCTCGCCCGCGGCGAACAGATGGTCGACGATGGCGCGGCCGACCGGGCGCGGCTGGCCGCTGCCCGGCTTGAGGTGCATGAGCAGGCCAGGGCCGGCATTGACCGCGACCACGGCGCCGTCCTGCTCGGCCAGCGGCAGGCCGATATCGCGGCAGACCAGATCGATGCCGGCAATGTCGAGGCCGACCACGCGGGCGGCCAGCGCGGCGCTGGCGGCATTGGCGGGATGCACCGCGTCGGTGCAGTCGCAGGCGGCAATGACATTGCCCCGGCTGGCGGCGGCCAGCTTGCCGCCGACGATCAGCAGGCGATGCTCGCTGCCCGGAATGGAACGCTCGACGAGCACGCCGGAATCTTCCTCGCTGGCGCTGGCATAAGCCTTGCGCACCTCGGCGGCGCTACCGAGGTCGATGAACACGCCGCGCCCGCCGTTGCTCGACTTGAGCGCCACCGGATAGCCGATTTCCTCGGCGGCGGCGCAGGCGTCGTCGGCGTCGCTGACTGCGCGGCCTTCCGGCGCCGGCACACCGGCCGCCGCGAGCAATTCCTTGCTCAGTTCCTTGTTGCGCGCAATGCCTTCGGCGATGGCGCTGGTGCGGTCGGTCTCGGCGGTCCAGATGCGGTGCATGGCAGCGCCGTAGCCGAACTGGACGAGGTTGCCGCCGTCGATCAGGCGGATGTGCGGAATCCCGCGTTCCTCGGCGGCCTGGACAATGGCCACGGTGGACGGGCCGAGATACTTGCGCTCGACCTTGTCGCGCAGTGGCGCGATCGCCACGGCAAGATCGAAGGCTTCGTCATGAATGGCGGCCAGCAGCAGGGCGCGGCCAATATCCAGGGCAAGCCAGGTGCATTCCTCGTGAAAATTGCTGACCACCAATTTGTAGACGCCGCGCCGGCTCGTCTCGCGGGTGCGCCCGAAGCCGTCGGGCAGGCCGGCCAGACTCATCAATTCGAGGACGATGTGTTCGAGGATATGGCCGGCCCAGGTGCCTTCCTGAAGGCGGCGCAGAAAGCCGCCGCGCTCGCCATAGCTGCAACGGTGCTCGACAAGGCCCGGCAGCCAGGCTGCCAGACGCTCGGCGAGGCCGGGAATTTTGTTGGAGGGAAAATCCTCCAGTTCGCCAATGTCGATCCAGACTTCAATGGCGGGCCGGTAAGTCCAGATGCTCGGGCCGCGCAGGGAGAAGCGATCGAGGAAAATGATGTCTTTTTTGCTCATGCGAGGTTCGCCGTCTGGGTGGCAAATGCGTTTTGGGTCGCCGGCTGCGAATTATATGCGTGGTGGAAAAATCGCCGCTACAGGAAGCGGTCGAGCAGCTTGCGGCTCTGCCGGTCGAGCCGGCCGAGATCGCGGATGAGAAACTGGATTCCGTGGCCGTCGGCGATCAGGAGCCGGGTCGGCGACAGGCGGCGGATATCCTCCTCGCCCTTCAACACCAGCTCGCAAGCGCCGCGGTCGGTCTCCACCTGCCAGATGCTGGGGCAGGCGAAGCTCGACACGGCGTGGATGCGGGCGATTTCCGGGACGAATTCGCGGCTCGCCAGTTCCGCCGCGATCAGTTCGCGGGCCGCCGCCGGCAGTTCGGCGAGATTGTCGATCCAGGCGATTTCGTGGCCGTCGGCGCTGACCAGGGACAAGCCCTCATCGGGAGCGGCAATGGGAAAGGCGCGAACCGGCGTGACGGGAGCGAAGCGTTCGCCGTTTTCGGCAATGACGACCAGCCGGCCGTGACTGTCGCGCTCTACCTGGATGTTGGGAAGGGGCATGGCCTTGCTCAATTCGGGATGGCCTTGGCCAGTTCGGGCGTGGACGGCAGTTCCGGCTCGTTGTCGACATTGCGTGCCTGCGCCAGATAAAGCTTGTGGTAATGGCCTTCGCTGGCCATCAGTTGATCGTGATTACCGATTTCGACAATACGGCCGCGATCCATGACCACCAGCCGGTCGGCCTTCCTGAGCGTGGACAGGCGGTGGGCAATGGCGATGGTGGTGCGGCCCTTGACCAGATTGTCGAGCGCCTTCTGGATTTCCTTCTCGGTTTCGGTGTCGACCGCCGAGGTGGCTTCGTCGAGGATGAGGATGCGCGGGTCGATAAGCAGCGCCCGGGCGATGGAAATGCGCTGGCGCTCGCCGCCGGAAAGTCCCTGGCCGCGCTCGCCGACCAGCGAATCGTAGCCGTGCGGCAGGCGCAGGATGAATTCGTGGGCATGCGCGGCGCGGGCGGCGGCGATGATTTCGCCGCGCGTGGCCTCGGGCTTGCCGTAGGCGATGTTGTCGGCGACGGTGCCAAAAAAGAGGAAAGGCTCCTGCAACACCAGGCCGATGTGGCGGCGGTATTCGGCGACCGGCACCGAGCGCACATCGACGCCGTCGATCACTATCTGGCCTTCGCTGACATCGTAGAAACGGCAAATGAGATTGACCAGCGTCGATTTGCCGGAGCCGCTGTGGCCGACCAGGCCGATCATCTCGCCCGGCTCAATGCACAGGTCAACGCCCTGGGTCACGGCGCGCGTGCCATAGCGGAAACTCGCCCCCCTCAGTTCGATGCGCCCGGCGACCCGTTCCAGATGCACGGGCCGGGCCGGCTCGGGCACGCTGGAAACGTGATCGAGAATGTCGAAAATGCGCTTGGTCGACGAGGCGGCGCGCTGCGTCGCCGAAACGATGCGGCTCATCGAGTCGAGGCGCGTGTAGAAGCGACCGATATAGGCAAGGAAAGCGGTCAACACGCCGACCGTCGAGTCGCCCTTGGCGATTTGCCAGATGCCGAAAACCCACACCACCAGAAGGCCGATCTCGGTAAGCAGAGTGATGGTCGGAGTGAACAGCGCCCAGGTGCGGTTGAGCTTGTCGTTCATCGCCAGGGCGCGCTCGTTGGCGGCGCGAAAACGCTCGCCCTCGCGCTTTTCCTGGGCGAACGCCTTGACCACGCGAATGCCCGGAATGGTGTCGGCAAGCACATTGGTCAACTCGGCCCAGACGCGGTCGATTTTCTCGAAGCCGGTGCGCAGTTTCTCGCGCACGATGTGGATCAGCCAGCCGATGATCGGCAGCGGCACCAGGGTCGCCAGCGCCAGCCCCGGATTGATCGAGAACAGGATGACCGACGTCATGACGATCATCAGCACATCGGTGGCGAAATTGAGCAGATCGAGCGAAAGAAAGATGTTGATGCGGTCGGTTTCGTTGCCGATGCGCGCCATCAGGTCGCCGGTGCGCTTGCCGCCGAAATACGCCAGCGACAGGCCGAGCAGATGGTCGAAAGTCTGGGTGCGCAAATCGCGGCCCATGCGCTCGGAAACCAGCGCCAGAATCCAGGTGCGCATCCAGCCGAGCAGCCAGGCCAGCAGCGCGGCCCCGAGAAGGCCGCCGAGATAGAGGGCGACCAGTTGCCAGTCGATCGGCTGGCCGTTCTGGAAAGGAATCAGCACCTTGTCCATCAGCGGCATGGTCAGGTAGGGCGGCACCAGCGTCGCCGCCGTCGACGCCAGCGTCAGGACGAAGCCGAGCAGCAGACGGCCCTTGTATGGCCGGGCGAAGCGCCACAGGCGCAGCAGCGTCCACGTCGACGGCGCCGTCGGCGTCTCGCGGGCGCACACCGGGCAATCCTCCGCGTCGGGCGAAATCGGCGTCTGGCAGATCGGACACGGCTCGGCGGCGGGCCGCCGCACCGGCTGGCCGCTGATCCGGCTGTCGCGGTGCAGGTCGAATTCGCCGCTCAGGCGCAGCGCCGCCAGATTGCGCGCCAGCGTATAGCGCCAGCAGGCCAAACGACCGGCGGCGTCGAACAATTCCAGCGTGCCGACGCCGGCATGGTCGTGCTGGCCGAGAGTCAGACCGGCAGCCAGATCCCAGGAACGCGCCGACGCACCGGCGGCGCTCCAGGCAAGCAGGCGACGGTCGGTCAACAGCAAGAGGCCGGAGGCGAAAGCGAGACCTTCGTCGAGATCGGTTTCGAGCCAGGACTGGGGCGTTTCATCGGCTTCCAGAACGGCGCTGACGGGAACCGACCACGGGGCCGGGAGCAGCGCGGCCGCACCGGCGGCGGGCAAGGTGGGGCGGGACATTCCGCGAGTATAACGGAAGGCCGGTCAGGCGCGAGCGCCACGCCTCGCCCATGCAATCGTCCTGACCACGAGGCCAGGCCAATGCACAGGCGATCCGGCTGATAGTAATATGCGGACTTCTTGCCATCTCGCCGGGATCGAACAGGAGCTAGCCATGACGTTTCGCGCTTTCACCGCCCTGCTTGGCTTGCTCGCGCTTCCGGCGCTGGCCGCCGATGACGAATCGCGCAGCACGCTCGCGGATCAGCAGAGCGTTGCCGTGACCATCTATAACGAGAATCTGGCGCTGGTCAAGGATCAGCGCAGGATTCGGCTGGGTAGCGGGCAGGTGGCGCTGGCCTTTCGCGACGTGAGTGCGCGGATGCGGCCGGAAACGGCGCTGCTGCGCAGCCTGAGCAGTCCGGGCAAGCTTTCGGTGATCGAGCAGAATTTCGATTTCGACCTGCTGACACCGCAGAAGCTGCTGGAAAAATATGTCGGCAAGACGGTCAAAATCATCACCTCGGTCAACTACAGCACCGGCGCCGAAACCAGCGAGCAGGCAGAGGTGCTGGCCGCCAACAACGGCGTGGTGCTGAAAATGGGTGATCGCATCGAAACCGGCCATTTTGGTCGCATCGTGTACAGCGATGTGCCGGCCAATCTGCGCGACCGGCCAACGCTGGTGATGCTGCTGAACAACGCGGGCGTGGCAGAGCAGGAGGTGGAGTTGTCCTATCTTTCCGGCGGCCTTGCCTGGAAAGCCGACTACGTCGCTGAACTGAATGCAGCGGACGACCGGATGGATATTTCCGGCTGGGTGACGCTGACCAACACCAGCGGCGCTTCTTACCGCAACGCCAAACTGCAACTGGTGGCGGGCGATGTGAATCAGGTAAGGAACAAGTACTTCATGGCGGCGGCTCCCAGGGAGGTATCGCGGAGCGAGGTAGCAGCACCGCCGCCGATGATGGCCGAGGAATCGCTGCTGGAATATCACCTGTACACGCTGGAGCGCCCGACGACCATCGCCGAAAACCAGACCAAGCAGGTGGCGCTGCTTGCCGCCGCTGGCGTGCCGGCGCGCAAGGAATTGCTGCTCAACGGCGCGGATTATTACTACGGCGCCAGCTATGGTGAATTGGGTCAGAAGATGAAGGCGGGCGTATTCGTCGAGTTCGACAACAAGGAAAGCGCCTCTCTCGGGATGCCGCTACCCAAGGGGATTGTCCGCGTGTACAAGAAGGATGCCGCCGGCAACGCGCAATTCGTCGGCGAGGACCAGATCGACCACACGCCGAGGAACGAAAAGGTGCGCCTCAAGTTGGGCGAGGCTTTTGACGTGACCGCCGACAAAAAACAGACCAATTTCCAAACCAAGGGCACCAGACTGTTCGAGAGCGCCTATGAAATCGTGCTGAAAAACGCCAAGAAGGAAACGGCCACTGTAACCGTGCAGGAGCCGATTCCGGGCGACTGGAAAATCCTGAATTCCAGCCATCAGCATGAGAAGGTCAGCAGCAATACCGCCGTCTGGAAAATCAACGTGCCCGCCGAGAGCAAAACCACGCTGACCTACCGCGTGCAGGTGAAATACTGACGCAGCCCGGCGGAGTCTCGACCTTGGCGGGAAATCGTGGCGATGAGCTTGCTCCGCCACCCGAAGCCTGTAACAGGCGTTGATACGGGATAAGACCGCAAGCCGGCGGTTGTAAATCTCTGGCGAAGCGTCACTGTTTCAAGCTGTTTGCGCTACTCCGCAGCGGAACACAGCACCGCCGGACCGCGATCCGGGCCACGCTGGCCGCCTCTGCGGACGAGCTTGCCCCATGCCTGCATTTACGCGAACAAACGGGCGAGTTCGGCGCCGGGTTTGGCGGCGCGCATGAAGGCTTCGCCGACGAGGAAGGCGTTGACGCCGTGGCGGCGCATGCGGGTGACGTCGGCGGGCGTCTGGATGCCGCTTTCGGTGACAACGATGCGCCCGGCGGGGATGCGTTCGAGGAGGCCAAGGGTGGTATCGAGGCTGACTTCGAAGCTGCGCAGGTTGCGGTTATTGATGCCGATCAGCGGGGTTTGCAGGCTGAGGGCGGCGGTCAGTTCGTCGCCATTGTGCACTTCGACCAGCACGGCCATGCCGTAGCCGTGGGCGATGGCTTCGAGTTTTTGCATTTCGCTGACGTCAAGGGCGGCGGCGATGAGCAGGATGGCGTCGGCGCCCATGGCCCGGGCTTCGGCGACCTGCCAGGGGGCGATGATGAAATCCTTGCGCAGCGCCGGCAGGGCGCAGGCGGCGCGGGCGGCCTGGAGGTATTCCGGGGCGCCCTGGAAGTAGTCGCGGTCGGTGAGCACCGAGAGGCAGGCGGCGCCGTTTTCGGCGTAGTCGCGGGCGATGTCGGCGGGGCGGAAGTCGGGGCGGATGACGCCTTTCGACGGGCTGGCTTTCTTGATTTCGGCAATCACCGCCGGCTGGCCGGCGGCGAGTTTGGCGCGGATGGCGCCGACGAAATCGCGCGCCGCCGGTTGCGCGGCGGCCTTGGCCTGAAGCGCGGCGAGCGGCTCGACGGCTTCTCCGGCGGCGACTTCGCGGCGCTTGCTGGCGATGATTTTGGCGAGGATGTCGCTCATGCCACCCCCAGGCGCTGCGTGCAGTGCACGAAGTGGTCAAGGCGCTGGCGCGCGGCGCCGCTGGCGATGGCTTCGCGCGCCTGATTGATGCCGGCGCCGATACTGTCGGCGCAATTGGCGACGTAGAGCGCGGCGCCGGCATTGAGGCAGACGACTTCGCGGGCGGCGCCCGGCTGGTTGTCGAGGGCGGCGAGCAGCATGGCCTTGGATTCCTCGGCGCTGCCGACGCGCAGATTGCGCAGGGAGAGCATTTGCATGCCAAAGTCCTCGGGATGGATTTCGTATTCGCGCACTTCGCCGTCTTTCAGTTCGCCGACCAGGGTGGCCGCGCCGAGCGAGATTTCGTCAATATTGTCCTTGCCGTACACGACCAGCACGCGCTCGGCGCCCAGGCGCTGCATGACGCGCACCTGGATGCCGACGAGATCGGGATGGAACACGCCCATCAGCGTGTTCGGCGCGCCGGCCGGGTTGGTCAGCGGGCCGAGGATGTTGAAGATGGTGCGCACGCCCATTTCGCGCCGCACGGCGGCGACATGCTTCATCGCCGCGTGGTGGTTGGGCGCGAACATGAAGCCGATGCCGGTTTCCTCGATGCAGGCGGCGACCTTGTCCGGGGAGAGGTCGATGCAAGCGCCGAGGGCTTCGAGCACGTCGGCGCTGCCGGAACTGGACGAAACGCTGCGCCCGCCATGCTTGGCCACCTTGGCCCCGGCGGCGGCGGCGACGAAGATGGAGGCGGTGGAGATGTTGAAGCTGTGCGCGGCATCGCCGCCGGTGCCGACGATATCGACGAAATGCCGATCATAGGGCAGCTTGACCGGCGTTGCCAGTTCGCGCATAACGCTGGCCGCGGCGGCGATTTCGCCGACGCTTTCCTTCTTGACGCGCAGGCCGGTGATGATGGCCGAAATCATCATCGGCGAGACTTCGCCGCGCATGATCCGGCGCATCAGCGACACCATTTCGTCGTGAAAAATTTCCCGATGCTCGATGACCCGTTGCAGGGCGGCTTGCGGCGTCATGGGCGATGCTCCTCAAGGAAATTCCTGAACAGGTCGTGGCCGCGCTCGCTCAGGATGGATTCGGGATGAAACTGCACGCCTTCGACGGCCAGCGTTTTGTGGCGCACGCCCATGATTTCGCCGTCGGCGGTCCAGGCAGTGATGTCGAGGCAATCCGGCAGGCTTTCGCGCTCGATGGCCAGCGAGTGGTAACGGGTGCAGGCCAGCGGATTGGGCAGGCCGCGAAAAACGCCGGCATCCTTGTGCTCGACCGGCGAAACCTTGCCGTGCATCAGGCGCTGCGCCGCCACGACCCGCCCGCCAAACGCCTCGCCGATGGCCTGATGCCCGAGGCAGACGCCAAGGAGCGGAATCTTGCCGGCGAATGCGCGGATCGCCGCCAGCGAAATGCCCGCCTGCGCCGGCATGCACGGCCCCGGCGAAATGACCAGATAACGCGGCGCCAGCCGGGCGATTTCAGCCAGCGTCACGGCATCGTTGCGAAAAACGCGCACCTCCTGCCCCAACTCGCCGAGGTACTGGACGATGTTGTAGGTGAAGCTGTCGTAGTTGTCGATCATCAGCAGCATGGGTATCCCTTTCGTCAAACGGCGGCCAGACGCTCTACCGTGTCGGGAAACTTCTCGACCATGCGAATCAACAAGGCCGCCTGGGCATTCGGCCTGGCCCGGCCCTGTTCCCAGTTTTCCAGCGTGCGCGGATTGGTGCGCAAGTAGCGGGCGAATACCGCGCGCGACAAGTGCAGCTTTTCGCGCAGGGACAGCAATTCGTCGGCCGTTATTTCCGGCGCTCGCACGGCTTTCACCTCCGTCGTGCGCAGGGTGATCTTGCCTTCGCGCGCGGCGGCCAGAGCATCCACGCCCTCCATCAGTTCAGCGAACAGGTTGCGCTTTCTGGTCATTTTCGTTTCTCCAGTTCGTCTTTCAGGGCATCGGCAAAGGCGTGTCGCTCTTTGGCCGTCATGTCGTCCATTTCATCCTTGTCGTACAGAGTGAACATCCAGAACTGCCGGCCGCCAAGCCACAGGTAGTAAATGATCCGCAGCCCGCCGCGCTTGCCCTTGCCGCGCCGGGTATCGGCAAAGCGCATTTTGCGCAAACCACCCGCGTCCTTGATGACATCGCCTGTCTCCGGGTTATCCAGCAAGGTATTTTGCAGCCCCCGGTAGCCCTCATCGTCAAGGTAATCGGCCAAGCGGCGGGAGAAGGCTGGCAACTCAACAAAGACGGCGGATTCCATAGCTCAAACTATACGCAGATTGCGGATAAATACAAGGATAAAGCCACGGCGGGCCGCCGCCTCAGTCGATCCGCGTATCCAAACCCTGCTCGGCCAGTTCGGCGGCGCGCAGGACGGCGCGGGCCTTGTTGCGGGTTTCTTCCCATTCCGACTGCGGGTCGGAATCGGCGACGATGCCGGCGCCGGCCTGGACGTGCAGTTTGCCGTCCTTGAGCACGGCGGTGCGGATGGCGATGGCCAGATCCATGTCGCCGTGAAAGCCGAGATAGCCGACGGCGCCAGCGTAAATGCCGCGCTTGACCGGCTCCAGTTCGTCGATGATTTCCATCGCCCGCACCTTCGGCGCGCCGGAGACGGTGCCGGCCGGAAAGGTGGCCTTGAGCACGTCGAGCGCGGCGAGGCCCGCTTGCAGGCGGCCTTCAACATTGGAGACGATGTGCATGACGTGCGAGTAACGCTCGATAATCATGTTCTCGGTCAGCCTGACCGTGCCGATGCGGGCGACGCGGCCGCAATCGTTGCGGCCGAGGTCGAGCAGTTGCGTGTGTTCGGCGCGCTCTTTTTCGTCGGCCAGCAGTTCGCTGGCCAGCGCCGCGTCCTCTTCCGGCGTGACGCCGCGCTTTCTCGTGCCGGCAATGGGGCGGACGGTGACGCGGTCGCCTTCGAGGCGGACGAGGATTTCCGGCGAGGCGCCGACGACGTGGTAATCCTCGAAATCGAAATAGAACAGGTAGGGCGAGGGATTGAGGCTGCGCAACGCGCGGTAGAGGGCCAGCGGGCTGGCGGCGAAGGGCTTGCTCATGCGCTGCGAGAGCACGACCTGCATGACGTCGCCAGCGGTGATGTAATCCTTGGCCTTTCTCACCGCCGCCTTGAAGTCCTCCTCGCCAAAGAGCGAGGTGGCGGGGGCCGAGGCCGCCGGCTGTTCGCCGGGGATGCTGGCCGGCAGGCGCAGTTTGGCGAGCAGTTCCTTGAGGCGCGCGCGCGCTTTCTGGAAGGCGCCGGGGAAACCCGGCTCGGCATACACGATCAGGGTCAGCTTGCCGGAGAGGTTGTCGACGACGGCGATTTCTTCCGATAGCAGAAGGCCGATGTCCGGCGTGCCGATGGCGTCCGGCTTGGCCGCCCCGGCCAGGCGGGTTTCGACGTAGCGCACGGTGTCGTAACCGAAGCAGCCGACCAGGCCGCCGCAAAAGCGCGGCAGGCCAGCGCCCGGCGCGGCGCGAAAACGCTGCATGTAGCTGCCGATGAAAGCCAGCGGATCGGCGTCATCCGCGCGCTCGGCAACGCGATTGCCGGTGAGCACCAGCACCTGCCGGCCATTGACGACAATGCGCGTCGAGGCGGCCAGACCGATGATGGAATAGCGGCCGAAACGCTCGCCGCCCTGCACCGATTCGAGCAGATAGGAATAGTGGCCGCCGTTCTCGCCGCTGGTCAGCTTGAGGTAGATGGAAAGCGGCGTGTCGAGATCGGCGAAGGTTTCCAGCGTAACGGGAATACGGTTGTAACCTTGCGCGGCAAGCGCGGCGAATTCGGTTTCGGTCATGGGACGGCCTCGAAGCTAAGACTGGGAATGTGAAAAGTGCGCCGGCACGGCGCGCGAACAGGACTCAGGGGCGCCAGCGGCGCCAGCCTTGCCATTCGTTCCACAGTCGCGAGATCGTCATTTGTGCTTGAGGTCTAGGTCGGTGAGTGCCCGCCGGTGGGCGGCGAGCAGGTCGGATACTAGCGCATCGCAATCGGCGCTGTCCACCGGCCGGCCCTCGTTGTAGCCGTAGGGCACGCAGAAGACGGCGCAGCCGGCGGCGCGGGCCGCCTCGATGTCGTTTTTCGAGTCGCCGATATGCAGATTGCGCCACGGCGCAACACCGAACTGGCGGCAGGCGTAAAAAATCGGCTCCGGGTGCGGCTTCTTGTACGCCGTGGTATCGCCGGAAACGACGACAGCGAAGTAGTCGGCCAAACCCATGCGTTCGAGCAACGGCTCGGTGAACTGCGCCGGCTTGTTGGTCACCACGCCCAGCGGCAGGCCGCTCGCCCGCCAGGCGGCGAGTCCCTCCAGCACGCCCGGGTAGAGGCGCGTATGGCGACCGTTGGCCTCGGCATAATGGCGCTGAAAGACGGCGATGGCAGCGGCCAGACGTATCGGCTTCGGCGCCCGGCCATGGGTCAGGCAGCGCTCGACCAGCACCGCCATGCCCTTGCCGACGAAGCGACGCACTTCCTCCTCACTGCGCGGCGGCTCGCCCAGCTCGGCCAGCATCCGCCGACAGCCTTCGGCCAAGTCGGGAATGGTGTCGAGCAGGGTGCCGTCGAGATCGAAGGTGACGGAGAGAAAGTGCTGGCTCGTTGGCAAGGCCAATCCCTCGTCTTACCGAGCGGCGGACAAGCCGGCGCGCAGGGCCGCGACGATGGAATCGTAGCGATGCGGGTCGCTCTCCTTGCCGGCCCCGAAAATGGCCGAGCCAGCGACGAAGGTATCGACGCCAGCGCGGGCGATGTCGCCGATATTGGCGGCATTGACGCCACCGTCGATTTCCAGGCGGATGCGCCGGCCGCTCTCGCGCTCATAAGCATCCAGCCTGGCCCGCGCCTGACGCGCCTTGGCCAGCGTCGCCGGAATGAACTTCTGGCCGCCGAAACCGGGGTTGACGCTCATCAGCAGCACCACGTCGAGCTTGTCCATGACGTAATCCATGTAATCGAGCGGCGTCGCCGGGTTGAAAACCAGCCCGGCCTGACAACCGGCATCGCGGATGAGCGCCAGACTGCGGTCGATGTGTTCGGAGGCTTCCGGATGAAAGGTGATGATATTGGCGCCGGCCCTAGCGAAATCGGGGATGATGCGGTCGACCGGCTTGACCATCAGGTGCACGTCGATCGGCGCTTGGGTGCAGGGCCGGATGGCCTCGCAGACCAGCGGCCCGATGGTCAGATTGGGCACATAATGATTATCCATCACGTCGAAATGCACCCAATCGGCGCCAGCGGCGATAACGTTAGCCACTTCCTCACCGAGTTTGGCAAAATTGGCCGACAATATGCTCGGCGCGATGACGTAATCTCCGACGACTGCCATGATGGCTCCTGCAAAAAAAGAAAGAGTTGATTGTCCCATGCCCGACCGCCGCAAGCATCGTATCGAAGTCACCCCGGTCGCCCGTTTCCTTCCCGACCAGTCGAACCCTGAGCGCAACCGCTACCTCTTCGCCTACACCATCACCATCCGCAATCTCGGCGAAGTGGCGGCGCAACTGATATCGCGCCACTGGATCATCACCGACACCAACCAGACGGTACAGGAAGTACGCGGCCTCGGCGTCGTCGGCCAGCAGCCGCTGCTGCAACCGGGCGAAAGCTTCCGCTACACCAGCGGCTCGCAACTGGCGACGCCGGTCGGCAGCATGCGCGGCAGTTACCAGATGCTGGCCGCCGACGGCACCCGCTTCGAGGCCGAGATACCCGAATTTGCGCTGGCCATGCCGAGAATGCTGCACTGAGCCTGAAAAGCAGCTACTCGCTGATCGCCCCCTTCTACGACGCGGCGGTGGCACGACCGACGGCGAAGCCCGGCTGTTCAAGAAGGGCGAATTCACCGAAGCCAAGCTGCGCTTCATGATCCATGCCCTTGCTGAAAACAGGAATAGCTGCGGCAACACCATTCCGGCCGCCCACGCGGCTAGCGCGCTGTTGTGGTGCTACGGCCCGGCGCAGGATTACGGCTTCGACGAGCGAGAATACGCTCCACACCTTATGATCGCACGGGACGCGACAGTTAACAGAAAAGTATAACATGTGTCGGATGTTTTTACACCATCATTTTGTCAGCGCATGTTTATCCTTAATAATCAGCAGCCTACGATTGAGGCATGTTTCTTGCTAGGTAGGCATGAAACTATGGAGGCGGCGGTTGCCGTCTTGACTTTTAGAACTTCGGATACGGGGGTCCAGCGATGAAACGCACCAATGCACTGATTGTCAAAATGGCTGCTCTTGCCCTTGCGGGCGGAATGTATGGAACGGCTTCGGCTACGATAGTCGAGGGGGTCACCATGGGGGCTGGGGATTTTGTGAATGAGTTTAACAAATTTGGGGGAGTTACCGTCACACTTCAACAGTTCTTTGACAATTCAATCTCTGGGTGGAAAGTTCTCCTTCCACAGGAGAATTCACCCTACAGAATACAGTCAATGATCTTTGATCATCACAATATTGCTTATGACTGGAATGGCGCCTATCGTTATGGCAATGGGTTTACCACAACAAATCCCTATAATGGGCAGCATGAAAATCTCTTCATAACGCTCAAAATGTCGCCGACTATTTCCTTTAACATGTGCAATAACACTAGCTTATGCAGAGCGACGGCCAAGCTCAATTACAACGAGATCACCGGGACGACTCAAACGGATTATAGCCCTGCTGGGAACGCTACCCTGACGGTTGGCGCAGCCTATATGTATGCCCAGTATGTTCTTGGGGCAGATTATGGCAACCCAATTAACTGGACTAATTCTCCCGCGTTTATCCAGCTGACTTATGCGGATGATAATCCGGATAGTGGGAAATGGTTCAATAGTATGAACTTTCTGCTGGATGTGAATAATGACCCAGACTACTGGTTGGCTGCCTATGATCCGGACAAGTTTTACACGGAGATTGGGGACTACTCTGTTTTTGTGATGAACATGTACTATCCGGATAAGTCATCCATGGGGAACTTGCTTTTCCTGGCTCATATGAACCCGACGGATCCCGATCCGACCCCGGTTCCCGAACCTGCAACCTACACCATGATGCTGGCCGGTATCGGTTTGTTGGGTGCCGTTGTTCGTCGCCGCCGCAGCATGGGTCGATCCTGATTCACTGATTTTCCTGCGACGCCTGCGGAACCGAAGGGGCCGCAAACCGGGGAGATGTTCCGCCAGTTGCTGGCGGAACTGATCAACGGCAAGCATGGTCAAGCTGACCGAGTTGATCGATTGGCGCGTTTTCGAGCGGGAGTGGGCGCCGCTGTTCCCGTCGAAGCGGAGCCGGCCGGCGACACCACCCCGAGCGGTGGCCGGGTTGCTGTATCTGCAAGCCGCCTTCTGGCGCGCTGGCGCGCGGCATTTTTTTTCAGGCTCAAGCCCCACTTGTCGAGTTGATGCCAGAGCGCCGGAATCTTGATCTCAACCCCCATGCCGGCCAGGCGATCGCACATTTCCGCCAGTGTCAGATCGGCTTGTTCCTCAATCCAGGAACGCAAGGTCTGCTCCAGGTGCTCGATCCGGGAGCGGCGGTAGCCGCCTACTGGCAACGCCGTCCGCTGGCCCTGCTTATGCAGCCGGTCGCGCACCTGATAGACCCAACTGCGGCTGACATCAAAGCGCAAGGCAATCGCGCTGGGACGTTCGCCGCGCGCCAACGCCGCTAGGACACGATCCCGCAAATCCTGCGAGTAGGCCGCCATAAAACATCCTCCGGACAATCATGGCAATGATGATGGAATATCCACGACTGAATCAAAACAGATCTACCCGGTCGCCTCGTAGCTGGCCAGCGTGACGCCAGCGTGGGTCAGCACTTCGCGCAGGGTTTTGATGTCGGCGCGCGAGCAGGTGTTGCTGTGGTGCGGGTGATGCAGGAAGCCTTCGTGGCGGTTCAGGGTGATCTTAAAACGGGCGCCGTGGGCCGGTTCGACCTCGGCGCCGAGGTGATGCAGCAGCGATTCGATTTCGCGCCAGTGGATGTTGGCCGACGGCGGATCCTGGAAAATGCTGCGCATCAGGTGCGCGTGCTTGTGGCTCATGATGACGCTCCCGGCAAAAGGATGCCGTTATTCTATGCCGCATCGGCTCAGGCGAGCGCGATTTTGAGCAGTTCCAGCGCCAGCAGGGTGTAGCCGGCGGCGACCAGATCGTCGGCCATGACGCCGAAACCGTTTTTGACGTGCTGGTCGAAATAGCGTGCCGGCTGCGGTTTAACGATGTCAAAAAAACGAAAGATTTGGAAGGCTCCAAACTGCCAGTAAAAATCGTCAGGCGTCAGCAGCAACACCAGCCAGAAAGGCACGATCTCGTCCCAGACGATGCTGCCGTGGTCGGGATCGCCCAGTTTGCGGCCAGTGACGTCGATCAGCCAGATGCCGGCAAGATAAGCAGCGGCGAAAAACAAGAGCAACTGAAAGTCGCTGAAATACGGGCGAAAGAGCAGGAAACTGCCCCACGCGAAAAGGGTGCCAAAGGTGCCGGGCGCTTTCGGGGCGAGGCCGCTGCCACAGCCGAGCGCCAGGAAATGCGCCGGATGGGCGAAGAGAAAGCGCAGGTTGGGGCGTTCAGCCAAAATGCTCGAAGCCCTTGTGTTGAAATTCAACCGCCTGACCTTCCGGGTCGAATACCGTGACCTCGCCGGGCCGTCCGGCGGTCATTTCGCCGATGGGCCACAGCGGCAGGTCGAGACGGGCAGCGATGGCGGCGATGGTCTGCTGTTGCGCGACCGGGGCGGTAAAGCACAGTTCGTAGTCGTCGCCGCCGGCCAACTGGCATTCGAGCGCCAGTTTGCGTAGCGCGGCGTCGTAGCTTTCGCCCTTGGGCAGATGCGGCAACTGAACCAGACGCACGGCGGCGGCGCAGCCGGACTGCCTGGCGATATGACCGAGATCGGCGAGCAGGCCGTCGGAAACGTCGATGGCGGCGCTGGCCACGCCGACCAAGGCTTGGCCGAGGGCGACGCGCGGCTGCGGCTTTTCCAGGGCGGCGATGCACAGGCGCGGCCACGGCTCGGGCAGGGCGACGCGCCCCTGCAACTGGGCCAGACCCAGGGCAGCGAGGCCGGGGCGGCCGGAAACCCAGATCTGCTCGCCAACATTTGCGGCGTCGCGGCGCAAGGCGCGGCCTGGCTCGATTTCGCCGAGGGCGGTGACACACAGATTGAGCGGCCCGCGCGTGGTGTCGCCGCCGACCACCTCGACGCCGTACTCGCCGGCACAGGCGAAAAAGCCGTCGGCGAAAGCGGCGATCCAGCCCTCATCGGCCTCCGGCAGCGCCCCGGCGAGCGTCACCCAGCGCGGCCGGGCGCCCATCGCGGCAAGGTCGGAGAGATTGACGGCGAGCGTCTTCCAGCCGAGATTCCACGGCCCGGCGTCGGGCAGGAAGTGGGTGCCGGCGACCAGCATGTCGGTAGTCACCGCCAGTTGCATGCCGGGCGTCGGCTGCAACAGGGCGCAATCGTCGCCGGGGCCAAGCGCCGCCGACGGGGTTGGGCGGGCGAAGTAACGGTCGATCAGCGCGAATTCGCGGGCCATTGATTTAGTGCACTTTTGATTCATACGCTCACATGGCGCACGGCCATCTCCCGACACCCCCCTCCCCCCTCGCGGGGGAGGGGCTGGGGGAGAGGAGGTGGGAGCAAGGGAGACGGCGGCTGGTTCGCCCTTCGCGCTTGCATACGCCGCGCGTCCTCTGTAAGGACTGACTTGAAAACCGCCTCAACCTCCCCCTCTCCCCGGCCCTCCCCCGCGAGGGGGGAGGGAGAGCACAGGCAAGCCGCCTTGTCACCGCATTTCCCTTTACTGGATCGGTTCCTGGGTAGGGGCCGGGAGAGAGGGGCGGCAAGCGCAGGCGATTGAGATGGGTTGCCATTTCCTAAGGCAGCTTCTTACTTTTTCCGGCGCGCGGCGACTTCGTCCGGGCGGAGCGCGGCGGCCACCTTGTCGAGCACGCCGTTGACGTACTTGTGGCCGTCGGTGCCGCCGAAAGCCTTGGTCAGCTCGATGGCCTCGTTGATGATGACGCGGTAGGGCGTTTCCGGGTGCTTGAGCAATTCGAAGCAGCCGAGCAGCAGCACGCTGGCCTCGACCGGCGACAGCTCGCCGAAGGGGCGGTCGATATGCGCGGCAATGCGGGCGGTCAGGGCTTCCTGCTGGCTGATCACGCCGCGCAGGACTGTGGTGAAAAAGTCGCGGTCGGCCTTGGCGAAATCTTCCATTTCCGGCGCGTAGGCTTCGATGGCGGCCTCGTCGGCGCCGCCGACGCGCCACTGGTAGAGTCCCTGCAAGACGAATTCGCGGGCGCGGCGGCGGGCCGAGCGCGGCGCGGGCGGTGGCAGTTCGTGTTGGGAGTCGCTGGCGAAATCGGTCATGGGCAGAGCACTTTCTGGAGATTGGCCATTTCCACGGCGGCCTGGGCGCAGTCGGCGCCCTTCGAGCTCATGCGGACTTCCGCCTGCTCGTCGGTTTCGCAGGTGAGGATGCCGTTGGCGATGGGCACGCCGGTATCGAGTTGGACTTCCATGATGGCGCGGCAGGCGTCATTGGCAACCACCTCGAAATGATAGGTCTCGCCGCGAATCACCGCGCCAAGGGCGATCAGCGCGTCGAAATCGCCGCTCTGCGCCATGCTTTGCAGGGCCAGCGGGATTTCCAGGGCGCCGGGGACGGTGGCGATGCGCATGTCGGCATCGGCCACGCCGAGGCGCTTGAGTTCGGCGATGCAGGCGGAAAGCAGGCCCTCGCACAGCGGCCGGTTGAAGCGGCTCATGACGATGCCGACGGCAAGGCCGGCGCCGTCGAGGTCAGGGTCGTATTCGTAAACGTCGTTGAAGCGGGACATGGCTCAAAGCTCGGCGGAAGATGAGACAAAACCGGCGACTTCGAGGCCGAAGCCGGTCATGGAAGGCATTTTGCGCGGACTGGACAAGAGGCGCATGCGGGTCACGCCGAGATCGCGCAAAATCTGGGCGCCAATGCCGTAGATGCGCGGGTCCCATTTGTGCTGCCGGCGCGGCGCATCGTCCTGGCCGGTGAGGCGGGCCAGCAGCGCCTCGCCGTCCTCCGGGCGGTGCATGAGCACGATCACGCCGTGGCCGTTTCTGGCCAGCGCCGCCTGCGCCTCGTCAATGGAGAAGGATTGCGCTTTACTGCCCGGATCGAGGAAATCGAGTACCGACAGCGGCTCATGGACGCGCACCAGGGTTTCGCCGCCGGCCGGAATCTCGCCCTTGACCAGCGCCAGATGGGTGCCGCCATTGGCGCGATCGACGTAGGCGTGCAGCGTGAAATCGCCGTGGGCGGTGGTGATCGGCTTGCTGGTGACGCGCTCGACCAGGGTTTCCGAAGCGGCGCGGTAGTGAATGAGGTCGGCGATGGTGCCGATTTTCAGTCCGTGGTCGCGGGCGAATTCAATCAATTGCGGCAGCCGGGCCATGCTGCCGTCCTCGTTGAGAATTTCGCAAATCACCGCCGCCGGTTCAAGGCCGGCCATCTGGGCCAGATCGCAGCCGGCCTCGGTATGGCCGGCGCGCACCAGCACGCCGCCGGGGCGGGCGGTGATGGGGAAAATGTGGCCGGGCTGGACGATATCCTCCGGCGTCGCGTTGCGGGCCACGGCGGCCTGCACGGTGCGCGCCCGGTCGGCGGCCGAAATGCCGGTGGTGACGCCCTCGGCGGCCTCGATCGAGACGGTGAAGGCGGTGCCGTAGGGCGTCTTGTTGTCGCGCGTCATCTGCGTCAGGCCGAGCTTGCGGCAGCGTTCCTCGGTCAGCGTCAAACAGACCAGGCCGCGGCAGTGGGTGACCATGAAATTGATCGCTTCCGGCGTCACGAACTCGGCGGCGACGATAAGATCGCCTTCATTCTCGCGGTCTTCCTCGTCGACCAGAATGACCATGCGGCCGGCTTTCAGCTCGGCGACGATGGCGTCGATGGGGGCAATGGTGGGATGGGGGGACATGGGAAATGCGGTACGGCGAAAGGGCTGCCATTTTCGCAGAAAGCGGCGCTTGCCGGGGAAGCGCATGCATGTTCCCGGGCGAAAACTCACCGCCCCCCGTGTTCCCTCGCCCCGCTCGGCGGGGAGAGACTGATACCGCACCACACTGTCGGCTTGCGTCCCGGAACCGGAGGCTGGCGCCCCCCTCCCCCCTCGCGGGGGAGGGGCCGGGGGAGAGGGGGTGGTAGTAAAGGAGACGGCGGCTGGTTCGCCCATCGCGCTTGCATACGCCGCGCATCCTCTGTAAGGACAGGCTTGAACCCGCCCCAACCTCCCCCTCTCCCCGGCCCTCCCCCGCGAGGGGGGAGGGAGAGCACCAGCAACGCGCCTTTCTTGCGATTGCCCTGGTGCGGGCATCAGTCTCTCCCCGCAAACCAACGCGGGAGAACATAAAATCACGCGGTCGCCTGGGCGGCGCTCGGATCACCGGTCGACAAAAAGCCTAAAGTTTTTCCGAGGCTGGCCGTAATCGACTCAACGGCAGGCGGAACAGGTAAATCGCCGAGCCGCCGAAACGATCAATTTTCTTTCTTAGTGGGAGGCCCAAAATGCCCGGACAAGTCATCTACACCAACACCTATACCCTGAACGCCCAACGCCATCTGAGCAAGAACTCGCTCGCCCTGTCCAGCGCCATCGAGCGCCTGTCCTCGGGTCTGCGGGTCAACTCCTCGCGTGACGACGCCGCCGGCATGGCCGTCGCCCAGCGTATGGAAGCCGATGCCCGCGGCCTCACCGTGGCCATCCGCAACGCCTCGGACGGCATCTCCTTCGGCCAGACGGCCGACGGCGCCCTCGGCACCGTGGCCAGCATCCTGCAACGGATGCGCGAACTGACGGTACAGGGCATGAGCGAAACCATCGGTTCCGCCGAGCGTGGCTATCTGGACAAGGAATACCAGGAACTCCACAAAGAAATCACCGCACTGCAAGGCGCCTCCACGTTGAACAACCAGTCGGTCTTCGGAACCTTCAACTTCCAGGCCGGCGCCGCTTCCGGCCAATTTATACAAGGCGTCTTCACCAGCGTTGACGCTCCCGCCACCTCGTCTATCGCTGGAGCCACGACGGCTACCGCAGCAGCGGCCATGGCCGACATCGACACCGCCCTGAATGCAGTTGCCGAAGCCCGCGCCCAGGCCGGCAGCGTCATGACCGCCCTGGAGTTCCGCATCCAGCAACTGGAAACGGCCCGCGAGAACCAGTACGCCGCCCGCAGCCGCATCATGGACGCCGACTTCGCAGCGGAAACCGCCAGCATGACCCGCGCCCAGATCCTGCAACAATCCGGCACGGCGATGGTGGCCCAGGCAAACGCGATTCCGCAGAACGTACTGACGCTGCTGCGCGGCTAAGGCCAGGGTTTCGCCCGCTAAGGCGTAATGCGCGGTGGCCGTCCGGCCGCCGCGCATCGGCTCGCAAGGAGGCACAACATGGATATCCAATCCGTCAAGACAAGCTTCACGCCCACCGTGACCTTGCCGCCCGGCGACAAGACGGCGCCAGCGGAAGCCCGCGCCGAGCGGCCGGTGGCCGAGGCCCGGGCAGCGGAAAAAACGCCGGAAACACGGGCAAACGCGCAGGACATGGAAAAAGAGGTTCGTGAAGCGGTCGAGAACATTGAGCGATTCGTCAGCCAGAGCGCCCGCGATATCACCTTTTCCATCGACAAGGACGACGGCTTCATGGTCAGAGTCGTCGACCGCACCTCGCAGGACGTGATCCGCCAGATTCCCTCGAAAGAGGTGATCGCCATCGCCCGCGCGCTGGACAAATTGCAGGGTCTTTTCGTGCGGGACAAGATCTGACCCATTCACCGGAGGCTGATCATGGCCGGAACCATCTCATCCCTGGGCGTCGGCAGCGGCATCGACACCGCCTCGATCGTCGACAAGCTGATGACGCTCGAAAAGCTGCCGCTGAAGGCGCTGCAAACCAAGCAATCGGCCCTCAACACCAAGCTCTCCTCGTATGGCCAGTTGAAATCGGCCCTGGACGCCCTGCAAACGGCGGCCAAGACACTGGCCGATCCGAACAAGCTCGCCGGCCTCTCCGCCAGTTTCAGCAACACCGGCGTGCTCAAGGCCGAAACGGGTATTTTCGCCAGCCCCGGTACGTATACGATCAATGTCAGCCAACTGGCCACGGCGCAGAAGAGCTTTACCAACGCCATCACCGGCAACCCCGCATTCGGCGCCGGCACGTTGAAATTCAGCGTCGGCGGCGAGGAAAAGACGGTTGATGTCGGCGACGGCGCCAGCCTGAACGACATCCGCGCCGCCATCAATGCAGCCAATATCGGCGTTACCGCCACGGTTATTTCCGGCAACGGCGGCGACCGTCTGGTATTGAGCGGGACGGCCACGGGCGCGGCGGGCGGATTCTCGGTCACAGCAAGCGGCGATTCCAGCCTGAATGCGCTTGTCAGTTTCGATGCGAGCCTCGGCATCGCGGCCCAGAACGCGGAACTGACAATAGACGGCGTGGCGGTCACTTCCAGCAGCAACACGCTGACCTCGGCCCTCACCGGCATGACCCTGAGCTTGACCGGTACCGGCGCAACGACGATGACGGTAGCGCGGGACGCCAACGGCGTGAGCGAGGCGGTCAACGCCTTCGTCAAGGCATTCAACGATGTCATCAGCCGGATCAAGAGCGATACGGCCTGGGACAGCGCGAGCAAGACCGGCAAGCCGCTGAATGCCGAATCGACGGTGCGCTCGGTCATGCAAATGCTCTCCAACACCCGCAGCAGCGCCCCGGACGGTCTGGGCGATTCGGTTTTCCAAACCCTGTCGTCACTGGGTATTTCGGTCCAGAAAGACGGCCTGCTGACGGTGGACAACACCAAGCTGACCAATGCCATCAACACCTCGTTCGCCGATGTGCAGAAAACTCTTGGCGCTTTCGGTCAGGCTTTCTCGGCTACCGTGGACCAGATCAACGGTACCAATGGCCTGATCGCCAACCGGGTCAACGGCCTCAACAACTCGGTCAGGCTGTTGCAGGACGATCAGGACAAACTGCAAATGCGCCTGGACATGATCCAGAAACGCTATCAGGCACAGTTCACGGCACTGGACACTTTGATGAGCAGCCTGCAAACTACGAGTTCGTATCTCACCCAGCAACTCGCGGCGCTGAGCAACAACAGGAACTGATCGGAGCCGCCAGCACAGGACACTTTCATGGGTTTTGCCCCCAATCCGATTCAGTCCTACCAGAATGTCGGTTTCGAAACCGACATTCGCGGTTCTGATCCGCATCGTTTGATCATCCTCCTGTTCGAAGGCGCCCTCGCCGCCCTCGACCGCGCCGAGGCCGGTTTAGCCGCCAACAACTTCCTGGACAAGACCAACGCCCTGACCCGGGCCATCGAAATCATCCTCGACGGCCTGGGCGCCAGCCTGAACATCGAGGCCGGCGGCGAGGTGGCGGCCAATCTCAAGGCCCTGTACGACTACATGGCGTCGCGCCTGACCCATGCCAATTTCAACAACGACCTGGGCGCCATTCAGGAAGTGCGGGGACTCCTGAGCGAACTCAGCGATGCGTGGAAAGAAATTGCCCCCAAATCCGCCACCTGAGCCGCTACCTGAAAGCGGCGTCTGGCGGGCCAGACTGGAACGCCTGCGCGATTGCCTCGACCAGCTCGATGCCGCCATGCAGGCCGGCCACTGGGAGCAACTGGATCAACTGACGGCACAGGTAAACCGGGCCATGCGTGACTTGCGGGCGCAGCCCGCGCAGGCGGAAGCGGCCCATCTCGAAGCCCTGCGCCAGATGCTCAGTCTGATCGACACCCTGCAAACCCGCGCCGCCACCCGGCAGCAGCAAATCCAACCCCTGCTCCAAGCCTGGCGGACGGCGCAGCCCAAAACCCCATGATCCCCCCCGACCTGGCCGGCCAATTGCGGGTCACGTTGCCGCCGACGCAACAGGAGGGGCCGCAGGCGATCATCCCGGCGCAAAAGCTGGTCGATGTCCTTTCCAACCTGACTGCGGGACAGCGGATTTTTGCCGAAATCCAGGCCATGCTGCCGAACGGCGCTTACCGCGCCGTGGTCGGCCAGCGCGATGTCACGCTCTCCCTGCCCTTCTCGGCCAAGGCCGGCGACAGCCTGGAACTGGAGGTGCTGGAAAGCAACGGCAAGCTGACCCTGGCCTTCGTCGCCAACCGCACCACCGGCCAGCAGGCCGCCGGACAGCCAGGCGGCCAATCAGTGGCGACGACGTTGAGCCAGGCCGGCCGCCTGATCGGCAGCCTCATCGGCCGTCTGGTCGGCGGCAATGTCGAGGGCAGCGAAGGCGGCGCGACGCGCGCCGCACCCGCCCCGCTCAACGCCAATCAACCGCTGTTGAAGGGTTTGCCCGACGCCGCCCAGTTGGCGCCGGTGCTCAAGGAAGCGTTGAGCCGGAGCGGCGTGTTTTACGAAGCGCATCAGGCGCGCTGGGTCGCCGGGCAACTGCCAACCGAGGCGCTGCGCCAGGAGCCGCAGGGCAAAACGCCGCCGACGATGCCGCCGCCGCAGCAGCCCACCGATCCGAATGCGGCAACGCAGCCGGCGCGCGGCGAGCCGGTTCTTCGCGGCGAACAGACACCGGCAACGCAGCCGCAACCCGCCGCTCACTCGCCGGGCGCACAACCCACCGCCCAATCGCCAAGCACGCAACCCGCCGCCCAACAGCCGGGTATGCAGCCCGGCAACCCGATTCCGCGCGAATTAACGCCCATCGTGCAGCAGCAGCTCGACGCCCTGGCGACGCAAAACTACGCCTGGCAAGGCCAGATATGGCAGGGCCAAAAGCTGTGGTGGGAGATTTCCGAGGAGGCCGACGAGGCCAAGCGCGAGGGCGACGAGGCCGGCCAAGGCTGGCAGACCCGGCTCAAGCTCGACCTGCCCGCCCTCGGCGGCATCGAGGCCAGGCTGCGCCTGCAAGCGGGCGGACGCATCGACATCCAGATGATCACCGACAGCGACGAAAGCGAAGCCCGCCTGCGCGAACATCTGGACAGCCTGCGCCAAAGCTTTGCCGCCGCCGGCCTGGAACTGACCGGCTTGCTGGTTCAGCATGGCGAGCCAGCCTGACGCGGCCCGCGAAGCGGTCGCTCTGGCCTACCGCCAGACCGACGCCGCGCCTCGCGTCGTCGCTCGCGGCAAGGGCTTGATCGCCGAGGAAATCATCGCCCGCGCCCGCGAACACGGCGTCTATGTGCACGAGTCGCCGGAGCTGGTGGCGCTGCTCACCCAGGTCGACATCGACGAACACATCCCGCCGCAGTTGTACATGGCCGTGGCCGAACTGCTGGCCTGGCTGTACCGCATCGAGCATGGCGACGATGTTCCGCCGCCTATCTGAAATCATTTACCATGGACTGATTTCGCCTTGCCCGCGTAAAATTTCCCATGACCGAAGAGCAGCAGCCCATCCCCCATTTCGAGATTGATCGTCCCGAGTCGTTCGCCCAGTTCCTGCTCGACAATCCACGGGAAATCCTCTTCTACCTGAGGCTGCTGGCCCAACGCCGCTGCCTGCTCACCGCCTATCTCGACGCCGGCCAGCATTTCTTCCTCACCGCCATCATCGCCATCGACGAGGCCAGCGGGCAGTTTTTCCTCGATCCATCGAACCTTGCGCAAAACAACGCCGATGCCGTCGCCGCCCGGAAGGTCACGCTGCTGACCCATCTCGACCATGTGAAGATCCAGTTGCGCCTGACGGCCCTGCGCCCGGGCGTCTACCACGGCCAGCCGATACTCGCGGCGGCGCTGCCGGCGCGGTTGCTGCGCTTGCAGCGGCGCGAGTTCTTCCGCCTCGAACCGCCAGTGACAGCGCCGATCCTGTGCCAGGTGGCGGTAATGGCATCGGACGAGCAAACGTATCACTTGGATTTGACCCTGTCCGATATCAGCGGCGGCGGCGCCTGCCTGGTCACCGCCGCCGACAACGCCCCGCTATTCCCGCGCAACGCGCTGTTTCAGCACTGCCGCCTGGAAATTCCCGGCGAAGGCGTGATCCAGGTCAATCTGCGGGTGCGCAAGGTTTTTGAATTCTCGGCGCACGACGGTCAAAGCCATCTGCGCATCGGCTGCGAATTCGTCAATCTGCCGAGTACCCGGCTGGCCTTCATCGAACGTTACATCGCCCGCATCGAGCGCGAGCGCAAGGCGAGAACCTCGGGCCTGCCGATTTAAATGTTATGCAAGACGCAGGCCCTGATTCAGACCTGCATATTCATCATGTCCTGGTAAGCCGTCACCAGCTTGTTGCGGACCTGAACCATTTCCTGGAAGGAAACGCTGGCCGTTTGCAGGGCGATCATCACTTCGTGCAGGTTTTGCGAGGTGTCGCCAGCGGCAAGTTTTTCCGCCATCTGGTTGGCCTGCTCCTGCGTCGCGCTGACTTTGTCGATGGAATTTTTCAACACCGCGGCAAAATCGGCGCCGCCAGCCGCCGGGGCGCTTTCCGCCGTCTTGCCGGAAGCCTGCGCCGCCGTGCTGCGTAGCACGCTCAACATATTTTCGATGCCTTGGGTGTCCATGTTCTGCTCCTGAATCTTTCGGCAAACAACAAGCAATTCCCGCGCCAGAATTCTTCCGTTTCCAGATCAATCGAGCGCGCGAAGGCGAAGCGCAGACAGTACTGTAGTACGGCAAGCGAAGCCGACGATCGGTTGGTCTGGGAACGGAATCAGCCAGAGAAGTGGCCCTCGTCACGATACTGTTGCAGCTTGTAGCGCAAGGTGCGCTCGGAAATGCCCAGCCGTTCAATTGCCGCCTTGCGCGAACCGCCCACTTCGGCCAGCGTGCGCAGGATGTGTTCACGTTCCAGATCCTTCATATTATCCGCCCTTTTCCCGTCTTGCAGCGGCTCGGCGGGCGCGGCGGCGGCTTCGGCCTGCGGGCGCGGCGGCCCCAGGTGCAAATGCTCGGGGCCGATCTGGCTGCCTGTCGACAGGATCAGCGCCCGCTGGATGACGTTTTCCAGTTCACGCACATTGCCTGGCCAGTCGTGGGCCGCCAGCGCCGCTTCGGCGGCCGGCGCCAGCGCGACGCCGGGACGGCCGAGGCGACCACCGTGGTCGACAACGAAATGACGGGCGATGGCGACAACATCTTGGGGGCGATGCCGCAGGGGCGGAATGGCGACGGGAAAGACGTTGAGCCGGTAATACAGATCCTCGCGGAAACCGCCTTTGGCGACCGCTTCGGCCATGTCACGGTTGGAGGTGGCGATGATGCGGATGTCGAGCGGCACCGGCTTTTTGCCGCCGACCCGCTCCACCTCGCGCTCTTGCAGCACGCGCAGAAGCTTGGCCTGCAAGCCGGGCGGCATTTCGGTAACTTCGTCGAGCAGCAGGGTGCCGCCCTGGGCTTGCTCGAATTTGCCGGCCTGCGCCTGCTGGGCGCCGGTGAAAGCGCCTTTTTCGTAACCGAACAGGGTCGCTTCGAGTAGGCTGTCGGGAATGGCGGCGCAGTTGATGGCGACGAACGACCCTGCCCGGCGCGCCGAATGGCGATGGATATAGCGCGCCACCACTTCCTTGCCGACGCCGGATTCGCCGGTCAGCAGCACCGTCGCATCGGTTTGGGCGACGCGCCCGGCAATGGCGAAGAGGTCGCGGCTGGCCGGATCGAGGGCGATCACGCCGCCATCGTCGCCACCTTCGGGCAACTGGTATTTGTTGATATGGGCGAGCAGCGCCGCCGGCTCGAAGGGCTTGAGCAGAAAGTCGCAGGCGCCCGAACGCATGGCGTCGACCGCCTTGTCGACCTCGGCGTAGGCCGTCATCAGCACCACCGGCAGATGCGGCAGGCGGCGGCGGATTTCCTTGAGCAGCGCGATGCCGTCCATCGGCATCATGCGCACGTCGCTGACGACAATGGAAAAAGCCTGTTCGCCCAGCGCCTTGAGCGCCGCCTCGCCGCTGTCGACGGCGACGGCGGGGCGGCCGGCCAGTTCGAGCGTGTCGCTGATGGCTTCGCGCAGGCTGGCGTCGTCCTCGACCACCAGAATCGGCAAATGCTGTTCAGCCATGCGCTTCCATTCCCGTTTCTGCCGCCAGCGGCAGGGTGATGACGAATTCGGCGCCGACGCCCGGCTCCGAGAAAAGTTCGATGCCGCCGCCATGAGCGCGGGCAACGCCGAGGGCAATGGCCAAGCCAAGGCCGGTGCCCTGCCCCTTGGTGGTGACGAAAGGCTCGAATATGCGCGCCTGCATTGCCCGCGCGACGCCCGGCCCGCTGTCCTGCACGGCGATGACCAACTGGCCGTTGCGGCAATTGCCGGTGAGGCAAATTTTACCGCCGGCCGGCGTCGCCTGCATGGCGTTTTCCAGCAGATTGACGAGGGCGCCGGCCAAGGCTTTGCGGCTGCCGACTAGGCGCGCGCCGACGCTGGCGTCGGCGACCGTGAAGATGAGGCCGTGCTCGCGCATCAGCGGTTCGACGGTCTGCGCCGCCTCGGCCAGCAGTTCGTCGACGGCGATCACGTCGCGGCCGATGCTTTCGCCGCGCGCGAAAAGCAGCACATCCTGGATCAGCCGTTCGAGGCGGCGCAACTGGCTGCCGGCCTTGGCCGAGAAACGGGCGCGCTGCTCGTCGCCCAGCCCCGGCTGCGCCAGATTGGCGGTATGCAGGAGGGCGGCGGCCAAGGGCGTGCGCAACTGGTGCGCCAGCGCCGCCGCCATTTCGCCCATTGCCGCCAGACGCTGGCTGCGTTCCAGTTCGGTCTGCATGCGGTGCGCCTCGGTCACGTCGTGCACCAGCATGATCTTGCCGCCGCCGGCCGCGATCAGGCTCTCGGCCATTGACACGCGGCGCTCGCCGAGCAGCCATTCGCCGACCGTCAGCGTCGGTTCGAGATGATCGCGGACGATATCGCCCCAGTGCCGGCCAACGATGTCCGAGCCGAACATGAGCAGCGCCGCCGGATTGCCGGCGACGACCAGGGCCTGGACATCGAGCAGGACGACACCGGCCGGCAGCGCATCGAGCAGGGACGACAGGCGCTTGGAGAGGGCTTCCTTTTCCTCGTACTGGCGGCGCAATTCGCCGTTGGCGATGGCCAGTTCCTCGGTCAGCGAGGCAACGCGCCCCTGCAAGGCTTCGTAAGCCTGGGTCAGCTCGGCCGAAACCTGGTTGAACAGGGCGAAAGCCCGCTGCAGATCGGCGGCCCGCTGCGGATCGGTCGTTTTACTGGCGGAAGGGGTGGCGTCGAGGCCGGGCTGTGCGGGATGCATCAAAAAGAAAGAGGGAATTCGGCCTTGGCAATAGTAGAATATTTCTCGGCGAATTTGGCTTCCTGATTGATTCTTCTTCTTTTTTGCAACATTCACTCCGGCTATTGATGGCAGCGACGACCGAGACCACGGCAGACAATGTTCCGGGCGAAAACCCGGCGGAACGTTTGCGCACGGCATTCAACCGCCTGAACGAACGGCAAAAAATCTTCTTTCTGGTCGGGCTGGCCGCCATCATCGCCATCGTCGTCGGCGCCTTCTTGTGGAGCCGGCAGCCGGACTGGAAGGTGCTGTTTTCCAATTTGTCGGAAAAAGACGGCGGCGCCATTGTCGGCATTCTGGAAACGCAAAACGTTCCCCATCGCTACGGCGACAACGGCGCCCTCATGGTGCCCGCCGACCGCGTCCATGAAATCCGCCTGAAAATGGCTTCGCAGGGCCTGCCGCGCGGCGGCCTGGTCGGCTTCGAGTTGATGGAAAACCAGAAGTTCGGCACCAGCCAGTTCACCGAGCAGGTCAATTACCAGCGCGGCCTCGAAGGCGAACTGGCGCGCACCATCCAGTCCATCGGCGCGGTGCAGTCGGCGCGCGTGCATCTGGGCATGCCCAAACCCTCGGTTTTCATCCGCGACGATTTGAAGCCGACCGCCTCGGTCATGCTCAATCTCTATCCGGGACGGGCACTGGACGGCGGCCAGATCGCCGGCATTTCGCATCTCATTTCGTCGAGCGTGCCCAATCTGCCGATCGCCAATGTCACGGTGATCGACCAGAACGGCAACCTGCTGACGCAACTGAAGAGCGTCACCGCCGCCAGTCTCGACGCGACGCAGTTGAAATATGTGCGGGAAATCGAGGATGGCGTCATCCAGCGCATCGAAAACATCTTGAAGCCGGTGCTCGGCGCCGACAATTACAAGGTGCAGGTCGCCGCCGATCTCGATTTTTCGCTCAGCGAGCAGACGGCGGAAACCTTCCGCCCCAACACGGCGCCGGATAGCGGCGCCATCCGCAGCCAGCAGAACAACGAAACGGCCAGCGTCAACCAGGCGGCCGGCGGCATTCCCGGCGCCCTGACCAACCAGCCGCCGGTACCGGCAACGGCGCCGCTGACCCAGCCCAATGTCGGCGGCCTGCCCGGCGCGCCGGCAAGGCCGCCGAGGCCGGACGAGGAAAAGGGGCGCGTCGAGGTCGGCGGCATCAGCGCGCCGCTGGTCAATGCCGGGCCGCCCTTGAGCACGAGCAAGAACACGACGATCAATTACGAAGTCGACAAGACCATCCGCTACACCAAGCAGGCGATGGGCGAAATCCGCCGTCTCTCGGCGGCGGTGGTGGTCAATCACCGCAAGGGCGTCGGCAAGGACGGCAAGCCCGTCAATCTGCCGCTGCCAGAAAACGAGATGAAGCAGATCAACGATCTGGTACGCGAGGCCATGGGCTTCAACCGCGACCGCGGCGATACGCTGTCGGTGGCCAGCGCGCCCTTCACCGAGTCGGCCAGGGGTGAGGCCACGCTGCCGCTGTGGAAAGACCCGGAAAACATTTCGCACGCCAGGGATATCGTCAAAATCCTGATCATTGCGGCCATCATCGCCCTGCTCTACTTCAAGATCATCCAGCCGTCGCTGCGCACCATGTTCCCGCCACCGCGCGAGGAGCCCGAAACGACGGGCAGCGCCGGCGAGGAAGGCGAGGAAGACGCCGTGGTGCACATCGACGAATACGCGCTGAAACTGCAAAAGGCCCGCGACATCGCGCAGGGCGACCCGATGGCGGTAGCCAACATCATCAGGAACTGGATGGGAAGCAATGGCTAGCCTCGAAGAAGGACTGGAAAAGAGCGCCACCCTGCTCATCGCCCTCGGCGAGGAACAGGCGGCCGAAGTGTTGCGTCGGCTCGGCCCGCGCGAGGTGCAAAAGCTCGGCCACGCCATGGCTTCGCTGAAAACGGTAGCGCGCGCCAAGGTCGAGGGGGTGCTCGACGAATTCCACCAGATCGCCGACGAGCACGGCGTCATGAGCGTGGACACCAACGACTACATCCGTTCGGTGCTGACCAAGGCGCTCGGCGACGACAAGGCGTCCAATCTCATCTCGCGCATTTTGCAGGGCGGCGAGACCTCGGGCATCGAGGGCTTGAAGTGGATGGACGCGCCGACCGTCGCCGACCTGATCCGCAACGAGCATCCGCAGATCATCGCCACCATCCTCGTCCATCTCGAACCCGATCAGGTCAGCGAAATCCTCAACCATTTCGCCGAGCGCCTGCGCAACGACGTGGTGCTGCGCATCGCCACCCTCGAAGGCGTACAGCCGGCGGCCCTGCGCGAGCTGAACGAAGCGATGCTGCGGCTCCTTTCCGGCTCGGCCAGCATCAAGAGCGCGGCCATGGGCGGCGTGCGCACGGTGGCGGAAATCCTCAACTTCATCGGCGCCACCAACGAAACCTCAGTCGTCGACGCCATCCGCGAATACGATCCCGACCTCGCCCAGCGCATCCTCGACGAGATGTTCGTGTTCGAAAACCTGCTCGATATCGACGACCGCTCGATCCAGTTGATCCTGCGCGAAATCCAGTCCGATTCGCTGATCCTGGCGCTCAAGGGGGCCTCGCCCGATCTGCGCGAAAAGATGTTCAAGAACATGTCGCAGCGCGCCGCCGAAATGCTGCGCGAGGATCTCGAATCCAAGGGGCCGGTGCGTCTCTCCGAAGTCGAGGCCGAACAGAAGGACATTCTCAAGATCGTCCGCCGCCTCGCCGACGAAGGCCAGATCGTGCTTGGCGGCGCTGGCGGCGAGCAGATGATCTGATCCGGGAAAACAACTGTGATCATCCCCCGGGAAGAACTCGCCACTTTCCAGCGCTGGCAGGCCGATGCCTTCGACCACCAGGAGCCAGCCGCCGCGCCGCCGCCTGCGGCGGAACCCGCGCCGCCCAAACCGCCGCCGCAGGAAGAAACGGCGCCGGAACCCGCACCCGCCGTCCGCCTGCCGACCGCCGAAGAAATCGAGCGCATGCACGAGGAAGCCCACGCCGCCGGCTATGCCGCCGGCCTCGCCGAAGGGCGGGCGGCGGCGGCGGAAGAAAACCGCCAGGCCAGCGCCGAGACGGCCCGGCAACTGGACGAATTGAGCGGCGGCTTCAAGCGCGCCCTCGACCAGCTCGAACAAACGGTGGCCGATCAACTGCTCGCCCTGGCCGTCGAAATCGCCGCCCAGGTCATGCGAGGCCAGATCGCCGTGCGCGAGGACGTGCTCTTGCCCATCGTACGCGAAGCCATCGCCGCCCTGCCCTTGCACCACGAGCCGATAGTGCTGCGTCTCAACCCAGCCGACGCCGCCAATCTGCGCCATCTCCTCGGCGACGAACCGAGCTTCGGCGACGCGCGCATCGTCGAGGACAACAGCGTCAGCCCCGGCGGCTGCCTGCTCGAAGCCGGCGCCAGCGAGATCGACGCCCGCATCGAGACGCGCTGGAAGCGCGTGCTCGCAACCATCGGCGCTTCGCCCCAGACCTGGCAGCCACAGCCGTGAGCGCGGCCGAATCCACGGCGACCGCCACGCCGACCGCCCGCTGGCAGAAATATCTCGACCATTGCCGCACCGCCGTCGGCAATGCCCAGCCGCTGTGGCCGGTCGGCCACCTGACCCGGATCAACGGCCTGGTCATGGAAGCCTCCGGCCTCAAACTGCCGCTCGGCAGCACCTGCCATATCCACCCGGCGATCGGCGCCCCAGTGGAAGCCGAGGTCGTCGGCTTTGCCGGCGAAAAGCTCTACCTGATGCCTTCCGACGATCTCTACGGCCTCGCCCCCGGCGCCCGCGTCGTCGCCTTCGAGCCGCCGCACCCCCTGCCGCGCATCGGCGACCCGGCGCCACTGCGCCGTCGCGCCATCGACCGCGTCAAACAAGCCCCGGTCGGCGAGGAATTGCTCGGCCGCGTACTCGACGGCGTCGGCCGCCCGCTTGACAACAAGGGGCCAGTGCGCGCCTCGCGCACCCGGCCGCTACAAAGCCGCCCGATCAACCCGATGTCGCGGGCGGCCATCGAACAGCCGCTCGATGTCGGCATCCGCGCCATCAACGCCTTGCTCACCGTTGGCCGCGGCCAGCGCATGGGCCTCTTTGCCGGCTCCGGCGTCGGCAAGTCGGTGCTGCTCGGCATGATGGCCCGCTACACCGGCGCCGAGGTCATCGTCGTCGGGCTGATCGGCGAGCGCGGCCGCGAGGTCAAGGAATTCATCGAGCAGATTCTCGGCGAGGAAGGCCGGCGGCGTTCCGTCGTCGTCGCCGCCCCGGCCGATACCGGCCCGCTGATGCGCTTGCAGGGCGCGGCCTACGCGACGACCATCGCCGAATATTTCCGCGATCAGGGCAAGCATGTGCTGCTGATCATGGATTCGCTCACCCGCTACGCCATGGCCCAGCGCGAAATCGCCCTGGCCATCGGCGAGCCGCCGGCAACGCGCGGCTATCCGCCCTCGGTTTTCGCCCGCCTGCCGGCCCTGGTCGAGCGCGCCGGCAACGGCCCGGAAGGCGGCGGCTCGATCACCGCCTTCTACACCGTGCTGGCCGAAGGCGACGACCAGCAAGACCCCATCGCCGACTCGGCGCGCGCCATCCTCGACGGCCACGTCGTGCTCTCGCGCACCCTGGCCGACGCCGGCCACTACCCGGCCATCGACATCGAGCAGTCGATCAGCCGGGCCATGGTCAACCTGATCGACAGCCGCCATCTCGACCAGATTCGCAAATTCAAGGTGCTGTTCGCCCGCTACCAGCGCTCGCGCGACCTGATTTCGGTCGGCGCCTATGTCGCCGGCACGGATCCGGTGCTCGATCAGGCTATCGCCAACTATCCGAAAATGGAAAATTTTTTGCAGCAGCGCATGACCGAACAGGCGGATTTCCCCGCCAGCCGAGACGCCCTCTATTCCCTGCTCTGATATCAATACGACATA
The DNA here is from genome assembly GCA_009779265.1 of Betaproteobacteria bacterium. Lineage (GTDB taxonomy): Bacteria > Pseudomonadota > Gammaproteobacteria > Burkholderiales > Rhodocyclaceae > Azonexus. The sequence goes on from WREP01000007.1 coordinate 58,851, forward strand.
ATAGGGAATGGCCCGCCCCTTCTCCTTGCAACCCCTGCTCGAACTCATGCAAACCCGGGCCGACGAAGCCACCCGTCGGCTCGGCGAACTGATCGCCGCCGAGCAGAATCAGCGCAGCCGCCTGCAAATGCTCGAACAGTACCGCGAGGAATACGCCCAGCGCCTGCGCGAAACCGTCGCCAACGGCGTGACCCGGCAGATTCTGCGCAATCATCAGGATTTCCTCGGCCGCATCGACGAGGCCATCGGCCAGCAGCGCATCGTCGTCGATAACTCCGAGCGCAACACGCGCGCCGGCCAGGAACACTGGCAGGAACAAAACACCCGCCTGAAGGCCATCGACACCCTGTCGCAGCGCCACGACGCGCGCGAACGCTACCGCGAGGGGCGCCAGGAACAAAAACTTCTCGACGAATTCAGCACCCGCAAATACAGCGCCGGCAAGACGGAAGAGGAGTAATTCCCTTTCTGAATCAAGCGATGAAAATGAAATAGCCGTCACCCGGCACGCTCATTGCTTTCCTCTCAGACAAATCCATGCCATGCGAGGAAGCAACATGAGCATTACCGTCATTTCCGCCCTTCCCGGCGCTTCCCAGCCGGGTATCGCCGCGCTCGGCGGCGGCCAGCCGGGCGAGGATGCCGCTGCTGGCGGGTTCGCGGCCTTGTTGAGCGGTGAATTGCTCAGCCAGATCGGCCTCATCGCCGGCATCGGCGCCACCGACCCCAACGCCGCCGTGACCGGAAAAACCAGCGACAAGCCGACGCCCGAGGACGATGCGGCCGCCGCGCTGCTCGCCTCGCTGTTCGGCGCCAGCGCCGGGCTGCCGCCGGAAAACCCCGCCGCCACGACGGTCACGACCAGCATTGCGGACGCCCCGGTCAGCGCCGATCTCCCGGCGGCGCCGGTCATCGCCAGCGACCGCAGGGCGCCGCCGGAATTGCCCGCCGCCAAGACCCTGCCGCAGGGGACAGGCGGCACTGTGGAAAAATTGGCGGACAACGGCAAGGATGCCGCCGCCATGAGAGCCCCGGCGGCAAATATTGCCGGCGCCACGCCGGCCGGCGAAACGCCGACTGCCGTTAGCGGCCAGATCGCCGCTGCCAGCGCCCATGCCGCCACGACTGTCGCCCATGCCGCGCAGACCGTCGGCGCTCCGCAGCAGAGCGTCGCCGCGCCGCTGCATTCGCCCGTCTGGCCGCGCGAATTTGGCGACAAGATCGTCTGGCTGGCGCGCAACGAGCAGCAGACGGCGCAGTTGAACATCAATCCGCCGCAACTGGGCCCCGTCCAGATCACGCTCAAGCTCAGCGGCGAGCAGGCCAGCATCGCTTTCGCCTCGCCGCACGCCGAAGTGCGTCAGGCGATCGAGAGCGCCATGCCGCAACTGAAGGACATGCTCTCCTCGGCCGGCATCAATCTCGGCCAGACCAATGTCGGCGCCAACCTGCACCAACCGCGCGGCGACACGGCCTTCGCCGCTGCGGACGGAACCCGCTTGGCGGATGAAAACGCTATACTCCCGGCCAATGAAAAGGGAGCAGGCACAGGCGGTACAGCGGTTTTGCAACGCGGACGCGGCCTGGTCGACCTGTTCGCCTGAACTGAAAACGAGGATTGACGATGGCCACCAAGGGAGCAAAACCGGCCGACGAGGGCAGCCCGCCGCCGTCGCCGAACAAGGGCAAGAAACTTCTGATCATTATTCTGGCGCTGTTCCTGCTGCTGGCGCTGCTCGGCGGCGGCCTCGCCGTCCTGCTCGCGGGCAGCAGCCATGATGAGGGCGACGACGACGAATACGTCGAGGAAGTGGCCAAGCCCAAGAAGGTCAAGAAGAAGAACGCAACGCCGGTATTCCTCAATCTTGAGCCCTTCACCGTCAATCTGATCCCGGAAACCGGCGATCAGTATTTGCAAATCAGCCTCTCGCTCGAACTCGACGACGCCGCTTCGGAAACCACCCTGAAAGCCCTGATGCCGCGCATCCGCAACAACATCACGCTGTTGCTGACCTCGAAGAAGGCTGCCGAACTCCAGACCAAGGAGGGCAAGGAAAATCTGGCGCAGGCGCTACGGGACGAGATCAACCAGGCCGTCGAGCCGTCTCATCCGGGCAAGAAGGGGCCGATCACCGGCCCGGTGGAAACGGTTTTGTTTACTTCCTTCATCATCCAGTAGAAGAACGGCATGGCCGGCGACTTTCTTTCCCAGGACGAGGTTGATGCCCTACTCAAGGGCGTCACCGGGGAGGCGGACGAACCCGAGGAACGCGACGGCGCCAGCGGCGAAATCCGCCCCTACAACATCGGCACGCAGGAGCGCATCGTCCGCGGTCGGATGCCGACCCTGGAGCTGATCAACGAGCGTTTCGCCCGCTACCTGCGCATCGGCCTGTTCAACTACATGCACCGCAATGCCGAGGTGTCGGTCGGCCCGATCCGGGTGCAGAAATACAGCGAATTCATCCGCAATCTGGTCGTCCCGACCAATCTCAACCTGGTCGTCGCCAAGCCCCTGCGCGGCACCTCGCTCTTCATCTTCGACCCCAATCTGGTGTTTCTCGTTGTCGACAACATGTTCGGCGGCGACGGCCGCTTCCACACCCGGGTCGAGGGCCGCGACTTCACCGCCACCGAGCAGCGCATCATCCAGAGCCTGCTCGGCGTCGTGTTCACCGAATACAGCAAATCGTGGAAGCCGGTGTATGACATCCGCTTTGAATATGTGCGTTCGGAAATGAACTCGCAATTCGCCAACATCGCCACGCCCTCGGAAATCGTCGTATCGACCACCTTCACGCTGGAATTCGGCGGCAGCACGGCGGACATGCACATCTGCTTCCCCTACTCCATGCTCGAACCCATCCGCGATCTGCTCTATAGCACCATGCAGAGCGACCAGCTATCGTCGGACAAGCGCTGGATCGTGACGCTGCGCAAGCAGTTGCAAGGCGCCGAAGTGGAAGTCGTCGCCCATCTCGGCCAGGGCCAGATCACCCTCGGGCAGATTCTCAAACTCAAGACGGGCGACGTCATACCGATCAACATTTCGCCGCACATCGAGGCGCTGGTCGACGACGTGCCGCTCATGGAATGTACCTACGGCCAGCAGAACGGTCAGTTTGCGCTGAAGGTCGAACGATTCATTGCCGCACCGGCCGAGGCGCCGGCGGCGGAGCCGGCGTTGGGAGAAAAACATGGCTGACGAAACAGAAAACCTGGAAAACCCGGTAACCGAGGACGACGGACAAATCAGCGAGGACGACTGGGCCGCCGCCATGGCCGAGCAGGCCGTCGCCGAGGCGGCGCCAGCGGCGGAGCCGGCCCACCAGCCGGCCGATATCTTCCCGTCCTTCAACCCGCCCGGCGGCGCTGGCGGGATGATGAACGAACTCGACATGATCCTCGACATCCCGGTGCAGATCACCGTCGAGTTGGGGCGCACCAAGATCACCATCAAGAATCTGCTGCAACTGGCCCACGGCTCGGTCGTCGAACTCGACGCCATGGCCGGCGAGCCGATGGACGTGCTGGTCAACGGCACCCTCATCGCCCAGGGCGAAGTCGTCGTCGTCAATGACAAATTCGGCATCCGCCTGACCGACATCATCACGCCCTCGGAGCGCATGCGCAAAATCAACCGCTGAACGCTTCCGCCGGGTTTTGCGTGGCAAAGGAGAGGCCAAGCGCCGTTTCTCGCTTTTCAGGTTTAAGATAGCGCCCTGACCACATCGCATGACGGGCCTTTTCCTTGCCGCGCCTCATCCCCCTGTTTTTTACCCTGCCCATCCCGGCCCTCGCCGCCGAGGTAGCGGCGCCCGGCATTTCGGCCAGCACTTATGTCCAGGCCGCTCTGGCGCTGGCGCTCATCGTCGGCCTTCTCGCCGGCGCCGCCTGGCTGGCGCGCAAGGTCAGCGGCGGCAAGGGGTTCGGTCAGGGCGGCATGCGCGTCATCGGCGGCGTCGCGCTGGGGCCGCGCGAGCGCATCATGTTGCTCGAAGTCGGCGAGGAATGGCTGGTGATCGGCATCGTCCCCGGGCAAATCCGCACCCTGCACCGCCTCGCCAAAGGCGAGTTGCCCGCCGCCGAGGCCGGCGGCCAGCCCTCCTTCGCCCAGTGGCTGCAACGCATCGGCGAGCGGAAAACGCCATGAGCAAGCGCCTCCCCGTCTTCCTCGCCCTGCTCCTGCCGACCGGCCTCGCCCTGGCCCAGGCCAGCGGTCTGCCGGCCATTACCAGCACGCCCACCGCCAACGGCGGCGCCACTTACTCGCTGACCATCCAGACGCTGGTGCTGATGACGGCGCTGACCTTCATTCCGGCGATGATGCTGATGATGTCCGGCTTCACCCGTATCGTCATCGTCCTCTCGCTCTTGCGCAACGCGCTCGGCACCCAGACTTCGCCGCCCAATCAGGTGGTGCTCGGCCTTTCGCTCTTTCTCACTTTCTTCGTCATGAGTCCGGTGCTCGACCGCATCTATACCGAAGCCTATGTGCCGCTTGCGGAAAGCCGCATCGACGTGATGGAGGCCGCCGACCGGGCGGTCGTGCCGCTGCGCGGCTTCATGCTCAAGCAGACGCGCGAGGCCGATCTGGCGCTCTTCGCCGGCATCGTCAAGGCCGACCGCTTCGAGACGCCGGACGACATCCCGCTGCGCGTGCTGGTGCCGGCCTTCGTCATCAGCGAATTGAAAACCGCTTTCCAGATCGGCTTCATCCTGTTCATCCCCTTCCTCGTCATCGACATGGTGGTGGCCAGCATATTGATGTCGATGGGCATGATGATGATGTCGCCGATCATGGTCGCCCTGCCCTTCAAGCTCATGCTGTTCGTGCTGGTCGACGGCTGGCATCTGGTGATCGGCTCGCTGATGCAGAGTTTCACGCCATGACCCCGGCCATTGTCATGGAAATCGGCCGTCAGGCGATCCTGACGGTGCTTACCGTCGCCGCGCCTATCCTCCTCACCGCTCTGGCCGTCGGCCTGATTGTCAGCATTTTCCAGGCGGCGACGCAAATCAACGAAGCGACCCTGCAATTCGTACCCAAATTCACCGCCATGTTCGTCATCCTCCTGCTGATCGGGCCGTGGATCCTGCAATATCTGATCGACTTCATCCAACGCCTGCTCGGCAGCATTCCGCAATTAATCGGCTAGCGTGATCGAGATCTCCTCGGCGCAGATCGACGCCTGGATCGCCGCCTTCATCTTTCCGCTGGCTCGCATCCTCGCCTTCGTCGCCAGCGCCCCGCTGTGGAGCACGGCGGCCATTCCGCAGCGCACCCGGCTGGTCCTCGGGCTAGGCATCACGCTGGCCATCGCCCCGGCGCTGCCGCCCATGCCGGCGGTGCCGCCGGCAACGCTGGCCGGCCTGTGGATCATGTTGCAGCAAATGCTCATCGGCATTGGCATGGGCTTCGCCGCCCGCATCGTCTTTTCCGCCTTCGATCTCGCTGGCGAATACATGGGCTTCCAGATGGGCCTCGGCTTCGCCACCTTCTACGATCCGCTGCGTGGCTCACAGACGCCAGTGCTCGCCAACTTTTTCAGCATCCTGGCGCTACTCATGCTGCTCTCGATGAACGGCCATCTCCTCTATTTCGCCACCCTGGCGCAGAGCTTCGTCGCCATCCCGGTCAGCGCCACGCCGTTGGCGGCGAATTCCTGGATGAATCTGGCGCAAGTGGGCGGCTACATCTTCTCCTCCGGCCTGCTACTGGCCCTGCCGGTGACTGTGGCGCTGATGATCACCAACTTCGCTCTGGCCGTGCTGACGCGCACCGCCCCGCAACTCAACATCTTCGCCCTCGGCTTCCCGATCACCATGATGGGCGGCTTCTTCGCGCTGGCCACCAGCCTGCGCTACCTCGCCGAACCCTTCCAGGCCGTATTCGAAATCGCCCTCGGCGCCATGCTGGGTTTTGCGGTGGTGCGCTAAGGCCCTCAATCCGCAGCCGAATCCCGCTTGCGGAATTCCAGATTCCAGATTTTCTCGGCATGGCTGCCGATCAGCCAGAAGGACACGGCAAGGATGAGGAAGAAAACCGCCTTATGCGTCGCATCCCAGAAAAATTCAAAATACTTGGTGTACAGGTTGATGAACAGGAAGGTGATGCCGAAGGCGCGCGAGGTGTAATCGTCGTACTTCAAGCCATAAACAATGGCGGCGATGGCGACCAGGGCGAACAGCAGCCCCCAGTGGAGAAGTTCGATCTGTCGGGTGTCAAACCATTCACTGTCGCCGTAATTGCCGAAAATGGAGAGAATCCACAGGGCGATGAAAAGATAAAGCAGGCCCAGCACATAGGTCGGCTGGCGCAAGGCTTGCAGTTGCCGGATATGGCTGAAACCGAAGCTGGCGGCAGTCAATACGGCCCCGAATAGGACGAAGCGCAGGGGAAAATTCATGCCCAGATAATAAGCGCCCCAACCGGAGGCATAGCCGGTTTCCGCCCCGAACCAGGAGCCGAGCGAAAGAATGGAAAATACCCAGATCAGTTTGGACGAAAGGGCCACCGCCAACAGGCCATAAACGACCGTCGCCAACAAAAAGAGCAGGGAAAAATGGCCGCTGCCGGTGTCGATGGCCTGGCCCAGGGAAACGATGGAACCGGCGCAGAACAGTACCCCGATAAAGAAGATGGCTTCAGTGCTGAAAACCCGGTTGGGTTTCTTTCGCCGCCGGGCCAGGCCAAGATAAAACACAAGCGCCGCCCAGGCCGCCAGGGCCAGGCTGCGCATGGCATCCGACATATCGAGAAATTTTTTCAGCAAGGCAAACAGCACCCTGTCGGCGAGGACGCTGCCTATCGCGATGATCAGGCTGATGAGGGAAATCCAGAAACAATACTTGGCCAGTTTTTTCCAGTCGAAGGGGCGGATGGAAAAACTTTGCCGCAGATGCTCGGCAGTTTCCGGCGGAATGGTTTGCTCTGCTACCCACTGGTCGATCACGCCATGCAGGAATTTCCCCTGCGTCTTGGTGACAATCATCATTTTTCTCCATGGAAAAGATGTTTTCACTGCCAACAATGCAAGCCGATCCATTTGAGCGCTCAACTCATGGATGCCAAGCTGGGGAATTTTATCGCCGCTACGCGGCGTTGAACTCAATCCTGCAGGAAAGAATCGGCGTGGTCATGCCGCACGAGGCGGATCAAGCCTTCGGCGACGCGCCGGGCGCCGAGGGTTTGCGAGTCGATGCCTTCGTTGTAGTCGACGATCTGGTAATCGTGGTAACCGTTTTCCATCTGCAACTGGCTGGCCCGCCGCTTGAGCACCTGCATCGACTCACCGGCGCCGCCGGTGTGGAAGCGTTTCATTTTCATCGACAGGCGATAGACATTTTCGCCCAGACGGCTTTCTTCAATTTCCCAGTTCGGCGCCAGCGGGTCGTATACGACATAAATAACGGCGGCAACTGCCGCGGCGGCGGCCAGGGAGGAGAGCTTGATACTGGTTGCCCCGGTTAACTGGAGTTTCTTGTCGGGCAGTAACGGCGATGTGTTGGAGCCGGGCGAGCCGCAGGCTCCCAGCATCAGCGCGCCGCCAAGCAGAAGGCTTGCCGCCAGCCCTCTCATAGGATGTTGAACAGACTCAACTGGCTGGTCTGTTTGAATGACAGTTGCGCCGCCTCCAGTTGCAGTTGCAGGCGCGCCAGTCGGGAGATGGCTTCGGTGTAATCGAGATCCTGGAGTTCGGAGAGGCGTATCTCGTACAGGTAGGCATTATTCTCGGTGGCGGTCGCCATGCTTTCCAGCGACTGGAGGCGGGCGCCGACCGAGGCGCGGATGGACGACGCATGGGCGATGGAGGACAGCGAATCGTCCAGCGCCTGACCGTAGGCGGCCTGATCGAAGGGGACGCCGCTGGCCGGATCGAGAATGTCGATCAGATTCTGTAAATTGTCGAACATGCTGCGCCCGGTGACGTTGCCTTGCGCGTCGCGCACCTGCATAAACACGTCGAGGCCGTTGGCCGAGGTGGCCATAACCCGCGAGCCGCTGACTTGCAGCGCCTCGACGCCGCCGTCGCCGCTGTAGGTGACGCGCGTGTTGTTCAGGTCGTAGGGCGGCGTGGCGCCGGCATCGACCGCGAAGGGCTGGGTCGCCGATTTGAAGCCGGAGAAAATGTAATTGCCCATGCCGTCCCGGGTGTTGCCCAGATTGATCAGGCTGAGCATGCGCTGTTTCAACTCCGTGGCGAGCATGCCGCGCTGTTCGGCGCTGTAGGTGTCGTTACCGGCATCGACGGCGCGCTCGTAGATGGCTTGCAATTCATCGTTGATGCTGTTCAGGGTGGAGTCGAGCAAATTGAGCTTGCCCGTGGCGTCGCCGATATTTTTCCGGTACTGCGCATTGACCTCCTTCGACTGGCTCACCATCAGCGCCTGCGTGGCGGCGATCGGGTCGTCCTGCGGGGTGAGAACGCGGCGACCGGTCGACATCTGCTGCTGCACCTTGTACAGATCGTATTGCAGGTTCTGTATGCCGATGGTGCCGGAATTGAAGATCTGGGAAGTACTGACGCGCATGATCGTGATTCCTTTTAGCGGAGCGACAGCAGGGTGTCGAACAGCTTGCTGCCAATCTCGAGAACTTTCGCCGAGGCCTGGTAAGCCTGCTGGTAGCGCAGCAGGTTCGCCGCCTCCTCGTCGAGATTGACGCCGGAGAGGGCGTCCCGCGTCGCCTGCGCCTGTTGCAGGATCACCGTCTGGGCGGAAAGCTGGACATTGGCCTCGCGCGCGCGGATGCCGACATCGGCGACCAGCTTGCCGTAGGCCGCCTGATAGGTTGCCGTGCCGCCGTCCATCGTTTTCTGCGTTTGCAGGTTGCCGAGCAGGATGGCATTGCGCGAATCCTGGATGCCGTCGATGTTGCGGGCGAGGGTAAAGCTGTCGGCGCCGGCCGGCGGCGGCGTGCCGGCGACGGTAAAATACATGTTGTCGTAACCGAAGCCAACGAGCCGGGCCGCGCCGCTGTTCAGCGCGATATCGCCGGCGCCGCTGACCTGGGTGCCATCCGAATAAACCGCCGTCCAGGTGCCGGGCACGCCTTGCAGGTTGGCGGCCGTAACTTGCAGGGTCACCGGCGCGGCAGGCGCGGTGTAGCCGACGCCGACCACGCCCTGGGAAATTTCAAAGGAGCCGCTATTGGCGACGCCGGGCGTCACGCCGACCGGCCCGCCAGCGGTGATCAGGCGGGGATCGGCGACGATGCGCGCATCGACGGCGATATTCTGGGCGGCATCGACATAGGGCTTGAGCACGAAACGGTCGCCGTTGTTGCCGAGCGCCGCGATATTGAGATCAATGCCGTCGAAGCTGATGGGGCCGGTGCCGTTGCCGGCAGCGACCTGGATATTGTCGCTGAGGCGGGTGACGGTCCAATCGCCGCCCGCGCCGAAGTTGACCTGATAATCGCTGGCCCGCAATTCGGTGTAGAAATTGCCGCTGAAATCGGGCGGCTGCGGCGCCACCGGCGGCGAGAAAGTGGCCGACAGGCTGCCGCTGCCCGTGTTATGGATATTGGTCGCCACGGTCAACGGGGTGTCGGTGGTAATCGAGAACAGCGTGCCGACAAAGCCGCTATCGCCGGCAATGCGCCCTTCCAGATCCTGACCGAGCGCCAGTTGGGCATTGAAGGTAAGGCTCAGCGAGGCGGCCAGACGCCCCAGTTCATTCTCGATCGCATCGAGCGACTTGGTGCGGAATTCGACCAGACCGCCCAGTTCGCCGCCGATGATGAGGGATTCCGGCATTTCCAGCGTGCCGCCATTGGGCAAGCGCAGGCCGACCACGGTTTTCGCGGAATCGCCCGCCGACGGCATGGCCACCAGTTGATTGGCCAGATTGCCCATCACCAGTTGCTGGCCGCTGCCGATGAAGACATTGAGGCTGCCATCCGAATTGGTCGTGGTCGTCACCCGGATCATCTGGTTCAACTCGGCGACCAGGCGGTCGCGCTGGTCGAGCAGGTCGTTGGCGCTATGCCCGGAACCGGCCTCGGCAAGGATGATGCGCTGATTGATATCGGCGATCATCGTGGAGTAATTATTCACTTCGGCAACGGAATCGGTAATGCGGCTGTTGACCTCGTTCCTGATTTCAAACAGCCGATTGTCCAGGGCCTGAAAGCGCTCGATCAGCGTCTGCGCCGAGGAAATCATGGCCTGCCGCGACGATATCAGCGAGGGGTCGGAAGCCACATGCTGGACGCCGGAGAAGAAACCCTGCAAGGCCGGCGACATGCCGGCGCTGGGATCGGCCAGCATATTGTCGATCTGCGCGATCTGGCTGTAGAAGGCATCGAGCTGGCTGACCCGGGTTTGCGCCGTATTCACCTGCTGCGTCAGGTAGCTGTCGTACATGCGCGAAATGGTCTGGACATGGACGCCCATGCCGAGCGCACCGGCGCCGGTCATGACCGGGATGTTGGTCGCCTGCATCGCGCGCTGACGGGTATAGCCGGGCGTGGTGGCATTGACCACGTTGTGTTGCGTCGCCAGCAAATTGAGCTGGGCGGCATTCATGCCGGTGACGCCGATACTGAAAAATCCTGAACTCATCATTCACCTCTAAGAGGTTAACGACCGGTCGGCCGTAAAATTTAGCCTTGCCAGCGCCTAACCAATCAACGCCTGACGCAGGGTCGGGCCGTTGATGATGCGCGCCAGCTTGTCGGCATACATCGGATCGGTGGCATACCCTGCCTGTTGCAGACGTCTTGCAAACTCCGTGCCATTCTGTGCGCCGATGACGCTGCTGTAGCGCGCGTTGTCGCGCAGCAGCCCGGCGTAATCGCGAAAACTCTCGGCGTAGGAGCCATAGGCGCGGAAGCGTTCGACCATCTGGCGCGGCTCGCCATCGACATACTCGGTGGTGGTGGCCTCGACGGTCGGGCCGTTCCAACTCGCGCCAGCCTTGATGCCGAACAGGTTATGGCTGGGTGAGCCGTCGGCATGGCGAATTTCGCTGCGCCCCCAGCCGCTTTCCAGCGCCGAATGGGCGATCAGGAATTGCGGCGGAATGCCGGTCGAGCGCGAGGCTTCGACCGCGTGCGGCCAGACCCGGCTGGCGAAATCGCGGGCCGTCGTCGGCGCCTCGCCGTCATTGGCCAATGTCGTCGCCTGTGCCGCATAAGCCGCCGAGGTCGGCAAGCTGCCGAGCACCGGCGTATGGCGCAAATGCCGCGTATCGGAAGCGGCGAGCGGCAGCGCGTTGCCGGCAGCCTTTGCCGCCTCTTCGCCCGGCGCCGCCAGTTCCTTGCCATTGACCACGGTGCGTCCAAGCTGTTCCTCGATCAGCCGGGCAAAGCCGACGCCCTGGCCGCTGGTCGCCAGATTCTGCGCCATCTGCTGGTCGAGCAGGGCCGTGTAGAAACGTGTCTGGTCGCTGTTCAAGAGGCCGTCCTGCGGCACGGTATCGCGCATACTCTTCATCACCATTTGCAGGAACATCTGCTCGAATTGCTGCGCCGCCGCCTTCAGCCCCGCCTGCGGATCGCGCGCGAAGCGGGTGCGCACATCCTGCGCCGACTGCGGATCGAAAGCCGCCCGATTGGGCGCATCCTGAATCTTGATCGCCATAATCAGATCACTTCCAGGTCGGCGCGCAGCGCGCCGGCCGATTTCATCGCCTGGAGAATGGCCAGCAGATCGAGCGGATTGGCCCCGAGCGCATTCAGCGCCTTGACCACATCGGCGAGATTAGCGCCGGCCTTGACGGTAATCAGACTGTTGCCCTCCTGCTTGACCTGGATATCGGCAGGCATGGCAAACATCGGCTGCGCCCCCTCGACCACCACCGAGAGATTGCCGTGGGCGACGGTGCAGGCTTCGATGGTAACGCGCTGATTCATCACCACCGAGCCGGTGCGCGGATTGATAACCACCTTGGCGGCGCCGGCCATGCGGCGGATTTCCAGATTATCGACGCGGCCGAGAAAAGCCACCCGCGCCCCCTGGTCGTCCGGCACGCGCACGGCCACGCGGCGGCCATCGAGCGCCTGCGCCGTGCCCTCGCCCATGCCCTTGTTGATCGCCTCGACCACCGCCTGAGCGTTGCCGAAATCGGTTTCATCCAGTTCGTAATAAACCAGATTGCCCTGCCCCACCGGCGTCGCCACCGCCCGCTCAACCGTCGCGCCGCCGGGAATGCGGCCCGCCGCCAGATGATTGACCGTCACCCGCGAATTGCCGGAAGAAGCGCCAACGCCGCCGACCAGTACATTGCCCTGGGCCACCGCGTAAACCTGACCGTCGGCGCCCTTCAACTGCGTCATCAAAACCGTGCCGCCGCGCAGGCTCTTGGCGTTGCCCATCGACGAAACCGTCACGTCGATTGCCTGGCCGGGGCGAGCGAAAGGCGGCAGCGACGCGGTCAGCATCACCGCCGCGACATTTTTCAATTGCAGCTTCTGCTGCTGATCGGCACTCAGATTGACCCCCATCTGCGACAGCATGTTGCCGATTGCCTGTGTGGTAAAGGGCGTTTGCGTCGTCTGGTCGCCGGTATTGTCGAGGCCGACCACCAGGCCGTAGCCGATCAACTGGTTATGCCGCACCCCCTGCACCGAAGCCAGATCCTTGATGCGCTCCGCCCAAACCGGCTGGCCCCATAACGGCAGCAGCAAGGCGGCGAGCATTGCCGCCTGCCGGTACCATTTGCCGCTTTTCTCGTTCATGCCACGCCTCCGCCGATGTTTCCCTAGGATGGCAAGACATAAGAAAGAAGCGTGCCAGGGCCGTAGGCTGGAATGAAGCGCAGCGCAATCCCGGCAACGCCGCTTACTTACAATGCCGGGTTTGTGCGGCTTTGCCGCATCCCGCTACGCGGGACCAGCCTACGCCCGCTCAAGCCTGATAGTGGTAGCGGCAGGAAATGATGGCGATCTGTGCATCGTCCGCCTCGTACACCAGGCGATGGGTGTCATTGATGCGCCGGGACCAGAAGCCCGCGAGATTTGCCTTGAGCAGCTCGGGTTTGCCGATGCCCGCGAACGGTGTGCGCTGGGCTTCGCGGATGAGTTGGTTGATACGTTTGAGGGTTTTGCGATCCTGGCTCTGCCAGTAGACGTAATCCTCCCAGGCGTCGGGCGTAAACAGCACCCGACGCACGCTCATTCCCCGCTCTCGGCGAGTTGGCATTCCTTTGCCTTGCCGCTGCGCAATTGCGCGATCGAGCGTTCAAGATGCAAGGCATTGGCCGGTGAACGCAGCAAATAAACGGTTTCCATCAAGCTGTCGTAATACGCCTGCGACATGACCACCGCATTCGGCGCATCGCGGCGCGTGATGAGGGTCACGTCGGCATCGTCGACCACCCGGTCGATCACGCTCTTCAGGTTGCTGCGCGCATCCGAGAAATGAATGGTTTGCATGGACGCCTCATATGTGCTTTTAGTTGTACAAGTTTAGCAATTCCATGAGATCAAGGCCAACATGGCCCGATTCACCGCAGGCGGCGTTCGGTCTTGAATCAAAACCGCTCAGAACGGCAAGACGTTCAGGAAGAAGCGCGCCAGCCAGGCCATGGCCGTGCTTTCGCTGGCCTGGCCAGAGGATTTGTACTCGATGCGGGCGTCGGCCACCGACGACGACGGGACGGAGTTGTTGCTGTCGATGAAGCTGGGATTGACGACGCCGGAGACGCGGACATATTCCTGCCCCTGGCCGATGGCTACCTGCTTCTCGCCGGAGACCAGGAGATTGCCGTTGGGCAGGACGTCGATGACGGTGACCGAGATGTTGCCGGTAAAGACGTTGTTGTTGGCCGCCTGACCGCCGCCGCTGAAGGTGTTGCTGCTGCCGGCGTCCAGTCCCATGCCGAGCAGCCCCTTGCCGGGCAGGCCGGACATCGAGTTGACCGAGGCATTGACGCTGCCGGTTTTGTTCACCTTGCTGTTGGACGAGGCGGTGGCGTTGGTGTTTTCGACAATCCTGATGCTGATCGTGTCGCCGACGTAGCGCGCCCGACGATCCTCGAACAGCGGCCGGCTCTGGCCGGGCTGCCAGATGGCGCCGTTGGCGGCTTGCACTTCGTTGCGCAGCGGCGGGCGCACGGTCATCGGCTGATGAACATTGGTCGGCGGCACCGTCGTGCAGCCGGCGGCCAGCAGCAGGCCGGCGATGACAAGGGCAAACCGTTTCATGGCATCACCTCACAGTTGCGTCAGGCGGCCGAGCATGGCGTCGGATGTCGACACGACCTTGGAGTTGAGTTCGTAGGCGCGCTGGGTCTGGATCATGGTCACCAGTTCCTCGGCCACATTGACGTTGGAGGTTTCGACATAGAACTGCTCGACCTGGCCGGCGCCGTTACTGCCCGGCGTGTTGGGCGTCGGCGCGCCACTCGACGAGGTTTCGAGGAAGAGGTTCTGGCCGATGCCGAGCAGGCCCGCCGGGTTGATGAAGGTGGCCACCTGGATGCTGCCGATTTCGACGGAGCCGGTAACGCCGGCCTGGGTGATCGAGACGGTGCCGTCGAGGCCGACGGAAACGGCAATGGCATCGGCGGGAATGGTGATATTGGGTTGCAGCGGATAGCCGTCGGGGGTGACGATCTGGCCCTGGTCGTCTTTCTGGAAGGAACCGTCGCGCGTATAGGCGGTGGTGCCGTCGGGCAGCAGGATCTGGAAGAAGCCGTGGCCCTGGATGGCGACATCGAGCGGGTTGTCGGTTTTCTGGATGTTGCCCTGGGTGAATAGCCGGGCGACGGCGACCGGCTTGGCGCCGGTGCCGAGTTGCAGGCCGGTCGGCACCTGGTTTTGTTGCGAGGTCTGCGAGCCGGGCTGGCGCAGGGTCTGGTAGAGCAAATCCTCGAATACCGCGCGTCCCCGCTTGAAGCCATTGGTGCTGACGTTGGCCAGGTTGTTGGCGATGACGTCGAGTTGGGTCTGCTGGGCGTCGAGGCCGGTGCGGGCAATCCACAGGGAACGGATCATGATTCAAGTCCTCTCAGGCATTCAGCGACAGCAACTGGTCGGCGCGCTGGGCATTGGTATCGGCGGTCTGCAACAGCTTGATCTGCATTTCGAACTGGCGCGACAGGCTGATGAGATTCACCATCGCGTCGGTGACATTGACATTGCTGCCTTCCAGCGTGCCAGGGGCGAGCGTGACATTTTCGTCGACCGGCGCCGGCTGGCCGCTACGCAGGCGGAAGAGGCCATCGCCGCCGCGCACCAGATCTTCTTCCGGCGGATTGACGAGCTTGATGCGGCCGAGCACGTTGGTGGCGTTCTGCTCGCCGAAAGTCTGAATCACCGATACCGTGCCGTCGAAGCCGATGGAGATGTTGTTGTCCGGCGGGATGCTGATGGCGCCGCCGTCGCCGGCCACGGTATGGCCGGCCTTGGTGCGCAACAGGCCATCGACATCCACTTGCAAGCCGCCGGCGCGGCTGTAGGCTTCGCTGCCGTCGGGCATTTGCAGGGCAATCCAGCCCTTGCCCTGCACCGCGACATCGAGACTGTTGCCGGTGAACATCAGCGGCCCTTGGTCGAATACGTCGGTGACCGAGGCATCGACGGTGAAGGCGCGCGTCGGCATGCCCTCGCCGACCACCGGCACAGCGCGGAAGCGGTGTTCCTGCGCCTTGAAGCCGACGGTGGTGGCGTTGGCCAAATTGTTGGCGGTGCCGGCCTGCTGCATGAACACATGCTTGGCGCCGGTCATCGCGGTGTAGATCAGGCGATCCATGATCGTCGCTCAGGCCGTCGGATCAGCGCAGATTGACCAGGGTCTGCATGACCTGATCCTGGGTCTTGATCGACTGGGCATTGGCCTGATAGTTGCGCTGGAAGGTGATGAGATTGACCAGCTCGGCGGTCAGGTCGACGTTCGATTCCTCGACCGAGAAGGCATGCAGCAGGCCGCGTCCGGAAGTGAGCGGCGAATCGGTCAGCGCCGGGCCGGAGTCGCTGGTCTCGATCCACTGGTTGTTGCCGATCGAGCGCAAGCCGTTCGGGTTGGCGAAGGTGGTCAGCACCACCTGACCCTGATCGAGGCTCTTGCCGTTGCTGTAGTTGCCCTTGACGATGCCATCCTCGGTGACCGAGAGGCTGACGAAAACGCCGGCCGCGTAACCGTCCTGTTCCAGGCTGTTGGTGCCGACCGCGTTGCCGTACTGGGTGCTGCCGCCGAAGTCGATCGGGAAGCTCTGCAAGCCGAGCGCCCCATTCACCAGCCCCTGGCTGGTCATGACGTCGTCCATGTTGATCGCCACGGTCATCGGGCTGCCGCTGACGAGGCGGCCATTGGTGTCGAAGGTCAAGGTGCCGACCGGGCCGCCGCCGCCATTGATGTTCTGGTTGGTGGTGCCGTCGACGGTGGCATAGACATCCCATTCGCCAACGCCGCCAGTCTTGACGAAATAAAAGCTGAAGACGTGCGGATTGCCCAGCGTGTCGAAGATCGTCAGACCCGTCGAATAATTGTAGGTCGTCGGATCTGGCGTGAAGCTGTTGAGGTCGCCGGGCGCGCCGCCATCGACCCAAGGCGAGGCGGGCGGGGTAAAGCGCGAGTCGAGGTTGAGATTGGCCTTGATGCCGTTGAAGGAGGCGCTGGAATTCATGCCCGTCGCCTGCGGCGTCAGATAGGCGGCGGAAACCTGCAAGGGGACGATGCTGCGGGTAACCATGCCATTGATGATGCTGTAGCCGGTCAGCACGCAGCCTTGGTCGTTGACGATGTAGCCGCTCTTGTCGAGATGGAACTGGCCGTTGCGGGTATAGGTGACGGCGCCGTTGTTGTCCATGCGGAAAAAGCCGCCGCCGTTGATGGCGATGTCCAGCGGATTATTGGTGGTGGAGATATTGCCCTGGGTAAATTGCTGCTGGATCGCCATCAGATTGGCGCCAATGCCGATCTGGTTGGCGCCGGTGCCGTTCAGCGCCGCGGCATAGACGTCGGCGAAGTGGGCGACCCCGGCCTTGTAGCCGACCGTGCTGGAGTTGGCGATGTTGTGGCTGGTGGCGTCGATGGCCTTGGAAGAGACGTTGAGGCCGCTCAGTGCTTGTTGGAATGCCATTTTCTTACCTCATTCAGAGAATTTGCTGAACATCCTGGAAGGCCACCGTACCGAGCGAACCCAGTTCCAGGAGGAATCCATCCTTACCCCGGGTCACAGCAGAAACCATGCCAATCTGCATGGGGGCGCCGTCGACCTTCTGGCCGCCGTAGCTGGCGGCAATGCTGAAGCTGTATTGGCCGTTGGGCAGCAGATTGTCTTCGGCATCCGTGCCATCCCAGACGAAATAGAAGTTGCCGCCAGCGTCGCGCCTGCCGAGATCTTCGACCTGGACGACCTTGCCGCTGGCGTCCCTGATCGTCAGTTGCACACTGTCGGCCGGACCGGCCAGCCAAACGCCGCCGACCGACTGACCATCGACCATCGGCAAACCGTTGCCGGCAATCATCACATTTTTGCCGATCAGGTTGGCCGACTGCATCGCCAGCGCCTCGTTGTAGCCGGTCAACAGTTGGCCGAGCGAGGCGTTCAAGTGCTCGATGCCGGTCACCGTGCTCAACTGCGCCATCTGCGTGGTGACCTGGGCATTGTCGAGCGGATTCAAAGGGTCCTGGTTGCGCATCTGCGCCATCAGGAGCGTCAGGAAGCGGGTTTCCACCTCCGCCGCCGTCGATCCCGATGGCGTGTTGGTTCTGCCGCCGGCCTTGGTGAGCAGATCGGCCGCATTGGCGGCGGCGTTGCTGGTGTCGATGGTAGCCATGTCTATCTCCTGTCAGCTCAGTTCTGGGCGATCTGCAAGGTGCGCAACAGCATCGCCTTGGCGGTGTTCATCACCTCGACGTTGGTCTGGTAGGAACGCGAGGCGGAAATCATGTTGGTCATTTCCTCGACCACGTCGACATTGGCAAAGGCGACATAGCCCTTGTCGTCGGCGGCCGGATTCTTCGGGTCGTACACCATGCGCGGCGGGGCCGCGCTGTCGACCACCTGACGCACGCGCACGCCCTTGGACAAGTCGTCGTTGGCCATCGGCGTCGCCTCGAACACCACCTGCTTGGCGTGGTAAGGCTGGCCGTTGGCGGAAACGATGCTGTCGGCGTTGGCCAGATTGGAAGCCACGGCATTGAGGCGCATCGACTGCGCCGTCATGGCGCTCGACGAAACCTTAAAGACGGTAAATAGACTCATGCCACCTCTCCTTAACCGTTGGTCGGCGCAATCGCGTTGCGCAGGCCCTTGAACTTGTCGCCGATCAGTTGCGTCAAAATCTGGTACTGCATGGCGTTCTCGGCAATCTGCGCCCGCTCCACATCCATATCCACGGTATTGCCATCGACCGCCGACTGGACATCCTGACGGAACAATAATTGCGCCGGCCCGCCGTTGCCGTTGCCGGCAAGATGTGCCGGCGCCGTCCGGGCCATTTCGATGCCGCCAGCGTCCAGCCGACCGCCGAGAGCATTCTTCATGGCGGTGGCGAAATCGAAATCGCGCGCCTTGTAGTGCGGCGTGTCGGCATTGGCGATGTTCGAAGCCAGCACCTGATGGCGCTGCGTGCGCAAATTCAGGGCCTGGCTGTAAACCTCGACATTCTTGGCAATGGCATTCATGGCGTGATGTTCCCGTTGATCCACCCGAACGAAAGCATCCTTCGTGCCATGTGCCATTTCATGTCGCTCCCGCCACGCTTTTCTCCCTCCCTTGGAGGTTGTCGCGAAAGGCTCAATCCGCGCCCTTGAAGCCCCTCCCCCCTCGCGGGGGAGGGGTTGGGGAGAGGGGGAGGTTCACCGAAGAAAGGTGCATTCCCCGTCACTCCTGCCCGTGAAGCGGCGTATGCCAGCGCGATGGACGAACCAGCCGCCGTCTCACTTGCCGCCTCCCCCTCTCCCCCGGCCCCTCCCACGCGCGGGGGGAGGGGAGCGTCAAGCTTTCGCGACAGCCTCCAGGCGAAGGGGAGGGGCAGGGAGGGGTTGCCGTCCACTGTCCCTTTCCCCCACCGCGCCCGATCAGGCACAATGGCGGAATGCTGCGCCGCCTCTTTTTTCTCTGCCTCCTGCTGCCCGCTCTGACCATCGCTGCCGAGGTCGATACGGTCATCGACACCGCCGAACGCTATGTCCGGCTGCAAACCAAGGGCATGCCGGGCCAGGTCAAGATCACCATGGGCCGGCTCGATGTCGAGCGCCTGCCGCCCTGCTCGGCGCATGAAGCCTACACCCCGCCCGGCACGCGCCTGAGCGGGCAAGCCTATATCGGCGTCCGCTGCCTCGGGCCAAATATCTGGAGCGTGCTGGTGCCGGTACAAATTGCCGTGACCGGCAATTATGTCGTCACCGCCCGCCCGCTCGGCGCCGGCCAGGTTCTCCAGGAAGGCGACATCAGCGAGCTCTCCGGCGATCTGGCCACGCTGCCCAGCGGCGTCGTCGGCTCGGCCGCCGAGGCCGTCGGCAAAACCCTGCGCAATGCGCTGGGTGCCGGCCAGCCGCTGCGCAATGATCAACTGCTGGCGCCGCTGGTCATCCGTCAGAGCCAGAGCGTCCGCGTCATCTCCCGTGGCGCAGGCTTCGCCGTCAGCGGCGAGGGCCGGGCGCTCAACAACGCCAGCGAAGGTCAGGTCGTGCAGGTGCGCATAAGCTCCAGCAACCAGACAATCAGCGGCATCGCCAAGGCCGACGGCACCGTCGAAGTGGGGTTTTAAGCTAAAGTTCCCGCCATTCCCGCCGTTAAACGAGACAGGACATAAAGCATCGGAAAATCATCATCATGAAGATCGACAGTTCATACAAACCCGCGGCCGCCGCCATCGCCCCCAAGGCGCCGGCAGCCCAGACGGCGCCGGCAGCCGGCGCGAAAGAGGCGGTCCAGCTCAGCCCGCTGGCCGGCAGCCTGCGCGGCGGCGAAGCGCCGCCGGTCAACGCCGCGCGCATTGCCGAAATCAAGCAAGCCATCAGCGAGGGCCGCTTCAAGATCAACCCGGAAGCCATCGCCGACCGCCTCATCGAATCCGCCCGCGATCTGGTCAGCGCCAGCCGCCGCGAAGCCTGATGGCCGACATCGGCGCCCTGACCGCGCGCGAAATCGCGCTCCTCGCCCGCTTCGTCGAATTGCTCAAGGACGAGCAGGAAACCTTGCGCCGCGCCGACCCGGAACCCCTGGCCGACATCGGCGCGGCCAAGGTGGCCTTGGTCGAACAACTGAACGCCCTCGAAAACGAACGCCGCGACGCGCTCGCTATCGACGGCGCGGAAAAAATCCGCAGCGCCATGAGCCAATGGCTCGCCGCCAACCCAACGCAGCAGCAGGTCGCCCGCGACTGGCAAACCCTGCTCGAACTGGCCGGGGAAGCCAAGGAACTGCACAACCTCAACGCCGGCCTGGTCGCCCTGCACCTGCAACAGACCGGCGACGCACTGCACGTTCTCGACGCCCGCCGCGCCGGCGACTCCCTCTACGGCAGCAACGGCCAGACCACGGCAACCAGCGGCAGCCGCCTCGTCGACTCGGCCTGAATTCCCCGCCGCCTCACCTTTCCCGCGCTATTAATTGTGGTCTATCCCTGAGGTTTCTTCATGTGGCAGCGCCCAATCCCATGCAATTGCCAGGAATAGCGTTCCATTTATTTGTTTTAGCCATTGCATTTTCATTGGCGGAAATTGCCCTTCAATATTATTGGGTTCGCTCCTATTTTGTTATGGGAATCCCCCTTTTTTATTATTCTTTTCCGGGTTGTGAAAATTTATCGATCAATGAAAACTCTGATGTTGAACGAAAATTCTCAATAATGAAAATTTCAGATTGCAATTACGCAATCAGACAAGCTGGTTTTTGGTATAGAAATGCCTACTGGCATGGTCATGGAGCTGTTGGCTCCAAGGGGGGATGCAAGTTGGTAATTTTTGTCAACATTCATATCTTATTTTCGGGCGCTTTTTTCGGTTCTATCGCTAGTAGCACATTGGCTGGGGTTTTATTTGGGGTCTTTGCTATCTGGGTTTTGTGCTGGTATTTTTTTATCAAGGAAATGTTAGAGGAGATGGCCGGGGTAATACAGAGAGATTCTTGCAATAATAATTGATTGTTATGCGGGCCATGAGTGAAAACAGAGAAAATAGAAAATAGGGGTCAGACCCCGGTTTAATTTTTGCAACGCCTTGTAACGATGGGTTTCGCTGGCGCTCTACCCATCCTACGGCCCTGATTACGCTCCAGCGATTCCCTCTACGGCAGCAACAGCCAGACTATTTACAATTTCCTCGACCATCTACCATGGGAATATAATCGAAAGGGACGGGAATCTCACCTAATACTTCAGGCGCACTCCGCACAATGGATTGCTGGAGTCTAGCCTTGCAAACCTCTTCTAGCATGCAGTCTTTAAGGCTATCAAACATAGAGCTTGCAAGCAAATCAGCATTACACTTTGCCCTCTTAGTTCTACCAGCAATAATATCAAGCGCAATATCTCTATAGACCGTGTAATGCCCAAGCTCTACTTGTGCAAAAGCTATTTGAGACTCATCAGCAAACCAGCCAATAGCCAGTTTCCTACCTGCCCACACTCCGCTAACGAAAAAAGTTACGCCGCTAACAACCAGTATTACAGCAAATACAATATGCCTTCTCATTATTCATTATCTCCAGATGGATTTGCCGCTACCAGCACGGCATCGTACAGACGTTAGGGACTCTCTGAACAACCGTCCATCTTGGCAAGCCTTGTCATAAAAACCCTGGAAAATGTGTCAAGGCACAGGTTTTTGGGCTGTTGATCAAGAAATTTGGGGATTTCCCGTTTCACGGG
>WREP01000008.1 GCA_009779265.1 Betaproteobacteria bacterium
AGATAGTCCGCCACGCGAATCTGCCCACCCAATGCCTGTGCCTTGCCTGCCATCTTCGTCTCCCCGAACGTTCCGACAACAGGCGTAGATTACACCTAATTCATCTAAGTGAACAGCATTGGGAACCGCCCTCAGTTTGCCGGCGCCACGATCAGCGTCGCAATAGAAAGCGGCGGCTGCCAGCCGAGCACGGCCAGCATCACCGCGAAACCGGCGACGTAGGCGAGCGCCACATGCCAGCCGTGGCGCAGCCAGCGCGCCGTCGACCGGGCTTCGGGGAACATGCTCGCCAGCGCAACGCCAGCCGTGGAGCCGAACCACAGCATCGAGCCGCCGAAGCCGACGGCATAGGCAAGCAAGCCCCAGTCGTAGCCGCCCTGACGCAGCGCCAGCGCGGTCAGCGGGATGTTGTCGAACACCGCCGAGACAAAACCCAGGGTCAGCGCCGATTCCCAGGAAGGTTTGGGCAGTTGCTCGACCGGCATCATCGAGGCGCACAACACCAGCGACAAAAGGAAGATCGACCCCTTGACCGCTGCCGGCAGCGCCTCCCAATCGTGGCGGCGCACCGGGATGGTGAGGGCGATGGCCACCCAGACGGCGACGCCGATAAAGGGAAAATGCTCGGCCCGTTCCGGAAAATGGATATTGACGGTGACATTGGTGACGACGGCAAAGACCAATATAGTGGCGACGATGAAAATGCGCGCCCAGTCGATGCGGACATCGGCATCCGCCTCCCTGACGAGCGGCGCATGGGCATGCTGCTGCCGGGCGCCGAAGTAACCGACGATGAGAAAGGCCACGCCGGCAGCGAGGTAGGCGGGAAAAACCTTGAGCGGGCTGATGCCACTGATCCACATCATGGTCGTGGTCGTGTCGCCGATCACCGAGCCGGCACCGCCGGCATTCGAGGCGGCGACGATGGCGGCGAGAAAGCCGACATGCACCTTGCCGCGAAACAACTGCCAGGCCATCGCGCCGCCGATCATGGCAGCGGCAATGTTGTCGAGAAAGGCGGACAGCACGAAAACCATGAGCAGCATGACGAAACCGCCTTGCCAGCCGTCCGGCAGAAAGCGCGGCAGGGCTGCCGGCACGCGGCTTTGCCCGAAATGCCGGGCGAGCAGCGAGAAGCCGGTGAGCAGGCAGAACAGATTGGCGATCGTCACCCATTCATGGCCGAGATGACCGATGAACCCGCCAATGCCGGGGCCGCCCGGGAAGCCGGTGAGCAGGATCTTGTACAGGCTGATCGCCGCCAGACCGGACAGCGCCACGGCCAGCGCGTGCCGATGCAGCAGCGCGACGCCCAGCAGGGTCAGCGCGAAAAGGATGAAATCGACGGGAATTCCAAGGAGTACGGGCGAATTGGCGGCCAAGGCCGGCAGGGGAAACAGGCAGAACAGGGCAAGGAGGCGGTGCATGGCGGTTTTCGCGGTAATCCGGCAAGGGGAAAATTTGTCATTATCGGCAGTGAGGGCGAGAGCTTCAAGCTGGGGAGATGCGACGGCAGGGCAATCGCATGAATGCGATGCCAATAAAAACAACCCCTCCCCGACCCCTCCGGGCTGCGCCCGCAAGGGAGGGGGCCAAGCTTGCAGCGCGCGCCGGTTTTCTCCCTCCCTTGCTTCCACCTCACCCCCTGCCCCTCTCCGCTCGCGGAGAGGGGTTGGGGGAGGGTCGGGGAGGGGTTGTCGGCCACGACAAGGGCATTCATGCGATTGCCCTGAGCCAGGAGGGCGGATGTGAAGGGCCTGGAGCAACCCGCTGCTTTTGTGCTAGCGTATATTTTTCCATGAAAACAGGCGGATATATGGAACTCATCGCGCCCCGGATAGCATTGCGCGCCATGCTCTGGATGAAGGTCGGCGAAGAAAATCTGGGCGGCCATGGGCGCATGACCCTCTTGCTCAGGATCGCCGAATGCGGCTCGATCGCGCGCGCGGCCAAAGCCATGAAGATGAGCTACAAGGCTGCCTGGGATGCCGTCGATGCCATGAACAATCTGGCCGGAGAGCCGCTCGTCGAACGCTTCACCGGCGGCAAGGGAGGCGGAGGCGCCAAGCTCACCGGGCGCGGGGAGCGGCTGGTCAACAATTTCCGGATCGTCGAGCGCGAACATCAACGTTTCGTCGAGGCGCTGGGCCGGCAGGCCAACGGACTTGCCGACGATTATTTACTGCTTGGGAGAATGGACATGAAAAGCAGCGCCCGCAACCAGTTTCACGGAACGGTCAGCGCGATACGGTCAGGCGTCGTCAATGACGAAATCGAATTGCGCATCGTCGGCGGCCAGGAAATCGTCGCCGTCATTACCCGGGACAGCACGCAACGCCTCGGCCTGGCGGTCGGCGGCGAAGTTTTTGCCCTGGTCAAATCGTCGTCGGTCATTGTCGCCAGCGATATCCAGGGGAGCCGTTTCTCGGCGCGCAATTGCCTGACGGGCGCGATTTCCCGGCTGGCGCCGGGGGCGGTGAATACGGAAGTCGTCATCGACCTGCCGGAAGGCGGCTCGGTCGCGGCCATCATCACCAAGGAAAGCGCCCAAAATCTCGACCTCGCCGTCGGCAAAACGGTATCGGCCATATTCAAGGCATCGAGCGTGATTCTTGGCGTTTCGGCTTGACGCCCAGAGATTCGTTCCAGCCTTTTCGGCTTGCGGCGCGATTTCATCCCGGCAGGGGAAACCGGCAGAACAGGGCAAGGAGACGGCGCCTGACGGCTTCGCGGTGACGCGGCGCACGTCCCGGTTTCGCCGCAGGCCAGCCATTATCGGCAGCCGCGCCGCGGACTTCCCGCCGCAGGGAAGGCGGGGCGGTTTCCAGCATATTGAAACCCGTTTCTCCTTACGAAAAAGCAGGAAATGAACCCCAAGAATCCCATGCTCGCCACCAGCGCGGGCGCTGCCGTCGGCATCCTCGGCGGACTGATCGGCCTTGGCGGCGCGGAGTTCCGGCTTCCCCTGCTGATCGGCGTTTTTGGCTATTCCGCTCTGCCAGCCATCATTCTCAACAAGGCCATGAGCCTTGCCGTCGTCGCTTCCGCCTTGCCATTCCGCGCATCGACGGTTCCCTTCCAGCGGTTGCTGGAAAATACCGACATCATCCTCACCCTCCTGACGGGAAGCCTTGCCGGCGCATGGTTTGGCGCCGGGTGGGCAACCCGGATGAAATCTCGCCTTCTCTATCGCGTCCTGTCCATCCTGCTGGTTGTAATCGCGTTTGTGCTGCTCTTTGGTCACGATGCGTCCGCCTCCCCGGTTTCGCTTTCCGGCGCGCCATTGGCAATTGCCGGTGCGAGCGCGGGGTTTGCCATTGGCGTCGTCGCGTCGCTGATGGGGGTTGCCGGCGGCGAACTTCTCATTCCGACCATCGTTCTTCTCTTCGGCGCGGACATCAGGCTTGCCGGCAGTCTGTCGCTCGCCGTCAGCCTGCCAACCATGATCGTCGGCTTTTCCCGCTATAGCCGGGATCAAAGCTTTTCAGTCATGCGCACCGAACGCCGCTTTGTCGTATTCATGGTTATCGGCTCACTCGCAGGCGCTTTCATCGGCAGTCAGTTGCTTGGCATCATTTCGACAGGCATCTTGCTGCCCCTGCTGGCAGGCATTTTGCTGCTCTCGGCGGTAAAGGTCTGGAATCACGCCTGAGGGAAATCCCGGGGCACTCCACCCCATCGGCGGCGAGTTTCCGGCGGCAATGATTACGACGACAAAGCCACCATCTGGTCTTTGCTCTACACCTACTCGCTTTCCAAGCGCACCATGGTACACGCCCGCTACTCGCGCCTGAAGAACGATGACGGCGGCAATTTCAACTTCTACAACAACCCGGTCAACAACGGCGTCAATGCGGGCGACGGCGCAAAATACACCGGCTTCATGGTCGGCTTGCGCCATTCCTTCTAATCCAGCTTGAGCACCTGACACAGCCATCTTCGGGTGGCTGTTTTTTGTGCGTCCGGCATGGGCAGGAATTTCAAGCCCCCCATCAGGCCACCGAACACCCCGGTTGACGAGGGCGATATAAACGGTGTGATATAACGCTTGCTTGATAGGAATATAATCGCCTTCGTCACTCATCCTGGGAGAATCGCCATGCAGCGTCTATCTGTCTTTCTGTTATCTCTGTTCGCCGCCCTCGCCGCCCATGCCGGTGAAGTGCAGGTTGCCGTCGCCGCCAATTTCACGGCCCCGGCCCAGGAGATTGCCGCCGGATTCCAGGGCCAGACTGGCCACAAGGCCGTGCTTGCCTTCGGCGCCACCGGCAAGTTCTACGCCCAGATCGTCAATGGCGCGCCGTTCGAGATCTTGCTGGCGGCGGACGACGCGGTTCCGGCCAAGCTGGAGAATGAGGGCCAGGCAGTGGCCGGCAGCCGCTTCACCTACGCCATCGGCACGCTGGTTCTGTGGTCGTCCAAGGCCGATGTTGTGGACGCTCAGGGCGAGGTTCTGAAAAGCGGCAATTTCAAGCATCTCGCCGTCGCCAACCCGAAAACCGCGCCCTACGGCGCCGCCGCCATCGAGACGCTGACCCGGCTCAAGCTGCTCGACGCCGTACAGCCGAAATTCGTCCAAGGCGAAAACATCGCGCAAACTTACCAGTTTGTCAGCACCGCCAATGCCGAACTGGGCTTCGTCGCGCTTTCGCAGGTATTCAAGGATGGCAAACTGACCAGCGGTTCGGGCTGGATCGTGCCCGCCGATCTGCACGCGCCGATCCGCCAGGACGCGGTGCTCCTGATCAAGGGCAAGGACAACGCGGCGGCCAGCACCTTCATGGATTACCTGAAATCGCCGCCCGCCCAGGCCATCATCACCGCCTTCGGCTACGCATTGCGCTAACGCCCGGACGATGCTGACCCGATGCTGACAGGTAGCGACTTGCAGGCTCTGTGGCTAACCGTCCGCCTGGCGGCGACGGCGACCCTGATCCTGTTTCTCCTCGGCACGCCCCTGGCCTGGTGGTTGGCGCGCTGCCGTAGCTGGTGGAAGGCGCCGGTGGGCGCCATCGTCGCCTTGCCGCTAGTGCTACCGCCCTCGGTACTCGGTTTCTACCTGCTGCTGGCGCTCGGCGAGAAAGGCCCGATCGGCTGGCTGACCCAGACGCTGGGTCTGGGCATGCTGCCTTTCACCTTCTGGGGGCTGGTCGTCGCTTCGGTGATTTATTCCCTGCCCTTCATGGTCCAGCCGCTGCAAAACGCTTTCGAGGCCATCGGCGAGCGGCCGCTGGAAGTCGCCGCGACGCTGCGCGCCTCGCCGCTCGATGCCTTTTTCTCGGTCGCCGTGCCGCTGGCCCGGCCCGGCTTCGTCACCGCCGGCATTCTCAGCTTTGCTCATACCGTCGGCGAATTCGGGGTGGTGCTGATGATCGGCGGCAACATTCCCGGCGTCACCCGGGTCGCCTCGCTGCAAATCTACAGTCATGTCGATGCCGGGGAATATGCCGACGCCCATCGTTTGTCGGCGGTCCTGCTCGCCGCCTCCTTCGCCGTGCTGCTGGCGATGTATCTGTGGCGGCCAAAGGCGGGAAAGAGCCTCTGACATGCCGGACATCGCCGCCGCCTTCAAACTCGACTGGCCCGGTTTCACCCTCGATGTCGACCTGAACCTGCCGGACCGTGGCGTCACCGCCCTGTTCGGCCCTTCCGGCTCGGGCAAGACGACGCTGCTGCGCTGCATCGCCGGGTTGGAACGCCCCGTTCATGGCCGCCTGCTGTTCAAGGGCCAGGTCTGGCAGGACGCCGCCACCTGGCTGCCGGCCTACCGCCGGCCACTCGGCTATGTCTTTCAGGAAGCCAGCCTGTTTCCCCACCTGTCGGTACTCGGCAATCTGCGCTACGGCATGAAGCGCAATCCCGCCGCCCAGGCGCGCGGGCTGGATCAGGCCATTGAATTGCTCGGCATCGGCCATCTGCTTGAGCGCCAGCCGGCCACCCTGTCCGGCGGCGAACGCCAGCGCGTCGGCATCGCCCGGGCGCTGGCCGTCGGGCCGGAAGTGCTGCTCATGGATGAACCGCTGGCGGCGCTCGACTTGCAGCGCAAGCGGGAAATCCTGCCCTATCTCGACCGCCTGCATGACGAGCTGGAAATCCCGCTCTTTTACGTCAGCCACGCACCGGACGAGGTGGCCCGCCTGGCCGATCACCTCGTCGCCCTCGATAACGGCCGCGTCGCCGCCAGCGGCCCGCTGGCCGAAACCCTCGCCCGCATCGACCTGCCCATCCGCCTCGGCGAGGATATCGGCGTCGTGCTCGAAGCCACGGTCGGCGTCATCGACAGCGAATGGCATCTGGCGCGCGCCGATTTCGCCGGCGGCAGCCTGTGGACCCGCGACCGCGGCCTGCCCGCCGGACGCCGCGTCCGCCTGCGCGTACTTGCCCGCGATGTCAGCCTGGCCGTCGCCGAGCCGGGGCCGAGCAGCATTCAGAATTGTCTCGCCGGCAGGGTCGACAGCCTTGGCGATGACGAGCATCCCGGCACCCTCCTGGTTCGCGTCGCGGTCGGCGAAAGCCGCCTGATCGCCCGCCTCACCCGGCGCTCGGCGGCCCGGCTGGGCATCGCCCCCGGCCTGCCGGTACATGTGCAGGTCAAGTCGGTGGCGCTGATGGAGTGAGCCGCTACTTGCTGCGGCGTTGCTTCAGGGCGGCGCGCAGCACGTCCGATTCGAGCACCTGGGTATCGGTGCCGAAGGTGCCGACCATGTCGATTTCCTCGACCGCCTGCATCAATTCGTCATCCGACTCGCCCGCGCTGCGGGCCGCTTGCCATTCGGCGATCAGCACTTCCTGCTCGCCCAGGCCGGTGACCATGCCGGGCGGCAACTTGGCGCCGAGTTCGAGCAGCGCCCGCACCACTTCCGTCCGCTGGCCGCGCACGGCCATGCTCAGGGGCGAGGTCGGCAGGCTGTTGTCGGGCAGGTTGATCTTGGCGCCGCGCGCCGCCAGTTCGCGCACGATATCGACGAAACCCATGAAACAGGCGATGCCCATCGGCAGGCCGGGATCGCCATGGCCGTCCGCCAGTTCGACCGATGCGCCGGCATCGAGCGCGGCGCGCACAGCTTTGAGACGGCCACTGCGAATGGCCTTGATGAGTTCGAGTGGAGCAGTCAAGGTAAATGCCTCCGTCAAGTACGCCTATTATCGGCCGATTTTCCCTTGACTATAGGATTTGTTACTGCGCGGTGAGAATTTTGCAACAGAGTGGCTATTCGGCTACTCGCCGATCACGTCGGCGTCGGCCGGCGGCGTGAAGCGGAAGGTGGCCGGCGGCAGCGCCGGGTTGCGTTCCAGGGCCGAGAAGCGGATCAGGGTCGTCTGGCCGAAGCTGTCGCGCAATTCCATGGCCTTCAGGTCGTTGCCGGCAAAGCCGATGCGTACCTGCTCGAAGCCGCTGTCGCCGGCTTTCGGCGTGGCTTCGACCCAAACGAGGCCCTCGCTCTCGCCGGCCTCGCGCAGGGTGAAATTGCGCTCCAGATCGCCACGTCCGGCCAGCAGCGCCGCTGGCGAGCCGCCGATGGCCTCGCCGACCGGGCGCACCGTCACCTGGCGCAATTCGCTGTCGTAAATCCAGATTTTCTCGCCGTCGCCAACCACGAGTTGCGGATAGGGCTTGAGAATTTCCCAGCGCAGCTTGCCCGGCCGGGCGATGCTGACGATGCCGGCGGACTGTTGCTGGCGCCCGCCCTTGGCAAGCACGATTTGCGCGAATTCGGCCTTGAGCGTCTTGGTATCGTCCAGGAAACGGTGCAGGCGCTCGATGGCGCCGGCCTCGGCGGCCAGCGGCAGAAAAACCAGCAACGCCAGCACGGCGCGGCACAGTAGCGCTCTCATTCCGCTTCCCTGCTACGCGCCAGCACTTCGCGGCCGCCACGGCCATCCATGGCCGAAACCAGACCGGCTTTCTCCATCGCCTCGATGAGCCGCGCCGAGCGGTTGTAGCCGATGCGCAAATGGCGCTGCACCAGCGAAATCGAGGCGCGGCGGTTTTTCAGCACGACGTCGACGGCCTGATCGTAGAGCGGATCGTTCTCGGCATCGCCGTCGTCTTCGCCGCCAGCTTCGCCATCATCGTCGCCGCCGGCGCCGTTCAGGACGTCCTCGACGTAGGCCGGCGCGCCGGTCGTCTTGAGATATTCGACGACGCGATGCACCTCGTCGTCGGAAACGAAAGCGCCATGCACGCGCGTCGGGTAGCCGGTGCCGGGCGCCAGATAGAGCATGTCGCCCATGCCAAGCAGGGCCTCGGCGCCCATCTGGTCGAGAATGGTGCGCGAGTCGATTTTGGAGGAAACCTGGAAGGCGATGCGGGTCGGGATATTGGCCTTGATCAGGCCGGTGATGACATCCACCGACGGGCGCTGCGTCGCCAGCACCAGATGGATACCGGCGGCGCGGGCCTTTTGCGCCAGACGGGCGATCAGCTCCTCGACCTTCTTGCCGACCACCATCATCAAATCGGCCAGTTCGTCGATGATGACGACGATCAGCGGCATGGTTGCCAAAGGCTCCGGCGTTTCCGGCGTCAGCGACAGCGGGTTGGCGATGTGCTCGCCGCGCTTGCCAGCTTCCTTGATCTTGCTATTAAGGCTGGCGAGGTTGCGCACGCCGAGCGCCGACATCAGCTTGAAGCGCCGCTCCATCTCGGCCACGCACCAGTTGAGGGCGTTGGCCGCCTGGCGCATGTCGGTGACGACCGGCGCCAGCAGGTGCGGAATGCCTTCATAGATCGACAGTTCGAGCATCTTCGGGTCGATCATGATGAGGCGGACCTGTTCCGGCTCCGCCTTGTACAGCATCGACAGAATCATGGCGTTGATGCCGACCGACTTGCCCGAGCCGGTGGTGCCGGCGACCAAAAGATGCGGCGTCTTGGCGAGGTCGGCGACCAGCGGCAAGCCGCCGATATCCTTGCCCAGGCAAACCGTCAGCGGGCTGCCCATGTCGTTGTAGGGCTGGCTGGCGATGATTTCGGTGAGTTTGACCATCTGCCGCTTCGGATTCGGCAATTCCAGCGCCATGCACGACTTGCCCGGCACTGTCTCGACGACGCGGATGGACACCAGCGCCAGGGCGCGCGCCAGATCGCGGGAGAGATTGACAATTTGCGCGCCCTTGACGCCAACCGCCGGCTCAATTTCGTAACGGGTAACGACCGGGCCGGGCAACGCCGCCAGCACTTTGACCTGGATGCCGAAGTCGGCCAGCTTGCGCTCGATCAGGCGCGAGGTGTAGGCCAGCGTCTCGGCGCTGAGCGCCTCGGTCGCCGCTGGCGCCGGATCGAGCAGGTGCAGCGGCGGCAGGGCGCCGCCGGCCACGGCCTCGGGAAAGAGCAGCGCCTGCTTTTCGCGTTCGAGGCGTTTTTCCGCCTTTTTCGACACCGGCACTTCGCCCGGCGCTGGCGGCTCGATAATGATCGGCTCGTGCAGTTCACCGCGGCGCTTTTCCTCCTCGACCACGACATCGCGCTGCTGCGCGGTTTCACGGCCAATGCGCCGGTCGCGCCACGCCTCGATGCGACGTATCGCCAGTCCGACCGAGGCTTCGAGCAGGTGGCCGAGACGCTCGAAACCCCACAACCAGGACATGCCGGAAAAAATGCTCCAGCCAACCGCCATGAGCAGCAGCAGGCACAGCGTCGAGCCGGTGTAGCCGAGATGCGCGCCGAGCTGGCGGCTGATTTCAATGCCGAGTACGCCGCCGGGGGCGAGCGGCAATTCCGCCCGCAGCGAGTAGAAGCGCAGCGCCTCCAGCGCCGAACTGGCGACCAGCAGCAGGACGAAACCCAAGAGGGCAATAATCAGCGAGCGGCGGTCGCCGGGCGCGTCCGCGCGCAGGCGGCGCACGCCCCACCACACCGACATGCCGAGCAGCACCACCCACCACCAGGCGGAAAGGCCGAAGGCATAGAGCAGCAAATCGGCCACCCAGGCGCCGGCACGGCCGGCCGGGTTGTGCGGGCTCGCCGCCGCCGCGTGCGACCAGCCGGGGTCGTCGCGATGAAAACCCCACAGCGCCACGCTGAGAAACAGCGTGACGGCGCCGACGGCCAGCCAGCGCGACTCCTGCAACAAAATGCCGATCTTGTCCGGCAGAAGGCCCGTCCCCCGCGCCATCGTCTTGCCCGCTGCCTTACTCATGAACCGAGAATCACCACCTGATCGCCTTCGCTGGCGATATAGCCGCTCAGTTCGAGGTCGCGCATGACCTTGCTGACCATTTCGCGCGAGGCGCCGATCATGCGCGCCATGTCCTGCTTCGAGATTTTCTTCTTGACCACGCGCCGGGGCCCCTCCTCGACCGAGAGTTCGAGCAGCAGGCGGGCGACGCGGCCATAGACATCGAGCAGGGCCAGGCTCTCGATCTTGCGGTCGGCCTCGCGCAGGCGGCGGACGAGAATCTGCATCAGCTTCTGGGCAACCGGGAAATTGTCCCGCAAGCAACGCTGGAAGGCGCTCTTGCCAAGCACCAGCACTTCGCAAGGCTCGCTGGCGATGACGCTGGCCGAGCACGGGCTGCCGTCGACCATGCACATTTCGCCAATGGCCTCGCCCGGACCGAGCCAGGCGAGGATGATCTCGCGCCCCTCCTCGTCGGTAATAATCACCTTGGCGCGGCCGGTGAGCAGGATGTACAGGGAATCGGCGACCTCGGCGGCGCGCACAACGAAAACGCCGCGCTCGACGCGACGGCGGCCGCACACCTGGGAGAGCTTCTCCAGTTCCACTTCGCTCAACCCGGAGAACAGCGGCACATTGCGCAGCACAACCAGACTTAGCCCGTATTGACTTGTCGGCATGAATGATTTCCGTTCATGGAGTTAGCCAGCATTATAAGCCGCCTTCGCGACTGCCCGGCAGCGGCAAAACGCCGCTGCCGCGCCAAGGCTATAATTTACGTTCCCCTAGACCAAGCCAGAAAAACACCATGTCCACACCGCCCCGCCACAGCTCGCTCATCATCCTCGGTTCCGGCCCGGCCGGCTACACCGCCGCCGTCTACGCCGCCCGCGCCAACCTGAAACCCGTGCTCATCACCGGCATGGCCCAGGGCGGCCAATTGATGACGACAACCGAGGTCGACAACTGGCCGGCCGATGCCGACGGCGTGCAAGGCCCCGAGCTGATGGCGCGCTTCGAAGCCCACGCCCGGCGCTTCGAGACCGAAATCCTCTTCGACCAGATTCATACCGTCCGCCTCGGCGAGCGGCCATTCACCCTGATCGGCGACGCTGACGCCTACACCTGCGACGCGCTCATCATCGCCACCGGCGCCTCGGCCCAGTATCTCGGCCTGCCCTCGGAAGAAAAATTCGCCGGCCGGGGCGTCTCCGCCTGCGCCACCTGCGACGGCTTCTTCTACCGCAACAAGCCGGTCGCCGTCGTCGGCGGCGGCAATACCGCCGTCGAAGAAGCGTTGTATCTCGCCAACATCGCCAGCCACGTCACGCTGATCCACCGCCGCGACAAGCTGCGGGCCGAAAAAATCATGCAGGACAAGCTGTTCGAGAAAGAAAAAGCCGGCAAGGTCACCATCCGCTACCAGCACACGCTCGACGAAATACTCGGCGACGCTTCCGGCGTCACCGGCCTGCGCCTGAAAAGCACGCAGGACGGCAGCACGCGCCAGATCGATGTGCACGGCGTCTT
This sequence comes from Betaproteobacteria bacterium, assembly GCA_009779265.1. GTDB lineage: Bacteria > Pseudomonadota > Gammaproteobacteria > Burkholderiales > Rhodocyclaceae > Azonexus. Next base: position 11,652 of record WREP01000008.1, read on the forward strand.
CATCGCCATCGGCCACAAGCCGAACACCGACATCTTCGCCGGCCAACTGGAAATGGAAAACGGCTACCTGGTCACCCAGGGCGGTCGCCACGGCAATGCCACGCAAACCAGCATTCCCGGCGTCTTCGCCGCCGGTGACGTGCAGGACCACATCTACCGCCAGGCATGCACCTCGGCCGGCAGCGGCTGCATGGCCGCCCTCGACGCCGAGCGCTATCTCGATCAGGCGGGCTGAAACGCCCGGCGCGGCATGATCCTGAAAACCGCAGTTGGACGCGCCCAAGCAGGTCGTCATCGGGTGGGCTGGCAAGGTGCGACGACGCTGCAGGCTCATGCCTGCAAGGAGGAGCAACGCCGCCAGCGCGCCCGAGGGCGGCCTGATCGGGCGCGTAGCGTACTCACCCAAATGGTGACGCTTAGCAAAGTCCGGAAAGACAACATTCATACGGCTCTCATCAAGGTCACAAGCGGTCAACTGCGGTTTTCAGGATGATTGACCCGGACGACCTGGCAGCCTTCCACGCGGCGGTAGCCGGCAGCCGCCCGCTGCCCGACGCCGGCCGCGTCCAGCGCCAGCAACGCCCGCCGCCGCCGCGGCCCCTGCAACATCTGGCCGATGAGCGAGCGGCCCTGCGCGACAGCCTGCACGGCGTCATCGGCCTGCAAGACCGGCTGGAAGGCGGCGACGAACCGCACTACCTGCGCCCCGGCCTCGCCGCCAGCGTATTGCGCGACCTGCGCCGCGGCCGCTGGGTGATCCAGGACGACATCGACCTGCACGGCTGTAATCGCGACGACGCCCGCCACCTGCTCGCCGGCTTCCTCGCCGACGCCCTGCACCAAGGCTTGCGCTGCGTGCGCGTGGTGCACGGCAAGGGCCTACGCTCGCCGCAAAAAACCTCGATCCTGCGTCAGCTAACGCGCGGCTGGCTGGCCCAGCGCAACGACGTCCTCGCCTACTGCCAGGCCCGCCCCCACGACGGCGGCGAAGGCGCGCTGGTTGTGCTGCTGCGCGGCGCGAAGAAGCGGCGGCTTGAGTGATTGCAAAATTTGATTGCTCTGCAAGCAAAATACGCTATCATTCGATCATGAAAGCCAAGCACGTCAAAACCTTGCGTGCCATCTTTGCGAGACCCACCCTTGCCAATATCGTTTTTGCCGATCTCGAATCTTTGATCGTTGCGCTCGGTGGTGAGGTCAGGGAAGGCGAAGGTTCACGCGTTGTTTTCGAGTTGAATGGCAAACGCCTCTATCCGCATCGCCCACACCCCGGCAAGGAAGCCCGGCGCTACCAGATCGAGGAATTGCGCGCCCTGCTTGAATCGGAAGGAATTCAGCCATGAATAACAGCATGTCCTACCAAGGCTACACCGCCCGCATCGAGTTCGATCCGCGCGACAGGATTTTTGTCGGTCATGTTCTGGGGCTTGCCGACAGGATTTCCTTTCATGGAGAAAGCGTGTCGGAATTGATCGCGGATTTTCACCATGCCGTCGATCACTACCTCGCTGATTGCAAAAAAACCGGACGCGCCCCCGATAAACCCGCGTCCGGCAAGCTGATGCTTAGAGTTCGCCCCGAAGTGCACGCCGCTGCCGCCATCGCCGCAAAGGCAAGCGGGAAAAGCCTGAACCAGTGGGCGGATGAAATCCTCGGCCAAGCGGCGCTCGTTTAGCCAGAAGATCTAAACTCACCCGCCAAAAAGCGGCAATTCAGGATTGTCCGGGTCGGTCTGCCGGGCGAGGTCTTGCGTTGGCAGTAGCGACCCCACGCGCACGCCGAGCAGGCGCAGGCGGCGGTCGAGGATGACGCGCTTCAGGCATTGTCCGGCGATCTGGCGGATGCGGCGGGGGTCGCTGGTGTATTCGGCGACCGTTTGATCGCGGGTGACGATCCTGAAATCGTCGAAGCGCAGCTTGATGCCGATGGTTTTGCCGGCGTAGCCTTTGCGCTGCAAGTCGGCGGCCACGGCTTCGGCGAGGTTTGTAAAAATGGTCCCCAGTTCGGCGCGGTCGTGCACCGCGTGCAGGTCGCGCTCGAAGGTGGTTTCGCGGCTCATGCTCACCGGCTCGCTTTCGGTCACCACGGGGCGGTCGTCGCGGCCATGCGCGGCGTCGTGCAGCCAGGCGCCGTAGCTTTTGCCGAAGTGTTGTACCAGCCAGGCACGCTCCTGCGCCGCCAGTTCGCCGATGGTGCGGATACCGTGACCCTGCAATTTGGCGTCGGCCTTGGGGCCGATGCCGTTGATTTTGCGGCAGGGCAGAGGCCAGATCAGGCGCTCAAGGTCGCTCTCGTGCACGATGCTGATGCCATTCGGCTTGTTGAATTCGCTCGCCATCTTGGCCAGCAGCTTGTTGGGCGCGACGCCGATGGAGCAGGTGAGGCCGGTGGCGTTGAAGATACTTTTCTGGATCAGCCAGGCCAATGCGCGGCCCCCCTCCCGCTGGCCGCCGGGGACGGCGGTGAAGTCGATATACACCTCGTCAACGCCACGGTCTTCGATGACCGGCGCGATTTCCTGGATCACTTGTTTGAACTGGCGCGAGAAACGGCGGTATTGCTCGAAATCCACCGGCAGCCGGATGGCCTGCGGACACAGGCGGGCGGCTTTCATCAACCCCATGGCCGAGCCGACGCCGAATTGCCGCGCCGGGTAGGTGGCGGTGGTGATAACGCCACGGCCCACGTAGTCTTTCAAACGCGGGAAGAAATCGACGGGGATGCGCGCGAAATCCTGCGTCGTCCACACGCGCTCGGGGTATTCGGCGTTGAGGCGGGCGATCAGTTGGTCCGGGTTATGCCGGCTGCCGCCGATGACCATCGGCAAGCCCTTGAGTTGCGGGTAGCGCAGCCATTCGACCGATGCGTAGAAGGCATCCATGTCGAGATGGGCGATGCGGCGCGGCGGGGTGGCGGTCATTCCGTTTCTAACGCGGCTTTGCCCCGGATGACGCCATTTCTGGATTGCTTCGTCGCTTCGCTCCGCGCCATGACAGCGTGGGAGCAGGCGGCGAGCGTAGCAATCCAGCTTCGTGAATCAAATAGCCGTTTCGTTGGTTTCGCCGGTGCGGATGCGGATGACCTGCTCGACCGGGCTGACGAAAATCTTGCCGTCGCCGATCTTGCCGGTGTGGGCGGCCTTGATGATGGCTTCGATGGCGGAATCGGTCTGGGCGTCGTTGACCACGATTTCGATCTTGATCTTGGGCAGGAAATCGACGACATACTCGGCTCCACGATACAGCTCGGTATGTCCCTTTTGCCGTCCGAAACCCTTGACCTCGGTGACCGTCAGGCCGGTGATGCCAACTTCCGACAAAGCTTCGCGGACTTCGTCGAGTTTGAAGGGCTTGATGATGGCTTCAATTTTTTTCATGAACTACTTTCCTTTCAAAATTCGTCTCGATAGCGGTTGGTCACGGGATAGCGCCAATCCTTGCCGAAAGCGCGCGGCGTGATGCGGATGCCGATCGGCGCCTGCCGCCGTTTGTATTCGGCGCCGCGCAGGAGGCGAACGACGCGCCGCACCGCTTCTTGCGGCAGGCCGGCGGCGATAATCTCGCGCGGGCTGCGGTCTTCCTCCATGTAGGCGCGGACGATGGCGTCGAGCACCTCGTAGGGCGGCAGTGAATCCTGATCGACCTGCCCCGGCCTGAGTTCGGCGGAGGGCGGGCGATCGATGATGTTGTCGGGAATAACCGGCGACAGGCTGTTGCGGTAACGCGCGAGGCGATAAACCAGGGTTTTGTAGACATCCTTGATGACCGCGAAGCCACCGGCCATGTCGCCGTACAGGGTGCAGTAGCCGACCGCCGTTTCCGACTTGTTGCCGGCGGTCAACACCAGCGCCCCGGTCTTGTTGGAAAGCGCCATCAGAAGATTGCCGCGAATGCGCGCCTGGATGTTCTCCTCGGTGGCGTCCTCCTCCAGCCCGGCGAACTGCGGCCCGAGCAATACCGCGTAGGTCTGCATGGCCGGCGCGATGGCGATCTCGTCGTAACGCACGGCGAGCCGGCGCGTCATGTCGCGGGCATCGTCGAGGCTCATTTGCGCCGTGTAGGGCGAAGGCATCATCACCGCCCGCACACGCTCGGCGCCCAGCGCATCGACCGCGACGCACAGCGTCAGCGCCGAATCGATGCCGCCGGAAAGACCAAGGATGACGCCGGGAAAGCCGCACTTGCCAACATAGTCGCGAACGCCGAGAACGAGGGCCTGATAGGCTTCGGCCTCGGGCGGCAAGGCCGGCGCGAGATCGGCGGAACGCAGTTGGCCGGCGTGGAAATCGACGATGCCCAGCGCTTCCTCGAATTGCGGCAGGCGCATGCGCATGCTTTGGCTGGCGTCGAGAGCGAAGGAAGCGCCGTCGAATACCAGCTCGTCCTGACCGCCGACCAGATTGCAGTAAATGGCCGCCACGCCGCTGGCGGCCACCCGCTCGGCGAGCGCCCGATGGCGGTCGTGGTGCTTTTCCAGATGGCAGGGCGAGGCGTTGAGCAGCAGCATCAACTCGGCGCCAGCGGCAGCAGCGGCCTCGTAGGGGCCGGCCTCCCAGATATCGGCGCAGATATTGATGCCGCAACGCACACCGCCTAGGGTGACGACGCAAGGCGCGTCACCGGCGGCGAAGTAACGGCATTCGTCGAAAACGTCGTGATTGGGCCGGCGATGCTTGCGATAAACCACCGTGCAGCGGCCATTCTCGATGACGCTGGCGGCGTTGTAGCGCAAGCCGTCGGCATCTTCCAGCGGATGCCCAACGACCAGCGCAATATCGCCGACGCGCCCGGCCAGTTCGGCCAGCGCCCGGTCGCAGGCGCGGTAGAAATCCGGGCGCAGCAGCAGGTCTTCCGGCGGATAGCCACAGAGAGCCAACTCCGGCGTCAGCAGCACCTGAGCGCCACGCGCCCGGGCCTCGGCAGCGCACTGAATAATGCGTTCGACGTTGCCCGCCAGGTCGCCGACGGTAGCGTTGAACTGAGCAACGGCGATGCGCAGCATGGATCAGTAGTTCGGCTTGTCCTTGGCATCCTTGAACCGCTGGATGCCATCCATGATTTCCTGGCGCGCGTCGTCAATGCCTTGCCAACCGTTGATCTTGACCCACTTGCCCGGCTCCAGATCCTTGTAATGCTCGAAGAAGTGGGAGATCTGCTGGCGCAGCAGTTCCGGCATGTCCTCGACGGTTTTCATGCCCTTGTACAGCGGCGTCAGCTTGTCCACCGGCACGGCCAGCAGCTTGGCATCCTCGCCACCCTCGTCGTTCATCGACAGCTGGCCAAGCGGCCGGCAACGGACGACGACGCCCGGCGGCAGCGAAAAGGGCGCAACCACCAGCACATCGACCGGATCGCCATCGCCGGCGATGGTGTGCGGGATATAGCCGTAGTTGCAGGGATAGTGCATGGAAGTCGCCATGAAGCGATCGACGAAAACCGCGCCGCTCTCCTTGTCGACCTCATACTTGACCGGCTCCGAGTGGGCGGAAATCTCGATGACGACATTGAAATCATCGGGCAGGGCATTGCCGGAAGGAACGTTATTGAGCGCCATGATTCGTATCTCTGGGGTTTTGTAATCTTTGCATTATACCGCCGCGCATGATGCGGATTGTCGGGCAGAGGGAAACTCTCCGACATACTGATTTCCTCTCTACGCAAGCGGCGGTCAGCCCGTCAACGGGCAAGGGCTTGAGTATCCTGTTTTGCCTGCCCGATGCCTTCCGCGATAAAGGTCAACACCAGCGTATTGAGCGACACGCCTTCCGTTTTGGCACGGGCGGAAAGCGCCGCGTGCAGGCTCTTGGGCACACGGGTCAGAAATTTGCCGGAGGCGACGCCGCCACTGTTGGGCGCGGGAACGGGGTGACCAAAATGCTCCAAAGCCTCGATAGCTCCAGCCAGCGCATCCCTGCCGTTGGCAATGGCTTCTTCAACCGTTTCGCCATCCGACATGCATTTATTGAAATCAGGATAAGAGATCAGAAATCCGCCACCCTCATCAAGGGTCAGCGGGCGGATTTCAAACGGATAGTCATCGAGATTTCGCATGGCTCAGACTCCTTTGCTCAGACTCCTTTGATATGGCAGGCCGCCTATGCTCTCCCCTCGCGGGCGAAGGAGAACACGGACAACCCATCAGTCACGCAAACGCCCCCAGAAACTCCCGCCAATGCGCGGCGTCGATGCGGGCCAGTTGGGCCTTGACGAAATCCACCTCGGCCGCTTCCTCGGCCGCCGTCAACTCTCCGCGCAGGCGGCGGAAGCGGTTATAGACCAGATAGGTATTGACCACGTCGGTCTCGCAATAATCGCGAATCGCCTCCGCCTGCCCCGCCTGCCAAGCCTCCCAGACCTTGCCGCCATCCATGCCGAGTTTGCCGGGAAAACCAAAGAGCTTGGCCAGATCGTCGAGCGGCGCGTTGGCGCGGGGGTTGTAGAGGGCCAGCAAATCCATCAGATCGAGATGGCGGGTATGGTAGCGGCTGATGTAATTGTTCCACTTGAAATCGCGCGAATCGGCGTAATCGCCATCGCCAAGATCCCAGTAACGCGGCGCCGCAACGCTATGCAACAGACCACGGTAATGCAGCACCGGCAGATCGAAGCCGCCGCCGTTCCAGGACACGATCTGCGGCGTGAATTTCTCGATGCCGTCGAAAAAACGCTGAATGATCGCCCCCTCGTCGAGGGCCGGCGCGGCCAGCGACCACACCTTGAAACCCTCGCTGGTGCGCAGCACACAGGAAATGGTAACCACCCGCTGCACATGCAAAGGCAAAAAATCACTCCCCGTCTTGGCCCGGCGCTGCTCGAAGGCCATTTCGGTCACCTCGGCATCGGGCAGATCAGCCGGCAAGCCATTGAGCCGGCGCAAACCGGCAACGTCGGGAATGGTTTCGATGTCAAAAACGAGGACGGGTTTCATGTTGAAGTCTTTGCTGAATGGATTTCGGCATATTCCAGCGCCTGCTGCACACCGCTTGCGGCGGACAGGCCGGCCTCCTTGGCTTCAACCACGGCCAGCGGAAAGTCGCGGCGATAATAGAGCAGGTAGTCGGCGCGCTTCTGCCGGCCACGCCGAACCTTGCCGCCGGTGACGATGACGCGGCCATTGGTGAAAGTGCGCTGCTCGCCGATGGAACACGAGCCAGCAGAGCAACCGGCCTCGATCAGTTTGGGCGTGACGAATTCGCGGCAGGTGTCTGCTTCGGTGAGGATATTGTTTGGCATTGTCATGTCACCCTCGGTCGGCGCTACGCGGGTGGACGCTGGCCATGCCCGCTCACGCCGGAAAAACGCCGGTGGATAGGTAGCGGTCGCCGCGGTCGCAGATGATGGTGACGATGACGGCGTTTTCCAATTCCCGCGCCAGGCGCAGGGCGGTGGCGATGCCGCCGCCGGAGGAGACGCCAGCGAAGATGCCTTCCTCGGCGGCCAGCCGGCGGCTCATCGCCTCGGCCTCGGCCTGACTGATGGTTTCGATGACGTCGACAAGTTCCGGCGTGTAGATTTTCGGCAAATAGGCTGGTTGCCATTTGCGGATGCCGGGAATCTGGCTGCCCTCTTCCGGCTGGCAACCGACGATTTGGATGGCCGGATTCTGTTCCTTGAGGAAACGACCGGCGCCCATGATGGTGCCGGTGGTGCCCATGCTGGAGACGAAATGGGTGATACGCTCGCCCGTGTCGCGCCAGATTTCCGGGCCGGTGCCTTCGTAGTGGGCGAGCGGATTGTCGGGATTGGCGAACTGGTCGAGGATGGTGCCTTGGCCTGCGTCGCGCATTTTTTCGGCGATGTCGCGGGCCAGTTCCATGCCGCCCACGCGCGGCGTCAGCACCAGCTCGGCGCCGTAGGCGCGCATGGCCTGCCAGCGTTCGACGCTCTGGTTTTCGGGCATCACCAGGATCATCCGATAGCCCTTGATGGCCGCGACCATGGCGAGCGCGATGCCGGTGTTGCCGGAAGTCGCCTCAATCAGCGTGGCGCCTGGCCGGATGTCGCCGCGCGCCTCGGCGCGAACGATCATTGACAGCGCCGGGCGATCCTTGACCGAGCCGGCCGGGTTGTTGCCCTCCAGCTTGGCCAGGATGACATTGCCGCGCTGCGCGTTATCGGCGCCGGGCAGGCGCGTCAGGCGGACCAGCGGCGTATTGCCGACGCAATCCGCCAGGGTTTTATCCATGCTGGCACAGCCAAGCGATGTATTGCCCGACACCCTCCTCGACCGTCGCCATCGGCGCCGTGTAGCCGGCCTCGCGCAGGCGGGCGAGGTCGGCCTGGGTGAAGGCCTGGTACTTGCCCTTGAGCGCCTCCGGGAAGGGGACGTATTCGAGCAGAGCCTGCGCTTGCAGTTCGGCCAGGGTCAGCGAGGCTTCGCCGCGCGCCAGGCGGCAGCCGTTGACGGCGGCGACGGCGACATCGTTGAAGCTCTGCGCCCGGCCCGAGCCAAGATTGAAGATGCCGGATTTTTCCGGGTGGTCGAGAAAAAACAGATTGACCTTGGCGACATCGTCGACAAAAACGAAGTCGCGCATCTGGCCGCCGTTTTCGTAGCCGTGCGAGCCTTCGAACAGCTTGACGCGGCCTGCGGCCTGGAACTGGTTGTAGTGATGGAAGGCGACCGAGGCCATGCGCCCCTTGTGCGCCTCGCGCGGGCCGTAAACGTTGAAGTAGCGAAAGCCGACGATCTGCGACGACGGCGCTTTCGCCAGGCGCTGGCGGACGATCTGATCGAACAGGAATTTGGAATAGCCGTAGACGTTGAGCGGCCCCTCGTACTGGCGCTCCTCGCGGAAGACGCTGGCGGCGCCGTAGGTCGCCGCCGAGGAGGCGTAGAGAAACTGGACATCCTGATCCAGACACCAATCGAGCAGGATGCTCGAATAGCGGAAATTGTTTTCCATCATGTAGCGGCCATCGCTCTCCATGGTGTCGGAGCAGGCGCCTTCATGGAAGATGGCTTCGATTTCGCCGTCGAAATGGCCGGCCTGGATGCGCTCGATGAAATCGTGCTTGTCGAGGTAATCGGCGATTTCGCAATCGACCAGATTCTTGAACTTGTCGGCTTTGGTCAGGTTGTCGACGGCGATGATCTTGCTGACGCCGCGCGCGTTCAAGGCTTTAACGATATTGGAGCCGATAAACCCGGCCGCGCCGGTAACGACGATAGTCATTTCATTTCCTTAGATGGCGTGGGCGATTTCCTCGCGGGTGACGACGGCGGTTCCCAGCTTGCCGACGACGATGCCGGCGGCGATGTTGGCGACGCGGATGGCCTCGGCCCAGTCGGCGCCAGCGGCGATCATGACGGCCAGTGTGGCGATGACGGTATCGCCGGCGCCGGAAACGTCGAACACTTCCCGCGTTTCCGCCGCCTGGTGGTGCGTTTCGCCGTCGGCGAAGAGGGTCATGCCCTCCTCGCTGCGCGTCACCAGGAGCGCCTCGATGCCGAGTTCGCCGCGCAGGCGGTTGGCTTTGGCGGCCAGTTCCTCCTCGTTGCGCCAACTGCCGACAATCTGCCGCAACTCGGCGCGGTTGGGCGTGATCACGGTCGCCCCGGCGTAGCGCGCCCAGTCGTCGCCCTTCGGATCGACCAGCACCGGCTTGCCGGCGGCGCGGGCGATGCGGATCATCTCGGCGATATGGGTGAGACCGCCCTTGCCGTAATCGGAAAGCACCACCACGTCGGCATCGCCGACGCGGCGCTCGAAATCGGCCAGCTTGGCGAGCAGGACTTCGTGCGACGGCGGCCGCTCGAAATCAATACGCAGCAACTGCTGCTGACGACCGATGACGCGCAGCTTGACGATGGTCGCCAGATCGCCGTCGACATGCAGGCCGGCGTCGATCATCCCGGCATCAAGCAGGCGGGCTAGGCTGCGCCCGGCATCGTCGTCGCCGACCACCGACAAGAGCGCCGTCACCGCCCCGAGCGAGACGGCATTGCGCGCCACGTTGGCGGCGCCGCCGAGGCGCTCTTCCTGGCGCTCGACCTTGACCACCGGCACCGGCGCTTCCGGCGAAATGCGATTGACCTCGCCGAACCAGTAGCGGTCCAGCATCACGTAGCCGACGACGAGGAGGCGTACGTGGGTGATTTTTTCCAGCATGCGTTCAGCGTCCGATGGCGAAATACTCGATGCCCGCGTCGCGCACGAACTTCGGGTCGTAAAGATTGCGGCCATCGAAAATGACCGGCTGCTTCAGGCTTTCCTTGATGGCGGCGAAATCCGGGCTGCGGAATTCCTTCCATTCGGTGACGATGATCAGCGCATCGGCCCCGGCCAGCGCCGCCATCGGCTGCCCGGCATAGAGCAGGCGCGGCTCGGCGCCGTAGATGCGCCGCGCCTCGTTCATCGCCACCGGGTCGTAGGCGGTCACCGTGGCGCCGGCAGCGAACAGGTCGGCAAGCAGTTGCCGGCTGGGCGCCTCGCGCATGTCGTCGGTGTTCGGTTTGAAGGCCAGGCCCCACAGCGCGAAATGCCGCCCCCGCAGATCGCCGAAACGCTGCTGGATCTTGCCGGCCAACACCCGTTTCTGGGCATCGTTGGCTTCTTCGACGGCGGTCAGCACCTTCAGGTCGATGCCGGCATCGTTGGCGGCCGTCCTGAGCAGCGCCTTGACATCCTTGGGGAAGCAGGAACCGCCATAACCGCAGCCGGGATAGAGGAAATGGTAGCCGATGCGCGGATCGGCACCGATGCCATGGCGCACCATCTCGATGTCGGCGCCCAGCGCCTCGGCCAGATTGGCCATTTCGTTCATGAAGCTGATGCGCGTCGCCAGCATGGCATTGGCGGCGTACTTGATCAATTCGGCGCTTTTCACGTCGGTCACGATGAGGCGCTCGTGATTGCGCTGGAAGGGCGCGTACAACACCTGCATCCGGTTCACGGCGCGCTCGTCGTCGGCGCCGACGACGATGCGGTCGGGCCGCATGAAATCATCGACGGCCGCGCCCTCCTTGAGAAATTCCGGGTTGGAAACGACGCTGAAGGGAATGTCGACGCCGCGCTTTTGCAATTCCTCCTGCAAGGCCGCCTTGACCTTGGCGCCGGTGCCGACCGGCACCGTGCTCTTGTCGACCACCACTTTATAGTCGGTCATCAGCCGACCGATGTTGCGCGCCGCCGCCAGCACATATTGCAGGTCGGCCGAGCCATCCTCGTCCGGCGGCGTGCCGACGGCAATGAACTGAATGGCGCCGTGACGCACCGCCCGCTCGATGTCGGTGGTGAAACAGAGGCGACCGGCATCGACATTGCGCCGCACCATGTCCAGAAGGCCGGGTTCGTGGATGGGAATATCGCCTTCCTCAAGAATGCGGATTTTCTCCACATCGACATCCAGGCAGAGGACGTCGTTGCCCACTTCGGCCAAGCAAGCGCCGCTGACCAGACCGACGTAGCCGCTGCCGACAACGGTAACTTTCATGGGAATTTCCTACAGGGTTTGATCGAATTCTTCGTTGCGCCGCGGCGGGTAGGTTTCCCAACCGCCGCAGGCGGGGCAACGCCAGTAGAACTGGCGGGCCTTGAAGCCGCAATTATCGCACCGATAGCGCGACAGCCGCTTGGTGTAGCCCTGGATGATGCTCTTGGCCAATTCGATATCCGGGCGAAGTTCCGGCGTGGCCAGCGGCAGGCGCGCGTTCATCAGCTTTTCCAGCCCGAGGAGGGTCGGATTGCGCTGCAACTCGGCGCGCACCAGGCGATAGGCGCCTTCGTTGCCCTCGTCCTCAAGCACCAGTTGATAGACGACATCGAGCAGATCGAGCGAGGGATAGCGTTCGAGATAGCCGCCGAGCAGCGCGATGCCTTCGTCGCGGCGATCCAGCTTGCGATAGGTGTCGAGCAGGCGCTGGGCGACCAGCGCCAGATAGGCCGGATCCTGCTGCTCGATGCGCTGCCAGGCGTCGATGGCCGCCTGCGGCTTGCCTTCCTGCAACAAGAGATCGCCTTGCAGCAGGCTGGCGCGCACGCACTTGCGATTTTGCCGCATCGCCGCTTCGAGATAAGTCCGGGCCGAATCCGGCTTGGAGCGCATGATCTCGCCGGCCGCCAGTTCGCAATAGAACTCGGCAATTTCCTGCTGCGAGGCGACATCCGGCAATTCGCGCGCCAAATCCACCGCCTTCTGCCACTCTTTCTCGACCTGATAGATTTCCAGCAGATTGCGCTTGGCTTCTTCCTCGAAGGCGGTGCCGATCAATTTGTCGAAAATTTCCTCGGCGCGGTCGAGCAGGCCGGCCTTGAGGAAGTCCTGGCCGAGTTCGGCCAGGGCATGCAGGCGCACGCCGTCGTCGAGATCGGGCCGGTCGATCAGGTTCTGGTGCATGCGGATCGCCCGCTCGGTTTCGCCGCGGCGGCGGAACAGGTTACCGAGGGCGAAATGCAGTTCGACGGTCTGCGAATCGACCTTGGCGACTTCGAGAAAGGAATCGATGGCCTTGTCCGGCTGCTCGTTGAGCAGGAAATTCAGACCCTGAAAATAGGACCGCGGCAGCGCCCGCGATTCGCGCACCACCTGCCGGATGTCAACCCGCGCCGCGCCCCAGCCGAGGCCGAAAAAGACCGGGATCAGCAGCAGTTGCCAGTATTCGAAAAAATCGCTCATAGGACCGGCGGCGATTCCTGCGGCAGCTTGTCGACTTGCTTGCGCAGGCGGGAAATCTCGCGCCGCTGGCGGTACAGCGCGCCGACCAGCGACAGCGCGCCGATCACCACGCCAGCGGCGAAAAAGGCCAGCAGCACGATGACCAGCGGCGCCGCCTCGACTTGGTAGAGCAGCAGGCTGAGCCTTACCGGAACGGTGTTCTGGACGGCGAAAACGACGAGAAAGAAGAAGATGACGAGGCGTATGACCCAGGTCAGTACTGTCATGGCGTTCACATGAAAAACAAAAGTAGGGGCGAATAATTATTCGCCCCTACTGAATCTACCACATGCGCCGGTCAGGCGTCAGAGTGAACTGTCGACCCGCTCGCGCAACTCCTTGCCTGCCTTGAAGTGGGGAACCCACTTGGCCGGGACGCTGACCTTTTCCCCCGACTTGGGGTTACGGCCGATGCGCGGCGGCCGGTAGTTGAGGGCGAAGCTGCCGAAGCCGCGGATTTCGATGCGATCCCCACGCACCAGCGTGTCGGACATCGCATCGAGAATCATCTTGACCGCGAAATCGGCATCCTTCGCCACCAACTGCGGAAACCGCTCCGCCAGCCGGGCAATCAGCTCAGACTTGGTCATGCTTTGCCTTATCAGCCCTGCTGGTCGAGTTTGGCCTTGAGCAAGGCGCCCAGGTTGGTCGTGCCGGAAGCGGCGGCGGCCGATTCGGCCGACAGCTTCTGCATGGCCTCGTGCTGCTCGGCGTTGTCCTTGGCCTTGATCGACAGGCTGATGCTGCGCGTCTTGCGATCGACGTTGATGATCATGGCCTCGACCTCGTCACCCACCTTGAGATGCTGCGACAAATCCTCGATGCGCTCGCGGGAGAACTCGGAAGCGCGCAGGTAGCCTTCGTTCTCGCCATCCAGGGTGAGCACGGCGCCGCGGGCGTCGACCGACTTGACGGTGGCGCGCACGATGCTGTTCTTCTCGTGGGTGGCGATGAAGTTGGTGTAGGGGTCGCCTTCCATCTGCTTGATGCCGAGCGAAATGCGCTCCTTCTCGACGTCGATGCCGAGCACGACGGCCTCGACCTCATCGCCCTTCTTGAAGTTGCGGATGGCTTCCTCGCCGGAGGCGCTCCAGGACAGGTCGGAGAGATGCACCAGACCGTCGATGCCGCCGGGCAGGCCGATGAAGATGCCGAAGTCGGTGATCGACTTGATGGCGCCGCGCACCTTGTCGCCCTTCTTGTGGTTCATGGCGAAATCGTCCCACGGGTTGGGCAGGCACTGCTTCATGCCGAGCGAGATGCGGCGGCGCTCTTCGTCGATTTCGAGGATCATGACCTCGACCTCGTCGCCGAGGGAAACGACCTTGGACGGATGGACGTTCTTGTTGGTCCAGTCCATTTCGGAGACGTGCACCAGACCTTCGATGCCCTGCTCGATTTCGACGAAGGAACCGTAGTCGGTGAGGTTGGTGACCTTGCCGAACAGGCGGGTGCCGGCCGGATAGCGGCGGGCGATGCCGACCCACGGATCGTCGCCGAGCTGCTTCATGCCGAGCGAAACGCGGTTCTTCTCGGTATCAAACTTGAGAATCTTGGCGCTCACCTCGTCGCCGACATTGAGCACTTCGCTCGGATGGCGGACGCGGCGCCAGGCCAGGTCGGTGATGTGCAAGAGGCCGTCGATACCGCCCAGATCCACGAAAGCGCCGTAATCGGTGATGTTCTTGACGATGCCCTTGACGACGGTGCCTTCCTTGAGGTTTTCCAGCAGCTTTTCGCGATCCTTGTCGGCGGTAGCTTCGAGCACGGCGCGGCGGGACATGACGACATTGTTGCGCTTGCGGTCGAGCTTGATGACCTTGAACTCCATGGTCTTGCCTTCATACGGCGAGGTGTCCTTGACCGGACGCATATCGACCAGGGAGCCCGGCAGGAAGGCGCGCACGCCGTTGGACATGACGGTCAGGCCGCCCTTGACCTTGCCGGTGATGGTGCCGCTGACCAGGGTGTTGTTGTTCAGGGCTTCTTCCAGGAAGTTCCAGGCGGCGATACGCTTGGCCCGGTCGCGCGAGAGGCGCGTGGCGCCGTAGCCGTCTTCCAGCATCTCGATGGCGACCTGGACGAAATCGCCGACATTGACTTCGAGCTCGCCCTGATCGTTCAGAAATTCTTCGAGCGGAACATAGGATTCCGACTTGAGGCCGGCATTGACGACGACGAAATTGTGGTCGATGGCGGTGACTTCGGCGGTGATGACTTCGCCTTGACGCATCTCCTGGCGGGCCAGGGATTCTTCAAAAAGTTGAGCAAAAGATTCCATTGATGGAGGGACTTTCTTGCCGCGAATCAGCAAACCCGCGGCGGGTTGGAGTTGAACACGCCGCCGTCCGGACGGACGGCGAAACCTTACTGCGCTGCCTCCCTGCTCCACTGCAACACCTGATCGACCGCTTCTGCAATGGTCAAGGCCGTGGTATCGAGCAGTTTGGCATCCGCCTCCTGCCTGAGCGGCGCCACGCTGCGCCCGGAATCGCGGGCATCGCGCGTTTGCAGATCAAGCAGAAGGCCCGGGAGATTAGCAGAGAATCCTTTTTCGATCAACTGCTTATAACGACGTTCGGCGCGCGCCTCGGCCGTCGCGGTCAAGAACACCTTGAGCGCCGCTTGGGGAAAGACGACCGACCCCAGATCGCGCCCGTCGCCGACCAGCCCCGGCGCCGTATTGAAGGCACGCAGGCGAAAGAGCAGAGCGGCGCGCACGGCCGGCAGGGCGGCGACGCGCGAAGCGCCAGCGGAAATATCCTCGGCGCGGATGGCATCGCCAACCGGCGCGCCGCGCAAAAAAACATCGTTGCCGCTAAAGCGCACATCGAGACTAGCGGCAATCGCCGCCACCGCCGGCTCGTCGTCCCAGGCGACGCCGGCTTGCCGGGCCGCCAGCGCGGTCAGGCGGTAGAGCGCGCCGGAATCGAGATAGGCATAGCCCAAGGCCGCCGCCACGCGGGCGGCAACGGTGCCCTTGCCGGAGGCCGACGGGCCGTCGATGGCGATCACCGGCGCCGCCTTCGCCACCGCCGCGAAACGGGCAAAATAATCGGGAAAGGTCTTGGCCACGCAGCCCGGATCATTGATGCGCAGCGGCGTGCCGAAGGCCGCCAGGGAAAAACACATCGCCATGCGGTGATCGTCATAGGTGTCGATGGCCGCCGGACGCAGGGCGTTGGGCGTGATGCGAATGAAGTCGTCGCCCGCCTCCACCGTCGCGCCCAGCTTGCGCAACTCGGCCGCCATCGCCGCGATGCGGTCGGTTTCCTTGACCCGCCAACTGGCGATATTACGCAGCGTGGTCGTACCCTTGGCGAACAAGGCCGTGGTCGCCAGCGTCATCGCCGCGTCGGGAATGTGGTTGCAATCAAGATCCACCGCCGTCAGGCCGCCCGTCGGCGCGCGCGCCGCCATCCAGTTCGGCCCCGTTTCGATGACCGCCCCCATTTGCGCCAGCGCCTCGGCGAATTTCACGTCGCCCTGGATCGAATCGCCGCCGACGCCCTCGACCCGCACCGGCCCGCCGCCGATAGCGCCCAGCGCGAGAAAATAGGAGGCCGACGAGGCATCGCCCTCGACATGGACAACGCCCGGCGAACGGTAGCGGCTGCCAGCCGGCACCGTGAAGCGCCGCCAGCCCTCGCGCTCGACCGCGACGCCGAAGCGGGCCATGATCGCCAGGGTGATCTCGATATAGGGCTTGGAAATCAGTTCGCCGACCACCTCGACAGTGGCCGCCGCGCCGGTCAATGGCAACGCCATCAAGAGGCCGGTCAGGAACTGGCTGGAAACATCGCCGCGCACCCGCAGCGGCCCATCCAGACGAATACGCCCCGACTTCAGGCGCAACGGCGGGTAACCCTCGTTGCCGAGATACTCAATCTCAGTGCCCAACTGGCGCAGGCCATCGACCAGATCGCCGATCGGCCGCTCGTGCATGCGCGCCACGCCCTTCAGCACATAATCGCCGCCGGCCAGCGCCAGCGCCGCCGTCAAGGGGCGAAAAGCGGTGCCGGCATTGCCGAGAAACAATTCCGCCCGACGCGCCGGAATCCGCCCGGCGCAACCGCCGATCCGCCAATGCTCGCCATTCACCCCACCCCCACCCCCGCCCCCTCCCCTGCGAAGCAAGGGAGGGGAGGTATTTCCCTCCTCTCTCCCGCTTGCGGGAGAGAGGCCGGGAGAGAGGGCGGGGCGAACGCCGATGCCCAGCGCCTTAAGCGCCTCCAGCATGCGCTCGGTGTCATCGGAAGCCAGCAAATCGCGCACCTCCGTCTCGCCCTCGGCCAAGGCGGCCAACAGCAAGACGCGGTTGGAAATGCTTTTCGAGCCCGGCAGGCGAACGCTGCCGGCGGCGGAAAGAAATTGCGGAAGGTCGAGGAATTCCATGATCGGTGCGGGGGATATCAAAGGCCCGCAGTCTACTTGGCCTGCTTCCCGAAAGTCACTCTTCCTTCAGATTTTTCGCAGCGGATACAAGCGCCTTGTGTGCGCGACCATCTCGATCTGAACACGATCCGCCAGCACGCGATAAAACATGAGGTAATTGGGATGCGCGACGATTTCCCGATAACCGGGCATTCGCTCGCTTTCCTTGAACAGATAGGGGTGTTCGGACAGGCCGACAGCGGAATTTTTCAGCCGATGCCAAAGCCGCAAGGCCGCAGCCGGGTCATGCTCGGCCACATAGTCGGTGATGATCGCCAAATCCTCGTTTGCGGCTTCCGTCCAGAAAACAGGCAGCATCAAGCAACCCTGCGTTGCGGCCAGCGCGCCAAGCGCTCCTCCATCCGGCGCACAACTTCATCATGCGGCACGGGCGGGCGCGGATCATTCTGACGCCTCGTCAACTCGGCGCGTATCCAAGCCGTATGTTCAGCCTCTTGCCCGGCTGTTTCAAACTCGGAAACGATGGGATCCAAAGCGGCAGTATCCATACACCCTCCTTTGCGGCACCAGTCTCTTCAGATTTTAGCAAAACCCGAAACAAACCGCTGGCCGCCCCAACTCCGTCAGCCGCGCTCCCGCGCCGCGCGCCGCCATGCGTCGCTCACGAATACCCAAAATGTGCCGGCAAGCAGGCCGCCGATGAAACCAAGGGCGAGCAGAAGCGCCTTCTTGGGCGACACGGGCTTTTCGGGCACGAAAATCCCCTCGATGGTCCGCGCCGGCTGCGTCGCGGGCGCTTCCAGGGCCGTTTCGAGCGCCATGATCATCTGGCGTTGGGCAAAGGTCTCGGCCTCCTTGTTGATGCGCAGCGAGGTCATCAGCGCCAGTTGGGTAAAACGCTCGTCCTTGACCTCCGCGGCCGCCACCAGCTTGCTCAGCGTAGCCAAGTCGCGCTCGGCGCTCGCCAGCTTCTCGCGGCTGATCGCCAGATCGGCGCGCAAGCGCAACAGGGCCGGTTGCGCCAACTCGTCATGCACCTTAGCCAATTCGGCCACCACGGCTTCGGCTGTACGCCCGGCGACTTCCGGGCTATTCCCCTGAGTACGCAACTCGATCAGCGGCACAGCCTGTCCCGTAGTCGCTTTAACCAACTGCGACGAAAAAGCGCTCTGCGTTCCCGGCGCGGAGTGTGCCAGAACCTCGGCCACCCGCCGCTGGAAGGCCGGCGCCTTCATCCGCTCGACGCCCTGCGCCGGCGGCTCGACGGACTGAGCACTAACCATGCTCTGACCAACTTGACCAACTTGACCAACTTGACCAACTTGACCAACCTGAATGACCGCCAGCGCCTCGTATTTCGGCGTCATCAGCGCAATCCCGGCCAAAGCGCCAGCAAGCCCCAAGGCCACGCCGCCGGCAAGCGTCTTCCAGCCAGCGCGCAGCTTCTCCCACAGATCGAACAAACTGATTTCGTCGTCCTGCATCGACTCGTTTTCGCTCATTTCATTGATTCCCTGGATTTCAAGGCACGGATACCGTGCCAGTACTCGGTTTCACCATCGCCCGCCAGAGCAACTCAGCCTCGCCGTGGCGCGCGGGGGCGTATTCTTTTACCAGCGAGGCCAGCAAGGTCAGCGCCTGCTCATAATCGAAAGACTGCGCCGCTTTTTCCAAAAGCGCCAGCTTTTCGGTCAACACCTCCCACGGCACTTCATGTTCATAAGCCCGCATGATCAAGGGGTGCGAGGTGCCTTCCACATTGTCGCCGATCAGCAATTCCTCGTGCAGTTTTTCGCCGGGCCGCAGGCCAACGACTTCAATGGCGATATCGCCTTCCGGATGCGTTTCATCGCGCAATTCCAGGCCGCTCAAATGCACCATGCGCCGCGCCAGGTCGATGATCCTGACCGGCTTGCCCATGTCCAGCACATAAACCTCGCCGCCCTGCCCCATCGAACCAGCCTGGATGACCAGTTGCGCGGCCTCGGGAATGGTCATGAAAAAGCGCGTGATGTCGGGATGCGTCAGGGTGATCGGCCCGCCCGCCGCGATTTGCCTGCGGAACAAGGGGACGACCGAGCCGGAGGAGTCGAGCACATTGCCGAAACGCACCATGCAAAAGCGCGTGCCGCCGCCCTGACGCGCCAGCGCCTGCAACACCAGTTCGGCCAGGCGCTTACTCGCCCCCATGACATTGGTTGGCCGCACCGCCTTGTCGGTGGAAATCAGCACAAAGGTTTCCACGCCGGTCGCCAACGCGGCTTCCGCCATGCGCCGCGTGCCGACCGCGTTGTTGTACAGCCCTTCGATCGGGCTATGCTCGACCAGCGGCACATGTTTGTACGCCGCCGCGTGATACACCGTCTGCACACCGAAGCTCTTCATCACCATTTCATTGCGGTTCCGGTGAATCACCGAACCCAGCAAGGGCACGAGTTCGACGCCCAAATCATCGCGCCGGCACAGCGCGGCCAATTCCTGCTCGATGGAATACAGGGCGAATTCGGAGAGTTCCATCAAAACCAGGCGCGATGGCCGCAGTTGCACGATCTGGCGGCACAATTCCGAGCCGATCGAGCCGCCCGCCCCGGAAACCAATACCGCCTTTCCCGTCACGCAGCGCCCGAGAAGCGCGGCATCCGGCGCAACGGATTCCCGCCCCAGCAAATCCTCGATCTGCACCTCGCGGATGGCATCGGCCGTGACATGGCCGCCAACCACATCGGCCATGCCGGGAACCAGCCTGACCTTGCAATGCAATCCTTCCAGACGGTCGATGATCTCCACCCGCCGCGACCGGCTCGCCGAAGGAATCGCCAGTAACACCTCGTCGGCCTGCCTGGCCGCCAGCACCGCCGCCAGATTATCCGGCGCATGCACCCGCAAGCCCGCCACCTCGCTGTTCCGCAGCGCGGGATTGTCATCGACGAGCGCCACCGGCAAATATTCCCGGCCCGCGCGCAAGGCATAAACCAATTGCGTGCCAGCCCGGCCAGCGCCATAGATGACGACCCGCTGGCGCGAATCCTGGTTACGCTCGGCGCGCAAAAAATAACTGCGTGCGAGAAAACGGGTCGCACCGATATAAACAATGGCCAACAGCCAGTAAATAACCAGCACGCCGCGCGACAAACCCGTTGTATTCGTCAGGGCGATCAGCGCCGCCAGCAGCACGACCGACAGCGTGACGCCGCCGACGACCGCGAATACCGCGCGGTCTTCCATAAAACGGATGACCGCGCGATACAGTCCGAGTCGGATAAATATCGGAATCGCCAGCAAGGGCGCCGCGACCATCTGCCAGATATACAGCCTGAAATCGGGCGGCGTAAAGGTTTCAAAACGCAACACCAAGGCCGACCAATAGGCGGTCAGAAGCAACACCAGATCAATCGCCACCGAAACAAGCTGCTTTTGCCGCCGGGGCAGTTCAAGGAATTTTTTTAACACGCCAATACCTCATACAGCGGCAAAGCACTAAGACTTGTATCGCCCAGGATTTTCCATGACACCAAGGTTAGATGACTACCGGCTAGGCCGACATTGCTTTTTCAAGAATGCCGACAGTAACGCTGCAAGTCTTTTCAATTTCATTCATCGTCAAAGTTGGATGCACCAAAAACATCAATGATGTCTCGCCAAGCTGGTTTGCCACGGGCAGTCTATTTCCTGGTCGCCAATTCGTGTTGTCAAAGGCTTTTTCCAGATAAACCTCGGAACAGCTTCCTTGATAACAGGGAACTCCTTGATCATTGATAGCCTGAATGATGCGATCACGGCTCCAACCCTGCGAAAGATTTTCCGGGCGAACATAAATATAGAATCTATAATTGGCATGAACGCATGTCTCGGAAGGGAAGAAAGGCAGGCGTAGCACGCCTTCTTTTCCCGCATAAGGGCGTAATGCCTGCTCCAGCAGCATGGCATTGCGCCTTCTTTTTTCCGACCATTCGGCCATGCGGCGTAATTGGATCCTGCCAATCACCGCCTGCATTTCAAGCATCCGCCAATTCGTACCGAAGCCCTCATGCAGCCAACGAAATCCCGGTGAATGAGGCCGCTCATACACCGCCTCAAAACTCTTTCCGTGATCCTTGTAAGCCCACATCGCACGCCAGAGCGCCTCGTCATCGGTCGTCACCATGCCGCCCTCGCCACCGGTCGTCATGATCTTGTCCTGACAGAAACTCCATGCGCCAACGTGACCGATTGAGCCGACGCTGCGGCCCTTGTAGCGCGCGCCATGTGCTTGGGCGCAGTCCTCGATCACCTTGAAATTATGCGCCTCGGCAAGCGCCATGATGCCATCCATATCGCACGGCCAACCGGCCAGATGCACACAGATAACAGCCTTGGTGCGCGGCGTCAGCACGCGGACAATTGTCGCCGCTGACAAATTTCCACTGTCTTCCTCGACATCGGCGAAAACAGGGATCGCCCCCGCATTGACCACACACGAAACACTGGCGATGAAAGTGCGTGGCGTCACGACGACTTCATCGCCGGGACCGATGTTCAACGCCTTGAGCGCCACATCGAGCGCCACCGTGCCGTTGGCGAGCGCGACGGCATACTTCGCGCCCACCCATGCGGCAAATTCTTTTTCAAAAGTACGTGCTTCCTGACCGGTCCAGTAGTTGACCTTGTTGGAAAGCAGGACTTTCTGGACAGCGGCAGCTTCTTTGGTCGTAAAACTGGGCCAAGGGGAAAATGGTGTATTCAACATACATTACCCTTTCATCATTGGCTTGGCAGGATTGCCCACCACAGTAATACCCGGCGGGACGTCTCGCGTTACAACTGCGCCCATTCCAACCACCGCTCCGCGACCGATAACCAACGGCTGCCCGGATTTACCCTGCTTGATAACCGCGCCAGTTCCGATATAAGCGTGATCTTCAATGACGACATTGCCATTACATTTCGCTCCCGGAGCGAAAGTCACAAAGTCGCCAATGACACAATCATGGGCCACATAGCTGTAAATATTCGCATGAAACTGACACCCGATACGGATATTGGATGTCAATGTCACAAACGGACTTAGTACCATCCCTTCACCGATGGTGACTTCGTCCATGGTCACCACATTGGTTGCGGCAACACCCCATGGCCTCACACAGTCTGTCGCGCAACGAATAGCCAGTTTTTCACGGACTACACTATTGGCGATTGCCAGTACCGCATAATGAGCGCTAGCCTGTGTTCCGAGGAATTCCGCATAGCGCAAAACCCTCTGTCCATTGATGACCCGGTTCTCAGGATGGTCGTCCACAAAAACCAGCCGCTCGGCAGATATGCCATCGACCTGCAATTGAGCACGAGCCAATGGCATCACCTCGCGACCATACCCACTCACGCCATACACGGCATACAAGGGCGCACTCATTACTTATCCTTTGGTGGAAAATACAAAAACGGCATCGTTATCCGGCAAGCGGCGCCGCATCCGCAATCACCTTACCGTGACCACCGGCACCCAATAGCGCAAGCTGCTTCATTGGACATTGCTCCCAGTGAACTTCGGCATGGTCGCCTCCCCCGCCGCACTAATACCGTCGCGGGCCAGCACTTTCTTGATCGTGAGCCAGAGAATCCTGATATCAAGCCAAAGCGAGCGGTTGTCGACATACCAGACATCCAGTGCGAACTTCTCCTCCCAACTCAGCGCATTACGGCCATTGACCTGCGCCCAGCCGGTGATGCCGGGCCGCACCTCATGCCGCCGCGCCTGTTCCGGCGTATAAAGCGGCAGATACTCCATCAGCAATGGACGCGGGCCGACGAGGCTCATATCGCCCTTCAACACATTCCAGAGCTCCGGCAACTCGTCAAGACTTGTCGCGCGCAAAAAACGGCCAAACGACGTCAGGCGCTTGGCATCTGGGAGCAGAATGCCATCAAGGTCGCGCTCATCGGTCATGGTGCGAAACTTGACCATGTTGAACGGCTCACCCCGCAGGCCTGGGCGCATCTGACAAAAAAAGACCGGACTGCCAAGCCTGCAACGAACCAGACAAATCAGGACGAACAGTGGCAAAGCCAGAAACAACAATGCTGTGAAAGCCAACAGCAGATCAGATGCACGCTTCATGTTATACCCATTTCCCGTAGCATGACTGCATTGACCTTGTGCACGTCGTATTTTTCCTCCGCGATCCGGCGCGACTGCACTCCCATCCGTGCGGCGAGTTCTGGTTTTTCGATGAACTTCAGCATCGCTTGTTCCAGGGCATCAACCGACTTCACCGGCACCAGAAAACCATTGCCGCCATCCACCACCGTTTCGCGGCAACCTGGCGCATCGGTCGTGATAATGGCTCTTCCCATCGCCATGGCCTCCAGCACGGTTCGCGGCGTGCCCTCCCTGTAAGATGGCAGAACATACACCGCATTCTCCGCGATAGCACCGCGAACATCCGATAGGCGGCCCAGATATTGCAGGGTTCCTTCCAATACCCAAGCCTCCAATTCATGCTTCGCGATGGCGTCCGGGTTCTCGTCGATCCACCCCGCCAACGCGAACCTGACGCCAGGATGCTTCGACCGAACGCAGCGTGCAGCCTCGGCATATTCACGCACGCCTTTGTCTCCAAGCAACCTGGCAATCAACAAAAAACTCGGTTGATTGGGCAAAGGAGTAACAGCGAACCGAGATATGTCGACCCCCGATCCGTTCACCACGACCGATGCCACCCCCTGACGCAGCAGGTCGCGTTGGCGAAACAAAGCCTCATCATCGGGATTCTGGAAGAACACCTTCTGCACCCGGGCCAAAGCCAGCGCATACAGCCTCTGAACCAGCGACAGAAGGCGATTCCGCCGCCCATTATCCTGGAAGGCATAGCCCAACCCAGTGATCAAGGCGAAGCGGGAGGGCACCCCGGCCAACCATGCCGCCAGAGAACCGTAGATAACCGGTTTAATGGTGTACCCCAACATCCAATTTGGTCTGATCCGACACATCAGCCGCCACAGGGCCCAAAAGGTTCGCAAATCAGCAAGAGGATTGGTGGCCGAACGATGCAACGGGATACTGTGAACCACGACACCCTTGGCCTCCAGATCCTCGCGCACCGGATGCCCCGCCTCCAGTGCCGGCGCGGCCACATGGACTTGCAGCCCATGGGATTGCAAAGAAGAAATCAACTGGCCACGAAAATTCAACAAGGATTCCGCCAAACCCGCGACCAAAAGAAACCTTCCCGCCATACGGCCGACTGTGTGCGTGCCGCCAACCGCGACCGAATCAATACGAACACTAGTCACGCTGATGCTCCAGCCATGCCTGAAACATCAGCACATCCCACAGGTGATATTGCCAATTGCGCCGCCCCGACAAATGCTCCGCCCACTTGCGCCGAATCGGCTCAGGATTGAAAAATCCTTCTGCACGAATGCGCGATTCATCCAGCAAATCTTCTGCCCAATCCCGTAATGATCCGCGAAGCCAAGTATCGATCGGGATACCAAATCCCATTTTTGGGCGCTCAATCAATTCGCACGGCACATGGCGGTAAAGAATCTGTCGCAGCGGCCACTTTGTCACCCCGCCGCGCAGCTTGTAATCCAGCGGCAGCGACCAAGCGAATTCCACTACCCGATGATCGAGAAACGGCACCCGCGTTTCCAGGCTCACTCCCATGGCGGCGCGATCTACCTTAACCAGAATGTCATCCGGCAGATAACTCAGCATATCCAGCGCCATCATGCGCTCCACACCGCCCAGCCCGGGCAAGCTCGGCACCGCGCCGGCCAACACGCTGGCGGGTTCGGTGGCTTGCAGCACCACATCGGCAGGATCGGGCCAGTGCGAAACAAAGCCCTGATACAACTCGGCCACCGAGCGGCAATTCAACAAGGCCGCCCCTTTGTGCAATTTGTCACCTAAACGCGCCAAGGCAAGCGCGCCGCCCAACTTGTCCCAAGCGTAAGGCGAAATCGACCTTATCACCCCCGCCGCCATCCGGCGCAAAGGCTGCGGTAGCAATGAAATCTGCCTCCACCATCCGGCCGTCATCTGGTAGCGCGTATAGCCGCAAAACAATTCATCGCCCGCATCGCCCGAAAGCGACACCGTCACATGCTGGCGCGCCAACTGGCTGACCAGAAAAGTCGGTATCTGCGACGAATCGGCAAAAGGTTCGCAATACAGCGTCGGCAACCGGGGAATGACCGCCATCGCCTGCTCCGGCGTCACGTATAGCTCGGTGTGATCCGTACCCAGATGCCGCGCCACGGCCTTGGCGTGTTCGGCCTCGTTGTAGCCATCTTCATGAAAGCCAATGCTGAAGGTTTTGACCGGCCTACTGGATTGCGCCTGCATCAGCGCGACCACAGAGGAAGAATCGATGCCCCCCGACAAAAAAGCGCCCAGTGGCACATCGGCTATCATCTGCTGGCCGACGGCATCACGCAGCAATTCCGCCAGCACATCCACCGCTTCATCGGGCGAACCGTTGAATGGATTAGCCACACCATGCTCGGCAACCGCCGCGCCAGACCACCAAGTTTCTATCACCGGCTCCGGCCTGGCTGTGGAAAGCGTCAACAACTGCCCCGGCAGCAATTTGCGAATACCGGAATAAATGGAATGCTCCCCGCCGATGCAGTTATGCCGCATGTACAGCGCCAGCGCATCGCGGTTGATTTCGGCGGCAAAAGCCGGATGGCGGCGCAGCGCCGACAATTCCGAGCCAAACAGAAACACGGCCTGAGCGCCATGTCCCTGCCAGCCGTAATAGAGTGGTTTCTCGCCCAGACGATCACGTGCCAAGGTGAGCGTGCGTTGTTCACGATCCCAAACCGCCATGGCGAACATGCCGATGGCTCGCCGCAACGTATCCTCAATGCCCCAGGTATCAAACCCAACCAGCAGCGTTTCGGTATCCGAATGGCCGCGCCAGCTTGCCACTACCCGGCTCTCGCGCTGCAAGGCATCGCGCAGGCGCATATGGTTGTATATCTCGCCATTGAAAGCGATCACATAACGCCCGCTGACAGATTCCATCGGCTGCGCTCCGGCGGCACTCAACTCCAGGACAGCCAGTCGCCGATGCGCCAAACCAATGCCCGCTTCCGCATCCGCCCAATAACCATCGCCGTCCGGCCCACGATGGACAATGACATCGGCCATGCGGCGCAGAAGATCATGTGCTTCGGCGCTTGGCAAGTTATTGCTTGATGTCAGGAAACCGGCCAAGCCGCACATATATCGTGTCTTTCTAAAACCGAGTGATGCAACGAGATAACCACGAAAGCGACGGCTTCAAGAAATTGCCGCTTTGCATAGCAGATCAGCCATCAGCGGAGCAGTTTTTTGGAGACAATAAATCGACTCCACACGCACCCTGCCAGCACGCCCTAATTGGTGCCGTAGCGCAGGATTCGTCACCAAAGCTTCCAGCGCGGATAACCAGCCTTGGGCATCATTAACCAACATGCCGGCTTCTCCTTGGCCGAGAACCTCCTTGTTAGCGCCAACCGCACTGGCAACGCACGGCAATCCACAGGCCATGTATTGCACAAGTTTGTAGCCACACTTGCCACGCTCCCACGGCGAATCGAGCAGTGGCATGATGCCCACATCACAGGCACTAATGGCAGCCACCTCGGTCGCTTCGCTCCATGGGAGCACTTCGACCCGCACGCCAGGCAGATCCACAGAGGCACCTCCGATTACACGCAAAGTGAAGGTGTACCGCGCCGCGAGTTTTTGCAAAGGTTCGCGAAGCAACTGCAGATAGTGTGCCGTAGCAGGCGAACCTATCCATACAATGCGAAGTTCCTCCTGCCGTGCGGTTTCCGGAGAAGCAACCATCCGCCTCTGCTCCGAAGCATCGAATGGCTGTGGGTAACGCTCCAGATCAATCACCGTCGGCAGCACCTCGACCCATGCGGCGCCGGCATCCCTCGCTCGCTGAGCCAGATAGCCGTTACCGCCGAGAACCAGGGCGGCGCCAGCCATCAACCCGTCGAGCCGCTTCCCGTATATACGTCGCACGAAGGGGGAGCGATGGAGGTCGTAGTTGTGAAAAACGGCATCGTCGTAGTCCAATACATAGGGAACGCCAGACAACATGCCACGTTCCAGCCACAACGGCATCCAGGGCAAAGCCTCTTTCTCGATCCAGACAACATCGAAGCGACGGCGCTCGCGCATCGCGAGCAAACGCCGAACATAAGCACGAACCAATCCGCCCGCACCATAGCCACCTTGCCTATAACGGGCTTGCAGTTGTTCGTTCGACAGCAAGGGTTGCACCGTGGCTCTCACGCCCGCCTGTTCGAGCCAAGGCAGGTATTGCAACAGGCGCATCCGCGAAGAGGCTCCGAGAGGGCCGTACTTCTGCAATGCGAGAAGATCGACCTGCCGCATCACTGTGTTACACCTTTGAAAACCCATTGAGGCAACCATCGCCAAAGAAGGCCATATGCAACCCAAGTTTCTCGCAAATTCAACCAAGAGCACCGCGCCAAGGCGAAGGCTGACCGTGACAGCGGTTCCAAAATCAGTGTCATCAGTAAAACAGCCACTGCTGCTGGCCGAGAAAAATGCTTGTGCACGTAGAGCAGGCGGCTACGCAACGCATAGAACAAGCGGCGGGCCTTGATTTGCCTCGATGTACCTCCACCCGCGTGAAAAGCCTGAACATCAGCCAGATACATGCTGCGCCAACCAAGAAGGTGGGCACGATACGAAAAATCCACTTCTTCGAAATAAACAAAAAAACGCTCGTCAAAGCCATGCAGTGTCTCAAAAACGCTCCGACGAACAAGAAAGCAGGCTCCTATAATCTGATCCACTTCTTGGGTGTTCAAGTGATCCCATTCAGTCATCAAAATACCCATTCTTGGGAATAACCGATCAAACCCAAGGGTATAAGCAAAAAACCCTTTCACGGATGGAAACCGCGAGCAACTGCGCGCCACACGACCGGATTCCTCTATGAGTTGCACCCCACAGATGCCAATGTGAGAATTTTCAATTTTTTCCATGAACTCCATGGAAGTTTGTAGCGTACCATGCTTCAATCTGGCATCGGGATTAAGAAAGAGAATGTATGGACTATCGCACTCCAGCGCTCCCTGATTACAGGCAGCACCGAAACCACGATTTTTGTCATTTTTCAGGACAATCAATTGAAAAGGACATTTGTCACGCACCGATTCCAAAATTGCAATCGAATCATCAGAAGAACTGTTATCCACAACCACAACCTTCGACACAGAACACCCGTGTTCGACGATACTGAGCACGGCGGCAGACAATTGCGCCCCGGAATTCCAGTTAACTATGATCACATCAACGTACACGGCATTGCTCCACGACATTCGAAGCCCGCGGTTTAATAAATATTATGTACCACAATATGATTTGAATCCAGAGCGATGCCAAAGAAAAATACTGATCCTGGAAAAATTGCATAATCAATGGAAATGTTGTCGATGCATAAACAAAAAGCCATCGACCACCTTTATGCAAGGCGCGCCTGTATAGCCACCAATGCCCAATTAAGAACAAAGGCGGTATTATTATTCCAAAATACGAAAAATCCAAAAAATAGTCCTTGTAAACTGTATACACATTCGTTGCATCCGGCACATAAACATAATCATTAATCAATGCAACCGGCGCGATATCCGAGAATCCCAGAAAGGATAGCATTGCAAAGATGACGCGAAAAGTGCTTACCCCAAACTCGATCGGCGGTTCAGTTTTCATGAATTCGTTTAGCGCCAGCAGGGGTGCCACCGTATACGAGCGCAGATTTTGAGTATAGGATTCGATATTCTCCATCAATGTTACGTCAACATAAACACCTTTCCCAGTCATCAGCGCAACAAATGAAAACAGAAGCATCAGTGACGCAAAAGCGACTACCAACCCACGCACTCGGATAGCGCCAACAATAACTAATGGAATCACAACACTGACTGCCAGAAGAAGGATAGTTGTTCTTCCTGTTCCAATATAGACATAGAACAAAGCAACACCAACCGAAAACGCAGCTCGCACAATACTCAGAGCGCCATAATACCAGAGATATAAACTCAGAGCACTCACCACGAAAGACAGTATAGAAATGTATTGAAATAGCCCCAACGATTGGCCATCCCAAGTCATAGAAGCACGCAGCGCAGTGTAACCTTCTCTGGTTAAAATATCTGCCCCCCCTGACAACTCCCCAACACGTTGAAGCGCGAATGGGATGAGCACTAAAGTCAGTAACTGTGCCCACGCCAACAATTTTGGACGTATCCGCACTACAGTAGACTGGCCGTAATTAGCCGCTTGAAATTTGACCGGCTTTACAATCACCAACAACAGAAAAACAATAAGCTTTGCCAACAAGATAATGAGAATGAATTCGCTTGAAGGCTCTTCAAACGTGGATTGGAGAAGGCAAAAAAGACCAATAATCAACGACCAGGCAGAAAAATAGATCGTAAAGGGGTTGGCGAGCCCCAAATGCTTCTTTTGTGCAACCAAAAGACCGAGCAAACAAACGCCAAGAAGAAGTTCAGGCATGGCGCGACCTTCTTGCAAGCCACACTAATGCAGCCGCATCAAAACCCATCCTTGCAACCCAGGCCCATGCCGCCCCCACGACACCCATTTGCGAAATAAGAAAAAACAACACAGCGAGAAACAACGGAAGCTCAACCATGTGCAATTTGGCTGTCAAGTCGGCACGCCCCTGCGCATGCAGCAGGGCAAAAAACATGGAACCAATCGCATTCGCGAAAACGCCCAAACAGAGCACCTGCCCCACCGAAATAGACCTAGGATCCAGATGCTCCCCAATCCATAGCGGCAACACCACAGGCAACAGGGCAGCCATGACGCCGCAGACCAACAACATGAGACCCATGACTCGCCATAGCCATTTGTTGAAGTAGGCACGCCATTGATCTGGCGCCTCCTGCATGATTTTGCTCAATCCCGGAAACATGACCGAGGACACCGCGCCAACCAGGATCAGGCTCTGAACCACGACCTCGTAGGGAAGGACGTACACGGAAACCGCAGCAGCGGAGAGAGTGGAGGCGATTATAAAACGATCAGCCTGGAGCAGAACAGGACTGATGATGTTGCTCACCGTGAGCCAGCCCCCAAAGGAAAAGAGCTTGCGGGCAACCGCCTTGGAGTAGCTCGCATTCGCTCGCGTTTCGAGTTCCTTTTGCAAGCAGCCCAATGCAAGCCGCCGGTAGATAAACAAGGACAACAGGCGGCTAAGCACCAAGGGAGCCACTATCCACGGCAACCGAGCAGTGAACAGGCACACAACATAGGGGCCGGCAAAGTTTACGATACCCAAACCAGCCCGCAATAAATTGATGCCTCTGAAGTTCAAAAACGCTTCATTCATGCCTCGGTAGGTCATGCTCATGGATTGAGCAGGCAAGGCCACCGCAAGCATGAGCATAGCTATCGAGATTTCATTCGTGGGTGTATTTTCGACACGAATCCAGTCATGAGCACCCATCAGCGAAAGAAATACGATGAGCACACCACAAATGAGCCCTGTCACCAGCGTGATGCGACCTGCCGTAACCAGCACCTCGGGAATGGCCGACAATTCCTTCCTGCCCCGCAAGCGAGCTACCATCTGCGTGAGCGCACGCCCCAAGCCGAGATCGAAGACGCTGGCGTAGCCGATAAGCCCCCAGGCCAATGCCAGCAGACCGAAGCGTTCTTGCCCCAGAGTGGCAAGCAAGGACGGAACCGTGAGCACAGCTACACACAAGGGCAAGGCCAAGCCGCCCAGATTCCAGCCCACATCCGTAAGCCGCATCAGCCGGTCTCCGGGCGGCCTATCCCGCCGAGAACCAGCAACACACCGCGCAATATACTTTTGCATTCTCTAAAAATAGCCAATCCTAATACGCCTTATCACAAAAACCACACAGCGATATTTTGATTTCGGCTTTTGAATATTGACCTGATTGATGAGTTGATCGAATGCCAGCTCAGTATAATCTGATGAACACGCTCAGGAAGCCAACTTCTGCAACACGGTTTTGGCCATGAATAGCGGACTGTGTATTTTATTTGCACATTTGTTCAAGATATCGCGCCTGCGCATGATTGATCAAATTATTTGTTCGAGACCAACACTGTGACGGTGGAATCCAAGCTTAAGCGCGATCAGTCGTACCAGCATAGACGTTGCACGTTTAAACATCCGGTTTTTGACAAAAACCCTGACGCACCTAACGTAGAATCTGCTGTAGAAGACTGAAGAGTCAGCCGGCACATATTTGCGAGCCACCTGAAGTACGCGGTGGTAGTGAGCCTTAAGGTCACGTGACGCGCTGGTGTCCAGCACGCGCCGATGAAATACGATCGTGTCAATGAAAAAGAAACACTGACAGCGCTCTGCCAAGCGGCGGAAAATTCGAATATTAAAGGCCCAGTCATCAGCGATTAATGATTCATCGAAAGGTGCAAATCCGTCAAAGAATGATCGGCGCACCAAAAGAGCCTGGATGTAAAGCTGAGGAACTGTCGAAGTAATGATCTTGTCTATCTCCAGAGGATCACCATGTTCAAGCGACTCTCTCAATCGGCCAATATGCAGTCGATTAAGCAACTGATCATTAGAAAAGTTTACGCCGTTGCCATAGACGAACTGGCAATCAGGCGTCGCATTGAGATAATCAATTTGTGCGTTGAATGCGTCTTCTGAAAAAAAATCATCTGAGCTCAAGAAGGCGATGTACTCTTTCGTGGATTGCTTTATCAAAAAATTAAGGTTTTTTGTTATGGCATAGACACCACGATGTTCCTCAAGAAACAGTCTCAATGTGACCCCCTGCGGAACAGACAAGGTACGCAGAATATCTTGTGTGCCATCAGTAGAGCCATCGTCAAGGATCAGCAGTTCAATATCATCTACATACGAAAGCTGATGAATCACGCTTGCGATGGCATCGCGGATATACGGCGCGTGGTTAAAAGAAAGGATGAGAACACTTAAACTCATGAGGTTTCTACCCTGTTTTTACGGTCAATTGGACTATCAATTCTAAATCTGATCAAATTATTTTACTTCTTTACAGAAGAAATATTTTGAAATTTTCTTCTCAACCAGTTTTGCAAATTCAATAATTTTTCCAGCCTGCGCAGACTATATATACAAAATATTAATGTTATCGCAAACCCTGTGACATAACCAATGCTAGGCGACTTCTCCGCAATGAAAATTATTATCAAACCAGAAAACCACAAAGCCAACATAATTACCACATTGCGCTGCGTCGGTTTATAACAAATTATTCTTGACGAAACTAATAGCACAATTCCGTATAAAACCAGATAGGCAATCCAGTAACTCACGCCAGCCATGGCTAAGCCCAATTTCTGAACCCCGAAAATCATTACCAAAAAATAGATCGTATTCCATGTAAACTCTACGGCAATGTACAGCCCCCCACGTCCCTGCGCAAGAAATATGAAAGCTACTGGCCAAGTAGTCACCTTGAAAATATCTCCCAGCATTTGCCAGCGCAGGACATCAGCCGCTGGCACAAAATTTTCGGCATATAATAAATGAATGGCCCAAGGGGCAAATGCGATCATGCCGAGAATGATGGGGCCAGCCAGCAACAAGGCCATTTCAGTCTGCGCGTTGACCAAATTTCTTACCTGCACATGGTCGTCGATGATAGCGGTGAGACGAGGGAAGTAATCGGTGCTGATCCCGCCAAGCACAAACCCGATATAACTCAGCGAGACAAACCATGCGGCCTGAAAGTAGCCGCTGGCATCCGAACCGAGTTCGCGCAAAATCAACGTGCGCACGGCAAGCTGAACCAGCAAAGTGAACACACCTGCCAACATCACTGGAATACCAAGCTTGAGCATAGCCCGCCCCTGCTGGCGGATTGCAGACCAGTCTCCAGGAACCTTTGCCCGTGGCAGACGGGCTGCATACAGTGCAGCAACTAAACTAGTAGCAGCCGGTGCGACCAGTACGAACCAGACTACGCCGGCTTCACCAATCCAATACACCAGCAATATACCCACGGCAGCGCCCAGGAAGGCACTGACAATATTGACACGCGCCAGATCACCAATGCGACGCAAGCCCTGTAGTAACGCGGTCTGCGAGCTGGCAATCAGAGTTAAAAGTACCCCTGCCCCCAGCCAGCCGATACTGGCAACATGGGTGATGTCACCAAAAACCCACTTCGCAACTGGTTCGCGTAACAACCACAGAAACACCATGCCCAAAAGACCAAGGGTCAGATTGCCCAGCCAGAGAGCGCGGCGCACAATAGTCAGGGTCTCATCTTTGCCAGTGGAAACCGCTAACTGTCTCACCCCACTGCTATCCAACCCGCATCCGGCCAGCCTTGAGGCCAGCCCAACGATATTCTGGTAAAACCCCATCAGGCCGACACCGGCCGGCCCCAACAACATTGCCAGAACTTTCACCTTGACGATGCCGATGACGACTGTGGCTACCGAAGCACCTCCAATAATGGCATTTGAGCGAAAGATCTGGCGGTGAGATGTCATGAACAGATAGCAGTCAGGATGGCGATAACCCGTTCCTGATCTTCAAAACAAAGGTGCGGTCCCATGGGCAAACTCAGCACTTTGTCTGCCAGCCTGGATGCGACCGGAAAATCTTCACACCCATTTAAATGGGCGTAAGCCTGCTGCCGGTGTGGCGGAATAGGATAGTGGATCAAAGTACCCACGTCAGCATCGGTAAAAGCCTTCTGTAGAGCATCACGCTTCATGTGCTGTACCACATACAGGTGCCACACCGGCCCTGCCCATTCGGGGACATGGGGAAGTGCCAACCCGCAGCTTGACAAACCCTGCTGGTAGCGCTGGGCCAATGCACTGCGCCTGGCGTTCCACTCGTCCAGATACACCAGCTTGACACGCAGGATGGCAGCCTGCAAAGGATCAAGCCGGCTGTTGCATCCCTTTATTTCATTGACATATTTTATGCGTGAACCGTAATTGCGAAGTACGCTGATTCGATCCGCAATATCAATATCGTTGGTTGTAATTGCTCCCCCATCTCCGAGTGCCCCCAGGTTTTTACCAGGGTAAAAGCTCCAGGCTACCACGTCTCCATGTGATCCAATGCGTCGGCCTTTGTAGCGTGCACCATGCGCTTGCGCAGCATCTTCCAATACGCGCAGCTTGTGCTTTCGCGCAATTGCCAGGATTGGATCCATATCCGCGGGTTGCCCATAGAGATGTACAGGCAGGATTACTTTTGTTCTCGGTGTAATGGCAGCTTCAATTCTAGATGCATCAATATTGCAGGTTCGTTCGTCAGGCTCAACCGGAACTGGCCTCGCGCCACACTGACTTACTGCAAGCCACGTAGCAATGTAGGTATTGCTTGGTACAATTACCTCATCCTCGGGGCCGACCTCAAGCGCTAGTAACGCCAAGTGCAGAGCATCTAGGCCGTTCGCCAAACCAACCGAATACTTGGCTTCACAATATGCAGCCCATTCCGATTCAAATTGCTCTACTTCTGGGCCAAGTACGTAATGACCGCTATCAAGTATTTTCGAAATTGCTTTGCCAATTTCTGATTCAAGTTCTAAATAGGCGGCACGCAAATCAAGGAACGGTATGTGCATTCTTAAGCTCGTGGTCAAATATCTAATTTTGCAGTTTGCTTATCTGAACAAGGTATTTATCGAGTCCATTCAACACCCACTTTCTTAACCCTTGCCGGAACACCTGCTATCAATGCGTTATTTAAGAACTCACCTCTTCCGACTAAGGATTTCGCACCAACTATGCAACCCGAAGGAATATTTGCCCCTTTAATGATAGATACTCCGTGTGAAATCCAAACATTGTCGCCAATAACTACAGGAGAGTTTCGTGGTACATCAATTATCTCATGCCAGTCAGAGTCAGTGATAGAAACATCCCATGCAATTATGCAGTCTGATCCAATCTCTATAGAGTTCTCAACCATAATTCTACTATCACATGTAATACCACTGGCAGTTGATGCAACCTGCCCCTTTATTCTAAGGACTGCATTTCTGTTGAGAAATATATGAACACCTGGGCCAATTTCAAAATTACCGTAAACAACAAAGCTAGACTCATCTCTAAGATGAATCGAACTTTCAGCATTATATCCAATATAGGGATTGACTTTCAACATTCCAAAAATCTGCACCCTCGCTTTACTACTTCGAAAAATATTTAATCGCTGACCGGCACCCAAACAAACTTTGACAGGAAAGAGTCTGCCTGTTAATTTTCTAGTGGCATTTATGCTTCTAAAAAAGGCAATCACAAACAGACAAGGGTTCCTATATATACTGACCAATAGCCAATACAAAAAAGAATCACGCGGAACATGGGCTCGAAAAAATTCTTTCATTTTTCAACTGTGCATCCATGAATTTAGTGTAGTCACGAAAATAATCTGCTTCGTCATATTTATTTGATGCGAGTACCAGACATACAGACCCTGAAGAAAAATTGTCAAGTTCACGCCATATCATTGGACAAACATACAGCCCGTTGTAAGATCTGTTAAGATGAAACCGTTTCTTCACACATCCATCATCTAAAACCACATCAAAACTCCCCGACATTGCAATGATGAACTGATGAAGTGCTTTATGCGCGTGCCCACCGCGCTCTGCGCCACCCGGCACATCGTACAGATAATAGACGCGCTGTATATCGAAAGGAATATGTTGCCCGCCTTCTATGAAAGAGAGATTTCCACGGCAATCGTGGATTATGGGGAGGCCAATGATCTTGCAGTTACTAATGCTCATAAGAACTCCACGCGGACGCTGCCTTCCAAAAAGCAACTATACCGCTTGCGAGAGGTCAGTATCGCATCATTATCCAATTCGTAGAAATAATCTATTTCCGTTTCGGATACCCTCTTGGCACCAAACCGCTCATGAAACTGCCAAACCCGTTCGTTCCCCTTACGTACGTCGAAATGAGCCGCTGTGAATCCCAAGTGATCCGTCGCGTAGGCATAAAGCATCAGCACTGATTCCATTGCTGCATGACTCGGACGGCCATTCTTGAGTATCCAAGAGCCCCAGCAAAAACTGTCTCCCTGCGGATCGTATAGACGTATGGTGCCGATAGGATCGTCCTGATTCATAATAATGAAATAGGCTTGATCTTCTGCCTTGGCATAGCACTC
The DNA here is from genome assembly GCA_009779265.1 of Betaproteobacteria bacterium. Classification (GTDB taxonomy): domain Bacteria; phylum Pseudomonadota; class Gammaproteobacteria; order Burkholderiales; family Rhodocyclaceae; genus Azonexus. The sequence goes on from WREP01000008.1 coordinate 47,881, forward strand.
CATCCATGCTTGCTGGTCGGCCAACTTGCCACTCACGAAGCTGAGGTATCGTGATTTCTCACGGTCAGTACGCAACGACAGGATGAATTCCGCATCCGCAACCGTTGCATTGCGAAAAAATAGTGATTTACCCACTACACGCGCCGCTTTGCGAATGATCATGGAACCTTCGGGTTTAAAGGGGGCAATGTGGTTGACATAGGTTTCCGGACTTATTATTAAAACAGAAGTGATCTGACGGCAGACAGTTTGGCTATAGCGCTCATAAACGGCACTCGACATCAGTAGCCATGCTTACAACCTCAAATCCGACTCACCGCCAGCCAGCACGTACTTGAGGTCATACAATACCGCGCCAGCCTTGCCCAATGCCCGGATGCCCGCCGCGCCCATTTCCTTGAACTGCCTGTGCGCCACGGCAAGGACGATGGCGTCGTAGGCGCCGTCGTGCGGCTTGGCGATTGGCGTGATGCCGTATTCGTGCTGCGCTTCTTCGGTGCTCACCCAAGGATCATAAACATCCACCTGGCAGTTGTAGTCCTTGAGTTCCCGGACAATATCGACGACGCGGGTGTTGCGCAGGTCGGGGCAGTTTTCCTTGAAGGTGAGGCCCATGACCAGCACTTTGGCGCCTTCGACATGGAGGCGTTTTTTGGTCATGGCTTTGACCAGTTGCGCGACCACGTAGGCGCCCATGCTGTCGTTCAGGCGCCGCCCGGCGAGGATGATTTCGGGGTGGTAGCCGATGGCTTGCGCCTTGTGCGTGAGGTAGTACGGGTCGACGCCGATGCAGTGCCCGCCCACCAAACCCGGGCGGAAGGGCAGGAAATTCCATTTGCTGCCGGCGGCCTTGAGCACGGCTTCGGTGTCGATGCCCATTTTGTTGAAGATGAGCGCCAGTTCGTTGATAAGCGCAATGTTGAGGTCGCGCTGGGTGTTTTCGATCACCTTGGCGGCCTCGGCCACCTTGATGCTTTCGGCCTTGTGGGTGCCGACGGTGATGATCTGGTTGTAGAGCGCATCGACCAGATCGGCGATTTCCGGCGTGGAGCCGGAGGTGACTTTTTTGATGGTGGTGACGCGGTGTTCCTTGTCGCCGGGATTGATGCGCTCGGGGCTGTAGCCGCAATAAAAATCCCGGTTAAATTTGAGGCCGGAATGTTTTTCCAGCACCGGCACGCAATCTTCTTCCGTGCAGCCAGGGTAGACGGTGGATTCGTAGATAACGATGTCGCCCTTTTTGAGCACCTTGCCGACGGTTTCGCTGGCCTTGATCAAGGGCGTGAGGTCGGGGCGCTTGTATTCGTCGATGGGTGTAGGCACGGTGACGATGTAGCAATTGCAGGCGCGCAGGTCGTCGAGCTTGGTGGTGCAGCGCAGTTGCTTCGCCGCCGCCAGTTCTTCCGGCGTCGTTTCCAGAGTGAAGTCATTGCCCGCTTTCAGTTCATCGACACGGCGCGGGTTGATGTCGAAGCCGACGACGGACCGCTGGCGCCCAAATTCGACGGCCAGCGGCAGCCCCACATAACCCAGCCCGATGACGGCAAGCTTGACGTCTTGCAGTTTCATTTCACCCCTTTGTATTGTTCTCACACACCCGATGAGCCAAGATTTTCGCCCGCGCCATCCTTGGCGGATAATACCGGATTCATACCGGGCCAGGCTATAGCCAGCGTCGGATCGTCCCAGCGGATGCAGCGCTCCAGTTCCGGCGCGTAGTAGTCGGTTGTTTTGTATAGGAATTCTGCGGTGTCGCTCAACGTCAAAAAGCCGTGCGCGAAGCCTGGCGGAATCCAGAAATGTTTTTTGTTTTCGGCGGAAAGCAGCTCGCCGACCCAGCGCCCGAAAGTCGGCGAATCCCGGCGGATGTCGACGGCCACGTCGAACACTGCCCCCTGGATGACCCGCACCAGCTTGCCTTGCGCCTTGGGCGGCAGTTGATAGTGCAGTCCGCGCAGGACGTTTTTCGCGCTTTTGGAGTGATTGTCCTGCACGAAAACGACCTCGCGGCCAACAGCCTCGTTGAAGGCCCGCTGGTTGAAGCTCTCGAAGAAAAAGCCGCGCTCGTCGCCAAAAACCTTGGGTTCGATGAGCAGCACGTCGGGGATGGCGGTAGGCGTCACTCGCATCAGAACACCCGTTCCTGGAGCATGTCGAGCAAATACTGGCCGTAGGGATTTTTCCGCATCGGCTGGGCCAGGCATTCGAGTTGCGCGGCGTCGATCCAGCCCTTGCGGTAGGCGATTTCTTCCGGGCAGGCGATTTTCAGGCCCTGACGTTTTTCGATGGTGGCGATGAACTGGCCGGCGTCGAGCAGGCTTTCGTGGGTGCCGGTGTCGAGCCAGGCGTGGCCGCGCCCCATGACCTGCACGTTGAGTTGGCCGCGTTCGAGGTAGATGCGGTTGACGTCGGTAATTTCCAGTTCGCCGCGGGCCGATGGCTTGAGCTTACGGGCAATGTCGACAACCTGGCTGTCGTAGAAATAGAGGCCGGTGACGGCGTAATTGGATTTCGGCCGTGGCGGTTTTTCTTCGAGGCTGATAGCCTGCCCGGCGGCATCGAATTCAACGACGCCGTAACGCTCGGGATCTTGCACGTGGTAAGCGAAAACGGTGGCGCCGGCCTGCCGCCCGTTGGCAAGCGCCAGATCGTGGGCGAATTCGTGGCCGTAGAAAATGTTGTCGCCGAGCACCAGAGCGCTGTCGCCCTGACCGACGAAATCGGCGCCGATGATGAAAGCCTGGGCCAGCCCGTCCGGGCTTTCTTGCACCGCGTAGCGCAGATTAATGCCCCACTGGCCGCCGTCGCCGAGCAGTTGGGCAAAACGCGGCGTGTCCTGCGGCGTCGAGATGATGAGGATGTCGCGGAGTCCGGCCAGCATCAGCGTGCTCAGCGGGTAGTAGATCATCGGCTTATCGTGGATCGGCAGCAGTTGCTTGGAAACGGCCAGCGTCACCGGGTAAAGCCGGGTGCCGGAACCGCCGGCGAGGATGATGCCTTTGCGTGAGGTCATGGTTTGAGGCCGATAAAATTCATGAAATTGCAATCAGTGGGTTTGCCAAGGGTTGACTTGAATCAGGCCGTAGGCTGGGATGTAGCGCAGCGCAATCCCAGCAATTGACCGGCCACGATGCTGGGATTCCACTTCGTTCCATCCCAGCCTACGCCGCTACCCCTCACCCTAACCCTCTCCCCGCAAGCGGGGCGAGGGGACAAAGTTATCGTACTGTTTGCCCACCCACTCGCGGTAAGCGCCGCTGGTGACGTTGGCGACCCAATCCGGGTGGTCGAGGTACCAGCGCACCGTTTTGCGGATGCCGCTTTCAAAGGTTTCGGCGGGTTTCCAGCCCAGCTCGCGCTCGATTTTGCCGGCGTCGATGGCGTAGCGGCGGTCGTGGCCGGGGCGGTCGGTGACGAAGACGATCTGCTCGCGGTAGGAGCGGCCGTCGGCGCGCGGGCTGAGTTCGTCGAGCATGGCGCACAGGGTATGCACGACTTCCAGATTCGGCTTCTCGTTCCAGCCGCCGATGTTGTACGTCTCGCCCGGCTGGCCGGCGGCCAGCACCCGGCGGATGGCGGCGCAGTGGTCGGCGACGTACAGCCAGTCGCGGATTTGCTGGCCGTCGCCGTAGATGGGCAGCGGCTTGCCGGCCAGCGCGTTGTGGATGATGAGCGGAATCAGCTTTTCCGGGAAATGGTAGGGACCGTAATTGTTCGAGCAATTGGTGGTCAGCACCGGCAGGCCGTAGGTGTGATGGTAGGCGCGCGCCAGATGGTCGCTCGCCGCCTTGCTCGCCGAGTAGGGGCTGTTCGGCTCGTAGCGGTGGTTTTCGCTGAAAGCCGGATCGTCCTTGGCGAGCGAGCCGTACACCTCGTCGGTGGAAACGTGCAGGAAGCGAAAAGCGGCCTTTTCGCCCGCGCCCAGCCCGCCCCAATAAGCGCGCACCGCTTCGAGCAGGCGGAAAGTGCCGACGATGTTGGTCTGGATGAAATCCTCGGGGCCGTGGATGCTGCGGTCGACATGCGATTCGGCGGCAAAATTGACGATGGCCCGCGGCTGGTACTGGCGCAGCAAACGCTCAATCAGTTCGCCATCACCGATATCGCCATGCACGAAAATATGACGCGCATCGCCGCGCAGGCTGGCGAGATTTTCCAGATTGCCAGCGTAAGTCAGCGCGTCGAGATTGACGACCGCCTCATCGCCCGCAGCCAGCCAGTCCAGTACAAAGTTGCTGCCGATAAAGCCGGCGCCGCCGGTAACGAGGATCATGCCCGCTCTCTGCCTTGAGAAAATTTATCATTTTACCACCTCTGGCAATCATTCCTCACGAATACGCAAAAAACTGGCGAAACGCGGCAATCCGCCGGCTGTCAGGTCGCGGTAGCGATAGGTGATCGTGCTGCCGACGGGCGGCGGATCGCGCCGCTGGGCATCGGTGAAGCCGCTGCCCAGCCGGAATTCGCGCTCATCCGGCCGCTGCGAAAGCGCAAGTCGCGGCCATCCCAAACCACCCGCACGCCATCGAGCTTTTCGCTAACCAGGTATTGCGCGACATCGACATCGCCGCGATAGACGTTGGCGAGCAGGATGTCGGGCGGATCAGCCAGTAGAGGCAATGCCAAGGCCAGGCCGATGAGCAGGGCAATCCGTCGGCGCATGGCTATCGTCCGTCATTCCCGCGCAGGCGGGAATCCAGTGTCCCCCTCCCCGCGCTTGCTGGATTCCCGCCTGCGCGGGAATGACAGGTGAGACAAACGTAGTCTTTCAAGCGATTGCCCTGGCACGATAAAGAGGGAAGTACCCCGCTTAACCCAAAACCCGCTCCGATTACCCGCCGGCCCAATCCCGCCGCGCCTGGCGGGCGATGCCGAAAATGTCTTCCAGCCGTTCGCCGTCGGCGGCGGCCAGGGCCGTGCGCAGCGTGTCGAGCTGGGCGCGATAGCTGTCCAGTTCGCCGAGCAGCGCATCGCGGTTGGCGAGGCAGATGTCGCGCCACATTTCCGGGTGACTGCCGGCGATGCGGGTGAAATCGCGGAAGCCCGAGGCGGCGAAGGTGAAGAACAAATCGGCGTCCTCGCGCACCGCCAGATCGTGCACCAGGGCGTAGGACAAGAGGTGCGGCAGGTGGCTGACGGCGGCGAAAACGCGGTCGTGCTGTTCCGGCGTCAATTCGTAAATATCTGCGCCGCAGCGCGCCCAGGCGCGCTTGATGCGGTCGAGCCGCTCGTCGTTGTTCTCCGCCAGCGGCGTGACCACCACCTTCTTGCCCTGGTAGAGATCCCAGCGCGCCGCCGCCGGGCCGCTGTGCTCGGCCCCGGCGATGGGGTGCGCCGGCACGAATTTGCCGATATGGCCCTTGAAGGCGGCGCGTGCCGCAGCCACCACGTCGCCCTTGGTCGAGCCGCCGTCGGTGACCAGGGTGTTCGGCCCAAGATAGGGCGCGATGCGGGCGAAAATTTCCGCCATCTGCGCCACCGGCGTCGCCACCAGCACGATGTCGGCATCGGCGATTTCGTGCGCCGGGTTGATGCCGGCCCGGTCGATGATGCCCAGTTGCTGGGCGACGCGCAGGGTGGCCGGCGTGCGCCCGAAACCGACGACCTCCTCGACCGCCCCCGCTTCTTTCAGGGCCAGCGCGAAGGAACCGCCGATCAGGCCGGTGCCGAAAATGACGATCTTGCCGAACTCGGGCAGGCCGGCGCTCATGCTTACAGCGCCTTTGCCAGCGCAGCGAGGAAGCAGGCGTTTTCCGCTTCCGTGCCAATGGTCACGCGCAACCACTCGGGCAGGCCATAGCCGCCGATCGGGCGGACGATGACGCCCTGACGCAGCAGTTTGTGATTGACCGCCGCGCCGTCGCCGACCTTGAAGGTGACGAAATTGCCGTGCGGCTCGATAACTTCCAGCCCCAGCCCGCGCAGGCCGGCGACGATCTGCGCCATGCCGCGCCGGTTCAGCTCATAGCTGGCGGCGAGGAATTCATCGTCGTCCAGCGCCGCCATCGCCGCCGCCAGCGCCAGATTATTGACATTAAAGGGCTGGCGCACGCGATTCATCAGGTCGGCGACCGCGCCGGAAGCCAGCGCATAGCCGACGCGCAGACCGGCCAGGCCGTAGATTTTCGAGAAAGTGCGGCAGACGATGAGATTGGGAAAATCCGCGATCCAGCCGGCGACATCGACGCGATCCGCCGGCGGCAGGTATTCGTTGTAAGCCTCGTCGAGCACCACCGCCACATCCGGCGGCACGGTTTCGAGAAAAGCGCGCACTTCCGCGTAGGGCAGGAAATTGCCGGTCGGATTGTTCGGGTTGGCGATCCAGACGAGGCGCGTATCCGGCCGGATGGCGGCGCGCATGGCGGCGAGGTCGTGGCCGTAATTTTTCGCCGGCACGCTGATCAGTTCGGCACCCGCCGACAAGGTCGCCAGCGGATAAACGGCAAAAGCATGCTGGGCGAACACCGCCGAGCGCCCCGGCGCGAGAAAAACGCGGGCGGCCAGATCGAGCACGTCGTTGGAACCATTGCCCAACACCACCTGCCCGGCATCAACGCCGCAACGCGCCGCCAGTTTGGCGATCAGTTCAAACTGGTCGGGATAACGCTCGACACCGCCAACCGCCGCCGCCACCGCCCGCCGCGCCTGCGGACTCATGCCCAGCGGATTTTCGTTGGAAGCCAGCTTGACGATGCGCTCGACGGGAATATTCATTTCCCGCGCCAGTTCGGTAATCGGCTTGCCCGGCTGGTAGGGGGAAATGGCGCGGATGTAGGGAAGTGCTTGTTCGGGAAGATTCATGGTTGTTCCTCAGTGGGTAGGATGGGTAGAGCGCAGCGAAACCCATCGGCATCCCGGAAAGATTGATGGGTTTCGCTTACGCTCTACCCATCCTACGTTCTCTAATAAACCGCCACCGGATAAGACCCAAGTATTTTCAAATAAGCCGTCCGCCGCCCCAGTTCGTCGAGGGCGCGTTTGACCGCCGCGTCCTCGCGGTGGCCGTCGATGTCGACATAAAAAACGTATTCCCATAGCGCGTTGCGCGCTGGGCGGGATTCGAGGCGGGACATGGAGACGCCGGTTTGCGAGAAGGGCAGTAGCAGTTCGTGCAGGGCGCCGGTGCGGTTGGGGGCCGACATGATGAGCGAGGTTTTGTCGCGCCCCGAGGGGCCGGCGTCGTGGCGGCCGAGGACGAGGAAGCGGGTGGTGTTGTTCGGCTCGTCCTCGATATTCTCGGCCAGCTTGGGCAGGCTGTAGCGGACCGCCGCCGCCTCGCCGGCAATGGCCGCCGCGCCGGCTTCGCTGGCAGCCAGCTGGGCGGCCTGGGCGTTGCTGCCGACGGAGATGCGCTGGGCGTCGGGCAGCATGCGGTTGAGCCACTCGTGGCACTGAGCCAGCGACTGGGCATGCGAATAGACGCGGTGGACGGTGGCGAGGCCGGTTTCGCGCGACAGCAGGTTCTGGTGGATGCGCAACTCGACTTCGCCGCAAATTTTCAAGGAGGTGCCGAGCAGCAGGTCCATGGTGCGCCCGACCGCGCCCTCGGTCGAGTTTTCGACCGGCGCCACGGCGTAATGGGCGTGGCCGGATTCGACTTCGCGGAAAACGTCGTCGATGGTGTCCTGCGGCTGCAAGCGGGCGGCATGGCCGAAATGCCTGGTCGCCGCCGATTCCGAGAAAGTGCCGAGGGGGCCGAGAAAGGCAATGGCCAGCGGCTGTTCGAGCGACAGGCAGGCCGACATCACTTCGCGGAAGAAGAAAGTGACGTTTTCGCCCGGCAGCGGGCCGGGATTGGCTTCTTGCAGGCGGCGCAGCACCTGCGCCTCGCGTTCCGGGCGGTAGATGTGTCCTGCTTCGCCGTGCGCCGCCTTGATTTCGCCAACCTTCTGGGCGCAGCGGGCGCGCTCGTTGAGGAGCTTGAGGAGTTCGCCGTCGATACGGTCGATGTCGGCGCGCACGCCGGCCAGGGCTTTTTGCAGATCGTCGCTCATTGCGGTTCCTAGCCGTTGCGTTTGGCGAAATCGTTCATGAATTCGACCAGCACGCGCACCGCCTCAAGGGTAACGGCGTTGTAGAGCGAGGCGCGCATGCCGCCGACCGATTTGTGGCCTTTCAGCCCAAGCAGCCCGGCGGCCTTGGCTTGGTCGAGGAAGGCGGCGTCGAGCCGCGCATCGGCCAGCGTGAAGGGCACGTTCATGCGCGAGCGGCAATCGGCGGCGACGGCATTGCTGTAAAAGCCGCCGGAAGCGTCGATGCAGGCGTAGAGCATGTCCGCCTTGGCGATGTTGCTGGCTTCCATGCCGGCCAGCCCGCCCTGGCGCTTGATCCACTGGAAGACCAGGCCGGCAACGTAGATGGCGAAGGTCGGCGGCGTGTTCACAAACGAAGCATTTTCGGCCTGTAGCGCGTAATCCATCGGGGTCGGTATGGTCAGCGGGGCCATGCCGAGCAGGTCGTGGCGGATGATGACCAGGGTGAGGCCGGCGAGGCCGATATTTTTCTGCGCGCTGGCGTAAATCAGGCCGAATTTCTCGACCGGCACGGGGCGCGACAGGAGGTGCGAGGACATGTCGGCAACCAGCGGCACGCCGGTGTCGGCGATGCGCTCGGCGGAAATTTCGACGCCGTGAATGGTTTCGTTGGTGCACACGTGCAGGTAGGCAGCGAAGGGATCGAGCCTGATTTCCTCGGCCACCGGCAGGCGGGTGAAGCCGCTCTCCTCGGCGCTTGCCGCACAGCGCACCGCACCGCCCGTCACGCGCTGCGCTTCCCTGAAGGCTTTTTGCGACCAAGCGCCGGTCACGATGTAATCGGCGGAACGGCCCGCCAGCAGGTTCATCGGCACTTGCGCGAATTGCTGCGTCGCGCCGCCTTGCAGAAAGAGCACCTTGTAGGTTTCGGGAATGCCGAGCAAATCGCGCAGGTCGGCTTCGGCCTGGGCGATGATGGACTGGAATTCCTTGCCGTGCAGGTTCATTTCCATCGCGCCGCAACCAGCGCCGCGCCAGTCAAGCAGTTCCTCTTGCGCCTGGCGAAGCACTTCCTCGGGCAGGGCGGCGGGGCCGGCGCTGAAATTCCAGGCGCGGGCCATCAGTTTTCCCCGCTGGCCTCGGCTTCGGGCGCGGCGTCGTCGGGCGTGGCTTCGGCGCCGCTATCGGCGTCAGTATCAGCCTCGGCCACCGATTCGGCGACTTTTTCCAGGCCGGCCAGTTTTTCGCCGTCATCGAGCGCGATCAGCGTCACGCCCTGGGTGTTGCGGCCCATGCCGCGAATTTCCGAAACGCGGGTGCGGATCAGTACGCCGCCGGTGGTGATGAGCATCACTTCATCTTCATCATTGACCAGCTTGGCGGCGATGACCACGCCATTGCGCTCGGAGTCGGCGATGGCCTTGACACCCTGGGTGCCGCGCCCGGAATGGCGGAAGTCGGCAAGCACGGTGCGCTTGCCGAAACCGTTTTCGGTGGCGACCAGCACCGTCTGCTGGTCGGATTCGGCGACCAGGAGCGAAATCACCGTCTGTCCCGGCTGCAATTTCATGCCGCGCACGCCGCGCGCGCCACGGCCCATGGGGCGAACATCTTTCTCGTCGAACCAGACCGCCTTGCCGCCATCCGACACCAGCACGATGTCGCTCTCGCCGGTGGTCAGCTCGACGCCGATCAGGTAGTCGTCATCGACCAGATCGACGGCGATGATGCCGGCCTTGCGCGGATTGGAGAAATCGGAAAGCGGCGTTTTCTTCACCGTGCCGGCGCGGGTGGCCATGAATACGTATTTGTCGTCGGCGAATTCCTTGACCGGCAGCACGGCATTGATCTTCTCGCCTTCTTCGAGCGGGAAGAGATTGACGATCGGCTTGCCGCGGCTGGCGCGGCTGCCCTGCGGCGCTTCGTACACCTTCAGCCAGTAGCAGCGGCCGCGATTGGAGAAGCACAGGATGTAGTCGTGGGTATTGGCGACGAACAGGTGGTCGATGAAATCCTCGTCCTTGATCGCCGCCGCCTGCTTGCCGCGCCCGCCGCGCTTCTGGGCGCGGTAGTCGGCCAGCGGCTGGGCCTTGATGTAGCCGCCGTGCGACAGGGTGACGACCATGTCGGTCGGGGTAATCAAATCCTCGATGCCGAGTTCCTGCGTGTGCAGGACGATTTCCGAGCGGCGCGCGTCGCCGAACTGCTCGCGCACCGCCTTCAGTTCGCCGACGATGATTTCGGTGATGCGTTCCGGCTTGGCCAGGATGTCGAGCAGGTCGACGATCTTGTCCATGATTTCCTTGTATTCGCCGACGATCTTGTCCTGCTCCAGGCCGGTCAGGCGTTGCAGGCGCAGTTCCAGAATGGCCTGGGCCTGCGCATCGGAAAGGCGGTAGCCCTGCGCCGAGAAGCCGAATTCCGGCGCCAGACCCTCGGGCCGCGAGGCGTCGGCGGCGGCGCGTTGCAGCATCTGCTCGACCACCGGGCTGCGCCAGGCGCGCGCCATCAGGCCGGCCTTGGCCTCGGCCGGGGTCGGCGCCGCCTTGATCAAGGCGATGATTTCGTCAACATTGGAAAGAGCGACGGCCAAGCCTTCGAGCACATGCCCGCGCTCGCGCGCCTTCTTCAACTCGAACACCGTGCGCCGGGTCACCACTTCGCGCCGGTGCGAGAGGAAGCATTCCAGCGCCTGCTTCAGATTGAGGAGGCGCGGCTGGCCATCGACCAGCGCCACCATGTTCATACCGAAGCTGTCCTGCAACTGCGTCTGCTTGTACAGGTTGTTGAGGATGACTTCGCCGACCTCGCCGCGCTTCAGTTCGATGACGATGCGCATGCCGGATTTGTCCGACTCGTCGCGGATGTCGGAAATGCCCTCGATCTTTTTGTCATTGACCAGTTCGGCGATTTTCTCGATCAGCGATTTCTTGTTTACCTGATAGGGAATTTCATCGACGATCAGCGCCTGCCGGTCGCCCTTGCCCATATCCTCGAAATGCGTGCGGGCGCGCATGATGACGCGGCCGCGGCCGGTCCGGTAGCCCTCGCGCACGCCCTGCACGCCGTAGATGAGGCCGGCGGTCGGGAAATCCGGCGCCGGAATCAGGGCGATCAAGTCGTCGATGGCGAGCGCCGGGTTTTCCAGCAGCGCCAGGCAGCCGGCGACGACTTCGTTGAGATTGTGCGGCGGAATATTGGTCGCCATGCCAACCGCGATGCCGGCCGAACCATTGATGAGGAGATTCGGAATGCGCGTCGGCAGCACCGAGGGTTCGAGTTCCTTGCCGTCGTAATTCGGCTCGAAATCGACCGTTTCCTTGTCGATGTCGGCGGTCAGGTCGGAGGCGATGCGATCCAGGCGGCACTCGGTGTAACGCATGGCCGCCGGATTGTCGCCATCGACGGAGCCGAAGTTACCCTGCCCGTCGACCAGCATGTAGCGCAGCGAAAACGGCTGCGCCATGCGCACCAGCGTGTCGTAAATGGCCGAATCGCCGTGCGGGTGGTATTTACCCATGACCTCGCCGACGACGCGGGCGCACTTGACGAAGGGCCGATTCCAGACATTGTTCGTCTCGTGCATGGCGTACAGCACGCGGCGGTGCACCGGCTTCAGGCCGTCGCGCGCGTCCGGTAGCGCCCGGCCGACGATGACGCTCATCGCATAATCGAGATAGGAACGCCGCATCTCGTCTTCGAGGCTGATCGGCAGGGTTTCTTTGGCGAATTGATCCATGTCTGGCAATCTTGGCGCCGCGGGCGCGGCGTGGTTGAATCGAGCGTAATTTGCTATTTTAACATGCTCAAACCCACGGACAGACGGCGTTTCCAATGACACACACTCCCGAAGCCATCGACCTCCTGATCGAGTCCCGCTGGATCGCCCCGGTCGACCCCGATTGCGTGCTGGAAAACCACGCCCTGGCGGTACGCGACGGCCGTATCGTCGCCCTCCTGCCCGCCGCCGAGGCGCGCGACCGCTACCAGCCCGGCCAGCGGGTCGCGCTCGACCGGCACATCCTGATTCCTGGCCTCATCAATCTGCATACCCACGCGGCGATGAGCCTGATGCGCGGCCTGGCCGACGACCTGCCGCTGATGGACTGGCTGCAAAAGCACATCTGGCCGGCCGAAGCGGCCCACCTCTCGGCCCAGTTCGTGCTCGACGGCAGCCGCCTGGCCTGCGCCGAAATGCTGCGCGGCGGCATCACCTGCTTCAACGACATGTACTTCTTCCCCGAGGCCACCGCCACCGCCGCCAGCGAATTCGGCATGCGCGCGGCGCTCGGCCTCATCGCGCTGGAATTTCCCACACCCTGGGCCAGCGACGCCGACGACTATCTGGACAAGGGCCTGGCCGTGCGCGAACGCTGGCGCGACCGACCGCTGACCAGCTTCTGCCTGGCCCCGCACGCCCCCTACACGGTTTCCGACGCCAGCTTCGAGCGCATCCTGATCCTCTCCGAACAACTGGGCCTGCCGGTGCACTGCCATATCCACGAAACCCGCCAGGAAGTTGACGAGGCCAGACAGCGCGACGGCTCTACCCCGCTCGCCCGACTACATCGCCTCGGCCTGCTCGGCCCGGGTTTCATCGGCGTGCACGGCGTGCACCTCGACGACGAGGAAATCGACCTGCTGGCGGCCACCGGCAGCCACATCGCCCACTGCCCGGCCTCAAACATGAAACTGGCCAGCGGCTTCGCCCCGGCGGCAAAGATGCTGGCGCGCGGCGTCAATGTCGGCCTCGGCACCGACGGCGCCGCCAGCAACAACCGCCTCGACCTGTTCGGCGAGATGCGGCTCGCCGCCCTGCTGGCCAAGGGCGTCAGCGGCGATGCCGCCGTCCTGCCGGCGCGGCAGGCGCTGCGCATGGCGACCCTGAACGGCGCCGCCGCCCTCGGGCTGGGCCGCGAAATCGGCTCGCTGACGCCGGGCAAGGCCGCCGACCTGTGCGCCGTCGATCTCGGCGGCCTGGAGAACCGTCCCTGCTTCGATCCGCTATCGCATCTGGTGCATGTCGCCGGACGCGAATCGGTCAGCCACGTCTGGGTCGCCGGCAAGTGTTGCGTCGATGACAAAAAACTTTTCGAAAGCGCAGAAAACCACTTGGAATCAACCATTGCGTTATGGCAGAATAATTTGGAAGTTCGCCGGAATACTTGATATTATTAGATACTGTTCGCCGCGAACCAGCGTTTGCCAATTCTTCAACGAGGAAAAACAATGAATACTGTCAAGAAGTCCCTGCTTGTTGCGTTGCTGGCCGGTGTCGGTATCACCGCCGTGGCCCAGGAACGCGTTTACGTCATCGACTCCCGCGATGTCGTCGCCCGCAGCGGCCACAACCAGAGTGGCGCCCCCACCCCGAGTGGTCTGTGCTGGCGCACCGGCTACTGGACCCCCGCCGCCGCCGCCGCCGACAAGGCCGGCTGCGAGTGCGACAAGGATCTGCTGCCGGCAGAAACCTGCTCCCCGAAGGTCGCCGCTGCTCCGACTCCCGGCCCGGCTCCCGCCCCGGCTCCCGGCCCGAAGCCGACCGGCGAGAAGATCACCATCGCCGCCGACGCCCTGTTCGATTTCGACAAGGCCGTCCTGCGTCCGGAAGCCAAGGCCAAGCTGGATGAGGTCGTTGCCAAGGCCGATGCCGTCAATCTCGAAGTCATCCTCGCCGTCGGCCACACCGACCGTCTGGGCGGCGACGCCTACAACCAGAAGCTGTCCGAGCGCCGCGCCGCCGCGGTCAAGGATTATCTGGTCGGCAAGGGCATGGAAGCCAACCGCGTCTACACCGAAGGCAAGGGCAAGACCCAGCCGGTGACCGGCGACAACTGCAAGGGCAACACCCGGAGCAAGGCTCTGATCGAGTGCCTGCAACCGGATCGCCGCGTCGATATCGAACTGATCGGCACCAAGAAGTAAGAAGCCGTTGTTACAATGAAAGCCCTGCTCCGGCAGGGCTTTTTTCATTTGGCCTTTTAGCTTTACTTCCCGCTTCCACCCATGCGCAACGCCGACCCCGCCGAACTGGACAAATTCGCTGAACTCGCCCATCGCTGGTGGGATCCGCACAGCGAATTCAAGCCGCTACACGACATCAACCCGCTGCGCATCGACTGGATCGACGGCATCGCCGGTCTGGCCGGCAAATGCGTGCTCGACGTCGGCTGCGGCGGCGGCCTGCTCAGCGAAGGCATGGCCGCCCGCGGCGCTTGCGTCACCGGCATCGACCTCGGTGACAAAGCGCTGGGCGTGGCCCGTCTGCATCTTCTGGAAAGCGGCCTGGAAGTCGATTACCGCAAGATTTCCACCGAGGAACTGGCCGCCGAAATGCCAGCCGCCTTCGATGTCGTGACCTGCCTGGAAATGCTCGAACACGTCCCCGACCCGGCCAGCATCGTTGCCGCCTGCGCACGTCTGGTCAAGCCGGGCGGCCAGGTCTTTTTCTCGACCCTGAACCGCAACGCCAAGGCTTATCTGTTTGCCGTGGTCGGCGCCGAGTACCTCCTGCGCCTTTTGCCGCGCGGCACCCACGACTATGCCCGCTTCATCAAACCGTCGGAACTGGCGCGCTGGACCAGGATGGCCGGACTCGAAGCGCAGGAATTAACTGGCATGAGCTACGACCTTTTCAAGCAGCGCTATTCGCTCAACCGCGACAGCAGCGTCAATTACCTCATGCACGCCAGCCGCGCCGCTTAGCGCGCGGCCGTCCCGGCGCATGTCCGCAGCAGTCCTCTTCGATCTCGATGGCACGCTGGCCGATACCGCGCCCGATCTCGGCCATGCCGTCAATGCCCTGTTGCGCGAGGAAGCGCATCCCGAGCAGCCGCTGGCCAGCCTGCGGCCCTATACCTCGCAAGGCGCGCCTGGCCTGCTGCGCGCCGGTTTCGGCATCGCCCCGGAACATCCCGATTACGAGCGTCTAAGGCAACGTTTCCTCGCTCTCTACGCCGCCCGGCTGTGCGTGGAAACGCGGCTATTCGCCGGCATTCCCGAACTGCTCGACCGTATCGAGGCGCTGCGCCTCGCCTGGGGCGTGGTCACCAACAAGCGCCGCCGCTTCACCGAACCGCTGGCCGTCCAGCTTGGCCTGTCGCCGCGCACGCCCTGTATCGTCAGCGGCGACAGCACAGCCGCCGCCAAGCCCTCGCCGCTGCCACTGCTGCACGCCTGCGCCCTGCTCGGCCAAGCGCCGGAACGCACCCTCTACGTCGGCGACGACCGGCGCGACATCATCGCCGGCAAAGCCGCCGGCTGCCTGACGGTGGCCGTTACCTGGGGCTACCTCGGCGATGGCGGCCCGCCGGCTGACTGGGACGCCGATCTGGTCATCGACCACCCGGACGAATTAAGCGCCTTTCTGGCTAGCCACGCCGCGCCGAGATGAGCAGATTGCGCGGCGTCAGCACCCGCTCGCAGAAAACGCCGAGTTCCACCGCATAGCCGCGCTCCTGCAAGAACAGGGCAAGATCGCCGACGAGCCAGGTTTCCAGCGCCCGGCGCAAAGCCTGGCGGACGATGGAAAGGCGCTGCACCTCGCAGCGGCGCGCCTCGCCCCACTGCTCGCAACGCGCCAGATCGCCGGCTGCCGGCATCGCCAACCCCTCACGGCGGCACATGGCCGCCATGAAGCCGGCGAAATCGCCACGCAGCCAAGCCTCGGGAACCGGCTTGAAGGAACGGTAAGGCGCGCCGCTTACTTCCTGCCGCCAATCCACAAAAGCCAGTTTCCAGGCCAACGCCCGGTCGCGGCGGCGGCGCTCGCGGGCGCCGGCGGTAACCGTTTCGGTAACGGCCAGGCGCACGTCATCCGCCGTCAAGGACAGGGACGAGGCGGCGGCCAATGGCCGATAGCCGCCATCCAGATGCAGGTGGTAGCAGCACGGCGCGATGTCGAAACGGGCGATGCCGGCAGCAACGCCATCGCGGATCAGACGGCGGTGCAAGCCGCCGCAGGCATGCAGGGCGACCGCGTGGCCACCGCTGAAGGCGCGCAGGTCGACAGCCAGCGCATCGGCATTGACAAAGGTTTGACCGGAGCCGAGCCGCCGCGCCAGTTGCTCGCCGGCCTGGCACAGCGCGGCGTCGATTTCCAGGGTATGCACCGGCGCTTGCCGCGCCAGCAGGCGGCCAAGATGCCCCTTGCCGCCGCACCAGTCGAGCACCGGCTGACCGCCGCTGGCGACAACGGCGGCGGCGAAGGCTTCGATCTGCGCCCGTTTGCGGCCAGGAATTTCCCAGGCCCAGCGGTCGTCCAGCGCCGCTGCTGGCGGCACCGCGCGCGGCGGCAATTCGGCCAGCGGCGCAAACTCCGCCAGTGCAGGCAGATGCCGCGTCAGCCAGGCCAGCGCCGCCGGGGCATCGGCTTGCAGCGCCTCGACCACCGTGTCGTCGAGGGCCAGCAGGTCGGCGGTCAGGGCCGGCCAACGCTGGCACCACGCCGGCCGGTTTTCGCGAAAGGGCTGGGCGTGCCACAGGGCATGAAATTCCGCCAGCAGGGCGGCGAGCCGCCGGTGACGTTCAGTGAGATTTACGATACCCCTCCCCGCCCCTCCCCTTCGGGCTGCGCCCGAAAGGGCGGGAGTCAACCCGGCAGCCTGCGCGCGCCGTGGGTTTTCTCCCTCCCTTGCGCCGTGGGCGCAGGGGAGGGCTGGGGAGGGGTGGTTTTTCGGCACAATTCGCGGCCATGGGTTAATTACCGCGCCGCCCGCCGCTCGCGGCGGCGATAGCCGATGACCGCTGGCAGCACGGCGGCCAGGAGCAGCAGCAGGCCAGCGGCCAGCGGCCAGAGCACCGGCGCGTTCCAGTCGCGGCGGGCGGCGGCGCGTTCGGCGGCGTCGATGCGCTGGTATTTGAGAATGTTGTTGCCGACATCGTTCGGCTTGCGGTTTTTCAGCCAGCGGTGGCCCAGGGTGTAGCTCTTGGGATGCAGGCCGAACACCCAGGGCGCGTCGTGTTGCAGGATGCCGTTCATGCGCCGGATGATGTTCAAACGCTCGGGCGTGTTGTCCATGTTTTTCATGCGCAGGAACAGGCCATCGAATTCGGGATTGGTGTAATTGGACGAATTCTCGCCGCCGTAATTGACCCGCGTTTCGGCGCCGTGCAGCAGGAAAAAGAAATTTTCCGGGTCCGGGTAATCGGCATTCCAGCCGAGGTAGTAAAGCTGGACGCTGCCCTTGCGCAGCTTGTCCTGGAAGC
Source organism: Betaproteobacteria bacterium (assembly GCA_009779265.1). Taxonomy (GTDB): domain Bacteria; phylum Pseudomonadota; class Gammaproteobacteria; order Burkholderiales; family Rhodocyclaceae; genus Azonexus. The sequence continues at coordinate 65,061 of WREP01000008.1, forward strand.
GGTTGAAATCGGTCGAGCGCACCACCAGTTGCGCGTCGATCTTGGCGAACTGGCGGATCAGCCAGTCGAGGCGCGATTTTTCGCCCATGCCGCCGCCGGTGGTGTCGAGATAGAGCACCAGCGGCTCGCCGCTCGTTTCGTGGCGACCGCGCAGGTAGCCGGCCTCGGCCAGCAGTTGCCGGGCCGTCTCGACCGATTTGCGGCGCGGCTTGCCGTCGACCCAGTCGTACACCGTTTTGTTGATGCCGGCCGCGCCCGGCTCGTAACCGAAGATGCCCGGCGGCAGCGGCCCCTGCGCGGCGATGCCGCGGCCGTTCTGGAAGATGGAGATAAATTCTTCCTGGTCGATGGCAATCGAAATCGCCTGCCGCAGCTTGGCAGCCTTTTCGTCCAGGCCGCCGACCACCGGGTCGAGCAGATTGAAGCCCATGTAAAAGGTCGAGGTTCTGATCGAGGTGAAAAGGCGGATGCCCTTCGCCCGCATGTCATCGGTCAGCGCCACATCGCCGCCGACATTGACGCGCACCGCCTGGTCGAAGCTGTCGGAGGAAATGCCAGAAGCATCATAATAGCCTTGCAGGAACTTGTTCCAATAGGGAATCGCCTCCTTCTCGCGGGTGAATACCGCCGCCTCGATAAAAGGCAAAGGCTGGCCGCAATCGGCCAGCAGGCCGGCCTCGCGGTCGCCCGCCTCGCCCTCGCAGGGGTAGGTTTCGCCGTGAAAATTGGGATTGCGCGTCAGCACCATGCGCCGGTTCGGGTCGTTCTCGGTGAGCATGAACGGCCCGCTGCCAACCGGCCACCAGTCCAGCGTCAGGTTCTTTTCGGCCATGCCCGGCTGGGCGAAAAAGCGGTCGGCCTCGCGCGGCACCGGCGCGAAGAAGTGCATGGCCAGCCAGTACAGGAACTGCGGATACTTGCCCTTGATGCGGATGCGCCAGGTATGGGCGTCGCGGCGCTCGACGCCGGTCAGCGGCCAGGCGTCGAGATCGAGCCAGGCATCGGCCGGCAACTCCCGGGCGGTGGCGCGCAGGCTGTCGCCCAGTTCCTTCAAGCCGACGATCTTGTCGGCCATCATGCCGTAAATCGGCGAATGCAGGCGCGGATGGGCAAGGCGCTTGATCTGATAGATGTAATCGTCGGCGCTCAACTCGCGGCTGCCGGTCTCGGGAAAATCGCCAACGCCCTGCCGCCCGGCGGCGATGTCCGGGCCAAGGTAGCGCGGCTGGCCGGCGGCATCGAGGGCAAAGGCCGGATGCGGCTGGTAACGGATGCCCGGACGCAGTTTCAGTTCGTAGATGCTCTCGGCAATCCGCTCGACCGGCGCATCGGTCGGCAACTCACGACCGGCGGCATCGACATAGCGCGGCTGCGGCACTGCCTCCAGGGTCGCCGGGATCAGCTCGTAGGGCCGCCTCAGGTAGTGGTACTGCAAGGGCGGCTCGTAAATCTGGGCCGTGAAAGCAGCCTCGTCCTCGGTATAAGACTGCGCTGGATCGAGATGCTTGGGGCGGTCGATAAAAGCGGTGTAGAGAATGTTGCGCCCGCCATCGCCGGCCGGATAGGGGTCGTTCCAAGCTTGACCGCAAGCGGTCAGGAGGGCGACGAGCAGGAAGCAGGCGCAGAGTTTTCGCATGCGCCGAAGTTTAGCAAGGGATGCCCGGATGTAGGCTGGGTAGAGCGAAGCGAAACCCAGCATTGCAAGCAAGCTGCTGGGATTACGCTGCGCTTCATCCCAGCCTACGCCTTTCATCCCATCAGCCGACGCCTTTCATCTACCTATTGCGCTTCCTCCTCGCCAGCCCAGGCTTCGGTATAAACGCCTTGTTTCATCCAACGGAAAAACGTCGAATACGGCCAGTCCTTGACCTGCGCCACGAGGCCATGCTTCACCGGGTTGTAGTGAATATAATCCACATGTCGGGCGTAATCTTCTTCGTCTCGAATGAGATGTTCCCAATAACGACGCTGCCAGATACCCCGTTCCCCTTTACGCAGACGGCTTTTCGACCGCTCTTCCCCCGGTTCCAGAGAATGCGAGAAATGCGATTTGATCAATCGCCAGCGGGTGGAGTAATTGTCATCGCCTAGCGGCAGTTGCCAGATGCAATGCAAATGCTCGGGCAAGATTACGACGGCATCCATAACGAAGGGATGCGTTGCGATCGTCTGGCGAAATGCTTCACGCAATGGATCGATTTTGTCTATCAATAGCGTATTCCCGTGACGTTCGGCCAAATTAACCGTGAAGAAGTACAGGCCGCCGGGTGTTCGATTGCGGAGATAGGTTCTCATGGCGGCAAGGGTAGCGGAAATTTTCGGTGATGCTTGATTGAGGCTGGGATTGCGTTTGCTGGGATTGCGCTGCGCTTCATCCCAGCCTACAACTCGTAGGGTCGTAGGCTGGGTAGAGCGAAGCGAAACCCAGCCCACAACGCTCCGGCATCGGGCGCGTGCGCACAAGCAAGACATCTTCATACGCTTGCCTTGGGCTTGACCGTGACAGCGGGATTTGCCGACAATGGGCCGTATTCCGTCCGCAGGAGTTTGCGCGTGCTTGACACGAAGCTTCCCGATTTCACGCTGCCCGCCACGGGCGGCCAGGTTTTCTCCCTCGCCGCCCAGGCCGGCAGAATCGTCGTCATTTACTTCTATCCCAAGGACAGCACGCCCGGTTGCACCCGCGAGGGCCAGCAGTTCCGCGATCTGCATGGCGATTTCCTGGCCGCTGGCGCCGTCGTCCTCGGCATTTCGCGCGACAGCCTGAAAGCGCACGAAAACTTCAAGGCCAAGCAATCCTTTCCCTTCGAACTCGGCTCCGACGCCGACGAGGCCGTCTGCACGCTGTTCGGCGTTATCAAGGACAAGATGATGTACGGCAAGCTCTGCCGTGGCATCGAGCGCAGCACCTTCGTCATCGACCGTGCCGGCGCGCTGCGCCGGGAATGGCGCGGCGTCAAGCTGCCCGGCCACGCGGAGGAAGTGCTCGCTTTCGTCAAGACCCTGTAATTTCCCACCATAAAGGCCCTCTCATGCCACGTCAGCCCGCCACCAGGAAATCCGCCGTCAGCAAACTGTTCGTGCTCGATACCAATGTCCTGATGCACGATCCGAGCTGCCTGTTCCGCTTCGAGGAGCACGACATCTTCCTGCCCATCATGACGCTGGAAGAACTCGACAACAACAAGAAGGGCATGTCGGAAATCGCCCGCAACGCCCGCCAGGCTTCACGCACGCTCGACGAAATGCTGGCCAATGACAATGTCGATATCGACGAGGGCATCGCCCTGTACGGCCCTTCCGCCAAGCTCGCCAGCGGCCGCCTTTTTCTGCAAACCGAAGCCATCAGCCACGCTCTGCCGCCGAGCCTGCCGACCTCCAAGGTCGACAACCAGATTCTGGCGGTGGTCATGCACCTGCAAAAGAAATATCCCAAGCGCCCGGCGATTCTGGTGTCGAAAGACATCAACATGCGCATCAAGGCGCGCTCGCTCAATCTGCTGGCCGAGGATTATTTCAACGACAAGGTGCTGGAGGACACCGACCTCCTCTACACCGGCACCCGCGCCCTGCCGAAAAATTTCTGGGACAAGCACGGCAAGGGCATGGAATCGTGGAAAAAGGATTCCAAGACCTATTACAAGATCAGCGGCCCGCTCTGCCCGCAGTTTTTGATCAACGAAATGCTGTGGCTGGAAGGCGATGGCTTCGCCGCCATGGTCAAGGAAGCCGCCGGCAAGACGGCGGTGCTGGAAACCCTGATCGACTATAGCCATCCGAAAAATGCCGTGTGGGGCATCACGGCGCGCAACCGCGAGCAGAATTTCGCCCTCAATCTGCTGATGAATCCGGAAATCGACTTCGTCACCCTGCTCGGCCAGGCTGGCACCGGCAAAACCCTGCTGACGCTGGCCGCCGGCCTGACGCAGACGCTGGAGCAAAAGCAATTTGCCGAAATCATCATGACCCGCGTCACCGTGCCGGTCGGCGAGGACATCGGCTTCCTGCCCGGCAGCGAGGAAGAAAAAATGGCGCCGTGGATGGGCGCGCTGGAAGACAATCTGGACGTCCTCACCCATTCCGACGACAGCGGCCCTTACGGCGGCGAATGGGGCAAGGCGGCGACCAACGACCTCATCCGCGCCAAGATCAAGATCAAGTCGCTCAATTTCATGCGCGGTCGCACCTTCCTGAAAAAGTACCTGATCATCGACGAGGCGCAGAACCTGACGCCAAAGCAGATGAAAACCCTGATCACCCGCGCCGGTCCCGGCACCAAGGTGGTCTGCCTCGGCAACATCGCGCAGATCGACACGCCCTACCTGAGCGAGGGCAGTTCGGGCCTGACCTACGTCGTCGACCGCTTCAAGGGCTGGCCGCACTCCGGCCATGTCACACTGCAACGCGGCGAACGATCGCGCTTGGCCGATCATGCTGCTGAAGTGCTATAATCGACAGGCAAGTATAAAAATACCAGGGGGCCAGTCATTGACGCGGCTTTCTCGTTTCAGCCACGGATTGCTACTGCCGGAGGAAATTCTTGAAACGTCGCGCTTTTCTCGCCTCCTTAGGCGCCCTTGCCGCGCTGGCTGAACCGGCAGCCGCGGCACCCGCCCCCGCCAAGCCGGCACCCAGGCGAAAACGCCCCGCCAATTCCGCCGCCCCCGCCAAACCCCCGGTCCGCAGCGCCAGCAACCCGATTATCGACGGGCCGCCGAAAGGCACCTCCGCCACCCTCCTGCCGCCGGTGCGGGCGCCAAAACCGCCAGTCGATTGGACCGCTTACGAGATCGTCACGCGCGTCGAACTGCGCGGCCAGAGCGGCCCGTGCAAATTGTGGCTACCCCTGTCGCTCAACCAGGACACCCTCTTTCAGCGCACCCTGAGCCACACCTGGGAAGGCAACCCGACGCGCGCCGGCATGAGCCGCCAGCCGGATGGCGATCTGGAAGTATTCGAATGCGAATGGGCTGACGGCAGCGCCGGCAAGCTCGTGCTGACCACCCAGGTCAGCACCGCCGACCGGCTTTTCGACATCACCCAGCGAACCGTCGCGCCGGAGCGCGAAGACATCTTGCGTCGCAACCTGCGCGCCTCGGCGCTCATTCCCAACGACGGGCCGGCCTACCAGTTGGGCGAACGCATCGTCGGCCGCGTCAAGGATCCGGTGGCACAGGCCAAGGTGCTCTACGACTGGGTGATCGACAACGCCGCCTACGACCCCGCCCTGCCCGGCAGCGGCGATGGCAACGTCCGCCAGCAGTTGGAGAGCGGCCAGTACGGCGGCCGCTCGGTCGACATCAACGGCCTTTTCGTCGCCCTCTGCCGCGCCATCGGCATTCCCGCCCGCTGCGTCTTCGGGCTACGCGCCGGCGCCTCAAGACTCTTCCGCAGCCTCGGCCTGGACGACAGCGACGCCACGCGCGGCCAGCATGCCCGCGCCGAATTCTACGTCCCCGGCTACGGCTGGATTCCCGTCGACCCAAGCGATGTCCGCCGGGCCATGACGCTCGAAAACCTCTCCGACCAGGACAGCCGCCTGGCGTCGCTGAAAAGGGTGCTATTCGGCGTCTGGGAAATGAACTGGATCGCCTACAACGTCGGCACCGACATCGCGCTCGACGGCCAAGGCGAAACCCTCCCCTTCCTGCTCCTGCCGCGCCTGGAAACGCCAAACGGCCATTTCGACGGCAGCGACCCGGCCGCCATCCAGTACAGCATCAGCGCCCGGCGGATTTAGCCTTGAGTCCCCCGCGATTGCGGGGACTTGTCCTCAAGGAAGGCTTTTATGGCTGTATACGCCGAACCATCCGTTCAGGCGGCGAATCTCCGTTTCGTTCAGCCCCCCGGTCAGCGCCAGCAGCCTCAAATGCGCCAAGGCATAGTGATGGCGGCCACGGCTTAAATTCATTCGAGCCGTCGCCAGATTCTGCTCGGCATTCAAGATATCCAGATTGTTGCGCACCCCAGCCTGTACTCCCTTCCTCGTGGAGTACAGCGTTTGTTCGGCGGATACGGCTGCCTGCTCATAGGCGCGCACCCAATGTATCCCCTGCATGACTCCGTCAAACTCCTTCTTGACCATGAGGCCAATTTCGCGCCGCCCCGCCTCCAGTTGTTGGCGCGCCTTTTCCACCAAGGCATGCGCCTGGCGCACCGTCGCGCTGACGTATCCCCCGGAAAAGATGGGCATATTAACCTGCACGCCAACCATGCCGGTATCGTAATCGGAGCCGATACTGGTATTGCTTTCATTTTTGCTTTTCGCGCGTTGCGCGATTAAATCCACTGTGGGCAAGTGGCCGGATTGGGTTTTCTGGATTTCCCGCCGAGCCGCTTCGAGATCGGCGCGCAATGCCAGAATGCGCGGATTTTCCGTCTCCGCTTTGGCAATCCACACATCCAGCCGTCCGGGCTCGGGAACAATGAGCGGCATGCGTTCGGGATCAAGCGGAATCAGCGGCGACAAGGGGCGGTTGACCATGGCCTGCAAGACGTCTTTTGCAGATCCCAGGCGATGCGCCAACTCAATTCCTTCCGCCCGCGCCAGATCAAGGCGCGCGCGGGCTTCGTCAATATCCGTGCGCGTACCCGAGCCGGCCGAAAACGCCTTTTCGGCATATCGCATCTGCGCCTGATAAGCGTCCTGTTGCGCCCGGTTCACCTCCACCTCCGACTGGGCGGAAAGCGCCTCGAAATACGCGGCGCCCACCTTGCTTGCCAGTTCCTGGCGCGCCCAGGAAAACGCCGCGTCCGCGCTTTCCACCTGCGCTTCGGCCTGGCGGTACGACGCCATCTGGTAGGGGCGAAAAAGCATCTGGCGCAGAGAAAAGGCATACTGCTTGCTGCGATAGTTGTAAGTCGTCGTGTTCGGCCCCCAAGGCCCCTGATCCGTCCGGGTCGTCGTGTTCCGGCTTTGCGAACCGCTCAGCGATAAGCTGGGAAAAAATTGCGCACGCGCCAGCGGCAACAATTCCTGTTGCGCCTCGTTTTCCGCGCGGGCGGATAAAAACGAGGCATCGGCCGTCATCGCCTCCAGATAAAGGCTTAGCAAATCGTCCGCCGCCGCGCCCGCCGAAAAGAACAGAAAACAAGCCAAACAAGCGGACACGCGCCGGTCGTGGCGGGCGGCTCCCCTCGGAAAGCGGCGACGCATCATTCTTCCTTCATCGAAACGGCAATCCGTTTCAACAGAGGACGCAACAGATAGGTCAGTAAGGAACGCTCGCCGGTAACGATGATGACTTCTGCCGGCATACCCGCCTGCATCTGGCGCGCGCCCAAAATCCCCAGGCCTTTTTCGGTGACAGATACGCGCGCGAGATAATAGTGTGCGCCCGTCTGCTCATTGACCAGCAAATCGGTGGCGACCGATTCCACCTTGCCGGGGATCACGACTTGCGGACTGTTGGCAAACGCCGAAAAACGCACGTCCGCTTCGCGCCCCGGCATAACCCGGTCAATCAAATGAGGCGGCACCTGGGTTTCCAGCAGCAATACCTCGTCGCGCGGCACGACATCCATGATCTTTTGCCCGGGCGCGATGATGCCGCCCACGGTTTGCGCGGCAAGACCCACCACTTGCCCATCCGCTGGGGCGCGAATAACCGTGCGCTTCAAATCATCCGCCAGTGCCAAAAAGCGTTCGTTTTCCGCTTCCACCTGACTTTTCACATCGGCCAGTTGCGTATCCACCTCTTTGCGAAACTCCGCCTCCCGTTGCGTCATGCGCAGACGGGTTTCCGCCACGGCGCGTTCCGTGCGGGCGATATTCCCCTCCAGTTCGGCGATGAATCCCAGCGTTTCGGAAATCATGCGCTCCAGCGCCAGCCAGTTGTTCCGCGGGGCGTAGCCTTCATCCACCAGGTCGCGCAGCCCTTTCGCCTCCTCCTGCAACAAGCGCAGTTGTTTGTGGCGCGATCCGAGCACACCGCGATATCCTTCGATGGCCGCCTGATGCCCCTGAATGGCCGCTTTCATCGCCGCTATCTCATTGATCAGCGCATCGCGGCGCGATACAAGAAGCCGCCTTTGACCGCTGACAATCTCGTCGATCAGCGGGTCGTTCCGGGCGCTCAGCAAGTCCGGATGAAAAGCCATTTCGCTATGGTTCTGTTCCGCTTTGAGCCGATCCTCCGTGGCGCGGAGGGAATAATAACGAAAGCGCGCGTTTTCAAAATTGGCCTGTGTCGCCGCCGCGTCGATTTCCAGCAGCGGCGCGCCGCTTTGGACGAATTGTCCTTCCTTGACATGCATCGTTTTGATGATGCCACCCGCCAGATGCTGAACCGCCTTGCGTTTGGTATCCACAACCACCATGCCGGAAGTGGGAACCCCCTCGTCAAGCGGCGCCAGTGCCGCCCACAGGAGAAAGCCGCCGAACCCGGCGCCCAATACCCATAATCCCAGGCGCGCGGGCTTTCTGGTATCGGTAAGGGCGTGTTCTTCCTTGAAGTCTTCCGGCATTTCAACCGGCGCGGGTTTCACAAGAGCAACAAAAAAATCGCGGCCTTTCCGGAAAAACGCGCGCATCGTTACAGACCAAGCGGGAAATATCATAAGGCTCCGCGACATTCATCAAAAAAATCGGCCCGCATAACAGCCGGGAAAGAAGCTAAAAAACCCCGGCCTCTGCAGGCCGGGGTTCGTGGCGAAACACAGACGCCTGTCTGTTTCTTACACCCCCTGCATCGCAAACAGGTCGACGCCGGTGAGCGTCACATCGGCAAACTCGTAACTCGCCATCTGGTAAGAACCGTTATAGAAATGGTTCTGGATCGTCACGCTGTCCGATTCCCCGTAGAGAATCATCAGGTCGTTGCCGCTCTTCGTCAGGGTGATCTCGTCCGAATTCACATCCAGGAAGCGAATCGTGTTTGCCCCCAGGTAGTCA
>WREP01000009.1 GCA_009779265.1 Betaproteobacteria bacterium
CCCAACTGCAATTCGCCATCGTGGAAAAAAGACGGGGACGTCAATGTCCCCGTGTCGTCAAAGCCCGACCAAAACGCTACACCGTCCGCTCCATGACAAAAGAGCCTTAACTGAACGGCATTGGTGTCTGGGGCTCCTGGTACCCCCATCATTTCCCAACGGGAGAGTCAGCGTCTGCTTTTGCCGCCTAATCCCACGCCATCCAACCTTGGTGAGTGTGGCGATGAATCGAACTGTACGTTGTATGTTCGGGTCGGGGGTAGATGTATTGGATTTGAAACGAAAGCGCTTGCTTCTGCCTGAAGCAAGCACGACACGCACTGACTACCGTTTCAAATCCCGATAGAAGTTTTCATGCGAGCCCAAGGCTTCCAGATAAACCAGCCGCACGACATCGTCGCGCGTGTAGCCAAGCAAATAAAGTTGGTTGTTGCAGCGAAATTTGTAGACCCAAAGTTGCGCCAGATCGCCTTTTTTCTTCTCGCCCACATCGGGGTTTTGCGCAACGGCGGCCACGGCGGCGTTCACGTCGGCAATCATGGCGTTGTGCAATTTTTTGTAGGTGCGGGCAAAGCGCCGGGTCTGGCGGATTTCCCAACTCATGCTGGGCGTCCATCAACAGTGCTGCGTGGCACGAAAGGCGTCGCCTCCTCGCGCGGTTCGGCCAGACTCATCAGGCTTTCGGCAATAAAAGATGCCGGCAAGTCGGGATTGTCCAATGCGGCACGTCCCACCTTGGCCCAGAACTCTACTTGCCCTTGCACAGTGCGGTACTCAGCCTTGGCCGCGGCGCGGGCTTCGTTGACCAGCATTTCGTCGATGCGTACTGAAATGGTTGTCATGACATTCCTTTCGGACAATCGCGTGTCCATTTAACCACAATTGTGGTTGAGTCAGTCTGTGTCCCTAACGGGCGCAAGGCAGTGGCATAAGAAGAAAAATGGACTTTGACAATCTCGCTCTACCCTTGGCTGTGCGGTGAAATTGCCTGGGAAATCTGCTCCGGCTCTGCGCCGCGCAGTTCGTCGAACCAGTCCAGCCGGCGCAGTACGGATTTTTCGATTTCCAGCAGGAACATCACCGCCGCGCCGAGGGCGGGGGCCAGCAGCAGGTCGGTGAGGGGTAGCGGGCGGGTGTTGAACAGGGCCTGCATCCACGGTGTGTAGGTGAAGGCCAGTTGCAGCACCAGCACAGTGAGGATGGCGAGGAATACCGCCGGGGTGCCGCGCGCGCCACGCCAGGTGAGCGAGGTGGTGTGCAGGTAGCGCACCGAGAACAGATAGCCGATTTCGAGCGCGCACAGGGTGTTGACCACCAGGGTGCGCGTGGCTTCCAGCCCCAGATCCCGCGCCTCACCCCAGAGCATGGTCAGGGCGATGGCGAGCGCGAACAGGGCGGAAACAAGCGCCAGCCGCCATAGCATGAAGGGCGTGAGCAGCGGCGCGTGCGCCGGGCGCGGCGGGCGGCGCATGACGCCGTCCTCGGGCGGCTCGAAGGCCAGCACCAGGCCGAGGGTGATGGTCAGGGCCATGTTGATCCACAAAATCTGCGCCGTCGTCAGCGGCAGCGTCAGGCCCAGCATCAGGGCGCCGGCCACCGCCAGCACTTCGCCGCCATTGGTCGGCAGCGTCCACGCCAGCACCTTGCGGATGTTGTCATAGACCACGCGCCCTTCGCTGACGGCGGCGACGATGGAGGCGAAGTTGTCGTCGGCGAGCACGATCTGCGAGGCTTCCTTGGCCGCTTCGGTGCCCTTGTGGCCCATGGCGATGCCGACGTCGGCCTGCTTGAGCGAGGGGGCGTCGTTTACGCCGTCGCCCGTCATCGCCACCACCGCGCCCTGGCTTTGCAGGGCGCGCACCACGCGCAGCTTGTGTTCCGGGCTGGTGCGGGCGAACACCTGGGCGCGCTGCGCCAGCGCCGGCAGCGCCGCGTCATCCACCGTGTCGAGCTGCGCGCCGGTGACGACTTCCGGCTGTTCCGCCAGGCCCAGTTGCGCGGCGATGGCCTGGGCGGTGGTGGCGTGGTCGCCGGTGATCATTTTCACCGCCACGCCGGCGCTGCGGCAGTCGGCCACGGCGGCAATGGCTTCCGGGCGCGGCGGGTCGATGAAGCCGATCAGCCCGGCCAGCGTCAGGCCGCTCAAGTGCGTGTCGTCGATCTGCGCGACCGGCTGCGGCAGATAGCGGAAGGCAAAGCCCAGCACGCGCTCGCCGTGGGCGGCGATCTGGTCGATGCGTGCGTGCCAGTCGGCTTCAAGCAGCGGCCCGCTAGCGCGGCCATCGCTGCCGAGCGCGTCGGCGCACATCGCCAGCACGCGCTCCGGCGCGCCCTTGACCAGCAGCAGCGCGCCGCCTTCCGGCAGGGCGTGTAGCGTCGCCATGTAGCGATGCGCGGCGTCGAAGGGCAGCACGTCAAGGCGCGGATGCGCGTCGTGCTCGGCCTGCGGGTTCAGGCCAGCCTTGATGGCGAGCGCCAGTAGCGCGCCTTCCATCGGGTCGCCGGTGACGTGCCACTGATCGGCGCTTTCGACCAGCGCGGCGTCGTTGCACAGCAGACCGACGCGCGCCAGTAGGCGCATGTCCTCGCCCGGATCGGGGTCTAGCGTGCCGACGGGCGCATAGCCCGCGCCGGTGGCCAGGCACTCGCCGCTGGCGGTGACGAGGCGGCGGCAGGTCATTTCGTTGCGCGTCAGCGTGCCGGTTTTGTCGGAGCAGATAACACTGGTCGCGCCCAGCGTTTCCACGGCGGGCAATTGCCGCACGATGGCGTGGCGCGCCGCCATGCGCTGCACGCCGATGGCCAGCGTAATGGTGATGACCGCCGGCAGCCCTTCGGGTACGAAGCCCACAGCCAGCGCCACGACGGTCATGAAGGCGTCGAGCCAGGCGTAGCCGCGCACCAGCACGGCGAAGGCGAACAGCGCCACCGCCGCGAGCAGCGCGAACACCGTCAACTGTCGCCCGAAGCGGTTGATCTGCCGCAGCAGCGGCGTGGTGAGCGGGTCGATCGCCCCCAGCAGGGCGCTGATTTTGCCGATTTCGGTGCGCAGGCCGGTGGCGACGACCACGCCGCGTCCCTGCCCAGCCGCCACCAGCGTGCCGGAATAGGCCATGCCCGCGCGGTCGCCCAGCGGCGCATCGGCGGCGACGGCGGCGTCGGATTTTTCGGCGGTGACCGATTCGCCCGTAAGCAGCGCCTCGTCGATGCGCAGCGAGCGCGCCTGCACCAGCCGCAGATCGGCCGGCACGCGGTCGCCGGCCTCGATGAGCACGACGTCGCCCGGCACCAGACCGGCCACATCCGCCATGTGCTGTTCGCCATCGCGCAGCACGCGGGCGTGGGGCGTCAGCATGTTGTGCAGGGCGTCCATCGCCGCCTCGGCCTTGCCCTCTTGCAGCACGCCGACGATGGCGTTGACCAGCACCACGGTAACGATCACCGCCGCATCGACCCAGTGCCCGAGCGCGCCAGCGATGACGGCGGCGGCCAGCAGAAAGACGATCAGCGCATTGGCGAATTGCGCGCCGAAGCGTTGCAGCCAGTTGCGCCGCGGCGGCGAGGGCAGGGCGTTGGGGCCGTGCGCCGCCAGCCGCTGGGCGGCTTCATCGGTGGTGAGGCCGCGGTGGATGTCGCTCTGTTGGGCTGCGGCCACTTGGGCGGACGGTAGCGCGTGGGGCGGCAAGGTCGGGGCGGCGGAATGGGACATGCGAGATTCCTTGAATGGGTTCAGGCCACGGAAGCGCTTTCCCGGCACGAACAGTTAAGTCGGTTGTGGATCATGCCATCGCATCGGCTGGAATAAAAGCCGACTGGCCGGCGCTTCAATGCAGCGCGTCGCGGGCGGCGAAGAGGGCGGCGATGTCGGTTGGGCTAAAGCGATATTCGCGGTTGCAGATGTCGTCGCGGATCACGATTTCGCCGTGTTCAGCGAGGAGGCTTTCGGCTTCCGGGCGGCCGAGGGCGCGGATCATGTCGCGGATCTTGTCCCAATCCTCCGGGCAGTGGTACTGCACCGGCCGCGCGTCGTAGAGACGCAGGCCGCGTGCCGCCATGTCCTCGTGGAAGAGCCGGGTGAGCAGGCTTTCGGCGTTGGCGGCGAGCAATTCGCCGGGTTTGACGGTGGCGGCCAGTTGGCTGATACGATTCCAGCCGTCCGGGTCGCGGGCGTCGGCCCCGGGCATTTTTTGCAGGAACAGGCAGGCGGCGACCTCCGGGCTGGCCGCGGCGAACAGGCGCGAGGGTTGCTGCTCGGATTGCTCCAGATAATGCTCGAATATGGCGGCGATGCTGTCACCGGCCAGCGGCACGAAACTCTGGTAGGGCTGACGGGCGCTCGGCAGATCGAGACTCATCAGCAGTTGGCCGCCTTGGCCGGCGCCGAGCAGTTCCGGCACCGGCGCTGGCGGCACGGCCGCGTCGCTGCGCGCCATGCCGCGCAGCCGCAAAGCTTCGTCGCAATCCAGCACCAGCAACTGGATCGGGCCGTTGCCGCGCAATTGCAGCGTCAGCCGGCCGGGCTGCTTCAATTGGCCGGCGATGAGCGCGGTGACGGCGGCCGTTTCGCCGAGCAATTGAGCTACCGCCAGCGGATAGCCGCGGCCTTCCTGCATCTGCCGCCAGGCCGCGCCGAGATGGACGACGGCGCCGCGAATGTCGAGGCCCTCGAAGAAAAAACGGCGGACGAAACCCTCGCTCATTGGAAGCATTCCGCGTAACTTTCCGGCGTGAAGCCGACCAGCAATTCGTTGCCGACATCGAGTACCGGGCGCTTGATCAGCGCCGGGTACTGGGCCATCAGCGCCAGCGCCTTGGCGGCGTCGACATCGGCGCGCTCGGCCTCGGTGAGCTTCTTCCACATCAGGCCGCGCCGGTTGAGCAGCTTTTCCCATCCGGCCCGCGCTGACCAGTCGGGCAGATGCCCGGCGGCGACGCCCGCCTTCTTGTAATCGACGAATTCGTAGGCGACACCATGTTTGTCGAGCCAAGTCATGGCTTTTTTCATGGTGTCGCAGTTTCTGATGCCGTAGATGCGGCAAGGTGGTGGTGTGGTTTTCATGATCTTTATATGGCAGACGGTTTTTGAAAAGGCAGGCAGCGATTCAGCGGATTTCTTCCAACAGCGCCGGGTGCTTGTCCAGCAACTTGAACAGGTTGACCACGGCTGGCATGGGCTGGGCCTGGCCGCGCTCGTAGCGGCTGAAAGCGTTGTGTCCGCCGCCGGTCAACTGGGCGGCCTGATGTTGGGTCAATTTCAGCTTCTTGCGCACGCGCAGCAGCAATTGCTGTTCCGCCGCGCGCCGTGCCAGCACCAGCGCATTGCCGGCTTGTGCATAACGATCTTGGCTGGCGTGGTCGAAATACACCTCGCCGCAACTGTCGCAACGCTCGCCAGAAAGTCCGCGCAGCGTCGTTTCGCCGCCGACGATGAAGGTTTCGTCAGCGAATGCCGTGAACCCTTTGCCGCCGCAGGCGCCGCAGATTTTGAGTTTTGTCATGGGTCACTTCTCCTTGAACTGAATGACGATGCACTCGGCCACTTCAGCGCCGTCTGCGTGAATGCGGCGCGACCCATTTCAGCGATCTTGGCCAGCATGACGGCAAGCGGGTAATGAGGCCGACTCTTTTCCATGTGTTATTATAACCCTATTAGGGTAAATTTCAATGAGGGGGCGAGAAAAAGCCGCCCAGAGGCGGCTGTCAGGTCGTTACGGTCACCTTTGTCCAAGGGATAGGTTTTGCTCAGGCGTGAGCGATTTCTCCATGCCACGGCGTGATCTTCGCCAATTGCGCCGCCAGGGCGTCCTTGGCCGTTTCCGTGTCGAAACGCGCCTGCCCGCGCAGCCAATAGCCTTCGGAAAGGCCGAAGAAGCGGCACAGGCGCAGGTCGGTATCGGCGCTGATGGCGCGGCGGCCGGCCACGATTTCACCAATGCGCTGCGCCGGCACGCCGATTTCCTTGGCGAGCCGGTACTGGCTGATGCCAAGCGGCAGCAGGAATTCTTCCCGGAGGATTTCGCCGGGATGAATGGGCTTGAGTTTTTCGGCCATGAATGTTCTCCGTCAGTGGTAATCCACGATTTCGACATCTTCCGCATCCGTTCCTGCCCAGACGAAGCACACGCGCCACTGATCGTTGATGCGGATGCTCCACTGGCCTTCCCGGTCGCCGATGAGCTTTTCCAGCCGGTTGCCGGGCGGAACGCGCAAATCGTCCAACCGCCCGGCCATGTGCAACTGTTCCAGCTTGCGCCGCGCCACGGCCTGAATATTGGCGAAGCGGATGACGCGCTGCCGCTCGAACAGAGCTTTTGTGTCAGAGCAGCGAAAGGACTGAATCGACATGGCACGACAGTAACGTCATGCGTTATTAACGTCAAGCGTGATGGTTGAGCGGCGAAATGATCCTGAAAAGAAGCCGCCCGAAGGCGGCTTCAGCAGGCGTTTCAGGCAAACGCTCCGTAATCAATACCCGTGCCTGGCCCGCGCCTCGGCTTCCTGCTCCTTGAACAGGTTGAATCTTGGCAGGAACTTGTCCCAGTCGATCAGGTGGGCGTCCAGTTCCGGGCCGTCGATGCAGGCGTGTTTGCGGACCATTTCACCGTTTTCGTAATACGGCACCATGCAGGCGCCGCACATGCCGGTGGCGTCGACCATGATCGAGTTCAGCGACGCCTCGGTCGGCACGCCGTAGGGCTTGGTCAGGTCGGAGACCGAACGCATCATTAGCGGCGGGCCGATGGTGACGACCTTGGCGATTGGCGCTTTGTCTTCCAGCATCTTTTGCAGGGGCGCCGTGACGAAGCCGGCGATGCCGTGAGAGCCGTCGTTGGTGGTGTAGACAATGTCAAGCAGGTCGCCGAATTCGGCTTTGATCTGGCCAACGTAATCGTCCTCGCCGGTCCAGAACATCAGCTCTTTGGAACGGAAGCCGGCGATCAGGGTGACGTGGTTGCCCAGCCGCAGATGCTCGCGCATGATCGGATAGACCGGCGGCAGGCCGAGGCCGCCAGCGGTGAATACGACCGTGCCGTCGACTTTTTCCAGATGCGAGGGACGGCCGAGAGGCCCGGCGATGCCCTGGAAGCGTTCGCCGACCTGCATCCGGTTCATTTCGATGGAGGCCACGCCCACGCCCTGAATGACGAGCGTGATCCAGCCTTCGTCGGCGTTCCAGTCGGCCAGCGTCAGCGGGATCAGTTCGCCCCGGTCGCGCGGATGGACGCGGACGAATTGCCCGGCCTTGGCGGCGGCGGCGATGGCCGGCGCCTTGACCCTGAATTCGACGATGCCGGGGCTGAGGTCGCGGCGAGCCAGAATGACCGGCGCGGTTTGGGCCTGCTCGGTGAAAGCCAGCGCCTTGGCGCGGTCGCCGCTGGCGCCGCTGGCCGTCATGATCTGCTTGGCGGCCGATTGCCCGTCGCCCGCCGCGAGGATGGCGGTAGAGCCGCCACGGGCGGCGTCGCCGCCGGTATAGACGCCGTCCAGGCTGGTTTCCTGGGAGCCTTCGCGCAACTGGATGATGCCCTTTTTATCCACGCTGAGGCGCGGCTCGGATTCGCGGATGATCGGGTTGGGGGCGTTGCCCAAGGCCATGATGACGACGTCGGCGTCGATCAGCTCGGTCTTGCCCGTCGGCATGGGCCGGCGGCGGCCGGAGGAATCGGGCGCGCCCAGTTCCATCACGTCCAGTACCGCCTGCTTGACGAAGTGCTTGTCGTCGCCGAGAAATTCGATCGGCGAACGCAGCAGGCGCAGCTCGATGCCTTCTTCTTCGGCGTGTTCCAGTTCTTCCACGCGGGCCGGCATTTCGGATTTCGTCCGCCGGTAGACGATGGTCACCTTGCCGCGCAGGCGGCGGGCGGTGCGGGCGGCGTCCATGGCGGTGTTGCCGCCGCCGATGATGATGACCTGGCGGCCATCGACATAGGGCATGGGCGTCTCGTGTTCCGGGGAATCGGCGTGCATGAGATTGACGCGGGTGAGGAACTCGTTGGCGCTCATCACATTCAACAGGTGCTCGCCCGGCACATTGAGGAATTGCGGCAGGCCGGCCCCGGAGCCGACGAAAATGTGGGCGAAGCCGGCGTCCTTCAGATCCTGCAAGGTGGCGGTTTTGCCGATGACGAAGTTGGTGACGAAGCGTCCGCCCAGGGTGCGGATTTTTTCCACCACGTCGTCGATCAGCGTGTTGGGCAGACGGAATTCCGGGATGCCGTAGCGCAAGACTCCGCCCAATTCATGGAAAGCCTCGAAGATCGTCACCGGATGCCCGGCGTTGGCCAGCAGGAAGGCGTTGATCAGCCCGGAGGGGCCGGAACCGACGATGGCCACCGGCGGCTTGGCGCTGGTCTGCCACGGATCGGGCCGGCCTTCCAGACGGCGCAGGGCCTCGCCGGGGTTGGCCGCCTTGTCCCATTCGGGCAGGAACCATTCGACCTGGCCGATGGACATGGGGTGCTTGTGCATGCAGACCCCCTGGCACTGGATTTCCTGCGGGCAGACCCGGCCGGTCACATTGGGCAGCGGGTTGCAGTCGTTGAGCATGGCGACGGCCTCGTCGAACTTGCCCATGCCGAGCAGCTTGAACATGGTCGGGATGTGCACCTGCACCGGGCAGCCGCCCTCCCGCTTCTTCTTGCCGTCCTGTAGCCTGCCGATTTCGCAGGGCATCTCGGCGCATTGCTTGTCGCGCAGGGATTCCAGCCAGACGAACAATTCCACCTCGCGCAGGCTGTAGCCCAGATCCATGTAGCCCATGTAGCCCTTGTTGACCAGCCCGAAATCCTCGCTGCGCTCCTCGGGCGGGCGGATGTACGGCCCCATGCCCGAATTGGCCGGCCATTCCTGGGACAGCCCCTGGAACATCGGATAGCGCTCCGAGAGATGCGCGTCGACCCCGCGCAACCACAGGCGCTGCTTGCCGATGGGCAGATACCACAGAAAGCGCATGAAGGCGGCGGCGGCATCGCCGCCGGCAAGCAGGACTTCCCAGGCGCTCTTGACGAATTCGCCGCTCAACTCCTCGCCTGACGCGAAGCACGCCGCCACGGCGGCGGCCCCGTCGGCGATGAGAAAGTCGCGAAAGCTCCGCGGGTCGGCCTGAAGGCGCCGGGCCAGCAGGGCCAGTTCTGAGTTCATGGTGTTCATTGCATGATCTCCGAATCGCACGTGTCGCGCACGCGCTCCATGGTGGCCGTCAGCGTCGGCGTAATTTCGAGGCCGTCCAGCGCGCCCGGCTTCATGTGGGCCACATCCTTGGCCTCGCCGTCGACCACGATGGTGGTTTGCTCAAAGATGGCCGGCAGTTCCTGATAACAAGTGGCGCAGTCGGAACACTTGGCGATGTCCTGTTCGGCCAGCCAGATCGGCGCTCCGGCCGGTTTCGAGCCTCGTCCCGATGCCGCCGCGCTTGCCGCCGGGACGGCTGGCGCCGGAGTGGCAGCGGGCGCGGCGACAACGGGCACGCCCACGCCGAAGCCCGGAATCGTCACCGCGCCCGGATCGTTGCTCGTGGCCAGCGCCGCCAGCGCGTGGGCGATGTCGTCGATGCCCTTGTCGCGTTCCGCCCTGGCTTCGGCCAAGTCATCGCGCAGGGCTTGCAGCGCCTGCTGCGCGTCCCTGGCCGTCAGCGCCGCGTCGCGCCCGGCCAGCCAGCGCAGCAACTGCCAGTTGCGCTGCCGGTCTTCCACCAGGTCGACGATGCCTTGCGAGACGGAAAGCTTGATCAGGCGGCCGGCGGCATTAGTCGTCAGGATGTAGGGCGTGCGTTCGGCGCGGGCTTCCTCGGGCAAGTCGACATAGGCGACCACCGGTGTCGGCGTCGGCGCGTCGTCGGCCAGCGCCTTGAAGTGCAGGGCGAAGCGGATCTCGCCATAGGCGAAATCCGCCGGCGTGAAGGGGAGGGTCATTACCTGCGTCGCGCCAGACTCGTCCACGTATTTCAGGTTCTGCGTTGCCCAGGGCTGGTCGAGATCCGGGTTGCCGTCCAGCGACAGCCGCTCGGTCAGGGTCTTGCCCGCCGCCGGGTCGTGCACGAAGAGCGGCGCCATGCGTGAACGCATGGCCAGATCGGCCCGCTGATTGGCCAGGTCGTCGGCGAAACCCTGCTCGAAGCCGCAGGGCGTGTAGGCCAGCAGCAGGCCGGAGCCGCTCGGATAGGCGATGAGCCGGGCGGCGGCGGCGAAGAAGTGGGCGTGCTGGGCGGTCGACACGCTGGCGACGAAGACATCGGGGTGCAGCATGGCCATCAGGGCCAGTTCCTTGCGCCGCTCCTTCTTCCCCTTGTGGGCCTTGCCGAAGCGGGCCAGATCGGCGTTCTGGCCGGTGAACGAGGCCATCGAAGCCTGGCCGCCGGTGTTGGAATAACCGCCGGTATCGAGGACGAGCATCTTGATCGGGGCCTGGCTGGCCAGCACCCGCGACAGGGCGCCGAAGCCGATGTCGAAGGCCGCGCCGTCGCCGGAAATGGTCAGCACCATGGGCAGGCCGTCCAGCTCCTCGTTGCTGAAATCGCGCCAGTCCAGAGTGGCGAGCGCCTTGTCGGCGGCTTCGTCATAGGCGTCGGCCAGTTCCAGCGCCGCCGTGCGGCGGGCCTTGACCTCGGTTATGTAGAGCGTGACCAGACCCTCGAAGATGCCCACGGCGGATGCCTGCGCGTCCTGGAACAGGGAGTTGAGCCAGGGCTGGGTGAAGGGATTGGCCGGGAAGGTCGAGCTGTAAACCGAGGAGCAGCCCGTCGAGTTCACCACCACCAGCGATGACGGGCCGCGGCCGGTCGAGCCGGCCTCGCAAGTCCACAAGCTGGCTTCCAATTGCGCGATGGTGGCGCGGATGCGCTCGGCGCGCTCGCCCTTGAGCGCACCGACCTTGCTGGTCAATTGGTAGATCAGGGATTCCAGTTCGCCGATGCGCCGCCGCTTTTTCTCGGCGCCGGCCGTCTCGGCCAGAGCCGTCAGCAGATGGGTGGCGGTGACCTCGCCGCAGCCCCGGCAGGCGCCGTGACCGCCCGTCAGCCCGTAATAGCTGTTGTGATCCATGAGGATGCGCTTGGCGTCGCCGCCGGGGCTGGCCGCTCCCGCCATGAAGCGGGACGGCGTATTCGGCAATTGCGTGAGGCGGGCGAAAACGCCTTCCAGGGTTTCCAGCAGAGCCTCGTCCTGCGCCACGGCGGTGAGCGCGCCCGGCCCGCAGACCTCGACGCATTGCAGACAGCCGGTGCACTTCCAGGGGTCGATGACGACGGAGTACATGCCGCCCGAGCCGGCTTCCTTCTTCTCCATCAGGTCGAAGATGGGCCTCGGCCGGCCGACGGGGAAGGCCGCGATCTCGGCGATGATGGCTTCCAGATGATCCGGGGCCACGCTCGGGATGACCCCGGCGGCGGCGCGCACGACGTCGGCGAATTTCTTGTCCTTGGCGTCGCCGGACAGCGCCGCGCGCGCCTTGTCGGCCCAGGCTGGTGCGAAGCCCAGCAGGTAGTTCTTGTGCTCGTCTTGCAGTTGGGCGGCGCGGATGGCGCGCTCCAGCAACACCGCGATCTCATGCGCCTGGTTGGGAATGGCCGAATCGGGGCAAGCCAGGGCGCATTCGAGGCAGGCGGTGCAGGCGTCGATGTCCACCACCGGCACATTGCGGCGGAAAAGCCCCTTGTTTTTGGCAGCGCCCGTGCCGCTGGGGATGAAGGTGCCCATGCCCGGCAGGGCGGGCGCCTGATTTGCCCAACCCTCGCGGAAGGGGCGGCCGGCCATGTCGTCGAAATAGGCCGGGTCGTGCAGCCCGCAGGGGGCGCAGCCGGCCGAGGGCATCAGGCGGGCGGAGAGAATCGGCGTTTTTATCGTGGCGGCGGCGTCGGCTTTGGCGTATTCCGGCTGGCTATAGTCGACCGCCTGGGTGTGCTCGATGGCGTCTTCGATGACGGCCATGTTGGCATCCACCACGGCGGAACCCTTGGCGCCGAATTTCTTTTGCATCTCCTTCCTGGCCAGTTTTTTCGCCGCCTCGTGGTCGGCGCCGCCGGTCACCCGATCAACATGGCCAATGATGGCGCCGATGAAGGCGATGCCCATCATGCGGGTTTCCAGGGAGGGATCGGGGGCGTTGGCCTTGGCGACGGCAAAGGCGTCGATGACGAAGAAGTGGATGTTCTTGTCGCGGATTTCCTGGCGCGCGTAGGGCGGCAGGGCCTTCCAGGCGGCTAGCGGCGACTGGTCGGTCTGCATGATGAAGGTGCCGCCGGGAACCAGACCACGCAGCGGGCGGTCGTGTTCGAAAACCTTGTGATCGGGCGAGATGACGACTTCGACATCCTCCAGGGCGTTATTGGTAAACAACACCGGCTCCGGGGAGAGGGTGATGTAGAAATTGGTGGCCGCGCCTGATTTTTCCGAACCGTACTTGGGGGCCGATTTCGAGTGCATCTTGAGCATCGACGCGAGCATGTCGGTCAACAGCTTGCCCGTCGCCACCGTGCCGTAGCCGCCGACCGAGTGGAAGCGGATGCGCAGCGCCGCCGCCGGCAGCAGGCCGGGCGGGTTATCCCCGGTCGCCAGAGTCATCAGCTCGGTTTCCGGGTAGGCGGCGCGCAGGCGATCCTGCAAGGCGGCCAGCGCCGGGGTGGCCGGATTGTCGACGAAGAAGCGGGTGCCGACGTAGATCAACGGCGCTTTCGGCCCGTCGAGCATGTTCTGCACCACGGCCACGATGTCGCGCGGCTGCACATCGTGCGAGCCGAGGCCGATGATCGCCGTCGTCAGCGTCACCTTGGCCGACGAGGCGCCGGACTCGAACAGCGCCCGCTTGACGGCGTAGGTCAGTTGGGTGTCCTCCGAGCGCTCCAGGATGGTGACTTGGCGGGCGTTACCGATGGCGGCGACCAGTTCCTCGGTGGGGAAGGGCGCGAGCAGCTTGACCGAGATAACCGCCACCTTGAGTCCCTGCTTCTCGAAATACGGCAGGAGAGCGCGGGCGTCATGGGTGATCGAGCCAAGGCCGATGAGCGCCACGTCGGCATTTTTGGCGCCGTACTTGTGCACGGGAGCATAGCTGCGGCCGGTCAGGCTGGAATATTCCTCCATCGCCTGACGCACCAATTGCGGCACGGCAGAGGTGAAGTGGGTGCGGTGGTCGGCGGCGCCAGCCTGGAAATCGGGCTGGTTCTGCACCGTGCCGGTGAGGCCGGGGTTGTTGGGATCGACGATGGCTGGCACGCGCTGGCGGCTGCCCTTCTGCCACGCGCCTTTCCAGGCGCGCTTCCAGGCGGCGCGCTGGGCTTCGGGCAGCGCGGCCTTGGCCGCCAGGGCGGCCTCGTTGTCTGCCTCGATGGCGTCGGCGTTGGCGGCGAGGTAAGCCTTCACGGCGGCGACATTGTCGCCGCCAAGCGCATCGCGGCGGGCGTCCACCCAGCGGCTCAGATAATCGACGCGGCCCTTGGCGCCGAAAAGCACCTCCTGGGCCACGGTCGGGCAGGGGATGCGGCCCAGGGGATCGCCGATGTAATTCTTGAGCAGTTCCGGTTCGGGCAGGAGCACTTCGCTCATGACGTGGCTGGTGGCGAAGCCGTCCATGGCATTGGCGATCGGCACCAGGGTCAGGGAGGTCGCGCGGTAGGCGATGGCCGCCAGATCGGCCGTCTCTTGCGGATCGGAGCCGAAAAGAACGGTATAGCCGGCGGGCAGCAGGGAATAAACGTCGTCATGGCCGGCCATGACGTTGAGCGAATGGCGGGTGACCACGCGCGCGGCCACATGCAGCACGAAACCGCCAATCGTCTTGTAGGCGGTGACATAGTGGGATTCCAGGGCGTACAGGATGCCCTGGGCGGAACTGGCGTTGGAGATGAAATTGCCGCCCAGCAAAGCCGCGCCCAGAGCGCCGGACTGGGCGGAATGCTCGCCCTCCGCCTCGACGAAGAAGGGATGCTTGCCCCAGACGTTGATCGCCCCCTCGGCGCGCGCCGCCTCGAAAATCTCCGATATCTCGGTGGATGGCGTGATGGGGAAACCGATCACCCCGCCGCACACATGTCGCATCACATAGGCAACGGCGCCATTACCGTTGATTACATCCGGGATACCGGGATACGCGGGCTTTTGTTTCATCTGGGCACCTTTCCTTTGCTGGCGGGTTTCGCCACTTGGTAAGCTGTGAATCGAAATATCTTAGCAGGTTGGAGCTATCTCTCTTTTTGGGGTATTGCCTGATGCCAGCCGCGCTTGTTCTGGTAGGCGGCGATGGTTTTGTGGATCAGTTCGAGCCGTTGCTGCGAATCGGCCGAGACGCAGCTCAGATTCAGATTGAGCGCCGTGAAACCCATGGCCCCATTGCAGGTTTCATCGGGTTTTTCGTGGTTCGGCATGAATATGCCGAGCGCGACGAAAGCGATCGCCCCGATGAGTAACAGGGTGAGCTTGAGTCTTGAAGATCGGATGATGATGGGCGTCACGAAGGCGTACATTACCGCATTCGCCGGGGTGTCATCCAGCGCGCCGGCCGCGCCATGGCGATGGGCTTGTTCGGGGTCATGGCAAAATCATGGCGAAAAATTTCCGACTCTGGCCGCTGATCTCGCACCCATCCTGGGATGCTCTGCACCAGTTGAGCGGCAAGGGTGCGCAACTGCTTGTCCTTGTTTGACGATTGCTTATGTGAAATACGTTCATGCGATTGCCCACGGCAGTGGACAAAACGCGCCGTGAACAGCATTCTAGCGGCTGTTTGCCGCTCCTCTCTGGCCGTTGAAAAATAGGTAAAAACCATGAATCTTGCCGACTTGCTGCGATTCGGACACATTGCCATACAGTGTCATGACAACCCTGACGCCGACGCCATTGCCGCCGGTTTCGGGCTGTATTCCTATTTCACGGCCAGAGGGATCAAAGCCGTGCTTTTCCATGGCGGGCGCGCGCCGGTGACCAAGCCCAATCTGGTGAAAATGCTGGCCCTCTGCGATATTCCCCTGGAGCATTACCCGGAAAGCCGCGATTGGCCGGGCCTGCTCATCACCGTGGATTGCCAGCACGGGGCGGGCAACGTGTCGCCCATGCGCGGCGCCGAGGTGGCTGTCATCGATCACCATATCCAGGAATGCCCGATGCCGGCCCTGTACGACATTCGCCCCTATCTTGGCGCTTGCTCGACCCTGGTTTGGCTCCTGATGCGGGAAGCGGGCTTTTGCCTTGAGGAAATCGGGCCGGAGCGGGGCGCGACCCTGCTGACCGCCTTGTACTATGGATTGCTTACCGACACCGGCGGTTTTGCCGAGGTCAGGCACCCGCTGGACCGCGATCTGCGTGATCAGGATGGAATCGTCGAGCGGATCATCAAGACGCTCAGAAGCTCCAATTTGTCGCTGGAAGATTTGTCCATTGCCTCTTCCGCCCTGGTCGAATTGCGCTTCGATCCCCAAGGCAGTTTCGTTCTGGTCGGCGCGCGGCCCTGCGATCCCAACATCCTGGGCTTCATCAGCGATCTCGTCCTGCAAGTGGATACCGTGGATATCGTCGTGGTTTACTGCGAAACGCCGGGAGGCATCAAATATTCCGTGCGTTCCATCGCCCGGGATTGCAAGGCTTCCGATCTGGCGGCCTGGATCGCCGCCGATGGACTCGGTTCCGGCGGCGGTCACGCGGAAAAAGCCGGGGGTTGGATCAGCGGACGCAACTTCGCCGAGCGCATGCCGAACCTCGAACCCGTGGACTATTTCGACCGTCGGCTGCGCGAATACCGGGCTGCCTATACCATCATCGACAGCACAGCCGCGCCTCGCGCGGAAGGCATGCTTTCCGAAGCGACTCGGGCGCGGCGCTATACGAAGCGTCCCCTGCGTCTGGCCTATGTGCCCGCCGAGGCGCTGCCGCGCGGCTCCTCGCTGCAAATCCGCATGCTCGAAGGCGACATCAGTCTTGCCGCCGGGCCGGACACCTACCTGATGATTGGACTGCTGGGCGAGGTCTATCCCATCTCCCGCGCTGTCTTCGATAGCGTCTACCGCCCTGTGGACGCCCCTCTGCAACTGGCCCTGCCATACATGCCCACCGTTCTGGACAAAACGACGGGAATCCGCCTGCGCTTGGACAACATGGCCCGCTCTTGCCTCCGCCTGGGCGGCGGCGCCGTGCGCGCGGCGCCCCTGGAGCAGGGCGTCAAAGTTTTCACCCGCTGGGATCCGGACAATTATTTCAAGGGAGAAAAGGACGATTGGCTTGTCTGGTCGGAAGAAGATCCGACGGATATCTACATCGTCACGGCGGCGCTCTTTCCGCTGCTGTACGCTGAAGAAAACGCCGAAACGGACGATGGCGGCGAAGTGCGCAACTACGATGGCATCGACGTGGCCGCGCAACCCGGCGCCGTGCGGGCGCGGAAAAAACCGCTCACGGTGACCGTGCGTTTCGCGCGCCAAGCTGGCGTCGCCGCCACGCGCGAAGGTCCCGTGCCCTACGCCATCGGCGATGCTCTGATCACCGGCGTCAGCGGTGAAACATGGCCCGTGCGCCCGGAGCATTTCGCTGCCGCCTACGCGCCCCAGCCGCCAGTGCAAGCTGGAGAGGACGGCGTCTATCAGGTGCGCCCCATCGAAGTTGATGCCCTTTGCATGCCCGCCATCTTTTGTCTCAGCCTGAAAAACGGCGGCTTGCTCTGGGGGCATCGCGGCGACTGGCTGATGCAGTACGGCAAGGGTGATTACGGCATTGTCGACGCGGGGGTTTTTACCGCAACCTATGAAATTTCGCGCGGCCCGGAAAAGTCATGACGCACGACATTTTTGTAAGCTATTCCACCCGGGACAAGCTGTTCGCCGACGCGCTCGTGCACCGGCTGGAAAAAGCCGGCTACCGCTGCTGGTATGCGCCGCGTGACATCGCGGCGGGCGTCGCTTGGCCCCAGGCCATCAGCCAGGCCATACGCGAGATTCCTCTCATGCTGCTGGTTTTTTCCGGCGCCTCCAACAGTTCGGACGAAATTTCCCGCGAATTGACCTTGGCTTCCAGCAATAAACGCATCGTGCTGCCGGTGCGCATCGAGAATGTCCTGCCTGGCGCTGGGCTGGAATATCACCTGGCCGATCGGCATTGGCTGGATGTTTTCGGTCTCGAAGAAGAAGCGGCCATCAATCGCGTGCTGGAAGGACTGGCGAGTTACGCCCCCATTTTCGCCGCCGCGCGTCCCGACGAGACGCCCGCGCCAGCCCCCGCCGCGCCATCTCCGGATTCGCCATCGCGGTCGCGCGGCCTGTGGATACTGTTGGCCTCTTTGCTGCTCATACTGCTCGTCGGCGCGCTCGCCTTTTGGTTTGAACGCGCGCCCGATGACACGGACGCCCTCAGCCTGCACGAACCGCCCTCCCTGGTTCACTACGTCAACGACAACCTGTCCATCGCCGCGCATACTCTGCGCCTGAACCCGTCGCCCGATTCACCGCTGCCGCAATATCTCGTCACGCTCACCGGCATCGGCGAGCCTTTTGATGGCCACATCTTTCTCTGCCAGCAGCGGGAGAAAAACAATACCTTGCGCTTTGACGCCACCATTGACGATCGGTCGTTTGTCCTGCTCATCGTGGATCACAGGGGGCGGGGCATGATCTACCAACCCGGTAGCGCGCGGGAATACCCCGTCCTGCTTTCGCCACGGGATAATAACGCCGCGAGCGCCCGGCATATGCTCAAGATGTACCGGCAAGGCAAACGGTGGACGGAATGAACGAAATTTTGTGCGCTTTTCATTCAAATGCCAAACAGGATAAAATCCGCGTGGCATTCTTTTGGAGATAAGGTTTTCAACCCTGTTGGCAGGTTGAGAAAATGCCCCGGCTTCATTGAGCGCAAGAAAATCTGATGAAAGAGGTGCGTGTATGTCGAGCAATGTGAATTATTCGAGAGCATACGATGTGTTCGTGTCTTACCGCAGGGACGGCGGCGAGACGATGGCGATCTTGATACGCGATCGCCTTGCGTCGAAAGGTTTCAATGTTTTTCTTGACGTCGAGAGTCTGAACTCGGGAAATTTCAACACGAAACTGCTCCAGGTAATCGAAAGTTGCAATGACTTTGTCGCGGTTCTCTCGCCGGGCGCCCTGGATCGCTGTGCCAACGAGGATGATTGGGTGAGGGCCGAGATAGCGCACGCGATCAAACACAATAAAAATATAGTTCCCATCATGCTGCGCGGTTTCGAATGGCCAGAACATCTGCCGGAGGATATCGCGGATCTGCCGATGAAAAACGGCGTTAACGCGAACAACAATGAATATTTCGACGCCGCCATTGACAGACTGACCGAAAAGTTTTTATTGTCAAAGCCGATGAAGCTTTTCGACAAGATAAGCCTCTTTGCGAAGAATGCGGTTGACAAGACAAGCGAGGTTATCGAATCCGCGAAGATAAACGAGAAGATCAGCGAGAGCAGAAGGAAATTTTCGGAAACAAAGACACAGTTCGGCGACATGGTGGATGTTTCGAAGTTAAATACGAGGATCAGCGATAGTAAATACAGAGTAAACAATATCAAGCAAAAACTCGGTGATTATTACTGGGGAAAATACAAAGAAGGCGTCGCGCTTGATGCCGAGGCGGATAAACTTTGCGCCGCGATCAAGGACGAAGTCGAATTGATCGACGAATGTAATCGCGAGATTCAAAAAATAAAAAAGATACCCGAAACAGGTAACGCGGCGAAACCGGCGGAAGATATAAAATGCGCGGAATGCAGCGCGATTCTGCCCTCGGATGCGAAATTCTGTCCCGAATGTGGTGCAGTGGCCGCAGTCAAAGCGCCTGAGCCAGCCCCGGAAGTTGTACTTTGCAGCAACTGCGGCGCGCAAATTTCGAGTGACAGAAAATTTTGCCAGGAATGCGGAACCAGGCTGTGAGCTTCAGAATCCGCTTCGCCAAGCGGCTCAGATATCCGCCTCGACCAGCCCGCCGTCCTTTTCCATCCACGCCCGCCGCCCGGCGGCTTCGCCTTTGCCCATGAGCAGGTTGAAGGTGGCGGTCATTTCGGCGATGGTCTGGCGGTTGGCGGTGAATGGCACCAGGCGGCGGGTGTCAGGGCAGAGGGTGGTTTCCCACAACTGGTCGGGATTCATCTCGCCCAAGCCCTTGAAGCGGGAGACGGTGAGTTTGTTTTCGGCGATGCCTTCGTCGCGTAGTTTTTGCAGGGTCTGTTCTTTTTCCGCTTCGTCGAGGCAGTAAATTTTGCGCGTGTGGCCGCGCGCTTCGACGTCGACGCGGAACAGCGGCGGCTGGGCGACGTGGATGTGGCCGCGCTCGATCAGGGCCGGAAAATGCTTGAGGAAGAGCGTGAATAGCAGCACCTGGATGTGGCTGCCGTCCACGTCGGCGTCGGACATGACGATGATGCGCCCGTAGCGCAGGCCGGAGAGGTCGACCGCGTCGATTTGCTCCAGGCCGTGCGGATCGACGCCGACGGCAACGGCGATGTCATGCACCTCGTTGTTCCTGAATAACTGGTCGCGCTCGACTTCCCAGGTATTCAGCACCTTGCCGCGCAGCGGCAGCACCGCCTGGGTTTCCTTGTCGCGCCCCTGCTTGGCCGAGCCGCCGGCCGAATCGCCCTCGACGAGAAAAATTTCGTTGCGGGCGATGTCGTCCGATTCGCAATCGGTGAGTTTGCCGGGCAGGGTGGCGATGCCGGAGGATTTTTTCTTCTCGACCTTTTGCGTCGATTTCATGCGGTTTTGCGCCGCCTTGACGGCCAGTTCGGCGATTTTCCTGCCGTAGTCGGCGTGCCCGTTGAGCCACGACTCGAAGGGATCGCGCACCATTTGCGAAACCAGTTTGTAGGCGTCGCGGCTGGTCAGTTTTTCCTTGATCTGCCCCTGGAATTGCGGGTCGAGCACCTTGGCCGAGAGGAGAAAGGTCATCTTGCCGCAGACATCTTCCTGCGCCAGCTTGACCTTGGCCGGCAGGATGGCGTGGTGCTCGGCGAAGCTTTTCACCGCGTCGAAAACGCCGGCCTTCAGCCCGGCCTCGTGGGTGCCGCCGTCGAGCGTCGGGATCAGGTTGACATAGGATTCCGGCTTGCCGCCGCCTTCCTCGAACCAGGCCAGCGCCCAGGCAGCGCCTTCGCCGATGGCGAAGCCGTTGGCCGCGTCGATGGTCTTTTCGCCGACGAAAACCGGCGCCACCGGCTGGCCGGCCATCATTTCGTTCAAGTAGTCGGCCATGCCGTTCTGGTAGCGCCAAGTCTTCTTTTCCTGGCCCTCGATTTCCAGCTCGACGGTGACATTGGGCATGAGCACGGCCTTGGAGCGCAGCAGATGTTCCAGTTGGCCGAGATTGACCTTGGCCGAGTCGAAATAGCGGGCATCGGGCCAGACGCGCACCGTCGTTCCGCTGGCGCGCGGGCCGCAATCGGCGAGACGGGCCAGGGGCTCGACGACGCTGCCGGCGGCGAAGGCGATGCGATACAAGCCGCCGCCGCGCCGGATTTCGACTTCCAGCCGCGTCGACAGCGCATTGGTTACCGAAACGCCGACGCCGTGCAGGCCGCCGGAAAAACGGTAGGCATTGCCCGCCGCGGTCTTGTTGAACTTGCCACCGGCGTGTAGCTTGCAGAACACCAGTTCAACCGCCGGCCGTCCTTCTTCCGGGTGCATCTCGACCGGGATGCCGCGGCCGTTGTCGGCCACCTCGATGCTGCCGTCGGCACGCAGCGTCACCGCAATCTTTTTGGCGAAACCGGCCAGCGCCTCATCGGCGGCATTGTCGATGACTTCCTGCACGATATGGGTCGGGCAGGCGGTCCGGGTGTACATCCCCGGCCGTTCCTTGACGGGTTCGAGATCCTTGAGGACGCGGATGGAGGCGGCGGAGTAATCGGTCATGAGCGGTACGGGAGCGATGATTCGTGGAGCGGCGGGGATTTTACCGCTTTCCCCGGATCTCGCCGGGTTCAGGCTTCACTCACCCGCCTTGAAGTTGTAAACCGTGCGGATTCTTTCAATGACTTCCACCGTCGGCTGGATGTGCGAAAGAATCTCGTCCATGTTCTTGTAGACCATCGGCGATTCATCCAGGGTATTGCGCTGGACCGAGGTCGAGAAAACGCCTTTCATCTCGGCGTGGAATTCATCCAGGGACAGGGTATTGAACGCCTTGGTGCGGCTCATCAAGCGGCCCGCCCCGTGCGGCGCGGAATAGTTCCACTCGGCGTTGCCCTTGCCGACGCAAAGCAGGCTGCCGTCGCGCATGTTGATCGGGATCAGCAGATGTTCCCCCGCCTTGGCGGAAACGGAGCCTTTGCGCAAGATCATCGCTGCCGTGTCGATG
Organism: Betaproteobacteria bacterium; assembly: GCA_009779265.1. GTDB lineage: Bacteria > Pseudomonadota > Gammaproteobacteria > Burkholderiales > Rhodocyclaceae > Azonexus. The sequence goes on from WREP01000009.1 coordinate 21,294, forward strand.
TAATTGTGGATGGTGGTGAAGCGGTCCGTTTCGGCCAGCCCCATGCCGTCCAGGATGACTTCCGTCATCGCCTGCCGGTTGAGAACCGCGAAACGCTGGACGATGCGCATGTCGTGCAGGTAATCGTCGAAAAGATCATCCGCGGCGTAGGTCAAATCCTTGGGAATATCCGTGCCGGGTTTCAGGCTTTGTAGCGTTGCCTCGATTTCCTGTTCGCGTCCTTCGGCTTTCAATGTGGCGATGGTTTCCTGCACCGCCTCTTTGGCCGGGCCGCTCAGGCGGTCGAAAGCCTGTTTCTGATACCAGGTGGCGACCTCCTGCCCAAGGTGGCGGCTGCCGGAATGCACGACCAAGTAGAGCGCCCCGTCATCGGCGCGGCCCAACTCGATGAAATGGTTGCCCCCGCCCAGCGTGCCGATGCTCAAGCGCGCGCGGCCCACATTGACGCGCTCGGCGCAGCGCAATTTATCCAGGTCGATGGCCGCGTTCAGGGCGTGATGGCTTTTGCGGATGCCGCGCCCGGACGGGATTTCCGCCCGGATCAGGCGGTCGAGTCTGGCGAAATCCAGGTCGCGCCCGGCCGGATTTTTCCAACTGATTCGCACGGTTTCCATGCCGCAGCCGATATCGACGCCGACCATGCCCGGCACGATCTTGTCGGTAATGGTCATGGTCGTGCCGATGGTGCAGCCTTTTCCGGCATGAACGTCCGGCATGATACGAATCCGGCTGGCCGCGAATTCCGCGCGGTCGCAGACCGCCTTGATCTGCTTGAATGCCTCGGGTTCCAGTTCCCCGCAATAGCAGAGGGCGGTGTTGTGGGTGCCTTTTACTTCGATCATGGTCATTACTCCGGAATGTTGTTTTTTAGAGCAGCCAGCCGTGCCAGCTTCCGTTGCTTTCCTTCCTCGCTGACGCGCCGCACTTCCACCTTGCGCCGGCGTTCCTTGACGCGGCAGGCAAGGCAGCGGACGGCGGTGGTATCCATGGATTTGCGCATGGTTTCATACCACCATTTTTGATCCTTGGCTCGCCAAACGCAGGAAGCGCCGCAATCCTTGCAAATGAAAGGTTTGTCCTCATAGTAATACTTGCCTTTTTCATAGACGACAGGCAGCAGTTTTGCGAACCATTCAAAATATTCCTCGACTAGATTCAAGCGGGAAGCATCAACCGGTACGTGGTCGAGAACCCCGGAATTGCGTCGCCTTTCCTGTTGGCGAATTTTTCGCGCCGAAACTTTATTACGCGATTTCATAACTTTTCCTTTCGCCCCGGATGAGGCGGAGACAAAATTCCTTGTCCCCGCCGTTCCTTCAATTACCCCGCCTTCAAAGTCACCAAACCGTTCAGCACCTGATCCAGGCCACCGAAGACCGAGATGCGGTCGATGCGTTCGGCCACCCGTTCCAGGGTTTCCAGTTCCTTCAGCCGCAAGGCCACCGGATTGTCTTCCATGACCTTGGCGGTGTTCAAGAGCGAGCGGGTCGCGGCGGTTTCCTCGCGGCGGCGGATGACGTTGGCTTCCGCCGACTTCGCCGCTTCCACCACGCGGGCGAGGATTTCCTTCATGTCGCCCGGCAGCACGATGTCACGCACGCCGAGGCTGCCGACCTCGATGCCGAAACCATTCATCTTCGTCCTGACATGCGCGGCAACCATCTCGTCGATATCCTGTTTGTTTTCCAGGATCGCGTCGATGCTGCGGGTGCCGACGGCGGCGCGCAGGCCGAACTGCAATTCCCGGTACAGGTAATCGGCGGGCTTGCCGACCTCGGCAAACGCCTTTTGCACGTCGGTGTAACGCCAGCTCGCCACGAGATTGATGCGCAGGCCCACACGATCCTTGCTCATGATCTCCTGGCCGCTCACTTCCATGACTTGCAAGCGCGTATCGACCAGTTCGACCCGAACGTCGCGATTGAAGCGCCAGAAAGCCCTCAAGCCCGGTTCGAGCAAGGCCGCGATTTGCCCGTCGATGCTCAACACGCCGACATGGTAGGCCGGAACTTGAACGAACAAAACGCCATCCAGCCCCGTTACCGCGCGGCCTTTCGGCGTGGCCGGGTTGATCTGGGCCGCCAGCGCGCCGGGCAATTCCGCGCCCGCTTCGAGGTCGAAACGTTCCAGCCGGTGCGTTTTCATCCCTTTCCAGATGAAACGCCGCGCGCCGGGCGGCAAAACCTCGACCGGAACCTCGTTTTCAAAACGCAAACCGGCCTCGTTGCTGGCGAGCGTCATGACGACGAAGTGCTTTTCCGCTTGCGCCGGATCGTTTTGCAGCAGGTAGTCGACGAGCGGCTCGGCAGGCATCACCGAATCCTGCGCCCAAGCGTTGACTTCCGCCTTGCCGCCGAAGGGCCAGAAGCGGTAACGCCCCGGTTCCAGAATGGCGCGAAAATCGCCGTCCCGCGTCAGGATGCCTTTTTCATTCACCCGCACGATAAATTTTTGCAACATTTTCTTCTTCCTCTCATAAAGTGCCGGCCTTGCCGGCCCGGCGGACGCTTCTTTCGATGCGGCGGGGGCGGTTGATGGGGCGGCGGCGGAATCCGGCTTCCGCCGGATGGACGATGCCGCCATCCGGCAAAACCTTCTCCCGTCCCGCGCCAGCAACCGTGCCCGTCGCACGGGCCGAATGTCTGGCCGGGCCGGCGGCGAAGGTTTTCGCAAACCCCCGCGGCCGGCGGGTACTACGACGTACAAAGCCGTTTCAGGGCTTTTTTGGAGCGGGAGTCGAACCCGCGACAGATCGGTTATGCGCCGATTGCTCTACCCATTGAGCTATCCAAATGGCGTGCAATCGGGAATCGAACCCAACGAAGCAACCATGCTTGCACCTGGTGGTCACATTGCCCTGAGCGGGCGGCATACGCGAAGGCGACGTTGCAAGCGGCTCTCGCGCACCGGTGGGGCTGTGGAACCCCTGACCTGTCATCCCTGCTCAAAACTGTTGTGTCCGCTGTCTCTACAGCAGGGGGCGTGCCAGAGCGGGGGAGTGGTTCATAACCTATTGATATTATTTATTAAACTCGCGTCTGGCGGGCTGTTTTGTGTTTCCCGTACCTTGATAAAATTATCTTGTGATATAAAAATGTATCTAAAGATATAATCGTTTGACGCGGGCAGAAGAGGTAAGGCGGCATGAAAAAAACCGTGGTCTTTGGCTTTCTCGGCGTCAAGCTCGACGCCATGGGCGGCTTCAACCTGCAAAAGCGCATGGGCCGATGGCGTCCCACCGTCGGCTTGTGCAGCCAGCCGGATTTCCCCGTGCATCGGCTGGAACTGCTGCACAACCCGCGCGACAAGGCGCTGGCCGGGCGCATTGTCGATGATATTGGCGCGATATCGCCGGCAACCGGCGTGCGGCCGTTTGAACTGGCGCTGACCAATCCCTGGGATTTCGAGGAGGTCTATACCAAGCTGCGCGATTTTTCGCTGGGATATGAATTCGATATCGACCGCGAAGACTATTTCGTGCACATCACCACCGGCACCCACGTGGTGCAAATCTGCTGCTTCCTGCTGACCGAGGCGCATCATTTTCCCGGCCGCCTCATCCAGACCATGCCGCGCCGCAACCGGGAAGAAGAGGAGGAAGCGGGCGGCAGGCCCGCCGGATTCGTCGATGTCATCGACCTCGACCTTTCCCGTTATGACCAGATCGCGCAGCGTTTCCGCCGCGAGCAGGCTGATGCGATCAGTCATCTGAAATCCGGCATCACCACGAAAAACGCGGCTTTCAACGTCATGATCGAGCAGATCGAGCGCGTGGCCGGGCGCTCGCGCGCCCCCATGCTGCTGACCGGGCCGACCGGCGCGGGCAAGTCCTTTCTGGCGCGGCGCGTTTTCGAGTTGAAACAGGCGCGGCAGAAACTGAAAGGGCGCTTCGTCGAAGTCAATTGCGCGACCTTGCGCGGCGATTCCGCCATGTCCGCCCTGTTCGGCCACGTCAAGGGCGCATTCACTGGCGCGTTGAGCGAACGGGCGGGCCTGCTGCGCCAGGCGGATGGCGGCGTGCTCTTCCTCGATGAAATTGGCGAACTCGGGATGGACGAGCAGGCGATGCTGCTCAAGGCCATCGAGGACAAGCGTTTTCCGCCCTTCGGCAGCGACAGCGAAACAGAGAGCGATTTTCAACTCATCGCCGGAACCAACCGCGACCTGCGCGAACGCATCCGCGAAGGCCGCTTCCGGGCGGATTTATATGCCCGCATCAATCTTTGGACTTTCCGGCTGCCCGCGCTGGCGGAGCGCCCGGAAGACATCGAACCCAACCTGGACTACGAACTCGCCCGCTATGCCCGCGACTGCGGCGTGCAGGCGCGTTTCAACGTCGAGGCGCGCCGCCGTTATCTCGCTTTCGCCTGCGCGCCGGAAACGCGCTGGCCGGGCAATTTCCGCGAACTTACCGCCAGCGTCACCCGCCTGGCGACGCTGGCGACCAATGGCCGCATCACCGAGGCCGATGTCGCCGAGGAAATCGGCCGCCTGCGCGCCGCCTGGAACGACACATGGCAATCGCCCGATAGCGTGGAAAGCGCGTTGGGCAAGGAAGCCGCCGCCGAACTCGACCTCTTCGAGCGCGGCCAGCTGGAGGTTGTGCTGCAAACTTGCCAGCGGAGCAGGAGTCTTTCCGAGGCGGGACGGCTATTGTTCGCCCATTCGCGGCAACAGAAAAAACAGGCGAACGACGCCGACCGGCTACGAAAATACCTGCTGCGCTTCGGGCTGGATTGGGAAACGGCGCGGGAGATGGAAAAGAGCCTTCCTGATGCGGTGGGCTGATTCCGGGGCGGGTGAGGGGCTGCGGCGCGTAGGGATGAATAATTATTTGCCCCTACTTGATACCCGCGCCGTGGGCTATCATTGACTTCACCTTCCTTTTAAGGGTCACGCCATCATGAAAACCGCCCTGATCGCCCTGACTACCCTGTGCGCCGTATTTTTCGCGGGCGCCGTCCATGCGCAACAGAAGCCCGGCCTGTGGGAAGCGCGCACCCTCAAGATGGCGGTCGACGGCAAGGACATGCTGCCGCAGATGCGGGCCGCGCAGGAGCAGATGCGCCAATCCCTGGCCCAGATGCCGCCCGAGCAGCGCAAACAGATGGAAGCCATGATGCCTGCGCAGAGCGACCCTACGGTGCAGCGCTTGTGCGTCACCCCCGAAATGGCCAAGAGCGACCAGGGCGTTGTGCCGCGCCAGAGTGGCTGTAGCGAACCCAAGGTCAGCCGCAGTGGCAACCGCGCTACTTTTGAGGTGACATGCAAGCAGGGGGCGAACACCACGGTCAGCAAGGGCGAGAGCGTGACCACGGGCGATCAGGTCACGAGCAAGTTTGAAACCGTCAGCACCGGGGGCGGCAGAAAGCAGGTCATGATGACCGAGATGCAGATGAGCTTCCTTGGCAGCGACTGCGGTAGCGTCAAGCCCCTCGACCAGATGAGCAAGGATGCCGGAGCGGGCGCCAAAAAGTAGTCCCAACGCCGTTGATCCGCCCGGATGCCTTTTCGCCGAATACTGCGCGGAGCGATCTTGACCGTTTCAGCCATGTTCGCCGCCGGCAACGGTAATGCCGCTCCGACGGTCGACAGCATCGTGCTCGGCATGGGGTGTTTCTGGGGCGCCGAAAAGCGCATGGAGGCCATTCCCGGCGTGCTCGATGTCGAAAGCGGCTACGCCAACGGCGAGGTGGCCGGCGACTACGAAACGGTGCTGGCGCACGAGCGGCTGTTGCGGCAGGGCAAGAGCACGCGGCGCAATCATGCCGAGGTGGTGAAAGTCCGTTTCGATACGGGTCGGGTTAGTCTCGAACAGGTGCTGGCGCAATTCTGGGAAAACCACGACCCGACCCAGGGCGACCGCCAGGGCAACGACATCGGCAGCAATTACCGCAGCGCCATCTATACCCATAGCGACGCCCAGCAGGCGATTGCTCTCCGCACGCGGGATGTTTACCAGCAAGCCCTGTCGGCGCGGAAACTTGGCCGGATCACCAGCGAAATCGCGCCCCTGAAGGTGTATTTCCGGGCCGAGGAATACCACCAGGATTATCTGGTCAAGCATCCCGCTGGCTATTGCGGCCTGGGCGGTACTGGCGTCAAGTATCCGCTGGCCGCCGCCTCTGGCGATTCGCGGGCGGCGGTGAAAGTGCCGCGCCTTGACGGCAAGGCGCTCGATTTCCGGCGGCAACTGGTCGTTTTCGCGACCGAGGACTGCGCCTGGTGCAAGCAATTCCGGGCCGATGTGCTCGATCACTGGCAATCGCCGGTGGCCGTGGCCGTCACCCTGAGCATTGATCCGCCCGCCGGCTGGGTACTGGAAAAAGCCCTGCTCGCCACGCCGACCATCGTGTTGTTTGAAAAAGGCAGGGAAATCTCCCGTTACACCGGCTACAACGGCGAGGCGACCCACTTTTGGAAGTGGCTTGGCTTCCATCTGCTGACGCCGGAACAACGGAAAATCGCCTTCGAGCAGGGCACCGAGTATCCGGGCAGCGGCTCGCATCTCGACGAAAAGCGCCCCGGCACCTTCGTCGATCCCATCACCGGCGCACCGCTGTTCCGCAGCGACGCCAAGTTCGACAGCGGCACCGGCTGGCCCAGCTTCTTCACTCCCTTGTCCGGCGCGCTGACGCTGCACGCGGACAACAGTCACGGCATGTGCCGCGTCGAAGTGCGCAGCGCCAGTTCCGGCATCCACCTCGGTCACGTCTTCGACGACGGCCCGCCGCCGAGCGGCAAACGTTACTGCATCAACGGCAATGTGCTGAAATTCGTGCCGGATAAAGGGGGGTAGAAGATTTTTCCCGCTTGCGGGGATAAGGCCGCAGGCAACCCAACCATCCGTCATTCCCGCGCAAGCGGGAATCCAGTTTCAGCCTCTCCGCACTTGCTGGATTCCCGCTTGCGCGGGAATGACGAGGAAGGCTGGTTGGCAAGGGCGATCCAGGCTTCTGGCGTTGGGTTTTCCAGCAATTTTTTTGCAAAAGCCAAGGCTGATTCAAGGTGGTTTTGCGCCGCCGCGGAAAGACCTTCCTTGATACCAAAATCTTCGCCCCGCAAACATAAGGTGAAGGAAGGGCAGGGCGGTTTTTTAGAAAAATTCTCAAAAACCGCCAATACGGATTCCGGAGGCATGGCATGGGTGGTATGCCAGGGCTGTTTGAGGGGGAAAATTTGGGAGAAAGAAAAGGGCGCCAAGGTGTTTTGGCCGGCGTCGATATAAAGAGCCAAGCTTTTGCCCTCAAGGTCGAGGGCATGATCTATTTGTAATTGAAAATCTTCAATCCACTCGAAGCGCTCGGCTATTCCCAATGATGAGGCCCACGCCTCCAAGTGTTGCAGGAGGAGTGGGCCCAATGCGTCGTCACCGCGGCTGGTATTGCCCCAGGCAGTCAGTAGCGCCTCAGGCATACATGTCCGAGTTATGGAAGTTGCCGGCGGCGTCGCGGCGCAGGAGGCTCAGACATTCGCCTGCCGCGTCGACAAGTTCCACTTGCAGGGGCATTTTCCCCATGGCGTGCGTGGCGCAGGACAGACAGGGGTCATAAGCGCGAATGGCGCACTCGATGTGATTGAGCAAGCCTTCGGTGATGACGCGGCGATCCAGGTGCTGCGTGGCGACGGAGCGGATGGCGGTATTCATGGCCTGATTGTTGTGCGTCGTCGACACAATCAAATTGCACATGGTGACCTGGTCGTCCTCGTTGACCTTGTAATGGTGAATGAGCACGCCACGCGGCGCTTCAATGACGCCCACGCCTTCTTCCTGACGCTCGCCTTTGACCAGCAGGTCGTTGCCGAGCACGTCGGGGTCATTCAGCAAGTCTTGAATGACTTCGAGGCCGTGCAGGATTTCAATGACTCTTGCCCAGTGGTAACTCAGCGTGGAGTGCACGGGGCGACCGTTGCCGATGGCCAGCATGGTTTTGCGCGCGGCTTCCGCCAGCGGAGAGGGGATGAAGTCGCAGGTTTGCAGGCGGGCCAGCGGGCCGACTTTATACCAGCCTTTTTCGGGCCCCAATTCTGCAATATAGGGAAACTTCATATAACTCCAGGATTTCACTTCTTCCCGGAGTATCTGCGTGTAATTGTCATAGCTGAAACGGTCGAAAATGGGTTTGCCTTCGGCATCCGTGATGCGCAAATCACCATGATAGAGATCCAGGGCGCCATCCTCGCGCACCATGCCCATCATATTGGATTCAAACAGGCCAAAGCTGTTGTAGAAGGCAGGATTTGCCTCATGGAAACGCTGCATCAACTCGACGCCGCCTTTGGCCCATTCGATGAGTTGCGGCAGGTCTTTTTTGAGTTTGTCGCGTTCGGCCACGGTCAGGGCTTTGTTGACGCCGCCGGGAATGGCGCCTGTGCCGTGGATGCGTTTGCCGGCCGTATAGTGGATGACTTCCTGGCCATATTTGCGCAGGAGGATGCCTTGCTTGGCGATGTCGGGGTATTTCATGGCAACGCCGACAATGTTGCGTTGCGCTACTTCGCTGTCGAAACCCATCAACAGATCCGGCGAGGCCAGGTGATAGAAGTGCACGGCGTTGGACTGGACGATTTGCCCATAGTGCATGAGGCGGCGGAGTTTTTCCGCCGTCGGCGTCAATTGTTTGGCGCCAACGATGACGTCCATGGCCTTGCTGGCAGCCAGGTGGTGGCTGACCGGGCAAATGCCGCACAGGCGCTGCACCGTGACGGGGACTTCCCAGTAGGGGCGGCCTTTGATGAAGACTTCGAAGCCGCGAAATTCGACGATGTGCAGGCGCACTTGGTGAATTTTGTTTTGCTCGTCGAGCAACAGGGTGACTTTGCCATGCCCCTCGACGCGGGAGACAGGGTCGATGGCGACACGGCGCAGCCCCTGGGTCGTCTTGGCGTTTTCAAGTTCGAACATGTTTTCTCCAGGCTAGTCAAAGCGCATTTGCGGGTAGTCCAGGCGCGGGGTGCGGCCGGCGATGAGGTCTGTCAAAAACTTGAAAATGGCATCCCTCGAGGGCGGACAACCCGGAATGAAATAGTCCACGCGCACGACTTCGTTGATGGGGTGAACCTTGTCGAGCAGCAAAGGCAATTCAACGTCGTTCGGAATGGTGTTGCAAACGGCGCCGGGCTGCTCGAAATAGGCTTCGCGCAGGACTTCGCGAACGTCAAGCCCGTTGCGTAAAGTGGGCAGCCCACCATTGACGGCACAGGCGCCGAGCGCAATCAAGGTGCGGCAGTTTTCGCGAAACTCGCGCAAGACGTGGACGTTTTCGGAATTGCAGACGCCGCCTTCAATGATGCCAATATCGCACGGGCCGCAATGTTTGATGTCGGTAATGGGAGAGCGGTCAAACTCAACCAGATCAACCAGGGCGAGCAGGTTTTCATCCAAATCCAGAAGCGACATATGGCAACCGAAGCAGCCCGACAAAGAAGTGGTAGCGACGCGCAACTTCCGCTTGGGAGGTTCTTGTGGACTGAGCATGTTAAGCCTTCCTCGTTTTCAGAAACTCGGTTTGAGAACTGATGGGTACACCGTCATAGAGACGCTTACCGATGGGAACGGAATAACCACGGTGTTTGGGCAGAATGGCGCCGACCGGACAGACGCTGGCGGCTTTATCGCTCATGGAGAAATCGCTGTCCCCCAGATTGCCCGAGGGGGAGTTGATGACGACATGCGAGGCCATACCACGTCCGGAAAGGATGAAGATATTTTTCTTGTCGACATCGCGACTGGCCTGGACACACAAACCGCAGGTAATGCAGCGATTCATGTCGAGGAAAGCCTCGGGGTGAGAAGCGTCTACTTTGCGGTTTGGGAAGAAATGATTGAAGTGAGGCGTCATCATTTCCAACTCATAGGCCAAGGCCTGGAGTTGGCAGTTGCCGCTCTTTTCGCAACCGGGGCAAAAGTGGTTGCCTTCGACAAACAGCATTTGCAACATGAGCCGGCGTTTGTCGTTGAGCGCCGGCGTGTTGTTTTCGATTTCGCTGCCCGGACGCGCGAGGGTGGTGCAGGCGGAAGAGTGCTTGCCATTGATGCTGATGGTGCACAGCTTGCAATTGCCATTGGGCCGCAGGCCCGGAAAGTAGCAAAGATGCGGAATGAAAACGTCCGCCTTGAGCGCCGCCTCGAGTACGGTTTGACCCGGCTCGAAGGGAATGGGCGAGCCGTCGATGATAAAGGTGTTTTCCGTATTCATTGATCCGCTCCAAGGTGTGCGTCGATATCATCACGCGCCGTGATTTCACGCGCGGGAATCAGGGCGGCATCCAAATCAAAGGCGGGTTCAAAGTCCTTTTGTTTAAGCCGCCTGTCGTAAGAGGGGCGGAACTTTTGCAGGGTGTCATTGACCGGGCGCCCGGCGCTTTGTCCCAGACCGCAGTGGCTGGCGGATCTCAAAAGCTGATGCAGGCGCGACAGTTCATTCATTTCATAAGCCGTGCCTTTGCCGTTGGCGATTTTGTCGAGGGTGTCGCATATCAAGGTGGTGCCGACGCGGCACGGTGTGCAGAAGCCGCAGCTTTCATGTTTGAAGAAGTGCATGAAGTTTCTCGCCACTTCAAACATGTCGCGGTTGTTGCCAAACACCATGAGCGCGCCCGAGGTGGAGACGTCTTCAAAGGCGATTTTGCGACCGAACTCATGTCGTGCGACGCAAGTTCCGGCGGCGCCGCCGACTTGCACCGCCATGGCGTTGCGCGCGCCGCAGTCTTCGAGAATCTGGGCAATGCGCACGCCAAAGGGATACTCATAAATGCCGGGATGATCGCAATCCCCGGAGATGGAGAGAAGTTTGGTTCCCGTGGAGAGTTTCGTGCCCAGACCGTGATACCAGGCGCCGCCGTTTTGGGCAATCAGCGTCGCCTTGGCCAGGGTTTCGACGTTGTTGACCACGGTGGGCTGATCCAGATAGCCGTGGGTGACGGGGAAGGGCGGGCGTATCCGGGGCTTGCCGGGTTTGCCTTCGAGCGACTCGATAAGCGCCGTTTCCTCGCCGCAGACATAGGAGCCCGCGCCCATGTGAATTTCAATGTCGAAGTCGAAACCCTTCTGGCCCAGAATGTCCTTGCCCAGAAGATTGGCTTTGCGCCGGGCTTCAAGCGTGGCCTGAAGTTTTTCCAGCATGTAACGATATTCGCCGCGCAGATAGACAAAGCCCTTGGCCGCGCCGATGGCATAGCCGGCGATGGTCATGCCCTCAAAAACGCGCTCCGAGAAGGAGGCCATCAACACTCTGTCCTTGAAAGTCCCCGGTTCGCCTTCGTCGGCATTGCAAACGACATAGCGCGTTGTGCCGGGCGCATTCCTGCATGCCTCCCACTTGACGGCCGTGGTGAAGCCGGCGCCGCCGCGGCCACGGAAATTGGAGGCTTTCATTTCCGCCAACATGCCTTTGGGGCCAAGCTCGATGGCGCGCTTGAGCGCCTGGCCGTTGACCATTTCCGTTGCCAGCAGCACATCTTTACGGCGAATGTTGTCTTCGACGCGGAAAAACTCCGCCGGCCATTCCGCCAGCGGCTTCTTCTCTTTAATCAACTCGCAGATCTGGTCGATGCGCTGCGAAGACAGCCGTGTGATGGCATGGTTGTTGACCAGAAGGGCTGGCCCCTGGTCGCACATGCCGGTACAGGAGGTGGTGTTGATGCTGAGCAGTCCATCGCCCGACGCCTGTCCCTGGGTCAGACCGAACTTCGACAACATGCGTGAAAGCAAGGCCATGTTGCCTTGCATGCGATCGGTCACATTGTCGGAGAAAAGGATGCGGTACTTGCCGCGCGGGCTGTCATAGAAGAAGGCATAAAAGTCGATGACAGACTGGATTTGCGTGCGGGGCAAAGCGAGGGCTTCGGCAAGGTAGTCGGTGGCCCACTGGGGAATGAAATCCAGATGCTCCTGGGTTTCTCGAAGAATTTGCATGAGGTGGTGCGGATTCCTGGAATAGCGCTCCAGAATGGGCTCCAGCACCCCCACGGCAGAAGAATTATCAAAGCTCAAAGCACACTCCTTCTTTGAAAGTGACAGCTTCAGCAAACATATCCAGCGTAATGGAGCACCCGGATGGTACTGCCTTGGCGGCAGGGTAACTCCATGAATCGTTGAGATATTTATTACACTCCCTGGCCCGCTGCGATGGCGTCGCCAAGCGGGCGACTAACAATACCATAAAGTTGATGCGGTTCATTTGCCAGCCATATGATTACAAGATGTTTTTGTATCCTGCAATTCGCTGCCCAGGCTGATGAAATGGGCATCGACGTTGCCCGTGTTCGCGCTTTTTCCATGAAAGATCGTTTTGCCGCCAAGGCGGGCGTCGTCATCGATTCGGCGGTGCCGGATAGAAGTACAATGTACCCGAGGGGGAGCGCCTGATTGCGCGCTCGGCCTGCCTTTCCAGCGGACGGAATGTCTTGTCGCATCGAAGCATGGGACCAGGCAATTTCATCGCCGACATGCGCGGCAATGGGTTTACAAAGGCGGTGTGTTGATGGGTATTGGAAAAAAAGCGATTTCCTCGGGCGAGGCGATTCTCGATCGCGCGTTGTGCGTGGGCGGCGCGGCGGTGTTTTCGCAGGCGCCGGAATTCATGCAGCAATACGCGCAGCGGCTCGGCGGGCACCTTGACGAGGCGCGTCTTCAGCTTGGCCGATATGAGGAACTGGCACATCAGGCCAACCTGCCGCTCGATGTCTACATCGCGCGCATCAGCGCCAATTCCGACGCAGTCATCGCAAAAGTCGGCGGCGTGGTGAGCGATCTGGTCGAGCGCGTGCAAACCTTGGCGGAAGCGCAGGCAGCGTTCCAAGGCGCGTCGGTGTTCACGAAGCCGCTGGCCTTTTTCTCGCATCTGGATACGTCGATCGCGCAAAACACCTGGGCCGCGTTCAAACCCGCCGTGCCGATGACTATCGAAGGCTTGGTCTATGCCGCCGTGGGCATCGTGGCGACGCTACTGCTTTATCACGGCTGCATCCGTTTTCCGCTCGCGCGCGGCTGGCGCAAGCTCATGGGGCGCGAGGCGGCGACATAGAACAGGCCGGAACCTTCGGCCCCATTTGGCGATGGTGGAGAAGTCGACGGCCATCAGCCGGCATCAGTCTCCGCTGGCGGACAAACGCAATTCAGGTTGCGGTCGCCGTACACATCATCTATCCGGTTGACGCTTGGCCAGAATTTGTTCGCCGCCACCCAGGGCAGCGGGAAAACGGCCTGTTGGCGGCTGTAGGGATGCGACCACGCGGCGTCCATGACGTCGGCCTGGGTGTGCGGGGCGTTTTTGAGCGGGTTGTCGTCGGCTGGCCAGGCGCCGTTTTCGATCTGGCGGATTTCTTCGCGGATGGCGATGAGGGCGGCGATGAAGCGATCCAGTTCGGTACTGGATTCCGATTCGGTCGGTTCGACCATGATCGTGCCGGCCACCGGGAAGGACACGGTCGGGGCGTGGAAGCCGTAGTCCATCAGGCGTTTGGCGATGTCGATTTCGCTGATGCCGGCGGCGGCCTTGAGCGGGCGGATGTCGAGAATGCACTCGTGCGCCACGCGGCCATTCTTGCCGGCGTAGAGCACCAGATAGTGCGCGCCGAGCTGGGCGGCGATGTAGTTGGCGTTGAGGATGGCGACCTGGGTGGCTTTCTTGACGCCTTTGCCGCCGAGCATGGCGAGGTACATCCAGGAAATGGGCAGGATCGAGGCGGAGCCGTAGGGGGCAGCCGAAACCGCGCCCTGGCCGGCGTGCGGGCCGTCGCCGGGGGCGACGGCATGGTTGGGCATGAAGGGCGCCAGATGCGCCTTGAGGCCGATCGGCCCCATGCCAGGGCCGCCGCCGCCGTGCGGAATGGCGAAGGTCTTGTGCAGGTTCATGTGGCTGACGTCGGCGCCGATGAAGCCGGGCGAGGTCAGGCCGACCTGGGCGTTGAGATTGGCGCCGTCCATGTACACCTGACCGCCGTTGGCGTGCACGATGGCGCAGATGTCGCGCGCCGCTTCCTCGAACACGCCGTGCGTCGAGGGGTAGGTAATCATCAGGCAGGCCAGTTCGTCCTTGTGCGCCTCGGCCTTGGCCTTGAGATCGGCGACATCGACATTGCCGTTGTCGTCGCATTCGACCGTCACCACCCGCATATTGGCCATTTGCGCGGTGGCCGGGTTGGTGCCGTGCGCCGATTTGGGGATCAGGCAGACATTACGGCGCGTTTCGCCGCGGCTGGCGTGGTAGCGGGCGATAGTCACGAGGCCGGCGTATTCGCCCTGGGCGCCGGAGTTTGGCTGCATGCAGACAGCATCGAAGCCGGTGATAGTCTTCAGCCATTCGCCGAGGCCAGCGATCATTTCGTGATAGCCCGCTGTCTGCTCGCGCGGGGCGAAGGGGTGGATGTTGGCGAATTCCGGCCAGGTGATCGGGATCATGGCGCTGGTCGGGTTCAGCTTCATGGTGCAGGAGCCGAGCGGGATCATCGAGTGGTCGAGCGCCAGATCCCGGTTTTGCAGCGACTTCAGATAGCGCAGCATGGCGTGCTCGGTGTGATGGCTGTTGAATACCGGATGTTGCAGCACGGCATCGCGGCGGATCAGGGCGTTGGGCAGAATCGGGTCGGCGCCGGCAATGAGGGTGTCGATGGCCTCCAGATCCAGCGTGGCCTGGGCGATCAGCTTGAACAGCGTGGCCACGTCGCGGCGGGTCGTGGTTTCGTCGCAGGCAATGCCGAGCCGGTCGGGCGCAACGCGGCGCAGGTTGTAGCCGGCGGTCAGGGCGTCGCGATAAACCGTTTCGGCGCGGTCGCCGAGGTCAACTTGCACGGTATCGAAAAAATGCCGGGTCAGTACTTTGATACCGGCCCGTTTCAGGCCCACGGCGAGGATGGCGGTGAGGCGGTGAATGCGCCCGGCGATGGCGCGCAGGCCGGCGGGGCCGTGATAGACGGCGTAGAGGCCGGCCATGTTGGCGAGCAGCACCTGCGAGGTGCAGATGTTGGAATTGGCCTTTTCGCGGCGGATGTGCTGTTCGCGCGTTTGCAGCGTCATGCGGTAGGCGGTTTTGCCGCGGGCATCCTTCGAGAGGCCGATGATGCGGCCCGGCATGGAACGGACGAAGGCGGTGCGGGTGGCGAAAAAAGCGGCGTGCGGGCCGCCGAAGCCGAGCGGAATACCGAAACGCTGGCTGGAACCCAGGGCGATGTCGGCCCCCATGGCGCCCGGCGACTTGAGCAGCAGCAGCGCCATCAGATCGCTGGCGACGGCGACGGTGGCGCCATTGGCCCTGAGGCTGGTGACGATCTGGCTCAGATCGCGCACCTCGCCGTCCTCGCCGGGGTATTGCAGCAGAGCGCCGAAAAATGCCTCGTCCTTGCGGCTAGCGGCGGCGGCGACGACGATCTCGAAGCCGAAATAAGCGGCGCGCGTGCGGATCACGTCGATGGTCTGCGGCAGGCAGGTGGCATCGATCAGGAAGCGGTTGGACGCCGATTTGGAAACGCGCCGCGCCATGGTCATCGCCTCGGCGGCGGCGGTGGCTTCGTCGAGCAGCGAGGCATTGGCGATTTCCAGGCCGGTCAGGTCGATGACCATCTGCTGGAAATTCATCAGCGCCTCCAGCCGGCCCTGGGCGATTTCCGCCTGATAGGGCGTATAAGCGGTATACCAGCCGGGATTTTCCAGGACGTTGCGCAGGATCACCGCTGGCGTCAGCGCGCCGTAATAACCCATGCCGATGCAGGATTTATTGCTGACATTCCTGCCGGCGATGGCCTTGAGATCGGCCAGCGCCTCGTGCTCGCGGCGCGGGGCCGGCAGCGGCAGATCGGCCGGCAGGCGGATGGCGGCCGGCACGGTCTGGTCTATCAGTTCTTCCAGACTGGCGACGCCGACGGCGGCCAGCATGGCGGACAGCTCGGCGGACAGCTCGGCGGCGCCAGGGCCGATGTGGCGGTCGATAAACTCATCGCGCCGTTCCAGCGCGTTCAGCGATTGGGCGAAAGGCATGGCAGATATTCCGGGGTGGTCAGAAGTTGTCTTGGGAATTGCCACCCTCTCCTATCAAAGAGAGGGTGCGGCTTGGCGAAAATCCGTGGCCGGTTGCTCGTGCTCTCCCTCCCCCCTCGCGGGGGAGGGGCCGGGGAGAGGGGGAGGTTGAGGCGGTTTTCAAGCCTGTTCCCTGCAGAGGATACGCTGCGCTTCCTCCTCACTAACTCCTCTCGTTGGCGAACAGGGGGTAGCGTCGTATGTAAGCGCGACAGACGAAGCAGCCGTCGTCTCCCTTGTTGCCTCCCCCTCTCCCCCGGCCCCTCCCACGCGAGGGGGGAGGGGAGTGTCGGGTTTTCGCGGCAGCCTCCGGTTTCAGGGCGCAAGTCGGCAGCTTGACGCTGCATCTGTCTTTCCCCGCAAGCGGGGCAATGGAGTGAAAAATCAGGCGACATCGGCGACGGCTTGATAAGCGGCGGCGTCGAGCAGTTGGTCGAGGTCGGCGGCGTTGTCCGGCTTGATCTTGAACAGCCAGGCGGCGTAGGCGTCCTGATTGACCGATTCCGGCGCGTCGACGGCGGCCTGGTTGACCTCGGTGACGGCGCCGCTCACCGGCGCATAAACATCGGCGGCGGCCTTGACCGATTCGATCACGGCGATTTCCTGCCCCGCCGCGAAATGCGCACCGGCTTCCGGCAGCTCGACGTAAACCAGATCGCCAAGGGCTTCCTGGGCGTGGTCGGTGATACCGACCGTGACGCTGCCGTCGGCCTCGGGCCGCAGCCATTCGTGCGAGGCGGTGTACTTGAGATGGGCGGGGATGTTGGACATGAGAGTCTCCTGGTGCCTGGGGCGCTATTGGTTAAAGACTATATGAAACTGGATTGCTTCGTCGCTTCGCTCCTCGCAATGGCGATGCAATGGTTGGCTGCGAGCGCAGCGAAGCAATCCAGAATTTGAATCAAAAATACCTTAGACGACGGCCTTGCCGTGGCGGACGAATACGGGTTTGACCACTTCGGCCCTGAGCAGCTTGCCGCGGATATCGACCTCGACGCTGTCGCCGATTTGCGTGCCGAGCGGCAGGCGGGCCAGAGCGATGGATTGTTCCAGGGTCGGCGAAAAGCCGCCGGAAGTGATTTCTCCCTCGCCCAAGGCGGTGACGACCCGCTGGTGGCTGCGCAGCACGCCTTTGTCGCGCAGGATCAGGCCGAGAAATGCCTTCTGCTGGCCCTTGGCGGCAAGGGCGGCGCGGCCGGTGAAAGCGCGCCCGTCCTGCATGGCAACGGTCCAGGCCAGACCGGCATCGAGCGGCGAGACGCTTTCATCCATGTCCTGACCGTAGAGATTCATGCCCGCCTCCAGGCGCAGGGTGTCGCGGGCGCCCAAACCGCAGGGCGCGACGCCGGCGGCCTTGAGGGCATTCCACAGAGTTTCGGCCTCATCGGCGGGGAGCATGATTTCGTAACCATCCTCGCCGGTGTAGCCGGTGCGGGCGATGAAACAGCGATCGACCTCGGCGGCGAAAAAGGGCTTCAGTTCGGCGATTGCCGCCTTGGCTTGTGGCAATGCCTGTTCCACCCTGGCGCGGGCATTCGGCCCCTGCACGGCGATCATGGCGAAGGCGCCGTCGCCCTCGCGGCGCGGCGCGATGCTCACGTCGAGCTGCCATTCGGCGGGCCTGGCCCGCATCCAGGCCAGATCCTTGGCGGCGGTGCCGGCGTTGATGACGAGGCGGAAGCGCCGCTCGTCAAGAAAATAGACGATCAGATCGTCGATGACGCCGCCGGCCTCATTCAGCATCGCCGAATACAGCGCCTTGCCCGACACGGTCAGCTTGGCGACGTCGTTGGCGAGCAGGCGCGACAGGAAGGGGCGGCAATCGACTCCGGTGAGATCGACCGGACACATGTGCGACACGTCGAACATGCCGCAATCGTTACGCACCGCGTGATGCTCGGCGATCTGCGAACCGTAGTGGAGCGGCATCTCCCAGCCGCCAAAATCGACCATCCGGGCGCCAAGCGCGCAATGGGCAGCGTTGAGCGGGGTTTTCTTCAGCATAGCCATCCTTGGTAAGCTCGTTCTGGAAGCGACGGTGAAACAGGACATTTCTCGCGCTTCACCCGCCGCCATGCGGAACTCAACACTATAACGAGGCGGTCCGGCGGTGGCAACCACCGCGCCGGGCAGGCGCAGCTTGCATGCGATTGCCCGCCCCGCCGCGCCAAAATCAGCCGTAAACCCCCTTCGTGATAAACTCTTTGGCTTTTGCAGACCTTGCCCTTCGTGTCGCCCGCCAACTTCGATTTCCATTGTCATTCAATCGTTTCCGACGGCCTTCTGCCGCCCGAGGCGTTGGCGTTGCGGGCGGCGGCGAATGGGGTCGATTTGTGGGCGCTGACCGATCACGACGATCTCGGCGGCTTGGCCGCCGCCCGCGCGGCGGCCGAGGCGGCGGGCATGGGCTTCGTCGATGGCGTCGAGATTTCGATCGAATGGCAGGAGATGCCGATCCATATCGTCGGCCTGGGTTTTGCCGCCGCCGATCCGGTTCTGGCCGTCGGCCTCGATGCAATACGCACCGGCCGCATCGAGCGCGCCCGGCGGATGGGGGCGGCGCTGGCCGCCATCGGCATTCCCGACGTGTACGAAGGGGCTTTGTGCTTTGTCACCAATCCGAGCCTGGTTTCGCGCGCCCATTTCGCCCGCTATCTCGTGTCTATCGGCATCGCCCGCGACGTGCCGGGCGTTTTTCAGCACTACTTGTCACCGGGCAAGCCGGGTTACGTCGATCACCGCTGGGCGACGCTGGCCGAGGCGGTCGGCTGGATTCACGGCGCTGGCGGCGTTGCCGTGGTCGCTCATCCGGGGCGCTACAAGATGTCCGGCAAGGAGATGGGCAAGTTTCTCGACGATTTCAAGGATCTGGGCGGGCAGGGCATCGAGGTCGCCAGCGGCAGCCATTCGCCTGACCATATGGCGCATTTCGCCCGGCTGGCCCGGCGCTACGCCTTTCACGCTTCGCGCGGCTCGGATTTTCATGGCCCGCTGGAAAGTTATGCCGATCTCGGCCGCTTGCCGCCCTTGCCCGACGATCTGAAGCCGGTCTGGCGCCTGTTCCGCTAATCATGGCCCGCGTCGTCAATATTCACCCGGATTCGCCGCAGCCCCGGCTGCTGGCGCAGGCCGCCGACTTCATCCGCAACGGCGATCTGGTCGCGCTGCCGACCGATTCCTGCTACGCCCTCGGCTGCCATCTCGGCGACAAGGATGCGATGGACCGCATCCGCCTGATCCGCCAGATGGACGCCCGCCATCATTTGACCCTGATGGTGCGCGACCTCTCGCAAATCGCCCATTTTGCCCGTGTCGACAATGTTCAGTACCGCCTGCTCAAGGCCACCACGCCGGGCAGCTACACCTTCATTCTCGAAGGCACCAAGGAACTGCCGCGCCGCGTGCTGCATCCGAAGCGCAAGACCATCGGCGTGCGCGTACCCGATCATCCGGTGGCGCTGGCCCTGCTCGCCGAACTGGGCGAGCCGCTCTTGACGACGACCCTGCAACTGCCGGGTGACGAGGCGCCACTGACCGAGGGCTGGGAAATCGCCGAGCGCCTCGACGAGCAGGTGGAATTGATCCTCGACTGCGGTCACTGCGGCAACGAGTCGACCACGGTCATCGACCTGACCGGCCGCGTGCCGGAATTGATCCGCGCCGGCCGCGGCTCGCTGGCCCCCTTTGGACTCGATTGAGCATGCTTGATCCCAACACCCTGATCCAGACCATCGCTGTCGCCGCGTTGCCGGTGATTTTCGCCATCACCCTGCACGAGGCAGCGCATGGCTACGCGGCCCGTCATTTCGGCGATCCGACGGCCTGGCAGATGGGGCGCATCAGCCTCAACCCGCTGCGCCACATCGACCCGATCGGCACCATTTTGATTCCGCTGCTGATCCTGTTGTTTTCCGGCGGCAAGTTCCTGTTCGGCTACGCCAAGCCGGTGCCGGTCGATTTCGGCCGCTTGCGCAACCCCAAGCGCGACATGTTGTGGGTGGCCCTGGCCGGTCCGGCGGCCAACCTGTTCATGGCCTGCTGCTGGGCCTTGTTGTTGAAGTGGACCAGTGACCCGGCGACGGGCAGCAATTTCCTGTCGGAGATGAGTGGGATCGGCCTCATCGTCAATTGCGTGCTGATGGTGCTCAACCTGCTGCCACTGCCGCCGCTCGACGGCGGGCGCATCGCCGTCAGCCTGCTGCCGCATCGTCTGGCCTGGCGTTTCGCCCGGATCGAGCCGTGGGGTTTTCCCATTCTGCTGCTGCTCTTGTTTACCGGTATCCTCGGCGCGCTCATGGAGCCGGTGGTTGATTTCTCGATATCCCTTATCGCATCCTTTTTCGGACTTTACTGATCGACCATGTACGCAGAACGTGTCCTTTCCGGCATGCGCCCGACCGGCGCTCTCCACCTCGGCCATTATCACGGCGTGTTGAAGAACTGGGTCAGGCTCCAGCATGACTATCCCTGTCTCTTCTTCGTCGCCGACTGGCACGCGCTGACCACGCAATACGACGATCCGCGCGGCATCGAGCAGGCATCCTGGGATATGCTGATCGACTGGTTGGCGGCGGGCGTCGATCCGGAAAAGGCGACCCTCTTCATCCAGTCGCAGGTGATCGAACACGCCGAACTGCATCTCTTGCTGTCCATGATGACGCCGCTCGGCTGGCTCGAACGGGTGCCGACCTACAAGGACCAGCAGGAAAAGCTGGCCGGCAAGGATCTGACCACCTACGGCTTTCTCGGCTATCCGCTCCTGATGAGCGCCGATATCCTGATCTACCGCGCCGACAAGGTGCCGGTCGGCGAGGATCAGATTCCGCACGTCGAATTCACCCGCGAGCTGGCGCGGCGCTTCAATCATCTGTATGGCCGCGAGCCGGGTTTCGAGGAAAAGGTCGAGGCGGCGCTGGCGGCGCTCAATAGCAAGAATCGCCGCGCCTACAAGGAAGCGCGCACCCGCTTCCAGCAGAATGGCGACCGCGAGGCGCTGGCGCGCGGCAAGGCGTTGCTCCAGGAAATCGCCGGCCTGCCGGCCGTCGACCGCGAGCGTCTGGCCGGTTCCCTCGAAGGCAGCGGCAAGATGATCCTGGTCGAGCCGGGCTACCTGCTGACCGAGGAAGCGAAAATGCCCGGCCTCGACGGCCAGAAAATGTCCAAGTCCTACGGCAACACCATTACCCTGCGCGAGCCGGAAGAATCGGTGGCGCGCAAGGTGCGCGCCATGCCGACCGACACCCAGCGCGTGCGCCGCAACGATCCCGGCGACCCGGAACGCTGCCCGGTGTGGCAACTGCATCAGGTTTATACCGATGCGGCGACGCGCGAACAACTCGGCCAGGGTTGCCGGACGGCCGGCATCGGTTGCCTCGACTGCAAGCAGCCGGTGATCGACGGCATCCTGCGCGAACAGGCGCCGATGCGCGAACGTGCCCAGATCTATCTCGATCAGCCGGCGCTGCTGCGCGACATCGCCGCCGCCGGTTGCGACAAAGCGCGCGAACTGGCGCGCGAAACCCTGCGCGACGTGCGCGCCGCGATGGGTCTGGCCGCCTGCTGATGCAGGGTAATCGCATGAATGCCATTGTCGTGGCAGGCAACCCCTCCCCGACCCTCCCCTACGCTGCGCGCAAGGGAGGGAGAAAACCCGTGGCGCGCGCAGGCTGCGGCTCCCTCCCTTTCGGGCGAAGCCCGAAGGGGAGGGGTGGGGAGGGGTGGTTTCTAATGGCATTGGCATTCGCGCGATCGCCCCGCCTGCGGATGCCGGGATGAACACCGCCGTCGACATCCGGGAGGCGGCGTCGGCCGATCCGGTGGCGCTGATTTATGGTCAGCCGCTGGAACAGTTGCCGCTCGATCTCTACATCCCGCCGGATGCACTGGCGGTGATGCTCGACGCCTTCGAGGGGCCGCTCGACCTTCTGCTTTATCTGATCCGCAAGGCCAATGTCGACATCCTCGACATTCCGATGGCGCCGCTGACCCGCCAGTATTTCGACTACATCGAGAACCTGCGCGCCCGCAATCTCGAACTGGCGGCGGATTATCTGGTGATGGCGGCGATGCTCATCGAGATCAAGTCGCGCACCTTGCTGCCGCGCCCGAAACTGCCCGGCGGCGAGGAGCCGGAAGACCCGCGCGCCGAACTGGTGCGCCGGCTGATGGAATACGAGCAGATGAAAATCGCCGGCCACAAGCTGGACGAGCAGCCGCAGGCCGGACGCGAATTCTTCTGGGTCGAAACCCTGGTCGAAAAGTCGCTGCATGTGCGCCAGCCGGAAGTCTCGGTCGCCGATCTCAAGGAAGCCTGGCTGGCGATCATCCGCCAGGCCGGCCTGAAAAAGCACCACAAGATCGCCCGCGAGGAACTGTCGGTGCGCGAGCACATGGCCATCATCCTGCGCGCCTTGCGCGAGCGCGGCGATTTCGTCCGCTTCGAGAGCCTGTTCGCGGCGGAAATGGGCGTGCCCGGGCTGGTCGTGCATTTTCTGGCGCTGCTCGAACTGGCCCGCGAAAAAATGGTCGAGATGACCCAGAGCGAAGCCTTTCAACCCATTTACGTGCGAGTATTCGACGGTGGAACCGAGCCAGGTCAAGAAAATTCTTGAAGCGGCGCTGCTCGCCGCGCGCGAGCCGATGACGCCGCACGATATGCGCAAGATGTTCGCCGACGAACTGTCCGCCGACACCCTGCGCAAGCTGCTCGACGAATTGCGCGAGGAATGGGCCGAACGCCCGGCGGAACTGATCCAGTTGGCCTCCGGCTGGCGCTTTCGCACGCGGGCCGAGTACATGCCCTATCTGGAGCGCCTGAATCCGGAAAAACCGCCAAAATATTCCCGCGCCCTCTTGGAAACCCTGGCCATCATCGCCTACCGCCAGCCCGTCACGCGCGGCGACATCGAGGAAATACGCGGCGTCGCGGTCAATGCCAATGTGATTCGCACGCTGGAAGAACGCGGCTGGATCGACGTTGTCGGCCACCGCGAAACGCCGGGCCGGCCGGCGCTCTTGGCCACCACCAAACAATTCCTCGACGACCTCGGCCTCTGCGCCTTGAGCGAATTGCCGCCGCTGGAACAAATCGGACAGACTTTGGAGTTGCATCATGAAAACCCCCAATAAACCCACATCCCCCCGCCCGTCGCAAAAGAACGGCGCGGAAACCTCCGCCGCCGGCCGCCGTGGCCGGCAGGAAGAACGTTTGGAAAAAGCGCCAGCCAAAGCGCCAAGCCCACGCCGTCAGGGCGTCGTTCCGGGCGGCCGCGCCAATCGCGGCGCCATCGGTCGCAACGGCAAACCGCTGGTCGAAGCCAAGCCGGAGCGTCTGCAAAAGGTGCTGGCCCAGGCCGGCGTCGGCTCGCGGCGCGAAATGGAAGAATGGATCATCGCCGGCAAGGTCAGCGTCAATGGCGAAACCGCCACCATCGGCCAGTCGGTGGTGCCGACCGACAAGGTGAAAATTGGCGGTCGCCTCATCAACATCCGCTTCACCGGCAGCGCCCGGCCGCCGCGCGTGCTGCTCTACCACAAGCCGGAAGGCGAAATCGTCTCGCGCGACGACCCGGATGGCCGCCCCTCGGTATTCGCCGCCCTGCCGCGCCTGCGCGGCGGCCGCTGGATCGCCGTCGGCCGCCTCGATTTCAATACCTCCGGCCTCTTGCTCTTCACCACCTCCGGCGATCTAGCCAATCGCCTGATGCACCCGAGCGCGGAACTGGTTCGCGAATACGCCGTGCGCGTCCTCGGCGAACTGACGCCGGAAGCGCAGCGCCAACTGTGCGAGGGCATTGAGCTGGAAGACGGCCCGGCGGCCTTCACCCGGCTGGTCGACGCCGGCGGCGAAGGCGCCAACCGCTGGTATCGCGTCAGCCTCTTCGAGGGGCGCAACCGCGAAGTGCGCCGCATGTTCGAAGCCGTCGGCTGCACCGTCAGCCGCCTCATGCGCGTCCGCTACGGCCCCTTCGCCCTGCCGCCGCAACTGAAGCGCGGGCGGGCGCGGGAATTGGCGGAGGACGAAGTCAAGGCGCTGCTGCGCGAATTGGGGAAAAAGCCGGAAGCGTGACGCGACGGCGCCTTACTCCCTTACTTTCGGGCAAAGCCCGAGGGGGAGGGGCGGGGAGGGGTAACGGCGGTTAATCCCGGCCATCGCGCCCGGATGTGGCGCGGCTTGTCCAACCTACGATCCTTGCGCGAGGTGGGGAGATCACGGGCGTGACGCCCGGCGAGGGCAGATAGTCCGCCGGATTCATTTACCTGAAGGCGCAAACCCTTTATAATCCGCGGGTTTTTCCTTCCGCCGTCTCTGGCGGGCATCTTTTTTCACGAGATGGGCGTTGCGCCCATTTTTTATTTGTGGTCATGGATTTGAACGCGCTGATCGAAACGACCGTAAGCGGTCTGGGCTATGAGCTGGTGGACATCGAGATGTCGCCGCGTGGCCGCCTTGTTCGCGTCTTTATCGACGCGCCGGGCAAGGAAAGTGGCGTCGACATCGAGGATTGCACCCGCGTCTCCAACCAGTTGACGCGCGTTTTCGAGGTCGAGGGCGTTGATTACGAGCGCCTCGAAGTCTCTTCGCCGGGACTCGATCGCGTGGTCAGGAAAGCCGAGGATTTTGAGCGTTTCGTTGGGCGGGACATTCAGATCAAGCTGCGCATTCCGCAGGGCAATCGCCGCAATTTTCAGGGCGAGCTGCTCGGCCTGAAGGATGGCAAGGTTGGCCTGCGCCTGGAAAAAGATGAAGTGGAACTGGAATTCGCCCATATCGAGAAGGCACGTCTGGTGCCGCGTTTCGACTGAAGAATCAGGAGGTTGTAGCCCATGAGCCGTGAAATTTTGCTGTTGGTCGATGCCCTGGCCCGCGAGAAGAACGTCGGCAAGGAAATCGTTTTCGCCGCCCTGGAGATGGCGCTCGCCTCCGCGACCAAGAAGCGCATCCACGACGAGGCCGACGTGCGTGTGTCGATCGATCGCAATACCGGCAATTACGATTCCTTCCGTTGTTGGCGGGTGGTGGCCGATAGCGAGTATGTCAATGAATTCATGGAAATTCCGCTGTCGGAGGCGCAGAAGGACGATCCCGAAATCGAGGCCGGCGATGCGCTGGAGGAGCCGCTGGAACCGATCGACTTCGGCCGCATCGGCGCCCAGGCTGCCAAGCAGGTGATTCTGCAAAAAATCCGCGACGCCGAGCGCGAGCAGATTTTGACCGATTTCCTGGAGCGCAAGGAGCACGTCGTTTCCGGCACCATCAAGCGCATGGAACGCGGCAACGCCATCGTCGAGGCTGGCAAGATCGAGGCCCTGCTGCCGCGCGACCAGATGATCCCGAAGGAAAACCTGCGCGTCGGCGACCGCATCCGCGCCTATCTGCTGCGCATTGACCGCGGCGCCCGCGGCCCGCAGATCATCCTGTCGCGCACGGCGCCGGAATTCGTCATCAAGCTGTTCGATCTGGAAGTGCCAGAAATCGACGACGGCCTGATGGAGCTCAAGGCTTGCGCCCGCGATCCCGGCCTGCGCGCCAAGATCGCCGTCAAATCGAACGATCCGCGAGTCGATCCGATCGGCACCTGCGTTGGTCTGCGCGGCTCGCGCGTTACCGCCGTGCGCAACGAGATTGGCGGCGAGAATATCGACATCGTGCTGTGGTCGGCCGATCCGGCGCAATTCGTGATCGGCGCGCTGTCGCCGGCCGAGGTTTCCTCCATCGTTGTCGATGAGGAAAAGCATGTCATGGATGTCGTCGTCGACGAGGACAATCTCGCCATCGCCATCGGCCGCAACGGCCAGAATGTCCGCCTCGCTTCCGAATTGACCGGCTGGACCATCAACCTGATGACCCAAGACGAATCGGTCAAGCGTTCCGAGGCGGAGTGCGCGGTGACCCGCCTCACGTTCATGGAAAAGCTCGACATTGACGAGGAACTGGCCGATCTCCTGATCGAGGAAGGCTTCGCGACGCTGGAGGAAGTGGCCTACGTGCCGCTGGCCGAAATGCTGGAAATCGAGGGGCTGGACGAGGATATCGTCAACGAATTGCGCAATCGCGCGCGCAATGTCCTGCTGACCGAGGCCATCGTCATCGAGGAGAAGCTGGATGGCGTCGCCGAGGATCTGATCGGCCTCGAGGGCATGACGCGGGAACTGGCCGCCACCCTGGCCGAACACGAAGTCAAGACGCGTGACGACCTCGCCGAACTGGCGGTGGATGAACTCACGGAAATGACCGGCATCGACGAAGAGCGTGCCAAGGAACTTATTCTCAAGGCACGGGCTCACTGGTTCGAGTGAGCGGGGAGGTAGCAACATATGTCCGCAACAACTGTTTCACAATTCGCCGTTGAACTGAAAATGCCCGTCGCGGCCCTGCTCGAACAACTGGGCAAGGCCGGCGTGGGCAAGCCCGGGGGCAACGATTCCTTGACCGACCAGGACAAGACGCGCCTGCTCGATTATCTGCGCCGCGCTCACGGCGACGATTCCAAGGCCAAGATCACCCTGACGCGCAAGCAGACCTCGGAGATCAAGACCACCGACGATCGCGGCCGCGCCCGCACGGTGCAGGTCGAAGTGAAGAAGAAGCGCGTCCTGGTCAAGCGCGATGTCGCCGACCAGCCGCTGGAAGCCGAGATCGCCGAGGTTGCCGAGGAGGAGGTCGTTGCCGAGCCGGTCGCTGAGGCGCCGGTCGAGACGCCCGTCGAGACGCCCGTCGAGGTATCCATCGAGGCGCCGGAGCCGGTCGTCGAGGCAGCGCCGGAGCCGGTCGTCGAAGCCGAACCGGAACAGCAGGACGAACCCGCCGCCGAGCCGGAAGCGCCGAAATCGGCCAAGCCGGCCAAGCTGCCGGCGGTGGATCGCGCCGCCATCATCGGCGAGCGGGAATTGCGCCTGCGCGAGGATCAGGCTCGCCGTTCCAGCCGCCTGCGCGAGGTGCAGGAGCGCGAACTGCGCGATAAGCAGGCGCGCGAAGTCCAGTTGGCGCAGAAGCGCCAGGAGGCCGAAGCCGCTGCCGCCGCCGCCAAGCTCGCCGAGCAGGCCAAGCAGCAGGCAGCCGCCCAGGCCAAGGCGCAGGAAGCGCCGGCGGGCGACAAGGGAACCTTGCACAAGCGTGCCGACGCGCCGGCCAAGGATGCCAAGAAGGGCGGCAACGGCCGTGACGATGGCCGGAAGAAGCCGGGCATCAAGACCCGTTCGGCCGATACCGGCTCGTCGTGGAAGAGCGGCCGTGGCGGCCACAAGAAGCACGGCCACGGCGACGAAGGCCAAGGCAGCTTCCAGGCGCCGACCGAAACCGTCGTCCGCGAAGTGCATGTGCCGGAAACCATCTCGGTTTCCGATCTGGCGCACAAGATGGCGATCAAGGCCATTGAGGTCATCAAGGTGATGATGAAGATGGGTTCGATGGTCACCATCAACCAGGTGCTCGACCAGGAAACGGCCATGATCGTGGTCGAGGAAATGGGCCACAAGGCGTTCGCCGCCAAGCTCGACGATCCCGACGCCTTCCTCGCCGACAGCGCCGAGCAGAAGGACGCGCCGTTCGAGTCGCGGCCGCCGGTGGTCACCGTCATGGGTCACGTCGATCACGGCAAGACATCGCTGCTCGACTACATCCGCCGCACCAAGGTGCAGGCCGGCGAATTCGGCGGCATCACCCAGCACATCGGCGCCTATCACGTCGAAACCGGGCGCGGCATGATCACCTTCCTCGACACGCCGGGCCACGAGGCATTCACGGCCATGCGGGCGCGCGGCGCCAAGGCCACCGACATCGTCATTCTGGTCGTCGCCGCCGACGATGGCGTCATGCCGCAGACCAAGGAAGCCATTCACCATGCCAAGGCGGCCGGTGTGCCGGTGGTGGTGGCGGTCAACAAGATGGACAAGCCGGAGGCCAATCCCGACCGCGTCAAGCAGGAACTGGTTGCCGAAGGTGTGATTCCCGAGGAATACGGCGGCGATTCGCCCTTCTGCCCGGTTTCGGCCAAGAAGGGCATGGGCATCGACGAATTGCTCGAACAGGTACTGTTACAGGCCGAAATTCTCGAATTGAAGGCGCAGAAGCAAACGCCGGCCAAAGGTCTGATTATCGAAGCCCGTCTCGACAAGGGACGTGGCGCCGTCGCCACCATGCTCGTCACTTCCGGCACCCTGCGCCGTGGCGACGTGGTGCTGGCCGGCCAGGTTTTCGGCAAGGTGCGCGCCATGCTCGACGAAAACGGCAAGCCCATCGCCGAGGCCGGGCCGTCGATTCCGGTCGAAATTCTCGGCCTCTCCGATGTGCCGGCCGCCGGCGAGGAAGCCATCGTTCTCACCGACGAGAAGAAGGCGCGCGAAATCGCGCTCTTCCGCCAAGGCAAGTTCCGCGACGTGAAACTCGCCAGACAGCAGGCGGCCAAGCTGGAAAACATGTTCCAGCAGATGGAGGAGGGCGAGGTCAAGACCCTGCCGCTCATCGTCAAGGCCGACGTGCAAGGCTCGCAGGAGGCGCTGGTGCAGACCCTGGCCAAGCTCTCGAATACCGAGGTCCGCGTCCAGATCATCCACGGCGCGGTCGGCGCCATCAGCGAATCCGACGTCAACCTGGCCCAGGCTTCCGGTGCCGTCATCATTGGCTTCAACATCCGCGCCGATGCCGGCGCCCGCAAGCTGGCCGAGGGCTTTGGCGTCGATATTCGCTACTACAACGTCATCTATGACGCTGTCGACGAAATCAAGGCCGCCTTGTCCGGCATGCTGGCGCCGGAGCGGCGCGAGCAGGTCACCGGCATGGTCGAGATTCGCCAGGTCTTCCACATTTCCAAGGTCGGCGCCATTGCCGGCTGTTATGTGCAGGAAGGCGTCATCAAGCGCGCCTCGCGCGTCCGCCTGCTGCGCAACCATGTGGTGCAGTGGGATGGCGAACTGGATTCGCTCAAGCGCTTCAAGGACGACGTCAAGGAAGTGCGTTCCAACTTCGAATGCGGCCTGTCGCTGCGCGGCAATAACGACATCCAGGAAGGCGACCAGCTCGAAGCCTACGAAATCCAGGAAGTGGCGCGCACGCTGGCATGAAGCAGAAGGCATTCCGGCGCGGCGACCGGGTCGCGGAGCAGGTGCGCCGCGATCTGGCCGACCTGATTCGCACTGACCTGAAAGACCCGCGGGTTGGCATGATCAGCCTGACGGCGGTCGAACTGACCCCGGACTACGCCCATGCCAAGGTTTATTTTTCCACCCTGGACACCGGGCATCTGGCCGAGATCGCGCAGGGCTTGCGGCGCGCCGCCGGTTTCCTGCGCCGCGAACTGGGGCGGCGCATCCACATCCACACCCTGCCCGAACTGCATTTCATCCACGACGACTCCATGGAACGCGGTGCCAGCCTGTCGGCGCTGATCGACGAGGCCAAGGCGCTTAGCGACCAGACGCCGGAAGATTAGCGCAAAAACATAGGGCGGAAAAATAGATTGTCGGCGTTTTATTGTCTTTGTTTGGTGGAAGAGGCATAGAGATATGGCACACATTGAGACTCGTAGAACTTCTCTGCATCCCTACCTCACTGCTCTCTCCCTGGCGCTGTTCCTCTGCGTTCACCACGCCGCCGCCCAAATTTCCCGCATCTCTGTCCCCAATCTCACCTTCGGCGCCGAAATCACCGACCTCAGCGCCCACGGAGAATAGAATAATAGGGGGCAGGCCGCGATTAATAAAATATGAGTGATAGCACAAATGTCTAGGAGCAAGAATGAAGTAGGGTGTCTGGGTTTGCAAGCTCACTCCGACCTATGTGGCAAAACCGTGTGTTCCCTATTTCCTTTAAAAAACGACCCCAAAAGAATGGGATTTCACCAATTTGTGCTAATAGCCATACTCTTTAGTGCTTCGTGTCAAAGTGCTACAAATGCTATTATGGTTAAGGAAATAGAAGTATACCCGTATATTGCCAATGCCAAACAAGTGGCAAAAGTCAAAGATGGCTATAGGCAAGTCACTATTGGGATGCATCCTGCAGAAGTCGTCGCAATTATGGGGGAGCCAGATGAAATTCGACCATTATATGAGCCAAACATCACAAGAGAGAAAGTAATTGGTTATACGCATTGGTATGTACTTCGCCGCCTTGTAAAAAGTGGCAGCTATAATAAAAGAAATGAATCGGTTGTGCGAATTTCGTATGATTTAAACAATCAGGTTATGGCGGTTGATCAGTGGGGCGTAGAACACAGTTCTGACGGATTGAGCGGAGGCGAAGAAGAATAATGCAACAAAGTAGGGGTGGGCCACGATTAATTATCTAGTATGGCAATGATAGATATCCGTTGCATTAAATCGTGGCCTGCCCCTATTTTTTGTTGAACGAACAGAAGCAATTGTTGTGACAAACAAAATATCAATTCGATTTTTCGACGACAGCGAAGTGCGCGCCGTTTGGGATGATAAGGGCTCCAAGTGGTGGTTTTCGGTTGTCGATGTTGTCGGCGTGTTGAGCCAGAGCGCAGATTCGAGAAATTACTGGTATGTCCTAAAAAACCGTCTGAAAAAATCTGGAAGCGAAGTCCTTACAAATTGTAAGGGGTTCAAACTCATGGCGACAGACGGCAAGCGCAGATTGACAGATTGCCTGGACAATGATGGGGTTATTATTCTTGCCAAAGAATTCCCTTCCAAAAAAGCAAACCGCTTCATCGAATGGTTCACATACAGCGACGAGACAATCGACGGCAAGAGCAAGTCGAAGGCTTACGCTCTTTTCGACAGCACCCTGCTCGACACGATAGAGGTTGGCACAGCCAAAGGGTTACAGCAGATTCACGGCTACCTGTTCGGCGGGCTTTATGATTTTTCCGGTCAAATCAGGACGCTCAATATCGCAAAGGGTGGCTTTCAGTTCGCTATGGCGCTGCACCTGCCGGGAGCGCTGAAAACCATCGAGCAAATGCCGGAAAATACTTTTGAAGAAATCGCGGACAAGTATGTGGAGATGAACGTTGCCCATCCATTCATGGAGGGTAACGGCAGAAGCATGCGCATCTGGCTTGACATGATGCTGAAAAGAAACCTGAAACGGTGCGTCGATTGGAGCAGGATCAACAAAAAAGACTATCTGAACGCTATGGAAAAAAGCGTCGTAAACTCCACGCTGATAAAAACTCTGCTCTTATCCGCATTGACAGACAAGATAAATGACCGCGAAATGTTCATGAAGGGCGTGGATTATTCCTATTACTACGAGCAGGAAGATTGACCTTGATCCTGCGGCCTGCTTTGAAATCCCAAGTGAAACGCACCTGGCGACGGGTCGATGGCGTATTGTTGCTCGACAAGCCGCTCGGCCTGACATCCAACGACGCATTACAAAAGGCGCGGCGGCTGTTTTCGGCGGCCAAGGGCGGCCATACCGGCACCCTCGATCCGGCGGCGAGCGGCCTTTTGCCTTTGTGTTTCGGCGAAGCGACGAAGTTTTCCGCCGATCTGCTCAACGCCGACAAAACCTACGAGGCCGTGCTGCAACTGGGCGTCACCACCGATTCCGGCGACGCCGAGGGGCAGGTTGTGGCGACGATGCCGGTGGCGGTCGATGAAGCGGCGGTTCGGCAAGCGTTGCCGCAATTCATGGGTGACATCCAACAGATTCCGCCCATGCACTCGGCGCTCAAGCGCCAGGGCCGGCCGCTTTACGAGTTGGCTCGGCAAGGCATCGAGGTCGAGCGCGCGCCACGGGCGGTCAGCATCCACGCGCTGGAATTGCTTGATCTGAGCGGCGACCGCCTGAGTTTGCGCGTGCGTTGCAGCAAGGGCACCTATATCCGCGCTCTGGCCGCCGACCTCGGCCGGGCGCTCGGCTGCGGCGCCCATTTGGCGGCCTTGCGGCGAACCGCCGTCGGCGATCTCGACCTTGCCGATGCGATTCCCCTGGCCGAACTGACGGTGCTGGACGAGGCCGGGCGCGCCGCTTGCCTGCGGCCCGTCGATGCCCTGCTGCAATCCTTGCCGCGCCTCGATCTCGCCGGGCAGGCGGCGCTACGCTTTGGTCACGGCAATCCGGTCGATCTGCCGTCCGGCCTGGCTGGCGCCATCCGCGTTTATGCCGATGGCCGCCTGATCGGCGTTGGCGAGCCGGCGGCCGATGGTCGCCTGTGGCCGAAACGTCTGGTGCAACCGGCGGAATTAACGGTATAATTTCAAGTTCCGTCGCCAACGGAAAAGACTTCAACCTTGGCGCTTGCTCTATCAAACCGGGGCGGCGTCGTAACCATGAAAGAGGGTTTTGAAATGGCATTCACCACCGAAATGAAGGCCGGCATCGTTGCCGAATATCAACGCGCCAAGGGCGATACCGGTTCCCCGGAAGTGCAGATCGCGCTGCTGACCGCCCGCATCAACGATCTGACGCCGCACTTCAAGGAGCACAAGAAGGATCACCATTCCCGCCGCGGCCTGCTGCGCCTGGTCTCCCAGCGCCGCAAGTTGCAGGAATACCTGAAGCGCAAGGATGTCGATTCGTATCGCACCCTGATTGCCAAACTCGGCCTGCGCAAATAAGCGAGGCTATCACCCCGAAATGAGCGGCCCGGAAACACCCCGGCCGCTTTTTCGTTTTGGCACAATGTGCCGCCAAGTTGTTGTTGTGTTGAGAGAGAAAGGAAATCATGTTTAATGTCGTGAAAAAAACCTTCGCCTATGGCGATCGCCAGGTGACGATCGAGACGGGTGAAATCGCCCGTCAGGCATCCGGCGCCGTGCTGGTGTCGATGGAAGAGACGGTCGTGCTGGTGTCCGTCGTTGGCGCCAAGAGCGCCAAGCCCGGTCAGGATTTCTTCCCGCTGACCGTTGATTATCAGGAAAAGGTTTACGCCGCCGGCCGTATTCCCGGCGGCTTCTTCAAGCGCGAAGGCCGCCCGTCGGAAAAGGAAATCCTGACCTGCCGCCTGATCGACCGCCCGATCCGCCCGCTGTTCCCGGAAGGTTTCTACAATGAAGTGCAGGTCGTCGCCACCGTCCTTTCGCTGAATCCGGAAGTCGATGCCGACATCCCGGCGATGATCGGCGCTTCCGCCGCCCTGGCCATTTCCGGCATCCCCTTCAACGGCCCGATCGGTGCCGCCCGCGTCGGCTACCTGAACGGCCAGTATGTGCTTTGCCCGACCCTGTCGCAGTTGAAGGAAAGCCAGCTTGATCTGGTCGTCGCCGGCACCGAGGCCGCCGTGCTGATGGTCGAGTCGGAAGCCCAGGAACTGTCGGAAGAGGTCATGCTCGGCGCCGTGGTTTTCGGCCATACGGAAATGCAGAAGGCCATCAACGCCATCAACGAACTGGTCGAGGAAGCCGGCAAGCCGGAATGGGACTGGCAGGCGCCGGCCAAGGACGAAGTCCTGGCCGCCCGCCTCACGGATCTGGTCGGCGCCAAGCTGGAGGAAGCCTATAGCCTGACCTCCAAGCAAGCCCGCAGCCAGCGCCTCAAGGAACTCGGCGCCGAGGCCGTCGCCGCGCTGTGCACCGGTGAAGAAGGCGCGCCCGACGCGAATACCGTCGGCAACCTGTTCTTTGAAATGGAAGCCGCCATCGTCCGTGGCCGCATCCTCTCCGGCCAGCCGCGCATCGACGGCCGCGACACGCGCACCGTGCGTCCGATCACCATGCGTTCCGGCGTCCTGCCGCGCACCCACGGCTCGGCGCTGTTCACCCGCGGCGAGACGCAGGCTTTGGTCGTCGCCACGCTCGGCACCAACCGCGATGAGCAGATCATCGACGCGCTGGCCGGCGAATACCGCGACCGCTTCATGCTGCATTACAACATGCCGCCCTACGCCACCGGCGAATGCGGCCGCGTCGGTTCGCCCAAGCGCCGCGAGATCGGTCACGGCCGTCTGGCTAAGCGCGCCCTGCTGGCCGTGCTGCCGAAGCCGGAAGATTTCTCCTACTCGATGCGCGTCGTCTCCGAAATCACCGAGTCCAACGGCTCCTCGTCCATGGCCTCGGTCTGCGGCGGCTGTCTGGCGCTGATGGATGCCGGCGTGCCGCTTAAGGCGCACGTCGCCGGCATCGCCATGGGTCTGATCAAGGAAGGCAACCGTTTCGCGGTGCTGACCGACATCCTCGGCGACGAGGACCATCTCGGCGACATGGATTTCAAGGTTGCCGGCACCACCGGCGGCGTCACCGCCTTGCAGATGGACATCAAGATCCAGGGCATCACCAAGGAAATCATGCAGGTCGCCTTGGCCCAGGCCAAGGATGCGCGCATGCACATCCTCGGTCTGATGCAGCAGGCCGTCGGCGGCCACCGCGAGGAAATGTCCGCCTACGCGCCGCGCCTGTACACCTTCAAGATCAACCCGGAGAAAATCCGCGACGTGATCGGCAAGGGCGGCGCCGTGATCCGCGCGCTCACCGAGGAAACCGGCACCACCATCGACATCCAGGACGACGGCACCATCACCATCGCCGCCACCTCCGGCGATGCCGCCGCCGCTGCCCGCGCCAAGATCGACGCGATTACCGCGGAAGTCGAGGTCGGCAAAATCTACGAAGGCACCGTGCTGAAAATTCTCGACTTCGGCGCCATCGTCTCGGTGCTGCCGGGCAAGGACGGCCTGCTGCACATTTCGCAGATCGCCCAGGAGCGCGTCAACAAGGTCGAGGACTACGTCAAGGAAGGCCAGGTTGTGCGCGTCAAGGTGCTCGAAACCGACGACCGCGGCCGCGTCAAGCTGTCGATGAAGGCCGTCGCGGCGGAAGAGGGCGCTGCCGCCCCGCAGGAGCAGCCGCAGCAGTAAGCGTCGGCTATTCCGAAAAAACAAAGGGCGCCGCGAGGCGCCCTTTGTTTTGGCTGACCGACTAAACGCGGCTTACTTGGCCATCTGCTTTTCCTTCATCTCGTCCAGCGTCTTGCAGTCGATGCACAGGGTCGCCGTCGGCCGCGCCTCCAGGCGCTTGATGCCGATCTCGACGCCGCACTTGGTGCAGAAACCGTAATCGCCGCTCTCGATGCTGGCCAGGGTTTCGTCGATCTTCTTGATCAACTTGCGCTCGCGGTCGCGGTTGCGCAACTCGATGGCGATGTCCGTTTCCTGGCTGGCGCGGTCGTTCGGGTCGGCAAAGACCGTTGCCTCATCCTGCATCGTGTGCACGGTGCGGTCGATGTCCTCGCTCAACTCCTTCTTGAGGGTTTCGAGGATCTTGCGGAAATGCGCGAGCTGCTTCGCACTCATGTAGCTCTCGCCCGGTTTGGTTTCATACGGTGCAAACTGTTTGTGGAGCAATTCTTCAGCCATCTTCCTAGAGCATCCGGTAACGAGAAAAACGATTAAATATCAGAAAGGGGCAGGAGAGGCAAGGAATGTTTGTTTTTTGACCCGGAACCCCGATCTGGCCTGGCTTTCCACCAAGTGCTAGAATACGCACCTTCACGTGTCGGGGCGTAGCGCAGCCTGGTAGCGCATCTGCTTTGGGAGCAGAGGGTCGTGAGTTCGAATCCCACCGCCCCGACCAACAACCAAGCGCCTTTCGGCGCTTTTTTGTTTTCTGGTTTGCTCCGTAATTCGCTTGCTGCGTTGGTCCGGCGCTTCAGTCCGGCAGGTCGGCGGCGTGCAGCAGGAAGACGTGCTCGTTGCCGGCGGCGGTGTCGGGCCAAGTGAAGGGTAGTTTGGGGAAGGCGTCTTCCAGCGCCGCCCGGTTGTGACCGATTTCGACTACCAGGATGCCTTCCGGGTTGAGGTGGCGCTTGGCTTCGCGCAGGATGATGCGGGTGAAGTCGAGGCCGTCTTCGCCGGAGGCGAGCGCCATGTCCGGCTCGTGCAGGTATTCCGGCGGCAGGGCGGCGATGGACTCGGCATTGACGTAGGGCGGGTTGGAAATGATCAGGTCGTAGCGCTGGCCGGCGAGTTTGGCGAAGGCGTCGGAGGCGATCAGCCGGATGCGGTCGTCGAGGCCATAGTCGGCGACATTGCGCGCGGCGACGGCGAGCGCGTCGGGCGACAGGTCGACGGCGTCGACCTCGGCGTTGGGGAAGGCCAGCGCGGCGAGGATGGCGAGGCAGCCGGAGCCGGTGCACAGGTCGAGGGCGGAGACGACTTCGTCGGGCTGCTCGATCCACGGCGCCAACTGTTCGCCGAGCAGTTCGGCGATGAAGGAGCGCGGCACGATGACGCGCTCGTCGACATAAAAGCGGTGTTCGCCGAGCCAAGCCTCGCCGGTCAGATAGGCGGCCGGCAGGCGTTCCTGGCAGCGCCGCTGGTAGATGTCGAGCAGGGCTTCGCGTTCATGCGCCAGGAGGCGGGCGTCGAGAAAGGGTTCGAGGCGGTCGAGCGGCAGGTTCAGGGTGTGCAGCGTCAGGTAGACCGCTTCGTCCCAGGCATTGTCGCTGCCGTGGCCGAAGAACAGGTCGGCGGCGCCGAAGCGGCTGACGGCGTAGCGGATGTAATCGCGGATGGTGTGCAGGTGGGCGGAGGCGGTCATGGGGGTTTGGGTTGATTCGTTATTGGAGGGCCGAAAGAGTACGGCTGCTCAAGGCGCGTAGCGGCACTGAGCGCCTTGCTCTCTAGTCCATACCAAGATCATCGACGAAATGACTGTCTGGCTGGATTTTTTCAATCGGAACGCCAAGCTGCATGGATGTTATCTGAATGACTTTCTGCAACACATAGTCGCGAGTCCACTCCTCTGGGTTCTTGACACGAGTGTATGGAACAAGCGAAGCAATCGTAGTCAAGTTTTTGGGAATCAAATCGCTTAATTTTTCTATGGCAATCAAGGCGGCGAGAAAAAATAAAATGATCGCAGAAACCAGCCACCATCTGGAAGCGCCTGCTAAAACCGCCAGAGTCAAACCGCTCACCGGTATGCCAATCAGTAATGGGTAGGCGATGCTTTTCCTGCACTCAAGGCTGGGAAGCTGGCTGGCGTCGATGGCTTTCCCCAGTTCAAGCCATTGCCGTCTGATGTTGCGACCCAGAAAATTCCGGATCGGGGTATCCGGGCGCACGTCTTTGCGCAACGCACCGAACTGTCGAACAAGCGCCGACCGTATTCGATAGAAACCTGCTTGCGACAGGCAGTGCCCTCTTGCTCCGCTCACGTTTCCAAGGCGACCGATGACATAGTCCGCCACGGCCCGTGGGGTAACAAGCTCTGCGGCATCGGCATCGTCGATGCTTATCCCGAACTCGTCTTCGAACGCCAGCACAAGTTCAATACTGTCGAGGCCCATGGCGTGACTTCAAACCGTGGCTATTACTCATCCTGATCCGGCAGACTGAGGCTGAGTTCCTTGAACGATATGCCGCCTGAGCTGGTGGCGTCGAAGTCGAGGATGGCGTCGGGCGCCTTTTCTTTCTTGCCGGTGCTGCCATCTGGCTCGGCGTTGTTGATGAGCCACGACAGGTTGGTCGGCGAATCGGCGTTGGCCAGCGCCTCG
Organism: Betaproteobacteria bacterium; assembly: GCA_009779265.1. GTDB lineage: Bacteria > Pseudomonadota > Gammaproteobacteria > Burkholderiales > Rhodocyclaceae > Azonexus. Next base: position 58,715 of record WREP01000009.1, read on the forward strand.
TCGAGGGTGATGACGTTTTCGCGGTAGAGCCTGAACAAATCCTGCTCGAAGGTTTGCGAGCCGGGGGCCAGGGATTGTTCCATCGCGTCCTTGATCGACTGGACTTCGCCGCGCTCGATCAAATCGCCGATGTGGCGGGTGTTGAGCATGATTTCGCAGGTTGGCGTGCGCGTGCCGTCCGGGGTTTTGACCAGGCGCTGCGAGATGATGGCGCGCAGCGCCACCGACAGGTCGAGGAAGAGCGCCGGCCGGTTCTCCGGCGGGAAGAAGCTGATGATGCGGTTGAGCGCGTGGTAGGAGTTGTTGGCGTGCAGCGTGGCCAGGCAAAGGTGGCCGGTTTGGGCGTAGGCGATGGTTGCCTGCATGGTTTCCTTGTCGCGGACTTCGCCGATCAGGATGCAGTCGGGCGCCTGGCGCATGGCGTTTTTCAGCGCCACCTGCCAGTTTTCGGTGTCCAGACCGATTTCGCGCTGGTTGACGATGGACTTCTTGTGTTTGAAGAGGAATTCGATCGGATCCTCGACCGTCAGAATGTGGCCCGAGCGGAAGGTGTTGCGGTGATCGAGCATGGAGGCGATGGTCGTCGATTTGCCCGAGCCGGTGGCGCCGACGATCAGGATCAGGCCGCGCTTTTCCATGATCAGTTCGGTGAGTATCGGCGGCAGGCCGAGTTCTTTCAATTGCGGGATATCGCGGTGGACGTAGCGGATCACGATGCCGGTCGAGCCGCGCTGGCGGAAGATGTTGACGCGGAAATTGCCGACCGAGGGGATGCCGAAGGAGAGATTCATCTCCCAGGTCGTCTCGAAAATCTTGACCTGTTCCGGCGACATCAGCTCGTAGGCGATCTGGTTGATCATGTCGGGCATCATCACCTGCTGGTTCACCGGCATGGCGTTGCCCTCGATCTTGATGTGGATCGGGGCGCCGGCGGTGATGAAAATGTCCGATGCCTGTTTTTCCGACATCAGTTGAAAGAGTTTGTCGAGGATCATGGCGCGACTTTCGTGGCGGCGGCGTGGATGAAAGGCGGATTATCGCCGAAAACGGGGCGTTTGCCCGGTGCGGGCAGTTTTCTCAGTAAGGCGTGCGGCACGGATTCTTGGCCCAGACGCGCATCGGCTCCAGCGCTCCGGGCAGCGGACGGTGTTCCATGACGATGCTGCGCTCGCCGCCGGCGCGGGCCAGTTCGTCGTAGAGCGTGTCGTCGGGGAAGCCGATGGCGGCGGCGTCGGCGCGGCTGTTGGCGAAAACGATGCGGGTGATGCGCGCCCAGTAGGCGGCCGAGAGGCACATTGGGCAGGGTTCGCTGGAAGCGTAGAGGACGGCGCCGGGCAGGTGGAAGGAACCGGCGGCGGTGCAAGCGGCGCGGATGGCGCCGATTTCGGCATGGGCGGTGGGATCTTGGCCGGCGACCACGCGATTCCAGGCTTCGCCGAGAATTTTCCCGTCGCGCACGATGACGGCGCCGAAGGGGCCGCCGTCGCCGTGACCGCTGCCGGTGCGCGCCAGTTCGACGGCGCGGGCGAGAAAGTGAGCATCCGGATCCATGATCTGCCTGCCGCAAGGTCTGCCGATGTGTCGATGCTATCATACGGCCCCCGACATGGCGGTCTTTCCCGACCCGCTGCAAGCAAGCATGCGTCTGACCAAACTTAAACTCGCCGGCTTCAAGTCCTTTGTCGATCCGACCGTCGTTGTCCTGCCCGGGCAACTGGTTGGCGTCGTCGGCCCCAACGGCTGCGGCAAATCCAACATCATGGACGCCGTGCGCTGGGTGTTGGGCGAGTCCAAGGCTTCGGAACTGCGCGGCGAGTCGATGCAGGATGTCATCTTCAACGGCTCGACCCAGCGCAAGCCGGTGTCGCGCGCCTCGGTCGAACTGATTTTTGACAACACGCTCGGCCGCGCTCTCGGCCAGTGGTCGCAGTATGCCGAACTGTCGGTCAAGCGCGTGCTGACGCGGCAGGGCCAGTCGGACTACTTCATCAACAATCTGAAAGTCCGGCGCAAGGACATCACCGATCTGTTCCTCGGCACGGGTCTGGGGCCGCGCGCCTACGCCATCATCGGCCAGGGCATGATCTCGCGCATCATCGAGGCCCGCCCCGACGACCTGCGCGTCTTTCTCGAAGAAGCCGCCGGCGTCACCCGCTACAAGGAGCGGCGCAAGGAAACCCAGGGCCGGCTGGAGGACACCCGCGAGAACCTGTTGCGCGTCGAGGACATCCGCGAGGAACTGGCGCACCAGATGGCGCATCTGGAAGCGCAGGCCGAGGTGGCGCGCCGCTATCACGACCTGAACAAGCAACTGACGCAGCGCCAGCAATTGCTGTGGCTCCTGCGGCGGCGCGAGGCCGAGGGCGAGCGCCAGCGTCTGGCGCTCGATGTCGAGCGCGCCGCCACCGAACTGGAAGCGCAGAACGCCGCCCTGCGCGACACCGAGGCGCGCGCCGAGGAAAGTCGGGAGACGCATTTCGCCGCTGGCGACGCGCTGCATCAGGCGCAAAGCGAGATGTACGCGGCCAATAGCGAAGTCGCCCGGCTGGAAGCGGAAATCCGCCATCGCCGCGAATCGCGCAGCCAGCTCGAAGCGCGGCTGGTGCACCTGGAAGACGAACTGAAACACTGGACGCAAACCGCCGAAACGCTCGGCGAGGAACGCGAGGAGTGGGAGGAAACGCAGGAAAACACCCGCCTGCGCGTCGCCGAGGCCGATGAGCGCCTGCGCCAGCAGATGAATATCGCGCCGCAGGTCGAGGAAGATCACGCCCAGGCGCAGGAAGAATTGCAGCGCCTGCGGACGCGCACGGCCAACGGCGAACAGAAGCTGGAAGTTGAGTTGACGCACAAGGCCCATGCCCAGCGCGCCTTGCAGGCCATCGTTCTGCGCCGCGAGCGGCTGGCCGACGAAAGCCTGGGCGAAGCGCCGGACGGGGAGGCGCTGGCCGGCAAGGAAGAAGAACTGGAATTGCTGCGCGAGGAACTGGCCGGCGACCAGGATCACCTGCGCCAGTTGCAGGAAGAATTGCCGCAACAAGAAGCGCGGCGCAAGGCCGCGCAGGGCGAGTTGCAGCGCCTCGAACGCGAACTGGCCGCTGGCGAGGCGCGGCGGGCGGCGCTGGCGCAGATGCAGGCCAAGGCCGAGGGCAGCGGCAAGCTGCCGGAATGGCTGCGCCGTCACGATCTGGAAAATGCGCCGCCGCTGTGGCGCAAAATCCATGTCGAGGCCGGCTGGGAGGACGCGGTCGAAGCGGTGCTGCGCGAGCGGCTGGCTGCCATTGCCGCCGCCGATCCGGCGCTGCTTGATGCCTGGCTGCACGACCGGCCAGAAGCGCGCCTGGCGGTGATGCTGGGCGGCTGCGAAATGCCTGAACCGGCGGCCAATTCGCTGGCGGCGCGCGTGCGCAGCGACGATCCGGCGGCGCGGGCGGCGCTGGCCGACTGGCTGGGCGCCATCGCCACCGCCGAAACGCTGGCCGAGGGTCTGGCGCGGCGGGCCGGGCTGGCCCCGGGCGAGGTCATCGTCACGCGCGCTGGCGACCTGCTGACGTGCGCCAGCGTCACCTTCTTCGCGCCCGATCAGGGCGAGCACGGCCTGCTCGAACGCCAGCGCGAAATCGAGGCGCTGGACGCGGACATCGTCCTGGCCGGTGAACAGGCGGCCAGCCTGCGCGAGCAGCAGGCGCTGCTCGACGAGCAATGCGCCGACAAGCAGGAGGAAATGGACGAAATCCGCCAGTACGTCGCCGACCGCCAGCAGCGCGTGCATGCCGTGCAACTCGAGGTGGTCAAATTGACGCAGGCGATGGCTCGCCACGCCGAGCAGAAGGAGCGCCTCGCCGAGCAGTTGGCTGAACTGGCCGAGGAAGAAGAAAGCGAGCGCGAGCGCGAACTGGCGGCGGACGAGCGCATTGTGGAAATCCGCGACGGTCTGGCGCGCATCCGTGTGCTGGTGGCCGGCGCTCAGGCGCGGCTCGACGAATGCGAGCGCGCCGTGCGCGCCGAGCGCGAGAAAAACGCCGATTTCGACCGCGCCTTGCGCGAGGCGCAATTTTCTGCCCGCGAGGCCGACGGCAAGTTGCAGGACATTTTCGCCCGCCAGGCGCTGGCCGAGCGTGAACTGGCGCGCATCGAGCGCGACCGTGCCGCCTGCGCCGAGCAGGTCGAGGCGGCGCCGGCCGATGTCATGGAAGAACAGTTGCAGGCGGCGCTGGCGCTACGCCAGGCAGCGGAACAGAACCTGGCCGGCAAGCGCGACGCGCTGGAAGCGGCGACCCAGGCGCTGCGGATGCTGGAAGAACAGCGCCTGAAAATCGAACAAAGCCTGGAACCGCTGCGCGAACGCATCGGCGAAGTGAAATTGAAAGAGCAGGCGGCGGCGCTCAATGCCGAGCAGTTTGCCCAGCAACTGCTGGAAGCCGGCGCCGACGAGGCGGCGCTCGCAGCGGAAGCCGGAGCCGCCCGGCCAGCCGCGCTGCAAGGCGAAATCACGCGCCTCGGCAATGCCATCGCCGAACTCGGCGCGGTCAATATGGCGGCGCTGCAAGAACTGGAAACGGCCACCGAGCGCAAGGGCTATCTCGACATGCAGGCCGCCGATTTGACCGAGGCCATGGCAACCCTGGAAAACGCCATCCGCCGCATCGACCGCGAAACGCGCGAATTGCTGCAATCGACCTTCGACACGGTCAATGGCCATTTCGGCAGGCTGTTCCCGGAACTGTTCGGCGGCGGTCGCGCCGAACTGGTGATGACTGGCGAGGAAATTCTCGATGCCGGCGTGCAGGTCATCGCCCAGCCGCCGGGCAAGAAGAACACGACCATCCATCTGCTTTCCGGCGGCGAAAAGGCGCTGACCGCCATTGCCCTGGTGTTCTCGATGTTCCAGTTGAATCCGGCCCCGTTCTGCCTGCTCGACGAGGTCGACGCGCCGCTCGACGACAGCAATACCGGGCGTTTCTGCGGCATGGTGCGGAAAATGTCGGGCGCGACGCAGTTCCTGTTCATTTCCCATAATAAAATTGCCATGGAAATGGCCGAGCAACTGGTCGGCGTTACCATGCAGGAATCCGGCGTTTCGCGTGTCGTCGAAGTGGATATCGAAGAGGCTTTGCAAATGAGGGATGCAGCTTGATGACCGAACTCCAGTGGGGATTGATCGGCCTGGGCGGAGCGGCTGTGCTCGGCGTTTTCGCCTACAACAAATGGCAGGAGCGGCGCCATCGCAAGCTGGCGGAAAAGGTGATGCGGCCGCAGCACGAGGATGTGCTGCTCGGCGGCGGATCGCTGGCGGCGAGCGAAGCGGCGCCGGCTGTTGCCGAACATCGTGCGCCGGCCGAGCGGCGCGAACCCGTGCTGGGCGAAATGGGCGAAGCGGTGCCAGCCGCCGTCCCGCCCGAACCGGCGCTGGCCGTTCACGATCACGCGGACGATCTGCCGGCCGGCCCGGTACCGCTCGAATTGCTCGATCCGCGTCTGGAATTTATCGTCGTCATGGAACTGGTCGAGCCGGTGCCCGCCACGCAAATTCTGCATGCGCAGCGCGAGGCGCTGCGCCGCCTGAACAAGCCGGTGCACTGGATCGGCTTCAACGAGCGCAGCCGTGAATGGGAACGCCTGCACGCCGACAGCGAGTTGCCGGTGCGCCGCCTGCGCATCGGCCTGCAACTGGTCAATCGCCTCGGCCCGCTCGGCGATGGCGATTGGGCCGTCTTTACCGGCGCCATGCGGGCGCTGGCCGACGAACTGATGGCCGTGGCCGACATGCCGCCGGCGCGCGTGCTCGATCAGGCCGCCGAAATCGACCGCTTCTGCGCCGCCGTCGATCTGGAAATCGGCCTCAATCTGGTCAGTCGCGGCATGCCGTTTCCCGGCACCAAGATTCGGGCGCTGGCCGAGGCCGCCGGCTTGACGCTTGGCGGCGACGGCATCTTCACCCGCTACGACGACGCCGGCCGGCCGCTGTTCAGCCTGCAAAATTACGAAACGACGCCCTTCGCCGCCGATACGCTACGCAATCTGGCGACGCACAGCCTGACCTTCACCCTCGACGTGCCCTGCGTCGATCACGGCGAGCGCGTCTTCGCGCAAATGACCGAACTGGCCCGCCGCTTCGCCGACGCCCTGAACGGCACGCTGGTCGATGACAATCGCCAGCCGCTGGGCGACAGCCAGCTCGAACACATCCGCCGTGAATTTATCGGCAAGCCGCAGGCGACCATGATGAGCTTCGGCCTGCCGGCAGGTTCGGCTCAGGCGCGCCGCCTGTTCTCATCCTGATGGCGGCAACAACCGGGGAGTTTGGCGCGCGCGCGGCGGCCTTGCGCGCCGAGATCGGGCGCCACGACCACGCTTATTACGTCCTCGATGCGCCGACGATTCCGGATGCCGAGTACGACAAGCTGTTTCGCGAATTGCAGGCGCTGGAAGTTACTTACCCGGAAGTGGCCGATGCCGCCTCGCCGACCCGCCGCGTCGGCGGCCGGCCATTGGCGGAATTCGCGCCGGTGCGCCACGAAGTGCCGATGCTCTCGATTCAGACCGAGACCGACACAGAATCGACCGGCGCCCTCAATTTCGACGCCCGCATTCGCCGCGAACTGGAACTGGCCGCTGATGTGTCCACTGATGCGCCGCCGGTCGCCTACGCCGCCGAACTGAAATTCGATGGTCTCGCCATCAGCCTGCGCTACGAGCACGGCGTGCTGGTGCGCGGGGCGACGCGCGGCGACGGCGCCACTGGCGAGGATGTGACGCAAAATCTGCGCACCCTGCGGCAGATTCCCCTGCGTCTGGCGGGTGAAGCGCCGCCGCTCCTGGAAGTGCGCGGCGAGGTGTACATGCGGCGCGACGATCTGGATCGCTACAACGCGCAGGCGCAGGCGCGCGGCGACAAAACCCTGGTCAATCCGCGCAACGCGGCGGCCGGCAGCATCCGCCAGCTCGACCCGGCCATCGCCGCCAGCCGTCCGCTGTGCTTCTTCGCCTACGGCCTCGGCGCGGTTGACGGCTGGGATATTCCGGCCACTCATGGCGAAATGCTCGACGCTCTGGCCGCCTTCGGCCTGCCGGTCTGCGAACACCGCGCCGTGCTGGCCGGCGGCGAGGAACTGGCTGGCTTTCACCGGCGCATCGGCGAATTGCGCGACAGCCTGCCCTTTGACATCGACGGCGTGGTGTACAAGGTCAACACTCTGGCGCTGCAACAGCGCCTCGGTTTTCGCACACGCGAGCCGCGCTGGGCGGTGGCGCACAAATACCCGCCGCAGGAGGCGCTGACCGTGGTCGAAGCCATCGACATCCAGGTTGGCCGCACCGGCGCGCTGACTCCGGTGGCGCGTTTGAAGCCGGTGTTCGTCGGCGGCGTCACGGTAACCAACGCCACCCTGCACAATGCCGACGAGGTGGCGCGCAAGGGTGGCTTGTGCGTCGGCGACACGGTCATTGTGCGCCGCGCTGGCGATGTCATCCCGGAAGTGCTCGGCGTCGTCGCCGAGCGGCGGCCAGCGGACGCTAAGCCTTTCGTCATGCCCGATGCCTGCCCGGTTTGCGGCGCCCATGTGGTGCGTGAAGAGGGCGAGGCGGCGACGCGCTGTTCCGGCGGCTTTGCCTGCCGCGCCCAGCGCATCCAGGCCATCCTGCATTTCGCCGGCCGCCGCATGATGGATATCGAGGGACTGGGCGAGCGTTACGTCGAGCGTCTGGTCGAATTCGACCAGGTGCGCGGCGTTGCCGATCTCTATCGCCTGACGCTGGCCGATCTGCTCGACATGAAACGCCGCGCCGACGAGCGCGACGGCGCGACGCCGGAGAAGGGCGGGCAGATCGCCTCCCGCTGGGCCGAGAATCTGCTCGCCGGCATTGCCGCCAGCCGCCGGCCGAGTCTCGCCCGCCTGCTGTTTGCGTTGGGCATCCGCCATGTCGGCGAATCGACCGCCCGCACGCTGGCCGACTGGCTGGGCAGCATGGAGCGCGTGCGGCGGACGCCGGCGCCTTTGCTGGCGGCGCTGCCGGACATTGGCGCGACGGTGGCGGCGGCGATCGCCGATTTCTTCGCCGAGCCGCACAATGCCGACGCCGTCGACGCCCTGCTGGCGGCGGGCGTTGTGCCAGCCGACGAACATCCGCCACACCCGGATCTGGCCGAACGGCTGACTTGGGGCGAACTGTACGCCATGCTCGGCGTGCCACGCCTGACCCCGCTGCGCGCCCGGCAACTGGCGGCGGTCGTCGACGGCGCGGCGCTGGCGGCCAATGGCCTCGATGCTGCGCTGCTTTCCGCAGCCGCCATTCCCGGCGAAGTGATCGACGCCCTCGGCGACTGGCTGCGCCAGCCGGGCCGGCGCGGTTGGCTGGCCGGCGTGGCGCTGCGCCGGGCCGAACTGCTGGCCGCGCTGCCGGCGCAGGGCGCGATACAGGCAGCCGCGCCGCTGGCCGGCAAGACCCTCGTACTCACCGGCACCCTGCCGACCCTGAAACGCGACGCCGCCAAGGACATGATTCTGGCCGCTGGCGGCAAGGTCGCCGGCTCGGTATCGAAAAAAACCGATTATGTGGTGGCCGGCGAGGAAGCCGGCTCGAAACTGGATACGGCACGGGAATTGGGCATTTCGGTGATTGATGAGGCAGAATTGCTGAGGATTCTGGGTTAGAGGGAAAAAGCGCCGCAGGCTGGGATGGAATGAAGTGGAATCCCGGCTCCAAATGCTGGGATTGCGCTACGCTTCATCCCAGCCTATGACTGCGCCGAAAACCGTTTTTGAGGGGGAGTACATGAAAAAAGTCAGAAAAGCAGTCTTTCCCGTGGCCGGCATGGGCACTCGCTTCCTGCCGGCGACCAAGGCCAGCCCGAAGGAAATGCTGCCCATCGTCGACAAGCCGCTGATTCAGTACGCGGTGGAAGAGGCGGTGGCGGCGGGGATTACCGACATGATTTTCGTCACGGGCCGCTCCAAGCGGGCCATCGAGGATCATTTCGATAAAGCCTACGAACTGGAAACCGAGTTGGAGCGGCGCGGCAAGACCCAAATGCTCGACTTCGTGCGCGACATGATTCCCAAGCACATCAATTGCATCTATATCCGCCAGGCCGAGGCGCTCGGGCTGGGCCACGCCGTGCTGTGCGCCAAACCGGTGATCGGCGACGAGCCGTTCGCCGTGCTGCTCGCCGACGATCTGCTCGACGCCCAGCCGGCGGTGATGAAGCAGATGACCGACACCTACGACTACTACCGCTGCTCGGTGCTCGGCGCGCAGGACGTGCCGCGCGCCGACACCGGCAGCTACGGTATTGTCGACGCGCGGCCGGTGGCCGAGCGCGTCGAGCAGATCAACGCCATCGTCGAAAAACCGAAACCCGAGGCCGCGCCGTCGACCCTGGCCGTGGTTGGCCGCTACATCCTGACGCCGCGCATCTTTCATCATCTGGAAAAGATCCGCCCCGGTTCCGGCGGCGAAATCCAGTTGACCGATGCCATCGCCTCGCTGCTTGCCGAGGAGCAGGTGCTGGCCTATCGCTATGCTGGCACCCGCTACGACTGCGGTTCCAAGCTCGGCTATTTGCAGGCGATGGTCGCCTTCGGTCGGCGTCACCCGGAGGTCGGCGGCGAATTCAACAATTACCTGAAAAACCTGGAGGTTTCCGAATGACACCGGAAAAAGCCCGTGACCTGCTGGCAAATGCCGAGCTGATCTATCCCGAATCGACCATCCAGAAGGCACTGGACGACTTGGCCGGGCGCATTACCGGCTGTCTGGCCGACAAAAATCCGCTGGTTCTCTGCGTCATGACCGGCGGCGTCATCACCTGCGGCCACCTGCTGCCGAGGCTGGTTTTTCCGCTCGATTTCGACTACCTGCACGCCACCCGCTACGGGCCGGAAACGCGGGGCGGCAAGATTTCCTGGCGCATGGCTCCGTGGACCTCGGTCAAGGGCCGCAGCGTGCTGGTCATCGACGACATTCTCGATGAAGGCGTGACCCTGGCCGCCGTCAAACAGAGCCTGCTCCGCCTCGGCGCCGCCGAAGTGCTGCTGGCGGTGCTTGTCGACAAGCAGAACGGCAAGGACAAGCCCATCGCCGCCGATTTCGTCGGCCTCGCCGTACCCGACCGTTTCCTCTTCGGTTTCGGCATGGATGTCGATGGCGCCTGGCGTAATTTGCCGGCCATCTACGCCAAGAAGGGCGATTGATGAGCGCCGGCATCGCCGAATTTCTCGCCTACTGGCAGGAGGAGGGCGAACGCTACGCCCGGCATGGTGATTACGCCTGGATGGCAAGCCTCGTGCCGGGCCGGCGCGTGCTCGAAATCGGCTGCGGCCCCGGCTTCTCGACCCAGGCGCTGGCGGCCGGCGGCCTTGCCGTGCTGGCTCTCGATGCCCTGCCGGAATGCCTGGCGGCGACAGAAGCCCGTATCGCCGGCGCCGATGTGCGCCTGCTGGCCGCCGATCTGGCCGCCTTGAGCGATGAACAGCGCGACCAGATCGCCGCCTTCGCGCCGGATGCCGTGGTTTGCTGGCTGATGGGCGCGCCCGCCGACATCACCGGCGCCCAGGCCGCCGATTCCGGCCGGGCGGTGATTGCCTACCGCGAAAAAATGCACCGCCTGGTTGCCGAACTGGCCGCCAGCCTGCCGACGGCGCGCGCCCTGCACCTCGTCGACCGCACGGTGATTGCCTGGCAGGCCAAGGATATCGGTCGCGACACGCTGGTCGGCTACCATCTCGGCAAAACCCTGCGCGATCTGCCATTCACCGCCACGCGGCAGAACGCCCTCTACCGCAAGCTTGAAGACGTCGCCGCCACGCGGCCCACCCCCACGCACCCGGCGCTCAAGGGCGCGGTGCCCACGCTGGCCTCGCTGCTGGCGGAAAGGAAAAACTGACATGCTCGCAATCATCGGCGGCAGCGGCCTGACAACGCTGTCCAATCTCGATGTCTCGCACCGCGAAATCGTTCGCACCCCTTACGGCGAACCCTCCGGCGCCATCGTCATCGGCCAGATCGGCGGCCAGCCGGCGATGTTCCTGCCGCGCCACGGCCACGGCCACACCATCGCCCCGCATCTGGTCAATTACTGCGCCAACCTGTGGGCGCTGCATCACCACGGCGCCACCGGCATCATCTCCGTCGCCTCGGTCGGCGGCATCCGCGCCGACCTGCAACCGGGCGAAATCGTCGTTCCCGACCAGATCCTCGACTACACCTGGGGCCGCCAATCGACCTTCTGCGAAATCAGCGGCGCGCCGGTGAACCACATCGACTTCACCGAACCCTACGACCGCGAACTGCGTCGGCGCATCGTCGCGGCGGCCAAGACCCTGGGCATCCCGCTCAAGGTGGATGGCGTCTATGCCGCAACCCAGGGGCCGCGCCTTGAAACCGCCGCCGAAATCAACCGCTTTGAGCGCGACGGCGCCGACCTGGTCGGCATGACCGGCATGCCGGAAGCGGCGCTGGCCCGCGAACTGGAACTGCCCTACGCGGCCATCAACGTCATCGCCAACCACGCCGCCGGACGCGCCAGCAGCGCCAACGGTATTCACTTCGAAAGCCTCGAACACGTCCTGCGCGGCGCCATGAGCCAGGTGCGGGCAATTATCGAAAAACTGGTCGGCGAACCGGGCGCTGGCTTGTAATATGTAATCTGCGGGTTACAATCAAGGCATGTTCACAATTCGCCGCCACGCTGATTTCGACAAATGCTTGTACGGCCTGCGCGGGGATGTGGTGATTCTGATGCTGGGCGGCGGCGATAAATCCACGCAGTCCAGGGACATCAAAGCGGCCAAGGAACTGGCCAAGACGCTGGAGAATTGAAACATGGCCGAGAAAATCAAGATATCCGATCTGCCGCTGTTCGACGTTGCCGAGTATCTGGACAGCGATGAAATGATTGCCGCCTACCTGACTGTTTCCCTGGAAGATGACGATCCTGCCGAGTTGGCGCGCGCCTTGGGTACGGTCGCCCGCGCTCGCGGCATGACGCAGCTTGCCCGCGATACGGGTCTGGCGCGTGAGGCGCTGTACCGCTCGCTGTCCGCAACGGGCAATCCGAGCTTTGCCACGGTCAACAAGGTCATGCGCGCGCTGGGTTTGAAGCTGGTGCCGCAGCCTGTTTCCGCGCACTGACTAAACCAGCGCGGCAAGGCGGGGATACAGCCAGAAACACAGCGGCAGAATCACCGCCAGCAGCGCCCCCGTCACCGCCATGCCAAGCGCGGCGTAGGCGCCCGCTTTGATATCGAACTGGAGGGCGCGGGCAGTACCGATGCCGTGCGCGCTGACGCCAAGCGCAATGCCGACGATGCGCGGGTCTTCGATCCGCATCCGGCGCAGCAGGGGTATGCCGAGAATGGCGCCGCCGATGCCGGTCACCATGACCGCGGCGACCGCGAGCGAAGGCAAACCGCCAAGGCGTTCCGTGATGCCAATGGCAATGGGCGTCGTCGCCGACTTGGCCGCCAGTGAGCGCAGCATCGTCGCATCGCCGCCGAACAGCCACGCCAGCGCCAGGGTGCTGGCGGTAGCCACGGTCATGCCGACGAGGATGCCCGCGCCGATACGGAATAAATCCTTGCGCAGCGCGGGCGTATGGCGTGCCAGCGGGACAGCCAGGGCGACCGTGGCCGGGCCAAGCAGGAAATGCAGGAATTTCGCGCCCGCGAAGTAATCGGCATAGGGAATGCCCGCCGCGACGAGCACGACCCCGATGAAGATTATCGCCAGCAACAAGGGATTGGCGAGCGGATGCCCACGGCACAGCCGCGCCGCCACCTGCGCCAGCGCGAACGCGCCGAGGGTCATTGTCAATCCGAAAAGCGGACCGGGCCGCAGCCAATGCCAGAAATCAACCGGGAACAGATTCATTGCGCGCCCTCCGTGCCGGACGGCGCTGCGTGGGCATCGTGCTTTTCCAGCCAGCGCATTACCCACGCCGCTGCCGCGATCCCAAGCAAAGTGCTGAAGACGAGTACCAGCAGGAGCCACCAGCCATCGCTGACGATGCGCTGCTTGTGTTCGATGATCCCCACCGCAGCGGGAATGAAAAGCAGGGTCAGATAATTGAGGATGCCCCGCACCAGCGTTTCAAGTTTTTTCGGAACCGGCAGGCCGGTAAGCAGCCAGAACCAGAGCAGCAACATGCCCAGCACCGCGCTGGGAATCGGCAAGGCCAGAATATGCACGGCAGCCTCGCCAAGCAATTGCAGCAAAAGGAGGAAAAAAAGACTCTCGACCATGATTTTTTCTCTAACGGAATTTGGTTAAATTTTGCTGTCTGGATTCAGGATGTTCATCCCTGCGCTTTCACAGCCTTCACCCATTCCCTTACACACAACTCACTGTGCGTAGATGGTGCGCATATGTTCGACCCCTTCGACGAAATCTCTGAGGCGTTGCAATCCTTGCCAGAGGGTTTTTACGCCGGGTTCGCCGTCGCC
>WREP01000010.1 GCA_009779265.1 Betaproteobacteria bacterium
CCTTCTTTTTGATACATTTTATAGGCGCTCGCCCAATCGCTATTTACCAGTAAAATGGCGCTCTTTAATTTGTATTTATCTTGAACCATTTTTAAAAGACTGACAAACAGTTTTTTGCCTATTTGCCCGCCGCGGACAGTTGGGTCAACGGCGATGGATGAAATGTACAACTCTTCGCCGTCATCGCAATGCGTATCATAAACGGAGTGGCCCAAGTCAAAATTGGAATACGGAACATCTTCCGAAAGAACCCAAAGCTCGGATGAAATGTAGCCGACAATTCTTCTTTCATTTTCTCTATCAACGACGGCCACCAAAAAACCGTCGGGGAAAGCGGCAATTCTGTCTTCAAACACTTTTCTTGATTCGGTCACTCTGGAGCGAAAAGAGAGGTGTTCTATTGTCATGATGCCGTCAATGTCATTCGCGACGGCTTTTCTGATAATGATGGCGGTTTGATTTTCCATGGCAATCCGTATAAGTCAATAAGCGTAGCCCGGATTGTAAACTGGACGAGGCAAAAAGCCGCTACCTTGCGATGCTTCGCATTGACCCATTCGTTCAAATTTGCGTTAGAAAGGCGAATAATAGCGCCATACCTTCCTGAAGGGGAGGGCTATGGCCAGATCCGCAAGCGGCACCGAATATGTGCAAGCGGTCACCGTAACGGTGGCCCAATGAGGTCGGGGCCGCGTTAGCGACCCCGGAATTGCCGCTTTGAGCGGCTCAATCTAAAGCCCCCGGCTTTGCCGGGGGATATTTACTACAATTCTCGCTCAACCAAAAAACCGCCCCTTCGCCGTGTCGGGGATCGCCATGCCGGTGACCTGGGCGCGGGCGAGGAGTTCCCAGTAGTAGCGGTAGGAGGCCCGGTCGTGCAGTTTGCCGGCGTGCTGGATGGGGCCCCAGTCCTTGTCTTGGGCGGCGATGAGGATTTCCGCTGCGGCTTCGACTTCGGAGAAGTCGGGGCGCATGGCTTCGACGATGGGGACGATCTGGTTGGGGTGGATGCTCCACATGCGCAGGTAGCCGAATTCCCGGCGGGCGCGCCGGGCGTCGCTGCGGATGGTGGCGATGTCCTGCAATTCGGTGGTGACGTTGTGCGTCGGCACGACGCCGCAGGCCAGCGCGGCGGCGCTGATTTCGCATTTGGCGCGGACGACCAGCGGGTGCTCGAACTGGCCGGGGCTTTTCATGGCGGCGCCGGGGATGGCGCCGTGATGCCCGGAGACGAAATCCATGAGGCCGAAATCGAGCGATTCGACGCCGGGCAGTGCGGCGATGCGCCAGACGTCGCGCAGCGCGCCGTGGGTTTCAATGAGTACATGGACGGGGATTTCCCGACCTAGGCCGCATTGTTTTTCGATTTGGCGCAGGGCGTCGATCTGCGTTTGCACGTCGGCGGCGCTGCACGGTTTGGGCAGGGTGAGGAAGGGGAGCCGGGCGCCGGCGCTGCGCACGAGAATTTCCATGTCCTGTCGCCAGTGGGCGTGGCTCACGTCATGAACGCGGGCAGCGACGCGGTTGAAGCGGTTGCCGTCGGACATGATGAGGGCGGCGGCCATTTCGGCGTGCTCGCGTTCGGCGCCGGCATGAGCGCCGTCCTCGCAGTCGCAGGTGATGTCGAAAATCGGGCCGAGTTCTTGCTGGCGTTGCAGCGCCTTCATCATCAGTTTTTCCGAGCCGGCGTAGTGGTCGACGGCGGGCAGGACGGGGAAGGGCCGTTCACCGGCAAAAAGGATGTCTTTGGGATGGCGCATGGCGTTTCGGCGGAGTCAACGAAAAAGGCCGCGGCATTTTACCGCGGCCTTCCGGTGCAGCTAAATGTCTGCCGGATTAAAGCATGCTCTTGACCGCCTCGGCTTCATCGGTCAGTTCTTTCAGCGTCAGGTTGATCTTTTCCTGGCTGTAGGCGTCGATTTCCAGCCCCTGGATGATCTTGAAGGAACCGCCCTTGCATTCGCAGGGGAAGCCGAACACGATGTCTTTGGGAATGCCGTAGGAGCCGTCGGAGGGCACGCCCATGGTGACCCATTCGTCGGAGCCGAGAACCCAGTCGCGGATGTGGTCGATGGCGGCATTGGCGGCGGAGGCGGCGGAGGAAAGGCCGCGCGCTTCGATGATGGCGGCGCCGCGCTTGCCGACGGTCGGCAGGAAGACGTCGTTATTCCAGGCGTGGTCGTTGATGAGCGCCTTGACGCTGTCGCCATTAGAGGTGGTGTAGCGGTAGTCGGCGTACATGGTGGGCGAGTGGTTGCCCCAGACGACCAGCTTCTTCAGGGAAGACACCGCACGGCCGCTCTTGATGGCCAGTTGCGACAGGGCGCGGTTGTGGTCGAGGCGCAGCATGCCGTGGTAATTGGCCGGGTTGGTGCGGCCGACCTTTTTGGCGGCGGCGGCGGCGATGTAGGCATTGGTGTTGCAGGGGTTGCCGACGACCAGCACCTTGACGCTTTCCTTGGCGTTTTCGGCGATGGCCTTGCCCTGGACGGTGAAGATGGCGCCATTGGCGGTCAAGAGATCAGCGCGCTCCATGCCCTTGGTGCGGGGGCGGGCGCCGACCAGGAGGCAGACGTCGGCATCCTTGAAGGCGACATTCGGATCGTCGGTGGTGAACATGCCGGCCAGCAGCGGGAAGGCGCAATCTTCCAACTCCATCATCACGCCTTTGGCGGCCTGCTGGGCTTGCGGCAGGTCGAGCAACTGGAGGATGACCGGCTGGTCTTTGCCGAGCATTTCGCCGGAGGCGATGCGGAACAGCAGGCTATAACCGATCTGGCCGGCGGCGCCGGTAACAGCTACGCGCATGGGGGCTTTGGACATTTTCTTCGCTCCTGAATGAAACAGCGGTAATGGGCGGATCGTTTGGCTCGATGGCCGACGGGACTTGACCTTGCGTCAATCAAACAATGCTAGACGCTTGGGTTGAGACTGTCAATTGCATCCTCTGTCTTATATAAGACATCTTTTACTGGACGCTGCGCCGGAAGTATGCTGAAATCCAAAATTATGACCCCAAAGATTTCCCGTTCCGCGGTGCGTTCGCATTCGCCGACGTTCAGTCCCCTCTATCGCCAGATCAAGGACTTTCTCATCCGCTGTCTGGAAGAAGGGGAGTGGGGGCCGGGCGACGCGATTCCCAGCGAGGGGGAACTGGCGGCGCGGTTTAACGTCAGCCAGGGGACGGTACGCAAAGCCATCGACGAGATGGCGGCGGAGAACATGCTGATTCGCCGGCAGGGCAAGGGGACTTTCGTCGCTACCCACGACGATCCGCGCTCCTTCTATCGTTTTTTGCGCGTGGCGCCGGATGCCGGCAAGCACATCCAGGGTGTCAGCGATGCCAGTGCCTGCGAAATGGTGGCGGCTTCGGTCGAGGTGGCTGCGGCGCTCGGTTTGGCGGTCGGCGACGAACTGATCCGCGTCCTGCGGGTGTTGCGCTTTGCCGACGAGCCGGTGGTGTTCGACCAGATCTATCTGCTGGCCGATGCGTTCGCCGGCCTGACGCTCGAATCTCTGCGCAGCAGCGAGCGCTCCCTGTACAGCGTGTTTGAGAGCGATTATGGCGTGCGCATGATCCGCGCCGAGGAACGCCTGCGGGCGGTGGCGGCTGACGCGGAGAGCGCGGCCCGGCTCGGCATTGCCGTCGGCGAGCCGCTGTTGCGCGTTGAGCGGACGGCTTATACCTATGGCAACAAAGCGGTCGAGTGGCGCCTCGGTTTGTATAGCACCCGTCATTATCACTATCGCAATGATCTGGGTTGAAGAAAGGGCGCGAATTGAAGGAAGGGAGCGAATCTTTGCATACAGCCGCTAGAGGCCGTGATGCGAAATTGCATGTATAATTATGGTTCTTTTTTAGGTAAAGCGGTTAGCCGCAAATCAACGCGAGGGGTGACGTTCATGGCAGAAATGACCATCAACAAAAAGCGTCCAGTAAACTTGGACTTGACTACCATCAGGCTGCCCTTGTCGGCCAAGGTTTCAATCCTGCATCGGGTCAGCGGCGCCGGCTTGTTTATCTGCTTGCCGCTGCTGCTCTGGCTGTTCGGCGCCAGCCTGACATCGGCCGATAGCTTCGCTGTCTTGCAGTCGGTGGCGGCCTCGCTGCCCGTCAAAGTGATCCTCGCCGGCCTGATCTGGGCTTACGCGCATCACTTCTGCGCCGGCATCCGCTTTCTGCTGCTCGACCTGCATGTCGGCATCGAGAAGGAAGCCGCCGCCAAGTCGTCGGCGGCTGTATTTGCCGTCAGCATTCCGCTGACCCTAGCTCTGTGGTGGGGGATTCTGCTGTGATCAAACGTATCGTTGTCGGGGCCCATTACGGCCTCAAGGACTGGATCGCCCAGCGTGCCACGGCGGCCATCATGATGATTTATTCGTTGCTGATGACCGTGGTGTTGCTGATCGTCCGACCGTCCACTTTCGAGGCCTGGCAGGGGGTGTTCGCCAATGGCGTCATCAAGTTCCTGACCTTCCTGTTCTGCGTCAGCCTTTTTTATCATGTCTGGATTGGTGTGCGTGACATCTGGATGGACTACGTCAAGGCGACGGGCCTGCGCCTGACCTTGCATGTGCTGACCGTTACCGCGCTGGTGGGCTACACGGCGTGGGCTGCTGCGATTCTCTGGAGGCTGTGAGCGTGAGTATTCCTGTTCTGAAATTTGACGCGGTCATCGTGGGCGCCGGCGGCGCCGGTCTGCGCTCGGCGATTCAATTGTCCGAAGCTGGCCTGAAAACGGCCGTGCTGTCCAAGGTCTTCCCGACCCGTTCCCATACCGTCGCTGCCCAGGGCGGCGTTGCCGCCTCGCTCGGCAATTCCGAAGAGGATCACTGGCACTGGCACATGTACGATACCGTCAAGGGTTCCGACTGGCTCGGCGACCAGGACGCGATCGAGTTCATGGTGCGCAAGGCCAACGAGTGCGTCGTCGAACTTGAGCATTACGGCATGCCTTTCGACCGCACCGACAATGGCAAGATCTACCAGCGTCCCTTCGGCGGCCACATGTCCAACTTCGGCGAAAAGCCGGTGCGCCGTTCCTGCGCCGCCGCCGACCGGACCGGCCACGCCATGCTGCACGCCATGTACCAGCGTAACGTCAAGGCCAACACCCAGTTCTTCGTCGAGTGGATGGCGCTGGATCTGGTTCGCGACGCGGAAGGCCATGTCATCGGCGTCACGGCGATGGAAATGGAAACTGGCCAGGTCGTCATTTTCCATACCCGAGCCACTATTTTCGCCACCGGCGGCGCTGGCCGTATCTTCTACTCCTCCACCAACGCCTTCATCAACACCGGCGATGGTCTGGGCATGGCGGCGCGCGCCGGCATTCCGCTGGAGGACATGGAGTTCTGGCAATTCCACCCGACCGGCGTGGCCGGCGCCGGCGTGCTGATTACCGAGGGCGTGCGCGGCGAGGGCGGCATCCTGCGCAATAGCAGCAAGGAGCGCTTCATGGAGCGCTACGCGCCGAATGCCAAGGATTTGGCGTCGCGCGACGTGGTTTCGCGCGCCATGACCACCGAAATCAACGAAGGCCGCGGCTGTGGCGTGAACAAGGACTATGTCCTGCTCGACATCACCCACCTCGACCCCAACACCATCATGAAGCGCCTGCCGGGCATCCGCGAAATCGGCTTGCAGTTCGCTGGCGTCGATTGCATCAAGGAGCCGCTGCCGGTCGTGCCGACCTGTCACTACCAGATGGGCGGTATCCCGACGCATTACTCCGGCCGCGTGGTCGTGCCGCACAACGGCGATCACAACAGCATCGTCCCCGGCTTCTATGCCGCTGGCGAATGCGCCTGCGCCTCGGTGCACGGCGCCAACCGCCTCGGCACCAACTCGCTGCTCGATCTGCTGGTGTTCGGCAAGTCGGCTGGCGATTCCGCCGTCGAGGATCTCAAGAGCGGCAAGGCCCACCGCGAATTGCCGAAGGATGCCGCCGACAAGTCGCTGGCCCGTATCGCCGCGCTCGATAGTCGTAAGGGCGGCGCCAATGTGCACGAAACCCGTCTGGCCATGCAGCGCACCATGCAGACCCATGCCGGCGTCTTCCGTTTTGGCGATCTCCTGAAGAGCGGCGTCGAGAAAATCCTCGAGGTCGAGAAAGCTGCCCGTCAGCTTGAGATTACGGACAAGTCGATGGCCTGGAACACGGCGCGCACCGAAGCCCTGGAAATGGAAAATCTGATCGAGGTCGCCAAGGCCACGATGCTTTCCGCCGAGGCGCGCAAGGAATCGCGCGGCGCCCATGTCCGCGACGATGCGCCGGATACGCCGGAATTCCCGAATGGCCGTAACGACCAAGAGTGGCTCAAGCACACGCTGTTCAATTCGGCCGACAATTCGATCACCTACAAGCCGGTCACCATGCAGCCGTTGACCGTTGAGCCGATCGCGCTGAAGACGCGTTCGTACTAATCGGAGAACGACATGAGCAAACGCACGGTTCAATTCAGCATCTACCGCTACGATCCGGACAAGGATGAAGCCCCTTACATGCAGGACATTTCGGTCGACATCGAACCGACCGATCGTAAGCTGCTCGATGCGCTGACCAAGCTGAAGGCCAAGGACGACACCCTGTCCTACCGCCGTTCCTGCCGCGAGGGCGTGTGCGGTTCCGACGCCATGAACATCAACGGCAAGAACGCGCTGGCCTGCCTGACCGACATCGACGATCTGAAGCAGCCGATCGTACTGCGCCCGCTACCGGGCCTGCCGGTCATCCGCGACCTGATCGTGGACATGACGCAGTTCTTCAAGCAGTACCACTCGATCAAGCCCTATCTCATCAACAACGATCCGCCGCCGGAGCGCGAGCGCCTGCAATCGCCGGAAGAGCGCGAAGAGCTGAACGGCCTTTACGAGTGCATCCTGTGCGCCTGCTGTTCGACCGCCTGCCCGTCGTTCTGGTGGAATCCGGACAAGTTCGTCGGCCCGGCCGGCCTCCTGGCCGCCTACCGCTTCCTCGCCGATACCCGCGATCAGGCGACCAGCGAGCGGCTCGACAACCTTGAGGACCCGTATCGGCTGTTCCGCTGCCACACCATCATGAATTGTGTCGATGTCTGCCCGAAGGGTCTGAATCCGACCAAAGCCATAGGCAAGATCAAAGACATGATGGTGGGTCGCGCGGTTTAATGGAAAGGGCTGACTACGAACGCCTGCGCTGGCGCTGCATCCGCCGGGCGCTGCTGGAACTCGATATCGTGCTGACGCGCTTTCTCGACAACGGCTTCGACCAGTTGGATGAGGAACAGCAACAGGCGTTCGTGGAATTGGCCGACTGGGAGGATCACGATCTCTGGCGCTTGATCAGTGGCCAAGAAGAAACCCGGGATCCTCGCTACGCGCCCATCGTGGCGCGGCTTCGTAAGAGTTGAGTAAGGTTGACGGCTGTATGATCAACCTTTGACCGGGCCCCGGCAATGCAGTGATGACCAACATCTGAAAAGAGAACGATTCCATGACGACCGAACGCAAGGCAATCCTGAGTGTTGACGGACAGGCTCCCGTCGAATTCCCGATCATGTCCCCGACGCACGGTAACGACTGCGTCGATATCCGCACCCTCGGCGCCAAAACCGGTTTGTTTACTTATGACTCCGGTTTCCTGTCGACCGCCAGTTGCAAGTCTACGATCACCTTCATCGATGGCGACAAGGGCGAATTGCTCTACCGCGGCTATCCGATCGAGCAACTGGCCGAGCAGTGCAACTTCCTGGAAGTCGCCTACCTGATGAAGAATGGCGAGTTGCCGAACGGCCAGCAGAAAAAAGAGTTTGAAGACACCGTCAAACAGCACATGCTGGTGCACGAGCAACTCGTCAAGTTTTACTCGGGCTTTCGCCGCGACGCGCATCCGATGGCTGTCATGGTCGGCGTGGTCGGCGCCCTCTCCGCTTTCTACCATGATGCGATGGATTTCTCCGATGCCGATCATCGCACCATGAGCTTCGTCCGCCTGGTGGCCAAGCTGCCGACCATTGTCGCCATGGCCTACAAGTACAACACCGGCGGGCCGTTCATGTATCCGGACAACGAACTGGATTACACCGCCAACTTCATGCGCATGATGTTCGGCAATCCGTGCGGGAAGTACGTCGCCAATCCGGTGCTGGTGCATGCCCTCGACACCATCTTCACGCTGCATGCCGATCACGAGCAGAACGCCTCGACCTCGACCGTCCGCCTGGCCGGTTCGTCGGGCGCCAACCCCTTCGCCTGCATCGCAGCCGGTATCGCCTGCCTGTGGGGGCCGGCGCACGGCGGCGCCAACGAGGCCTGCCTGCAAATGCTCGAAGAAATCGGCGATGTCTCGCGCGTCGGCGAATACATCAAGCGCGCCAAGGACAAGAACGACTCCTTCAAGCTGATGGGTTTCGGCCATCGCGTCTACAAGAACTTCGACCCGCGCGCCAAGCTGATGCGCAAGATCTGCGACGATGTGCTGCAAGAACTGGGCCTGCAGAACGATCGCCTCTTCAAGCTGGCCAAGGAACTGGAAAAAATCGCTCTGGAAGACCAGTATTTTGTCGAGAAGAAGCTGTACCCGAACGTCGACTTCTATTCCGGCATCGTGCAAAAGGCCATCGGCATTCCGACCGAAATGTTTACCTGTATTTTCGCGCTGGCCCGCACGGTCGGCTGGGTAGCCCAGTGGGAGGAGATGATCTCCGATCCGGAATACAAGATCGGGCGTCCGCGTCAGTTGTATATCGGCGCTGCCAGGCGCGACGTCGTGCCGCTTACCCGGCGCGCCTGACGAGTGAAATCAGGGCGGCCGCTGGGCCGCCCCTTTTTTCCGGCGGCGGCGCTGCAGCCAAGACCTGCCAGAGAAAACCCTGAGGGGGGAGCCAATGACCACGATGAATCAGCTGTTCGACAGCACCCTGTATTTCGGCGGCAATGCACCGTTCGTCGAGGAACTCTACGAGTTGTATCTTCACGACCCGACCGCCGTATCGCCCGAGTGGCGGGACTATTTTGATCGCCTGGCGCAAATGCCGGGCTTTGTCGCGCGTGACGTGGCGCATGCTCCTGTCGTTGCGGCGTTCGCCGAGCTGGCCAAGGATGGGGGATTCCGTCCGGTGGCGCCCGCCTCGGCCACGACCGAACACAAGAAGCAATCGGCGGTCGGCCAACTGGTCACCGCTTATCGCTCGCTCGGCACGCGCTGGGCCGATCTCGATCCGCTGAAGCGCCTGCCGCGGCCGAAGATTGATGAACTGGAGCCGTCCTTCTACGGCTTTAACGACGCTGACATCAATCAGAACTTCAGCGTCGGTTCGCTGAAGGGCCTGCCGGCCGAAGCCAAGCTCGGTGACATCCTTGAGACGCTGAAGCAGACCTACTGCGGCACCATCGGCATCGAATACATGTACATGACGGATTACAACGAGAAGCGCTGGTTGCAGGAGCGCCTCGAAAGCATCCGTTCCCGTCCGTCCTTTAATCCGGAACAGAAGAAGCGCATCCTTGAGCGCCTGACCGCCGCCGAGACGCTGGAGCGCTACCTGCACACCAAGTACGTCGGCCAGAAGCGCTTCTCGCTGGAAGGCGGCGAGTCGCTGATCGTGGCGATGGACGAGGCGATCCGCAGCGGCGCCGCCCTGGGTGTCGATGAAGTGGCCGTCGGCATGGCCCACCGCGGCCGTCTGAACGTGCTGGTCAATACGCTGGGCAAGGCGCCCTCGATGTTGTTCGCCGAATTCGAAGGCAAGAAGAAGAGCGATCTGACGGCTGGCGACGTCAAGTACCACATGGGCTTCTCGTCCGACGTCAGTACCCCGGGCGGCGCCTGCCACGTGACGCTGGCCTTCAACCCCTCGCACCTGGAAATCGTCAACCCGGTGGTGGAGGGCTCCGTCTATGCCCACCAGGTTCGCCGTGGCGAAGGCAGCAAGAAAAAGGTCATGCCGATCCTGATCCATGGCGATGCCGCCGTGGCCGGCCAAGGCGTGAACCAGGAAATGCTCAACTTTGCCCAGACCCGCGGCTACGGCGTCGGCGGCACCCTGCATATCGTGGTTAACAACCAGGTTGGTTTCACCACCAGCGACCCGCGCGACTACCGTTCCGGCCACTACTGCACCGACATTTTCAAGATGATCGATGCGCCGATTTTCCACGTCAATGGCGACGATCCCGAGGCGGTGGCGCTGGTTACCCAGTTGGCTGTCGAATATCGCCAGACCTTCGAGAAGTGCGTCGTGGTCGACATCGTCTGCTTCCGCAAGCTCGGCCACAACGAGCAGGACGAGCCGATGGTCACGCAGCCGCTGATGTACAAGATCATCGCCAAGCACCCGGGTACCCGCAAGCTGTACGGCGACAAGCTGGTCGCCGAAGGCACGCTGGCGGCCGATGGTCCGGACCTGATGATCAAGGAATACCGCGAGCATCTGGACAAGGGCGAACTGCTCTACAACCCGGTGCTGGCTGGCTACAAGCACCCGATGATCATCGACTGGACGCCGTTCCTGACCAAGAACTACATCGAAACCTGCGACACCACGGTGCCGATGGCCGAACTGCAGCGCTTGGCCAAGCGTTTGACCGACATTCCTGAAGGCTTCACGCTGCATTCGCGGGTCAAGAAGATCATCGAGGATCGCGCCGCGATGGGTGCGGGCAAGCTGCCGGTCGACTGGGGCATGGCCGAGAATCTGGCCTACGCCTCGCTGCTGGTTTCCGGCTACGGCGTACGCATTTCCGGCGAGGACGTCGGCCGCGGCACCTTCTTCCACCGCCATGCCGCCTTCCATGATCAGAATCGCAGCAGCTGGTCCGAGGGCACCTACTATCCGCTGAAGAATCTGCAGGACAAGCAGGCCGGCTTCCAGTGCTTCGATTCGGTGCTGTCCGAAGAAGCCGTGCTCGCCTTCGACTACGGCTATGCCTCGGCCAATCCGTACGAGTTGGTGGTCTGGGAAGGCCAGTTCGGCGATTTCGCCAACGGCGCCCAGGTTGTCATCGACCAGTTCATCGCTTCCGGCGAGGCCAAGTGGGGCCGCGCCTGCGGCCTCGTCCTGCTGCTGCCGCACGGTTACGAAGGGCAAGGCCCGGAACACTCCTCGGCGCGCCTCGAACGCTTCATGCAGCTGTGCGCCGAGATGAACATGGAAGTCTGCGTGCCGACCACCGCCGCCCAGGTCTTCCACATGCTGCGCCGCCAGGCCGTGCGCATGCAGCGCAAGCCGCTGGTCGTGATGTCGCCGAAGTCGCTCCTGCGCCACAAGGATGCCGTGTCGCCGCTGGAAGATCTGGCCAATGGCGAATTCCAGCGCGTCATCGGCGAAGTCGACGCGATCGACCCGAAGAAGGTCAAGCGCATCGTCCTGTGCTGCGGCAAGGTTTATTACGAACTGCTGGCGGCCCGCCGCGAAAAGAAGATCAACGACATCGTCATCATCCGCGTCGAGCAGTTGTATCCCTTCCCGAAGGAGTCGCTGCATGCCGAACTGCTCAAGTATCCGAAGGCCACGGAAATCGTCTGGGCGCAGGAAGAGCCGCGCAACCAGGGCGCCTGGTACTGGTTTGCCTCGCGCCATCACCTGGATACCCAACTGGGCGGCAAGCAGAAGCTGCTGCTGGTGTCGCGTCCGGCTTCCTCGTCGCCAGCCGTCGGCTATCTGGCCAAGCACAACGAGCAACAAAAGGCACTGATCGAGTCCGCGCTGGGCAAGATTGAGTACTGAACAATAAAGGAGTGGAGTCATCATGAGCATTATCGAAGTCCAAGTTCCCCAGCTCTCCGAGTCCGTTGCCGAAGGTACGCTTGCTTCATGGAAGAAGAAAATCGGTGAAGCGGTCGGCCGTGACGAAATCCTGATTGACATCGAGACCGACAAGGTTGTGCTGGAAGTGCCGTCACCGGCTGCCGGCGTATTGGTTGAGATCATCAAAGGCGATGGCGAAACCGTTGTTTCCGGCGAGTTGATCGCCAAGATCGACACCGCTGCCACTGCCGGCGCCGTGGCTCCAGCCGCCGCGCCGCAAGCCACGGCGGCCGTTTCGGCCCCGGCGCCTGCTGCCGCCGCTCCGGCCGGCGCCGCCAGCCCGGCTGCGCGCAAGATTCTCGACGAGAAGGGTATCGCGGCCGCCGATGTTGCCGGCACCGGCCGCGGCGGTCGTGTGACCAAGGAAGACGCCGTTACTGCCGCGCCGAAGGCAGGTCCGGTGGCCGCCGCCGCTCCGGCTGCGGTCAGCATTGTCGCGCCGACGACCGGCGTGGACTTGGCCGCGCGCACGGAGGAGCGCGTGCCGATGAGCCGCCTGCGCGCCCGCATCGCCGAGCGCCTGCTGCAATCGCAACAAACCAACGCCATCCTGACCACCTTCAACGAGGTGAACATGGCGCCGGTGATGGCCATGCGCAAGCAGTACGGTGAGAAGTTCGAAAAGGCCCACGGCGTCCGCCTCGGCTTCATGGGCTTTTTCGTCAAGGCCGCCTGCGCCGCGCTACAGCGCTTCCCGGTACTGAACGCCTCGGTCGATGGCAATGACATCGTTTATCACGGCTACATCGACATCGGCATCGCTGTCGGCTCGCCGCGCGGCTTGGTCGTACCCATTCTGCGCAACGCCGACCAGATGACGATCGCCGATATCGAGAAGAAGATCGCCGAATTCGGCACCAAGGCCAAGGACGGCAAGCTCTCCATCGAGGAACTGACCGGCGGCACCTTCTCCATCTCCAATGGCGGCATCTTCGGCTCGATGATGTCCACGCCCATCATCAACCCGCCGCAGTCCGCGATCCTCGGCATTCACGCCACCAAGGATCGGGCCGTGGTCGAGAACGGCCAGGTCGTCGTCCGCCCGATGAACTATCTGGCGATGTCCTACGACCACCGCATCATCGACGGCCGCGAAGCCGTGCTTGGCCTGGTGGCGATGAAAGAGGCGATGGAAGATCCATCCCGCCTGCTGCTCGGCGTCTGATCGGCGTAGGCCATGAACCGCGTCCATCGACTGCTTGCCGCGTTGTTGTTGTGCACGGCATCGACGGCGATGGCCGCGGACGTCGACGCCTGGGTCGGGCGCTACGAACTCCGGCTGATGGCCGCTGATGGAATCGTCGAGGAAGACGACCCGCATATCGTCATCCGCATCGAGCGCCTGCCCGATGCCGACCCGGCGAAATCGCGGGACAGCGACGGCCCGGATCTTGCGCGCTGGGTAGCGGTGATTGAACCCGATGGCGGCCGCGAGGAACTGCGCCGCTTTCGGAGCGAGGACTACGAAGGCTTTAGCCTCCCGGCCGACGGGATCAAGTGCCTTAAAAGCGACTTCATCATCATCTGCAAAGTGGCGCCCGGCGCCACCGTGATCCTTGATCACGATGAAAAGTTGGTCGCACGCACGGGCCTGTTCGGCGCGATCCTCCATGTTGGCGTCATTGAACTCACCAAACTGGATTGATAAAGACATGAGCAAACAATTTGACGTACTGGTTATCGGCGGCGGCCCCGGCGGCTATGTCGCGGCCATTCGCGCCGCCCAGCTCGGCTTTTCCACGGCCTGCTGCGAATCCAACCCCTATGCCGATCCCAAGGGCGAACCGCGTCTCGGCGGCACCTGCCTGAACGTCGGCTGCATTCCCTCCAAGGCGCTCTTGCATACCTCGCACCTGTTCGAGGAGGCCGCCCATACGTTCGCCGGCCAGGGCATCAAGGTTTCCCCGCCGAGCATCGACGTGCCGGTGATGAAGGCGCGCAAGGATGGCGTCGTCACGCAACTCACCAGCGGCATCAAGGGACTGTTCAGAAAGAACAAAGTCACCATGATCCCGGGCCACGGCTCCTTCGTCGGCAAGGAAGGCGAGTTCTACAAACTCAAGGTCGGCGCCGAGGACGTGCTGGCCAAGCAGGTCATCGTCGCCACCGGCTCCAAGCCGCGCCACCTGCCCGGCGTGCCGGTCGACCAGAAAATCATCATGGACAACGAAGGCGCGCTGGATCAGGAATCGGTGCCGAAAAAACTGGCCATCATCGGCGCTGGCGTCATCGGCCTGGAAATGGGTTCGGTCTGGCGCCGTCTCGGCTCCGAAGTGACCATCCTCGAAGCCCTGCCGGATTTCATGCCCTTCGCCGACCAGGATGTCGCCAAGGAGGCGCTCAAGCTGTTCACCAAGCAGGGTCTGGTTATCGAAACCGGCGTCAAGATCGGCGAGGTCAAGACGAGCAAGAAGGGCGTCGCCATCGCCTTTGAGAGCAAGGACGGCAAGGCCGCCAAGCTCGACGCCGACCGTCTGATCATCTCCATTGGCCGCCTTGCCAACACCGACGGCCTGAATGCCGAAGCCGTCGGCCTCAAGCTCGACGGGCGCGGCATGATCGAGGTCGACGGCCACTGCCGCACCAACCTGCCGGGCGTCTGGGCCGTCGGCGACGTGGTGCGCGGGCCGATGCTGGCGCACAAGGCGATGGAAGAGGGCGTCATGGTCGCCGAACTGATCGCCGGCCAGGCCGGGCATTGCAATCTCGACACCGTTCCCGGCGTCATCTATACCGCCCCGGAAATCGCCTGGGTCGGCAAGAGCGAACAGCAACTCAAGGCCGAAGGCGTCGCTTACAAGGCCGGCAAGATCCCCTTCCTCGCCAATGGCCGGGCGCTGGGCATGGGCGATCCCTCCGGTTTCGTCAAAATGCTGGCATGCGCCAAAACCGACCGCATCCTCGGCGTCCATATCATCGGCCCGAACGCTTCCGAGCTGATTTCCGAAGCCGTCGTTGCCATGGAATTCGCCGGCGCCTCGGAAGACTTGGCGCGCATCTGCCACGCCCACCCGACGCTGGCGGAAGCGGTGCACGAAGCGGCCCTGGCCTGCGACAAGCGGGCGCTGCATTTCTGACATCTCATGGGAGAGAAACGCGCCGCTTGCGGCGCGTTTCTTGTCTGGAGAAACCGAATGCACTGTCCTTATTGCGACAAGCGCGCTGGCGCTCTTCGCGGATCGCGGCAATCGCAAGAAGATTACAAGCGGAGCATGCCCATACTGTGACGAGAAAGTGGCGCTGAACCACAGTGGCAAACGGGTAGCAATCGTGTTGCCGCTCGTTGTGTTGTTCACGATTCTCCTGTGGAGGCATGTGGGTGCTTATACTATTAAAGCCATTGCCTTTGTGTCGGCTGGCCTGCTGTATTTTGGAACCCTTCGAGTTGATAAAGCTGGCGATACCTAACATGAAACTGACCGCAGTTCTCACTCCCGCTGAAGAGGGCGGTTTTGTCGCCCTGAATCCGGAGACGGGCACGACAACCCAAGGCGAATCAATCGAAGAAGCTCTTGAAAATCTCCGCGAGGCAACGGCCCTTTACCTGTCTGAATTTCCTCTCGGCACGACTGGCGATCCGCTGGTGACCCTGTTTACGGTTCCAGAAGTCGCTCATGCCTAAACTGCCGCGCATTTCAGGCGCCCAGATCATCAGGGCGCTGGAAAAACTGGGCTTCATCAAGGTTCGACAAAGCGGCAGCCATGTGTTCATGAGACGCGGCGCCGACGGTTGCGTCGTTCCGTTGCACGCCGAAGTCAAGGTCGGTACGCTGGCTGGTGTCTTGCGTCAAGCTGGCGTGTCACATGAAGCGTTCATGGCCAAGCTTTGAGGTGATAACCAAATGCCCCACAAAAAACTCAACGTCCCCGCCAAAGGCATGCTCGATGCCTACCTGAGCCTGCTCGAAGCCCGCGGCTATGTCGCCGACGCTGCTCAGATGGCGGCGGCCAATGCCTTGCAGGCGTTGTATACCCATCTCCTGCATTTCAAGGTCGATCGCGGCAGCACCATCAAGCGCCTGCTGGCGCCGCCCAAGCCGCCCAAGGGCGTGTATTTCTGGGGC
Organism: Betaproteobacteria bacterium; assembly: GCA_009779265.1. Classification (GTDB taxonomy): domain Bacteria; phylum Pseudomonadota; class Gammaproteobacteria; order Burkholderiales; family Rhodocyclaceae; genus Azonexus. The sequence goes on from WREP01000010.1 coordinate 15,855, forward strand.
GGCGTCGGGCGCGGCAAGAGCTTTCTCATGGACTGCTTCTACGATTCGGTACCCTACCGGCGCAAGAAGCGCATCCATTTTCATGCCTTCATGCAGCAGATTCACCGCGATCTCGATAAATACAAGGGTGAACCCGACCCGATGCTGAAAGTTGCCGAGCAGGTGGCCAAGGGTGTGCGCCTGCTCTGCTTCGACGAATTCCATGTTTCCGACATCGCCGACGCGATGATACTCGGGCGTCTGATGGAAGGTCTGTTCGCCAAGGGAGTGATCCTGGTGATGACATCCAATTACCCGCCCGACCAGTTGTATCCGAACGGTTTGCATCGCGAGAGCTTCCTGCCGACCATCGCGCTGCTCAACAAACACCTCGACGTGTTCGAGGTCGAGGCCGGCATCGACTACCGGCTACGCGCACTGGAGCAGGTTGAGATCTACCACCATCCGGCCGATGCCGCCGCCGAAAGGAAAATGCTCGACTATTTCCGCGTGGTGGCCGGCGAGGACGGCAAGAAGGGTGGGCATATCGAAGTGCTCGGGCGCAACATCGACACGGTACGCCGCGGCCACGGCGCGGTCTGGTTCGATTTCCGCACCCTGTGCGGCGGCCCGCGCTCGCAGAACGACTATCTCGAAATTGCCCGCAGCTATCATACGGTGTTGCTGTCGCACATTCCCCGGATGACGGTGCATCAGGCTTCCGAGGCACGGCGCTTCACCTGGCTGGTAGATGTTTTCTACGACCACAAGGTCAAGCTCATCGCCACCGCCGACTGCGCCGCCGATGGGCTGTATACCGAAGGCACCCAGGCCGGCGAGTTCAAGCGCACGGTTTCAAGGCTGACCGAGATGAATTCGCGCGAATACCTCGCCCTGCCGCACCTGCCTTCCGAGTGATTCCATTTCCAGACCAAGCGATTACTTTTTCGGCTTCGCTTGCCGTACTACAGTGCTGTCTGTGCTTTGCCTTCGCGTACTCGATTGATCTGAAAATGGAATGAGAAAACGGCGATGATCCGCCTGCTGCAAACCCTGTCCGTCCTGTTCCTGGCCCTTTGGTTTGGGATGGCCGGCGCGCAGCAGATGGAGATCATCGAGTTGCGCAGTAAGACCGCCGACGAAGTCGTGCCGGTTCTGCTGCCGCTGGTTGAGCCGGGCGGCACGCTCACCGGCATGAACAACCAGTTGTTCCTCAGAGCCTCGGCGGGCAACCGGGCCGAGATCAAGCGCGCGCTGGCGGCCATTGACGCGCCGCAGCGACGGCTGATTATTCGCGTTGCCACCGATCGGCAGAGCGAGGACAGCGCCCGCGGGGCGCAGGCCAGTGGCGAGGTGGCGTTGGGCCGCCGCAGCGAAGCCGAAATCCGCGCCAGCGTCTGGGACACGCGCACCGCACGCAACGAGAGCGCCGCTCAGATGGTGCAGACCGTGGACGGTGGCCGGGCCTTCATTCGCGTCGGCCGTTCGCTGGCGGTGCCCTTGCGCCAGATCGCCGTCGGCCCGGGTGGCGCCGTGATCAGCGATAGCGTCGTCTTCCGCGATCTTGGCAGCGGCTTCTACGCCACACCGCGGGTCAACGGCCAATGGGTGACACTGGAAATCAGCCAGCAGGCGGAGCGCCAGGATTACCGCCAGCCCGGCGGGATCGAATCGCAACGTCTGAGTACGACGGTCAACGGCCGTCTCGGCGAATGGATCGAACTCGGCGGCAGCGGCCGTCAGGCCAGTGGGCAACAGGGAGGATTCAGCGTCGGTACGGCCGACGTCCGGGATAATCGTTCCATCTGGTTGAAAGTTGAGGAAATCGAATGAGAAAACCGCGCCACTCCGGGCAAAAAATATCCCTGATCCTCGCCGTCGTCTGCGGCCTCTCGTGCCTGCCGGCGCTCGGCGCCTTCGTCTGGGCGTGGCAAACGCGCGGCCTGGCCGACACCTGGACGCCCAGCCTGTTCGCCATCGCCGCCTTCTTCATCTGCTGCGCCGGCGTGCTCTACGCCATGAGCGTGCCGCAACCGATACTGCCGCCCGAGGAGGAGGAAACGGTCGGGCTGTGAGCGCTTCCTATCGCGCTACGCCAGCCCGAAATAGCGCTCGAAAAACGCCGCCAGCTTGCTCAGCACCGCCTGCTTCTCATGCGCTTCCGCCAATCAGCGGATTACGTGTGCGCAGGGCGGGAAAGCGGCTGAAATCGCGGTCGGCGCTCCACAATTCGCGCACACCGTGGTTCAGGCACAAGGCGGCGATACGGGCGTCGTGCACCATCGGGCCTTGGAGTTTGGCCTCGCTGATGAGTTCGCGCAGCCGCGGCCAGTGCAGATGATCTTCTGACAGCAGATGCAGCGTGGGGGATTCGAGCCAGAGGTCGATCTGGTTCAAGGCTTCATCCGGTGTACTCGGCGGCGAAAACACGCGCGGACGGGTGACGATGCCATAGAATTCATGCAGGCAAGGCCACGCAATTGCCCACGCCGTTTTGCCTGCGGCAAGATCAGCCAGCAATTTTTTCGCCGCCGTGTGGAAAATGCTATCCCTGCGGTGCGCGTACACCAGCAGGTTGGTATCCAGCGCAATCATCCGCGGCCTTCATAGATGGCATCGAGGAATTTTTCCCACGGGGCGTTCTGGAATTCAGGCGTCAGGCCGTTGCCGCCAACGCTGCCATCGCGCAGCTTGAAAGCGGGCTTGTCCTCCTCCGCCAGCACCCGGCGCAGCCCCGCCTCGACCAGCGCCTTCAGCGTCGTGCGCTCGGCCTGCGCATGGCGCTTGGCTTCGGCCAATAGAGCAGGAGAAATCTCAATGGTAGTCTTCATATGGGTGCTCCATATCTGCTTATATGGGTACCCATATTGTAGCGCTGACAATTATTCCGGCAAGCCTCATTTCAACTGTTCCCCGATCCACTCCCACTGTCTGTCCTTGACCATCACGAAGCGGCAGCGTCCTTCGGAGAGACTGGCCCACAGGCCGCCGATCAGGCGGTCATCCGCCGCCGCGTCCCAGCGGTCCGCCCCCTTGTATTCAACGGCAAGAACCGGCCCCGGCCGCCCTTCCGCGTCGGGTAGTTGGCACAGAAAATCCGGGTAGAAACGGCCATCGGCTTTTTGCAGGAAAAAGGAGCAGCCTTCGCGCCGCACGAGGTTGCGTACCCAGAATTGGATATGGCCTTTCTGGGCCAGCATGTCCAACTGGCAGGCGCACTCGAACTCTTCCTTGCTGTCGAAATCGCCGATGCGCCCGTAGAAGTGCTTCCTGAAGTCGGAAGCAGGTCCGAAACGTCCATCATAGTCTCGGCTGGGCGCGTAAGCCTGGGCGTGAAACTCAAAAAGATATTGATCGCTCACCGCCACGCGCAATGTCGCGTCATCGCCAAACAGCGTCTGCTGAAAAGCTTGGCTGACCGCCTGCTTGCGAAGTTCACGAAGGCGCGCTTCCAGCCGGTTGCGAATCAGGAATTTCTGCAAATTGGCGCGGGCCAGCGTAAAGCCGGATTGCTGAAGCAGCTTGGTCAGCCATGCGGCGACAAAAGCCAGTTTGCTGGCGTGGGTGAGCGATGGTTCGGGCAGGTTGCGGCACAACCATGCCGCAAGGCGCGTTTCGTCCCAGTTTTCCGGCTGCCAGACCAAGCCAAGATCGCGTTGCAGATCGGGAAGAAAGCGCGAAGTCACCTTGCCGCTCTTTTCATCGACGTCGATCTCGCCGCCTTCCGATGCCTTCATGCCCGCGCCGAGCGTCGTCAGATCATCCGCTGTCGGGGCGGCATCGTAGGGCGACAAGTCCCACGGATAATCCAAGACCTCCGGGTCATCGAACAAAACCAGTTCGCCCTGCACACGCAAGGCCAACTGCGGAACGCGAAAGCGTTCGCCCAATTCGGCGGGCGTTTGAAAGAATTCAATGGCCGTGGTGCGGCTTGTTTCGGCGGCCTGCACAATCGCCGCCGCCGCGTTTTCCGATGTGACCGTTACCTTGAGAATTTCGGCCTCATCCTCGGTCAAGGGCGCGCCGATGGTCAGCGTATTGAGCTTGCCGTCCCAACTTACTTTGTCGCGCACTGATTTGTGCACGCTCTTGAGATCGGGCTTTTCCGGCAGCGTAATCGCCACTGGATGAAAGACCGCCCGTCCGCCGCCGAAGTCCAGCCGCGCCTGCTCGGCCTTGGCGGCGGTCACGAAATCGCCCACCTCGCGCCGCTCGAAACCGGCGCCCGCAACCAGCCGATCTCGCAGCGCGCCCGCCGTCTCGGCAAAGTTGCGCGACACCACGAAGGCATATGACTGATTCAGCGCGCGGGCGCTGCGCTGCGCGGCATTGGGCTGGCGCAGCACGCGCCCAAGCAACTGCTCTACCGCCGTTGATGACGACAGCGAGGCCATGCTCACCAGAATGTAGGCAAAGGGGCAGTCCCAGCCCTCGGCCAGCGCCTTTTGCGTGATGACGAACTTCACCGGGCAGGCCGGGTCGGCAATGCCCGGCTTGTAATCCGCATCGAGCTGCTCCAGCCCTTTTTCTTCACCGGTCGCCACCACAATTTCACTGGCCGGAATGCCGTGATTGCTCATCAGCTCGTTACGAAGCTTTTCGTAATCCAGCGTCTCCACGCCAGCGCGGCGCGGTTCCGACTGAATCAACACCAGTGGGCGCAGGTACGGTGCACCGACCCGGCGCTCTTCATCGGCCAGCTTGTGCAGGGCGTCGCGCCGCCCAATGGCGTCCGCCAGACACTGCTGCCAGTTGGGTTCCGTTTCCAGCACCACGGGCAGTTTGATCATTTCTTCCGCCTTCAACTCGGCGGCGGAAACGCTGTGCAGCACGTTGCTGGGCGTGCGTTCCAGATCCGGCGTGGCTGTCAGCTCCATCACGCCGCTGGGGCGAAAGCGCGCCAGCATGTCGAAAGCCAGTGGCGTGCGGCTGTTGTGCGCCTCATCGACGATGACGAAGGGGCGGCGCAGGCGCAGTACGTTCGCCAGCGAATAGGGCGTGGTGCGTTCGCTGCCCTCGCCATCGGTCAGCAATTCCTCGCGCTGGCCGGGCGAAAGATTGTCGAAGTGGTGCATCAGCGCGCCGTTGCTCTGATACACCTTGCGGCATTCTTCTTCTTCCACCTGAAACGCCTGCCGGGTGGCGACGATGACCGTGGTCGAGGTATCCAGCGTGGCGCGGGTGACGCTCTTGGCTTCTTCCAGATCCAGCACCGTGATTGGCCCTGCCTCGCGTAGCGCAGCGTGATAAGGGTGTGTAAGATTCTTTAACGCCCTGATCGTCTGCTCGCGGATGGGCTTGCTCGGCGTCAGCCACAAAATCACGCTGTACTCGCAGCGCAGCAGATGCGTATTGACCAGCGCCACGCTTTTGGCCGCCAGCCAGGTCTTGCCGCCGCCGGTCGGCACGCGCAGGCAGAAATACGGCATGTCAGACGGAAAGCCGGACAGCGGGTTGTACGGATTGCCGCGTCCCCACAGGCGTTCGGTGGTGGCGGTAAAAGCAATCGAAGGCGAGGGCAGTTCGTGACAGGTTTTGAAATAAGCCTCCACGCTGTCGAGTACCTGCTGCTGATAGGTTTTTGGCGTGAACGTGGTCATGGCCTACACCTCCAGCGCGTAAGGCGTTTGCTTGAAGGTAATGCCCTCGCGCGCGGCGCGTGCGCCCATGCGGTTGGCGGCGGCGTAAATCGTTTTCGGGCCGGCGAACTTCGGCAGCCCATCGAACACCGGGCGGGTCAGTACATTGCCGCCGCCCGCGGACTTGTCCTTGAGGATGCCGTTGTAAAGCAGGTAGATGGCGCGGCCTTCGTGCGCGCCAAGCAGCGGCGAATCCGCCGCGCCGGTGTAGCCGGCGCCGGTTTCAGCAAACCAGACAAATTCGGCCAGTTGGGCGAAGCTGACATCGCGGCGAATCTGGCCGTCGGCGTCGAACAGAGGTTCGGCGGACAGGCGGCAGAACTGGAAACCGTTGCCGAGACCTGGCTGGCTGGCTGGCTGGCTGGCTGGCTGGCTGGCTGGCTGAATTCGGTTGTCATATTCAGGGCGACGCGGCGTACGCGCTCGGCGGTGACATTGCGGGCGATGTTTTCGTCTATCTCGACGAGGATGAAACGGCGGTTGCCGCCGTCCTCGGCGTTTTGTTTCAGCACGGCGTGGGCAGTGGTGCCGGAGCCTGCGAAGCTGTCAAGAATCAGTGAATCTGTGTCGCTGGCAATCTGAAGAATACGCTGGATAAGACGAGCTGGTTTGGGTGTCCCGAAAGAACTCTCATGCAGTATGTCCAAAAGTTGACTGCGAGCTTCTTGTGTGTGCCCGCAATCTTCATATCTCCAAAAAGACCGCGGAACTACATTGCCCATTTCGCTCAAAAACCTTTTCAGCCGCGGCTGCTGTGCAGTTCCATCCTTTCCCCACCACAGGCATTTTTCTGCCAGGTGCCTTCGATACGTTTCTTCATTGAATTTCCAAACCGCTGTTTTCTTAGGCCAAACATCCTCACCTGTTGTCGGATGGCGAATTGGATAGTAAAGGTTGGGTCGTTCGTCACAGGATTTATTGCATGTGTAGGTGACGGAATTCCATGCGCCACGCAGGTCGGCATCTGGATTTTTGTAGTTGTCTAATTGCTCCTCTGTTCTGGGTAGGCGGTTCAATGCCCATTGTGATGATCGCATTGCATAGATCACAATCGATTCTGTGTCGCTGCTAAAGAATTTCGCATCGTTTGCAGGGGAAACCCTTTTTATCCAACAAATAGTTGTTATGAAATTTCGTGCCCCAAAAATCTCATCCATCAACAACCGCAGCGTCGCCACCTCGTTGTCGTCGATGGAAACAAAAATCGCCCCATCCTCCCGTAAAAACTGCCTCAACAGCACCAGTCGCGGATACATCATGCACAGCCAGCGGTCGTGCCGGTCCAGCGTCTCGCCTTCCTTGCCCACCACTTCACCCAGCCACTTGCGGATTTCCGGGCTGTTGACGTTGTCGTTATAAACCCAGCCCTCGTTGCCGGTGTTGTAGGGCGGGTCGATGTAGATGCACTTCACCTTCCCGGCATAGCGCGGCAGCAGCGCCTTGAGCGCGTGCAGGTTGTCGCCCTGAACGATGAGATTGCCCGAATCCGCCGCGCCGCAGGAGAGTTCCGCCACCGGCTCCAGCAGGCGGAACGGCACTTCCTTGTGATGCTTGACAACGGCCTCCTTGCCGATCCAGTTCAGTGTTGGCATTCAGCCCATTCCTTCAAATTTTGCACAATGGCGGTTGTATATCAGCCAAAATTCCCTACGCAGGGCGTAGAGGATTCATCAGCCTTTCTTTTCTTCCCGCAGTTGTTCGGCAGAAATACGCACCAGCTTGCCATCCTGTACCACGATGATGGCTGTGTTGGTTTGTATCGCCGTCTGGCGAGCCAGTTCCGCCGCACGCTCCATGGCCGCAAGCGACGCGCGCAAGTCCGGGTTTTTGGCCTTGTACAGTTCCTCTGGTTTCATGAGTTTTCTCCCCATTCCAGCATGATTGGCGTGGCGCCGAAGTTGTCATACAGCACCCAATCATCCACGGCATCGCGATAATGCAGTTCAAAATTTTTCCAGCCTGCGGCAAACCGGCGACGGATGACCGGCTCCGGTATATCGTGACCGCCTTGGCGCAGCCGTTCGGCCACGCGCGCAATGGCTGTTTCGACATTGGGCAGACTCAGAAAGAACAGGCTGACACGATACCCCTGCGCACGCCATTGTCTGATATGCCGCAGATAACCCAAGCCGGATAGCGTTGTTTCAAAAGCAAAGCTTTCGCCACGTTGCGCGTGTTGTTCAATTTCTTCCAACATCAGACGGCCTGCCTTGATAGCCGCTGTCTCCGGCGCGAACGGTGCAAGTCCAGCAGCGATCAGATCAGCATTCACGAAACGCGGAAGCTGTGCCTCGGCAGGCAAAAAAGAGCGGGCGAAAGTTGTTTTCCCCGCCCCATTGGGACCGGCGATGATAATGATTTTACGGCCGGTAGCGTCATTTTTCATGATGATCGGTTATTCACAGCCGGTTGCCGCCAGCCGTTCAAGCCGCCTTCAACGCCTGGTCGAGGTCGGCGATCAGGTCGTCGATGTGTTCGATGCCGATCGAGAGGCGGATCATGTCTTCGGAGACGCCGGCCTTGGTCAGTTCTTCCGGCGATAACTGGCGGTGCGTGGTGGTGGCCGGGTGGCAGGCGAGGGTTTTGCAGTCGCCGATATTGACCAGGCGGGTGACCAGTTGCAGCGCGTCCTGGAACCTGCCGCCGGCTTCGCGGCCGCCCTTGACGCCGAAGGTGAGGATGCCGGAGGCGCGGCCGCCCAGGTATTTTTGCACCAGCGCGTGATCCTTGTGGTCGGGCAGGCCGGCGTAATTGACCCAGCCGACCTTGGCGTGGTCTTGCAGGAAGCGGGCGATTTTCAGCGCATTGGCGCAGATGCGGTCCAGGCGCAGGGCCAGCGTTTCGATGCCTTGCAGGATGAGGAAGGCGTTGAAGGGGCTGATGGCGGCGCCCATGTTGCGCAGTGGCACGACGCGGGCGCGGCCGATGTAGGCGGCCGGGCCGAGCGCCTCGGTGTAGACGACGCCGTGGTAAGAGGCATCCGGCTCGTTGAGGTTCTTGAACCTGTCCTTGTGCTCGGCCCAGGGGAATTTGCCGCTATCGACGATGATGCCGCCGAGCGAATTGCCGTGGCCGCCCAGGTATTTGGTCAGGGCGTGGACGACGATGTCGGCGCCGTGCTCGAAGGGGCGGCACAGGTAGGGCGAGGGCACGGTGTTGTCGACGATGACCGGCACGCCGTGGCGGTGGGCGATTTCGGCCAGTTTCTCGAAATCGGTGATGTTGCCGAGCGGGTTGCCGATGGATTCGCAATACACGGCCTTGGTCTTGTCGTCGATCAGCTTCTCGAAAGCCTGCGGATCGCGGTAGTCGGCGAAGCGCACCTCGATGCCGTACTGCGGCAGGGTGTGGGCGAACAGGTTGTAGGTGCCGCCGTACAGGGTGCTGGAGGTGACGATGTTGTCGCCGACCTGGGCGATGGTCTGGATGGCGGCGGTAATGGCGGCCATGCCGGACGCCATCGCCAGCGCGGCGATGCCGCCTTCCATCGCGGCGACGCGCTTTTCCAGCACATCCTGGGTCGGGTTCATGATGCGCGTGTAGATGTTGCCGGCCACCTTCAGGTCGAACAGGTCGGCCCCGTGCTGGGTGCTGTCGAAGGCGTAGGAGGTGGTCTGATAGATGGGAACGGCGACCGCCTTGGTGGTCGGATCGGGTGTGTAACCGCCGTGCACGGCGAGCGTTTCGATTTTCATTGGGGAAGTCTTTCGCTGGTTTTTTTTGGGGAAAACAAACAGTTTAGCAGCCGCTGCCGGTCAAGGGCGTGTAGGGGCGAATAATCATTCGCCCCTACGGTTCATAAAGCGGCCGGGATGCACGGCATCGGCCAGATCGCTTTCCAGCGGCAGCGGCTCGCCTTCCAACCGGCTGAGCAGCAGGTCGGCCATCAGCGCCGACCAGACGATGCCGCGCGCGCCGAAGCCCTGTACGCACCACAGGCCGGGCAGCGTCGGCAGGTCGCCCGGGCGGCGGCGCGTGGTGGCGGCGTCCGGCTGCGGCACGGGGCCGACGATGGGCAGGCGATCCGGCGACATGGGGCGAAAGCCGACCCGGCCAGTCAGCGTTTCCGGCTCGATGTCGGCGGCGAAATCGGGCAGGGTCAGGCGCAGGCGGGCGAGGTTGTCGGCGTGGTCGGCCAGCCGTTCGCCGGCTTCGTCGTCGTAGGCGCTGGAAGCGCCGATCAGGCGCACGCCGTCGATTTCCGGCAGGGCGTAGCCGTATTGAAAGAGCACGGTGTCGAGCGCCGCGAAGTTGGCTGATAGGGCGCTGGCCGGCAGGTGGCTGACCTGACCGCGCGCCGCGCGTTGCGGCAGCCAGGCGAATTGCGGGAAACGCGGCGCGGCGGCGCCGCTGGCCATGATCAGCACCGGCGCTTCGGCCAACAGGCTGCCGTCGGCGGCCAGCGCCCGCCAGCCGCTGGCTTTTGCTTCAAGCCGGGCAACCGGGGTCGAAAAGCGGCAGGCGATGCGCTCGGGAAAAGCGGCCAGCGCCGCCCGGCAGACCGTGGGCGGAGAAACCCAGCCGGCCATCGGGAACCACCAGCCGCCGGTTTTCACCGGCTGGCCGAGCCGTTGGCTGGCTGCTTCGTGGTCGAGAAATTGCAGAAAATCAGGCGGCAATCCCAGTTGCTCGACGGCGCGCCGCTGTTGCGCCTCGTGTGTGGCATCGCGGGCCAGATGCAGGACGCCGCAGGCCGACCAGCGGGCCGCCGGTAGCGTCGAGAGCAGGGCGCGGGCGGCGAGAAAGCCGGCGCGGGTGAGGCGCGACAGGCGGTTGTCATCGGCGCTTGGCAAGGGGCGCAGCATGCCGGCCAGATTGCTGGAAGCGCCGCAACCAGCGTTGGCCGCCTGTTCCAGCACGCTGACTTGCCAGCCGGCGGCGGCCAGGCGGTGGGCCGTGGCGCTGCCAGCGATGCCGGCGCCGATGACAATGGCCCGCCGCTCGGCGGGCGGCGGGTGACGTTCCGGCCGGCGCGAGCGCAAACGCCCCGTCAGCATCTGCCGCTTGCCGGCGAAGCCGGGGCGCTTTTCCAGGTCGAATCCGGCTTCCGCCAGCGCCGCCCGCGTTGCGCCGGCAACCGACCAGGTGGCCAGCGTGGCGCCGGGCGCGGCGATACGGGCCAAGCCCCGGCACAGCTCCGGCGTCCACAATTCGGGATTCTTGTCCGGCGCAAAGCCGTCGAGATAGAAGGCGTCGACCGAAGCGTCGATGCGCTGCGTCGCGGCATCGCCGAAGAGCAGGGTCAATACCAGTTGCTCATCGGCGAAGTACAGGCGGTGCATGCCCGGCGTCAGCGGCGGCCAGCGCCGCTGTAATTCCTCGGCCAGGGCGGCGAATTCCGGCCAGGCGCGGTGGGCGATGGCGAGGTCGGCGGCGGTGAAGGGGTGTTTTTCGCTGGAAACGAAATGCAGGCGCCGGCAGCGTCGCGGATCGTCGCGCCAGGCTTGCCAGGTGGCGAGAAAATTCAGGCCGAGGCCGAAGCCGGTTTCGAGAATGACGAAGCGGTGACGGTCTTGCCAGCGCGCCGGCAGATCGTTGCCGGCGAGAAAAACATGACGGGCCTGCGCCGGCCCGCCGTGGGCCGAGTGGTAAACATCGCCGTAGACGGGGGAGAAAGGCGTGCCGTCGGCGGTGAAGGCGAGTTGGGCGGGCTGGAGCTTATCCACGGCAGCGGCGTAGGGGCGAATAATTATTCGCCCCTACAAATCCATCATTCCTTCCGCATCTGCGGGAACAGAATCACATCGCGGATGGCCGGCGAATCGGTGAGCAGCATGATCAGGCGGTCGATGCCGATGCCGCAGCCGCCGGTTGGCGGCAGGCCGTATTCGAGGGCGCGGATGAAATCGGCGTCGTAATACATCGCCTCCTCGTCGCCGGCTTCCTTGGCCTTGGCCTGTTCCAGGAAGCGGGCCGCCTGGTCCTCGGCGTCGTTGAGTTCGGAGAAGCCGTTGGCGATTTCGCGGCCGACGATGAACAGTTCGAAGCGCTCGGTGATTTCCGGGTTGTTGTCGGAAGCGCGGGCGAGCGGCGAGACTTCGACCGGGTAGTCGATGATGAAGGTCGGGTCCCAGCACTGTGCCTCGGCGCAGGCTTCGAACAACTGCAATTGCAGGCTGCCCAAGCCGCCCGGCTTGATCTTCTCGCCGAAAGCCTGAATCTGCGCCTTGAGCCAGTCGGCGTCGGCCAGTTGGGCGTCGGTGAATTCCGGGTGCTGGCGCTGGATGGCCTGATTGATGGTCAGGCGCAGGAAAGGCTTGGACAAATCCAGTTCGCGACCCTGATAGACGAACACCTCGCGCCCCAGCGCCTCGCGCGCGGCATGACGCAGCAGGCCCTCGGTGAAATCCATCAGCGTGTGGTAATTCGCATACGCCTCATAGAATTCCATCATCGTGAATTCCGGGTTGTGGCGCGGCGAAAGCCCCTCGTTGCGGAAATTGCGGTTGATTTCGAAAACCTTCTCGAAACCGCCGACGACCAGGCGCTTCAGGTACAACTCCGGGGCGATGCGCAGGAACTGCCGCATGTCGAGCGCGTTGTGGTGGGTGACGAAGGGCTTGGCCGCCGCGCCGCCGGGGATCGGGTGCATCATCGGCGTTTCGACTTCCATGAAGCCGTGGCCGCACATGTAATTGCGGATCGAGGCGACGATGGCCGAGCGGGCGCGGAAGGTGAAGCGCGTCTCCTCGTTCATGATGAGGTCGACGTAACGCTGGCGGTATTTCAACTCCTGATCGGCCAGGCCGTGGAATTTGTCCGGCAGGGGGCGCAGCGACTTGGTCAGGAGGCGGATTTCGCTGACCTGGATCGACAGCTCGCCGGTCCGCGTTTTCATCAGGGTGCCGGCCACGCCGAGAATGTCGCCCAAATCCCAATTCTTGAACGCGGCGTAGGCTTCCTCGCCGACCCGGTCGCGGGCGACGTAAATCTGGATGCGGCCCGACAAATCCTGCAAGGTGGCGAACGAAGCCTTGCCCATGACGCGCTTCAACATCATCCGGCCGGCGACCTTGACCGCGACCGGCAAGCCTTCCAGTTCCTCGGCGCTCTTGTCGCCGTAAACCTCGTGCAGCTTGGCGGCGGTATTCTCGCGCTGGAAGTCGTTGGGGAAAGCCCGGCCCGTCTTGCGCCACTCGGCGAGCTTGGCGCGGCGCTCGGCGATGATGTGGTTCTCGTCGGGCGGGAGCGGGGATTGCTGTTCGGCGTTGGACATGAAAAATCCTTGGATGTTGAATTGATTGCGGGCAAGCGCGTGTAACCCTGAATTTTCGCCCATTCGGGCAGGTCGGGACAAGTTTGCCGCCCTTGACGCCGGGCATATACACTGGCGGCCTGAACACAAGGGAGCTGCGCGTGGCAAAACTCATCCGACTGGCGGCCGTTGCCGCCGCCAGCCTGCAATTCGGCATGGCGCCGGCAACGGCGCAGAATATCATCGGCTTCGGCGACATGTCCTGCGCCGCCTGGGGCGCGGGCAAAAGCGATCCCGACCAGCACGCTACCCATGTTGCCTGGTTGCGCGGCTTTCTCAGCGGCCACAACTACGCCCTGCCTAGGCAGCAGGTCTCGGTCATCTCCAGCGGCACCATCGAGAACTACATCAACCGCTACTGCGCCAGCAATCCCAAAGGCAGCTTCGCCGACGGCGCGATGCGCTTGAGCGACCAGTTTTCCGGGCGGAATCAGGCGATACGGAAGTAGTTCTCAGGGCGGTCGTATGAATGTGCTGCAAGCCGAAAGTCTCCCGACACCCTGATTCCCTCGCCCCGCTCGGCGGGGCGAGGGAGAGCGCAAGCAACGCGCCTTTCCTGAGATTGCCTTCGCAAGTAGCTCAAGGGCGGTAAAACACCGCCAGCCAGATCGTGTGCTGCCCGGCTGGCGTCCAGTCGACGCGGTGGCGGCGGTGCGGGGCGATGTCGAGGCTGTCGCCGGCCCGCAGGTGGCGGGCTTCGGGCTCGTCGGCGAAGCGCAGCCTGGCTTCGCCTTGCAGAATGACGACCCATTCGCCGTCGGCCTGGTCGTACCAGAAACCGGGCGGGCTGCACTGGCCGCTGGAGACAATGCGCTCGATACGCAGGCCGGGACGGGCCAGCAGCTCACGGAATTGCTCGTCGCCGCCGAAGGCTGGCAGGTCGGTGAGAAGCTGGCCGTTCATGTTGCGCAGCGGTTACGGCGGTGAGAGCGGTTTGTTGCAAATGCCGCTTCTGGATTGCTTCGTCGCTCCGCTCCTCGCAATGACGCTGGAAAAACAGCCGTCATTGCGAGCGCAGCGAAGCAATCCAGTTTTGTCCGGTCTTGAATCAAAATCGCTCTTACACGCCCTGCTTCAGGCTGGCCGCGATGAAATCGTCGAGGTCGCCGTCGAGCACGGCCTGGGTGTTGCCGGTTTCGTGGTTGGTGCGCAGATCCTTGATGCGGCTTTGGTCGAGCACGTAGGAACGAATCTGGTGGCCCCAGCCGATGTCGGACTTGGCGTCTTCCAGCTTTTGCTGCTCGGCCTGCTGCTTGCGCAATTCGAGCTCGTAGAGGCGGGCGCGCAGCATCTGCCAGGCTTCGTCACGGTTGCGGTGCTGCGAGCGGTCGTTCTGACACTGCACGACGATGCCGCTCGGAATGTGCGTCAGGCGCACCGCCGAATCGGTCTTGTTGATGTGCTGGCCGCCAGCGCCGGAGGCGCGGTAGGTGTCGGTGCGCACGTCGGCGGGATTGATCTCGATCTCGATCGAATCGTCGACCTCGGGATAAACGAACACCGAAGTAAAACTGGTGTGCCGGCGGGCGTTGGAATCGAAGGGCGATTTGCGCACCAGGCGGTGGATGCCGGTTTCGGTGCGCAGCGTGCCGTAGGCGTAGTCGCCGGTGAATTTGACGGTGGCGCTCTTGATGCCGGCCACGTCGCCTTCTGATTCTTCCATCACCTCAAGCTGGAAGCCCTTTTTCTCGCCGAATTTCAGATACATGCGCAGCAGCATCGCCGCCCAGTCCTGCGCTTCGGTGCCGCCGGCTCCGGCCTGGATTTCCAGGAAGCAGGGCATGGGGTCGGAAGGGTTGCTGAACATGCGGCGGAATTCAAGCTCGGCCAGCTTCTTTTCCAGTTCGGCATTGTCGGCATCGACGGCGAGCAGGGTGTCGTCGTCGCCGTCGTCCCGGCCCATGGCGAACAGTTCGCGGCCATCCTTGACGCCGCCGTCCACGGTTTCGAGGACGAGCACCACGTCCTCCAGCGCCTTCTTCTCGCGGCCCAGTTCCTGGGCGCGCTTCGGATCATTCCAGATGCCCGGGTCTTCCAGTTCCCGGTTGAGCAGGGTCAGGCGTTCGCGTTTGTGGTCGTAGTCAAAGATACCTCCGCAACTCGGCGGCGCGCTGCGCCAGATCGTCGAGTTGGTTGGCGATACGATTCAGTTGTTCGGCTTCCATGGTCTTCCTGCCTTGCGAAAACCTAATAGTATACCGCGCCGCACCGGAAGATCGCTGTGGGAGAATTGGGCAACTTTTTGAAAATCCAGGCGCGCACAAGGGAGGCGACGCATGAAACCCACGGACACCAGCGAAAAGGCTCTGGAACAGTTGATTGCGCGCCATCTGACGGGCATTGGCGAGCATCCGCCCGTTGCCGCGAATGGTGCGCAGGAGCCTGAGACTATCTACCCGCCGGGCGATTATGTGCTGGGCCGTGCGTCGGACTACAACCGTGACGTGGCGCTGGACACCGTGCAACTGCTGGCCTTTTTGCAGGCCACGCAGCCGAAGGTGGTGGAAACGCTGAAACTGGCTGTCGAAGGCATTGAGCGCACGCAGTTTTTGCACCGGTTGCAGGGCGAGATCACCAAGCGCGGCGTGGTCGATGTACTGCGCAAGGGGGTGAGCCATCAGGCTGCCAAGGTCGATCTGTACAAATTTCTGCCCACGCCGGGCAATACCGCTGCCGCCGAAGCCTTTGGCAAGAACATCTTCAGCGTCACGCGGCAGGTGCGCTACAGCAACGACTCCGGCAATGAACTGGATCTGGTGATCTTCATCAACGGCCTGCCGGTATTTACCTTCGAGTTGAAGAACTCGCTGACCAAGCAGACGACTGCCGATGCCATCGCCCAGTACCAGACCACGCGCGACCCGAAAGAACTCCTGTTCCAGTTGGGGCGGTGCATCGCGCACTTCGCGCTCGACGACGCCGAGGTGGGTTTTTGCACCGAGTTGAAGGGCAAGGCTTCGTGGTTTCTGCCGTTCAACCGTGGCTGGAACAGTGGCGCGGGCAACCCGCCCAACCCGCATGGCCTGAAAACCGACTACCTGTGGAAAGAAGTTTTGCTGAAGGAGTCGCTGGCCAATATCGTCGAGAATTTCGCGCAGATGGTGGATGAAGAGGGAGCCGATGCCGCTGGCAAGAAAAAGAAAAAACGCAAGCAGATATTCCCGCGCTTTCACCAGTTGCGCACTGTGCGCGCCTTGCTGCGCCGCACCCGTGAGGATGGCGTCGGCAAGCGTTACCTGATCCAGCATTCGGCGGGCAGTGGCAAGAGCAATACCATCGCGTGGTTGGCGCACCAGTTGGTGGAGTTGCGCACTGCCGCCGATCCGATGGTGGCGCAATTCGATTCCATCATCGTCATTACCGACCGGCGCGCGCTGGATACGCAGATTCACAAAACCATCAAGGGCTACGACCATGTAGCCTCAATCCTCGGCCATTCGGACAATGCGGAAGAACTGCGAAAATTCCTGCACGCGGGTCGCAAGATCATCGTCACCACGGTGCAGAAATTTCCCTTCATCCTCGATGAATTGGGCGACCTGTCGGGCAAGAAATTCGCGCTGCTGATCGACGAAGCGCATTCCAGCCAGGGCGGCAAGACCACGGGAGAAATGCACCGTGTTCTCGGCGGCGAAGAAGCCTTCGAGGAAGACGCCACGCAAGATGCGGTGAACGCCGAAATCGAAAAACGCATCGCCTCGCGGCGGATGCTCTCCAACGCCAGCTACTTCGCCTTCACCGCCACACCCAAGAATAAGACGCTGGAACTGTTCGGCGAAAAAACCGTGGTTGGCGACAAAGCGCAATTCCGCTCGCCGGAAGAACTCACCTATACCACCAAGCAGGCGATACATGAAGGCTTCATCCTCGACGTGATCGCCCACTACACCACGGTGGACAGCTTCTATCGCGTCGCCAAGACGGTGGCTGACGACCCGGCTTTCGACAGGGCGCGGGCGCTCAAGAAAATTCGTCACTACGTCGAATCGCACGACAAAGCCATCCACCGCAAGGCCGAAATCATGGTCGATCACTTCATTGAGCAGGTGATCGGCGCCCGGAAGATCGGCGGCAAGGCGCGGGCCATGATCGTGTGCAACGGCATCGCGCGGGCCATCGACTACTGGCGCGAGGTGTCGGATTACCTTGCCCGGAGCAAAAGCCCGTACAAGGCCATCGTCGCCTATTCCGGCGAGTTCGAGATCGGCAGCATGAAAAAGACCGAAGCCGATCTCAACGATTTCCCGAGCAAAGACATCCCCGACAACCTCAGGCAAGACCCGTATCGCTTCCTGATTGTCGCCAACAAGTTTGTCACCGGCTTCGACGAGCCGCTGCTGCACACGATGTACGTAGACAAGCCGCTGGCCGGCGTGCAGGCAGTGCAGACGCTGTCGCGCCTGAACCGCGCGCATCCGCAAAAGCACGATACCTTCGTGCTGGATTTTGCCGACAACGCCGAGGCGGTGAAAAAGGCGTTTCAGGATTACTACCGCGCCACCATCCAGACGGGCGAAACCGACGCCAACAAACTGCACGACCTCAAGGCTGAACTCGACGGTCAGCAGGTATATGGCTGGCAACAGGTGGAAGACCTCGTGACGCTGTACCTGAGCGGCGCCGAGCGCGACAAGCTCGACCCGATCCTCGATGCGTGCGTGGAGGAATACAGGGACAAGCTCGACGAAGATGGTCAGGTGGCCTTCAAGGGCAGCGCCAAGGCGTTCGCGCGCAGCTACGGTTTTCTCGCCGCGATCTTGGGTTATGGGCATCCGGCGTGGGAAAAGCTGTCGATCTTCCTGAACTTCCTGATTCCGAAACTGCCCGCGCCGAAGGAAGAAGACCTCTCCAAAGGCGTGCTGGAAGCCATCGACATGGACAGCTACCGCGTGGAAGCGCAGGCGGCGCTCAAAATGGCGATGGACGATGCCGACGCCACGGTCGAACCCGTCCCGCCCGGCGGTGGCGGCGGCATGGGCGAGCCGGAGATAGACAAACTTTCGAACATCATCAAGGCGTTCAACGATCTGTTCGGCAATATCGAATGGAAAGACGCCGACAAGATCGGCAAGGTCATCGCCGAGGAAATTCCGGCGCGCGTGGCGCGGGACAAGGCTTATCAGAATGCGCAGGCCAATTCGGACCGGCAGAACGCCAAGCTGGAACACGACAAGGCGCTCAACCGCGTGGTGCTGGAATTGCTCTCCGATCATACGGAGCTATTCAAGCAGTTCAGCGACAACCAGAATTTCAAGCGGTGGTTGACGGATGTGGTGTTTGATGCGACGTATCAGACGGGAATGAAATCGCCTGAGCCGCTGCGGATAGGAGCTTGATGCTGGAGAGCCAAGAAAGCACCAATGCAGGGGCGGGTTTCAAACCCGCCCCCGGCTGAATCAAGACGACAGATAGAGAACCCCCCCATGCCCCCCAAATCCCAAGACCAATCCCAAATCAAATGGATCGCCGACTTCATCTGGAACATTGCCGATGATCGTCTGCGCGATGTGTATGTGCGTGGCAAGTACCGCGATGTGATCCTGCCGTTTACCGTGCTGCGGCGGCTCGATGCCGTGCTGGAATCCACCAAGCAGGCCGTGCTGGAGCAAAAGAAGTTTCTCGACGCGCACAGGATCGCCGAGCAGGATGGCGCAT
The DNA here is from genome assembly GCA_009779265.1 of Betaproteobacteria bacterium. GTDB lineage: Bacteria > Pseudomonadota > Gammaproteobacteria > Burkholderiales > Rhodocyclaceae > Azonexus. The sequence goes on from WREP01000010.1 coordinate 34,383, forward strand.
TGCGCATGGCGGCGAAGCAGGCTTTCTACAATGTCTCCGAATTCACCCTTGCCAAGCTGAAATCCAGCGCCGTCGGGCAGCGCCTGCGCGAAGACTTCATCGCCTACCTCGACGGCTTCTCGCCCAACGTGCAGGAAATTCTCGCCAGGTTCAATTTTCACAACCAGATACAGAAGCTCGTCGATGCCCACGTTCTCGGCTACCTGATCGAAGACTTTCTCGATCCTGAAATCAACCTCTCGCCGCTGCCGGTCAAGGATGCCGACGGGCGCGTCAAGCTCCCCGCGCTCGACAACCACGGCATGGGCACCGTGTTCGAGGAACTGATTCGCCGTTTCAACGAAGAAAACAACGAAGAAGCGGGCGAGCACTTCACCCCGCGCGACGTGGTCAAGCTCATGGCCAAGCTCCTGTTCCTGCCCGTGGCCGAGCGCATCGAATCCAGCACCTATTCGCTCTACGACGGCTCCTGCGGCACCGGCGGCATGCTGACCGTGGCGGAAGAATCCTTGCAGGAACTGGCCGAAGCGCACGGCAAGGAAGTCTCCATCCACCTCTTCGGGCAGGAAATCAGCGACGAAACCTACGCCATTTGCAAGGCCGATCTGCTGCTCAAAGGCGAGGGTGCGGAAGCCGAAAACATCGTCGGCGGCGCGGATAAATCCACGCTCTCCGCCGACCAGTTCCGCGCGCGTGATTTCGACTTCATGATTTCAAATCCGCCCTACGGCAAGAGCTGGAAAACCGATCTGGATCGCATGGGCGGCAAAATGGGATTCAGCGACCCGCGTTTCATCGTCAACCACGGCGGAGATCCGGAATTCAAGCTCATCACTCGCTCAAGCGACGGGCAGTTGATGTTTCAGGTCAACAAGCTGTCGAAGATGAAGCACAACACCGCGCTTGGCAGCCGCATTGCCCTTGTCCACAACGGCTCGGCGTTGTTCACCGGCGACGCGGGGCAGGGCGAAAGCAACATCCGCCGCTGGGTGCTGGAAAATGACTGGCTGGAAGCCATCATCGCCCTGCCGCTCAACATCTTCTACAACACCGGCATCGCCACCTACATCTGGGTGCTGGCCAACAAGAAGGCCGAACATCGCAAGGGCAAGGTGCAGTTGATCGACGCCAGCCAATGGTTCGCGCCGCTGCGGCGCAACCTCGGCAAAAAGAATTGCGAACTGGCCGACACCAACATCCAGCGCATCCTCGACCTCTATCTCCCCTCTCCCCTTGTGGGAGAGGGGCCGGGGGAGAGGGGGCAACATAGCGAGGCGCCCGAATCCAAATGGTTCGACACGCAGGACTTCGGCTACTGGAAGATCACTGTCGAGCGCCCAAAGCGCCTGAAAAGCCAGCTGAAAACCAGCGCCATCGAAACCCTGCGCTTTGCCAGCGGCGACGAGGCGCTGCGCGCTGAAATCCACGCTCGGTATGGCGACAGGCTCTACACCGACTTCGCCAGACTGAAAGCTGAAATCGAAGCATGGTTGAAAGGCGATGATGACGAGGGCAGCGACGACGAAGACAACGCGCCCGCCCAAAAGGCCATACCCGAAAAGCGCCGCAAGAAACTGCTCGATGCTGCAACGTGGCTACGCGACAAGGCATTGCTCGATCTCGCGTTGCTGGCGCAGAAAGAACTCGGCGACGCCGTGTTCGACGACCACAACGTATTCCGCGAAAAGTTCGACGCGGCCATGAAGATGCACGACGAGAAGCCCAGTGCAGCGGACAAAAAAGCCATCTTCAAGGCCGTGAGCTGGCGCGACGAGACTGCGCCGCCAGTTATCGCCAAACGCACCCGGATGGGAAAAAACGAAGTCTTCGAGCCGGGCTTTACCAAGGGCGCGCGTTTGGAAATCGTGGACGGAAAAACCATCGTGCATAAATTGACGGCCTTCGATGGCGTGTATCTGGAAGCCGTGGGCAAGGATCGTTTCAAGCTTGAATATGAACCCGACAGCGAACTACGCGACACCGAGCAGGTGCCGCTGAAAGAACCCGGCGGCATCGACGCCTTCTTCGAGCGCGAAGTGCTGCCGCACGCGCCCGATGCATGGATCGACGGCGAAAAAACGCAGATTGGCTACGAAATCTCGTTTGCCCGCTACTTCTACCAGCCCGCGCCGCTGCGTTCGCTAGAGGAAATCCGCGCCGACATTCTGAAGCTGGAGCAACAGACCGAAGGTCTACTGCACAAAATAGTGGGGGCGGCGTAATGGCGGCGGCGTATCCGAACTATAGAACAGCACGAATGCGCTGGCTGCCGCTTGTGCCTGAACATTGGAACGAGCAGCGCGCCAAGACTTTTTTCCGCGAGGTGGACGAACGCTCGAAAACCGGGCAGGAAGAATTACTGTCTGTTTCGCACTTAACAGGCATCACGCCGCGTAGCCAAAAGAACGTGACCATGTTCAAGGCGGCAAGCTACATCGGCTCGAAGCTGTGCCGCCCTGGTGACATTGTGGTGAACACCTTGTGGGCGTGGATGGCTGCGTTGGGCACGAGCAGGCACACAGGTATCATCAGTCCGGCCTATGGTGTGTATCGCCCGCACAATGCCGACAACTTCAACCCGACCTATCTCGACTATCTGTTACGTACCCGTGCCTACGTTGCTGAATACACCGGGCGTTCGACCGGCATCCGTTCTTCGCGGCTGCGTCTGTATCCGAATCAGTTTCTCGACATTGCGCTGCTGCAACCACCGCGCCCCGAACAAGACCAGATCGTCGCCTACTTGCGTGCACAGGATGCGCACATCGCCCGCTTCATCAAGGCCAAGCGCGAGTTGATTGGGTTGCTAACCGAACAGAAACTGCGCATCATCGACCACGCCGTCACGCGCGGCCTCGATGCGTCGGTCAAGCTCAAGTCATCCGGCGTCGAATGGCTGGGCGAGGTGCCGGAGCATTGGGAAGTTATTCCCTTGCGGCGTGTTCTTCGCGTTAAAAGCGGCGATATGATCCATGCCTCTGAAGAGACCGAGATCGGCTATCCCATTTATGGTGGAAATGGTCGCCGAGGATTCACTAAGAAATCGAATTGCGAAGGCCCGATGCTCTTGATTGGACGGGTTGGCGCCAAGTGCGGTTGCATACATCGTGTCGACGGGAAATTCTGGGCATCCGAGCATGCTCTACGAGTGATTCCGTTGCGCAAGATTGATCTTGGTTTCTTTGAACATCTACTGCGATGGATCGACTTCAATCGTTATGCAATCAGAACTGCACAGCCGTTGCTCAACTCGACGATTGTTCGCTCTCAACTTTGCGCCATCCCTCAGGTAGAAGAGCAGCAAGCCATCTGCCGCTGGATCACCGCCGAATGCCAACCACTCGACGAAGCCATCGCCCGCGCCAACGACGAAATCACCCTCATCCGCGAATACCGCGACCGCCTGATCGCTGATGCCGTGACCGGGCAAGTGGACGTGCGCGGCTGGCAACCCGGCCCGGACGATGCCGTCAGCGACACCGACCTCGCCGCGCTGGGCGACGATGACGCCGAACCCGCCGATGAGGAGGATGCCGATGGCGACGAGTAAACCGGCCCCAACGGGTCGCCAGGTTGTCGAACAGGCTGCCGGGCAAGGCGAATTCCTGCTTTACCAGACCGAGGACGCCAAGGCGCGCATCCAGATCCGGCTGGAAGGCGGATCGATCTGGCTGACGCAGCAGCAACTGGCCGATCTGTACCAAAGCTCGCCGCAAAACATCACCCAGCACATTCGCGCCATCTACGGGGCCGGGGAGTTGCTGGAAGCGGCAACTTGTAAGCCGTACTTACAAGTTCGAGAGGAGCGTGGCCGGCAGGTCAGCCGCAGCCTCAAGTCCTACAACCTGGACATGGTGCTCGCCATTGGCTACCGGGTGAAGTCGCACCGGGGAACGCAATTCCGCCAGTGGGCCACGGAGCATTTGAAAAGCTATTTGTCCAAGGGTTTCCTGCTGGACGATGAACGCTTCAAGGCGGGCCAGGACGGCACTTATTTCGAGGAACTGCTGGCGCGTATCCGCGACATCCGTTCTTCGGAAAAGGTGTTCTGGCGCAAGGTGCTCGACATTTACGCCACCAGCATTGATTACGAACCCAACACGGAAATTTCCCGGCAATTCTTTGCGACCGTGCAAAACAAGATGCACTGGGCCGCACACGGCCATACCGCTGCCGAATTGATCGCGCTGCGCGCCGACGCCGATGTTCCGAACATGGGATTGACCAATTGGCCCGCTGCCTCAAAAGGCGGACCAGTACGCAAGGCCGATGTGAGTATCGCCAAGAATTATTTGAACGAGAGCGAGCTGGAAACGCTCAACCGTATCGTCACCGCTTATATCGAAGTCGCCGAATTGCAGGCCCAGGCACGGCAGCCGATGACAATGCGCGATTGGGCTGCGGAGTTGGACAACTTCTTGCGCATGACGCGCAAGGATATTTTGACCAACGCAGGCAAGGTGTCGGCGGAAGTTGCGCAAGCCAAGGCGGAAGCGGCATATCTGACATATCAACAAAGGGCGTTGGCTGTGCCTTCGCGGGTTGAACAGGATTTCGAGGCGGCCATCGCGCAGCCGGTGAAGCAAGTCGAGAAACGCAGAAAAACCCTGCCAAGAACGGGCGCCGCAGGGCAAGTGAAGAAGCGGAAGCCATGATGGTGATGCACAAAACTCCAACCGCCGGTTGGAGAAATTGGCAGCTTTCGCCCGAAGTGAGCCGCGCTCTACGATGTGTCCGTGCCTGCCATTAGCCAGCACTTGAAGCGCATCTTTACCGACCGGGAATTGGAACCGGAGGCAGCCATTAAGAAATACTTAATAGTTCAGAGCGAGAGCAGTAGAACCGTTCAGCGCGAGGTGAAGCACGACAGTCTGCAAGCCATCGTCGTCGTCGGCTTCAAGGTCAATAATGCGCGGGCGGCTATTCCAGATACTCAACAAACAACTGCGGCGTTTCGACGCCCATGTATTCGTTGATGGCGAGGCGGAAGGCGAGGCGGGCGGTGGGGCCGGGCTGGCGGGTGAAATTGAACTGGATCGCCTCGACTCGGGCGCCGTCCTTGCGTAGCCGGAGTTTGAGGTGTTTTTCCTTGAGCACGCGCTGCTGTTCGACGGCGAATTCGTCCAGGAACAGCGGCGCCGGGAAGCCCTGGCCCCAGATTTCGTTTTCCAGCAGGCGGGCGATTTCCAGCGCGTAGTAGCCGCCTTCCAGAGCGCCGTCGGTGTCCAGGGTGCGGGTCAGGGCGGCGGGATCGACGAGTTCGCCGGCGATTTCGGCGAAGAGGGCGGCGAAGCGGGGAAAATCCTCGGCCCGCAGGGTCGCCCCGGCGGCCATGGCGTGGCCGCCGAAGCGCAGCAGCAGGCCGGGAGCGCGCTTGGCCAGCAGGTCGAGCGCGTCGCGCAGGTGCAGGCCGGGGATGGAACGGCCGGAACCCTTGACGATGCCGTTTTCGCCGGGCGCGAAGGCGAATACCGGGCGATGCAGCCGGTCCTTGATGCGCGCGGCGAGGATGCCGACCACGCCTTCGTGCCAGCTTGCGTCGAAGAGGGCGATGCCGGGGGCGCTGTCGTCCGCACTGGTTTCGAGTTTTTCGAGCAGGTGCAGTGCCTGTTCCTGCATGTCGGCCTCGATTTCGCGCCGTTCGCGGTTGAGCTGGTCGAGTTGCTGGGCGATTTGCAGCGCCCGAACCGGGTCGTCGGTGAGCAGGCATTCGACGCCCAGGCGCATGTCGGCCAGCCGCCCGGCGGCGTTCAGGCGCGGCCCGAGGATGAAGCCGAGATCCATCGCCGTGGCCTTGGCCGGGTCGCGCCCGGCGGCCTTGAACAGCGCCGCCAGCCCTGGCTGCAAGTGGCCGGCGCGCATGCGCTTCAAGCCCTGGCTGACGAGGATGCGGTTGTTGTGGTCGAGCTTGACGACATCGGCGACGGTGCCGAGCGCCACCAGATCGAGCAGGCTGGCGAAATTGGGTTCCGTCCGTTCGGCGAAATGGCCGCGTTCGCGCAATTCGGCGCGCAGCGCCAGCAGCACATAGAACATGACGCCGACCCCGGCGATGTTCTTGGACGCGAAGGCGCAGCCCGGCTGGTTGGGATTGACGATGCAATCCGCCGCCGGCAGTGTCGCCGCCGGCAAATGGTGGTCGGTGATGAGGGTGGCGATGCTGTGCTGGCGGGCGCGCTCGACGCCCTCGATGCTGGCGATACCGTTGTCGACGGTGATGATGAGATCCGGCGAGTGTTCGGCGGCGAGATCGACGATTTCCGGCGACAGGCCGTAGCCGAGTTTGAAGCGGTCGGGCAGCAGGAAATCGACATCGGCGCCGAGCGCCTTGAGGGCGCGCATGCCGAGCGCCGTGGCGGTGGCGCCGTCGCAATCGTAGTCGCCGATAATGAGCAGGCGGGCTTCGGCCTCGATGGCGTCGGCCAACAAACGGGCGGCGTCGTCGGCATGGGTCAGCGCCGCGGGCGGCAGCAGGGCTTTCAGGTCGTAGTCGAGTTCGCTCTTGTCGGTGATGCCGCGAGCGGCGTAAAGACGGGCGAGCAGCGGATGCAAGCCCTGCTGTTCAAGCTGCCAGGCGGCGCGGGCGGGCACGGGGCGGTTGACGAGGTGGGTCATGGGGACTTTCGCTCAAGAAGCCTCTCTCCCGCGAGGGGAGAGGGGAGCGTCGGGTTTTTTGCGACAGCCTCAAGCGAGGGAGAAAACCCATGGCGCACGCAGGCTGCCGGTTTTTCTCCCTCCCTTTCGGGCGAAGCCCGAAGGGGAGGGTTGGGGAGGGGTGTCGTAAATCGCATTTCAATCATTTGGTTGCAAAGCGTTTTTTGAAATAGCCGCCAAAGCTTTACCTTGCCGCCAGAAGCGCCAGCGGTCGTGGGCGGAAAGCGACCATTGCAGCTTGCCGTGGCGGGTCGGGGCGACGATTTCCAGGCCGCGCACCGCGCGCCCAAGCTGCTGGCGCAGCGGCGCGAACCAGTCGGTTTCGAGCGCCCGCCACGCCTGCCGCCAGGTTTCGCCATCCTCGTAAATGGCCGGCGTCAGGAGGCTGTCGAGAACGACCAGCGCATGGCCGCCCGGTGGGGTCTGGCGGGCGAGCGCCGCGAAGTTCTCCGGCAGCGGTTGCGTCGGCGCGCCGGTGGCGCGGGCAAGGCCAATGGCCAGCGGGTCGTTGCTCCAGACGGCGGTGAAGGGGCTATGTTCCGGCCGCGTCAGGCGGCCGCCGCCCCACAGCCACAGGCTGTTGATCGCCGGCTGGCCGGCCGCTTCGCGGCGGGCGTTGAGCGGGTGACCGTGGAGAAAGATTTGCGCTTCGCTTAACCAGCGGATCAAGGTCGGATCGCCCTCGTTCGGGGCGTTGTCGACGCGGCGACCGGCGACCGCCGAGAGCGGCGCGGCGACATGGCGGCAGGCGCCGGCAGGGGCGGTGGGATGCAGGCGCAGATACCAGCGGCGGGCGGCGGCGACATGGAATTCGCCGATATCGGCGAATTCGCCATTGAGCGCGGCGGCGAATGCTTTTGCCTCGTCCTCGGTCAAGGCAAAGGCGCCGCCGTCGGCGAGGATGATGCGCTCATGGTGAAAGCGCAGATGCACCGGGTCGGCGCACAGCCAATGGCCGTCAGCGGCGGCCGCGCCGGTTTTCTCGCCGAGCAGGCGCAGGGCGGCGAAGGCCGGGTCGGTGAGGCCGAAGCAGCGGGCGAGGGCCGTTTCGAACGGCAGTGCGGGCTGCCGCTGCCAGGCGGCGCGGGCTGCCAGCCACTCGAAGGCGGGGAGCGGCAGATCCCCGAGGGTCTGCCGGTCGCCGGGTTCGGGCCAGAGCAGTTCGGGAACGAGCAGGGTCAGGCGCACGGTGGATTCACGATGAGGGAAGGGATGCCGGCCATGCCGGAAGCGGGCGAGCATTTTACCACCCGCCATCGTGGCGTTCGGCGCGATGGCGCGGGCAGGGGGCGTTCTCCATGTAACATAGCGTCTTTGCCGTCATCCCGTCCCCGCATGGCCCTGCCTTACGAACTGCTGATCGGTCTGCGCTATACCCGCGCCAAGCGCCGCAATCACTTCATTTCCTTCATCTCGCTGGCTTCCATGCTCGGCATCGCCCTTGGCGTCGCCGCGCTGATCGTCGTGCTGTCGGTGATGAACGGGTTTCAGAAGGAGTTGCGCACGCGCATCCTCGGCGTCGTCTCGCATATCGAGATCACCGGCATGGGCGGCGGGCTGGCGGATTGGTCGAGGCTGACGGCGGAGGCTTTGCGGCACCCGGAGGTGCGGGCGGCGGCGCCTTTCGTTCAGTCGCAGGCGATGTTTAATGGCGATGGCGGCGTCAAGGGCGCCGTGGTGCGCGGCATCCTGCCTGATCGTGAGGATCAGGTGGCTGATTTTCGCCACGCCATCCGCAGCGGCAGCCTGGATGCGCTGCAGCCGGGCGAGTTCGGCGTTGTGCTGGGCGGCGATCTGGCCCGCTCGCTGCGCGTTTTTACCGGCGACAAGGTGGCGCTGATCGCGCCGCAGGGCACGGTGACGCCGGCCGGTCTGGTGCCGCGCCTCAAGTCTTTCCGCGTCGTCGGCATTTTCGAGATCGGCATGTATGAATACGACTCGGGTCTGGCCTTGATCCATATGACCGACGCGCAGCGCCTCTTGCAAATGGATGACCGCGTGAGCGGCGTGCGCCTCAAGGTCGACGACCTGTTTTCGGCGCCGCGCATCGCCCGCGAACTGGTCGGCTATATCAGTGCCGACGCCTGGCTGCACGACTGGACGAAAAGCCATGCCAACTTTTTCCGCGCCGTGCAGATCGAAAAAACCATGATGTTCATCATCCTCTCGCTGATCGTCGCCGTCGCCGCTTTCAATCTGGTGTCCACGCTGGTCATGGCGGTGACCGACAAGGAGGCCGACATCGCCATCCTGCGCACGCTGGGTGCCCGGCCGCCGTCGATCATGGCGGTGTTCGTCATCCAGGGGGCGCTGGTCGGCTTCATCGGCCTGGCTCTCGGCGTCGTCGGCGGCGTCGCGCTGGCGCTCAATATCGACGTGGTAGTGCCGGCCATCGAGCGCCTGCTCGGCGTGCAGTTTCTCTCCAAGGAGGTCTATTACATCTCCGACCTGCCTTCCGAACTGCAATGGGGCGATGTCTGGGGCGTCACCCTGATCGCTTTCGCGCTGGCGCTCCTGGCCACGCTCTACCCAAGCTGGCGGGCGGCGCGGGTCAACCCGGCGGAGGCGTTGCGCTATGAGTGAGATGATTTCCTGGTGGCGGAGGTCGGCAAGGCGCTTGCCGCCGCCGTCAATCGCGCCGAAGCCGTGCGCGACGAAAACGGCCCCGACGAAAACAACCCTCCTCTGCGCCCGCAATCTGGGCAAGGTGTTTCGCGGCGGCGGGCTGGAAGTGCCGGTGCTTGCCGGTGTCGATCTCGACATCGCGTCCGGCGAGACGGTCGCCGTGGTTGGCGCTTCCGGTTCCGGTAAGAGCACATTGCTGCACCTGCTCGGCGGGTTGGACGCGCCGACTTCCGGCAGCGTCACGCTGGCTGGCCGCGATTTCTCGGCGCTCGGCGAGGCAGCGCGCGGCGACTGGCGCAACCGTCACTTGGGATTCGTCTACCAGTTTCACCACCTGCTGCCGGAATTCTCGGCGCTGGAAAATGTCGCCATGCCGCTCTTGATCCGTCGGCTGAAGCGCGCCGAGGCGCTGGAACAGGCGGCGGCCATGCTGCACGCCGTCGGCCTCGGCCACCGCCTCGATCACCGGCCCGGCGAATTGTCCGGCGGCGAACGCCAGCGCGCCGCCATTGCCCGCGCCATGGTCACCGCGCCTTCATGCCTCTTGGCCGACGAGCCGACCGGCAATCTCGACCGCCACACCGCCGAAGCGGTGTTCGAGCTGCTGCTGGAACGGGTGCGCGCTCAGCGCGGCAGCCTCATCATGGTTACCCACGACCCCGCCCTGGCCGCCCGCGCCGACCGCGTGCTGCACCTCAACGACGGGCGTTTCGTCAGCGCTTGACCGCCACTCCGTATCCGTGACTTTGCCGGGGCGGAGCGGGCCTCCCGAGGTCATACGCGACCGTGTCAGCAGTCGGGCGGCGGGTTTTTAACGACGGCTTTCTGAAGCAGGGACGCGCCGCGGGACAGGCTCATGAGTGTCCCAAGCCCTCCTCGACGCACTGTTTTCCTTACCTGCCCGCAGGGGCAAGGCCGTAGGCAGCCTCATCCGTCATTCCTGCGTCGGCGGTAATGACGGGGGGTTAGCGGGCGAGACAGGCCTAGGTGCGGACCTCGCGCGGAATGGGCCATACGCGAGGGGCTGGCGTGGATCACGAAATCCGTGTGCCGCTCCGATGCCGCAAATACAGCGCGAATTGGCATGTCGATCCGCGCGATTTCGTTTCCGTTTTGAAATGTGTTTATTGAGGCTCCTTTGCTTGGCGAAATCAGGCAATTCAAAAGATATTGTTGAGGTTGATATTTATATCAATTTTACTCACGGTATTTGATAAAACATCTGAAATGCCCGGAATCGGCCTGCCGTTGCGTTTGGGTTTGCAAGTCGAGGCGCTTTCGTTGCCGTTGCCGTAAAACGCCGATCTATTCGTTGCAAGCATTTCGAGGCATCCATGTACCGTGCCAATCCCCCCGCCCCGACTGCTGGTCGCCGGCTGGGAATGGCCGTATGGCACGGCTTGGCGGCGCAAAGCGGCAATCTCTCCGGGAAGCTGTTTCATGTCAGCGAGATGCAAGGGTGAATGACTTGCGCATGGCGGTAATCACTTTTTTGGATAGAGGGGGTTATTAAAGCAAAACAAAATGTATTTATATATTATATTGTTTATTAAATACTCCAAAAACATATTTAATAACATTTTTTCTACAAAGTTTGCGTATAATCAAAAAGAAAAAGAATTGACGGTTTTAAATAGAAACATCGACGAATTTCTGAAATAGGAGTCGTAGGATGAACACGCATCAGAACTGGAACGAAGTGACGCAGATCAATATTCCGGCCGATGGAGTGATCGAGGCATCGGAGCGTCACACGGATTTCGTAATTCATGCCAAGCCTTCGGATGTTGCTAACTATGCGCGCGAGGGGAGCGATCTCGTCCTCAGCATGCGCGATGGCGCCAACGTATCGGGGACGACCAGCAGCAGCTTTGTGGTGGATGCCACGGTCGAAGCGCCGACCCTGGTGGTCACGGACAATGTGGAAGGCGGCATCGTCAATGGGCCGATACCCGACAATGGGCTGACCAACGACAACCGGCCGACCCTGAGCGGCCTGGCCGAGGCGGGCGCGACGGTGCACATTGACATCGATGGCGTGAAAGTCGATGTCACGGCGGACAGCGAGACCGGCGTGTGGAGCTATGTGCCGGGCGCGGCGCTGGCCGATGGCGCGCACAATGTCATCGTGAGCCAGACCGATCTGGCCGGCAACACCTCGGGCGGGACTGGCGCCCACTTCAAGGTAGATACCGAAGCGCCCGGCAGCGATACGCTGAGCGACCTTGATCTTTACGACGACGTTGGCGACATTCAGGGCACCATTGTTCCTGGCGGCGAGACCGACGACAACCTGCCGGAATACAGCGGCAAGGCCGAAAGCGAAGTCGTGGCCGTCGACATCTACGATGGCGACAGCTATCTGGGACGAGCCGACGTCGTTGACGGTCATTGGCGTTTCACTCCCAAAGTGCCGCTGATACCGGGCGATCACAGCTTTACGGCGCGGCCCATTGATGCAGCCGGCAACATAGGCGAAGGGACGCCGCCCTGGGACTTCAAACTGGTCGGCGACGCGCTGGCGGCGCCGGCCACCACCCTGGTGGTGGACGATTCCGGCAGCGTGACCGGGCCGATCGAGAAAGGCGCGACGACGGACGACACGACGCCGACCGTCAGCGGCGCCGGCACGCCGGGCAACGGGCAATCCCTTTTGATGGAAATATCGGGGATGAGCGGCGGCGAGGGCGACAACATTCCGCATGGCAAGGCCAGCGCCGCAATCGCTGGCGACGCGGACGGCGATGTCCTGGAAAGCAGCGGCGGCAACGATACCTTCAACCTGATTCACGTCGGCCACGACACGCTGCTCTACAACCTCCTGGTTCAGGATGATCCAACCGGCGGCAATGGTCACGATCAGGTCAACGGCTTCACGGTCGGCCCCGTCGATAACAGCGCGCCGGATTCGGATCGGATCGACATTTCGCAACTGCTGGTCGGTTATACGCCCGATGCGGATGGCCCTGCCCATTATGTCGATGGCGTCGCCGTCATCGATGCCGGCGACCACATCATGGATTATCTGAAGGCCGAGCAAAGCGGCGGCAACACGACCATCCTGATCAATCTGGACGGCGATCCTGGCGGGGAGTTCGCGCCGCTGATCACGCTCAATGGCGTGGAAGTCAGCCTGGAAACCTTGTTGGCCAACCATCAGATCGTGGTGTAAGCATGGATATGAAGAAAAGCGGGAATAAGGGGAGCGAAGAGCACCCCTGCATTCAGGCGGCGCAGAGCGCCAAGCTGGAACTTCTCATTCCGCCGACGCCCGACTTCACCTGTGCGAACGCCGCCCGGGCCTGCGCCATGCTGAAGGCGATGGCCAACGAGGATCGTCTGCAGTTGCTGTGCCGCCTGATCGGCGCGCGCCTCAATGTGGGCGAACTGGAGCGGGTGACGGGCATCCGCCAGCCGACCTTGTCGCAGCAACTGGGCGTGTTGCGCCAGGAAGGGCTGGTGGCAGCCGAGAAGGATGGCAGGTACGTCTACTATCGTCTGGCCGATGACAATGTGGTACGGCTCATGCGCACGATCTGGAATATCTACTGCGTGCGCGGCCATGCCTGCAGCAATAGCTGAGCGGCGATTGTGCGCCTGCCGGCCGGGATTTCGTCCTTGCCGGCAGACGCTTCCGCCGCCCGAAGTGGCTTCAATCATCCAGGCGCAGCCGTGCGTCCTGCCGGGCGCACGCCGGGCAAGAGGTTGCGACTGGCCCTGAAATCCGCATAAATTTTGATTCAATCATATACTGTTGTGGGCCATTGGTGCAGGCCGGCGGGGAAGCTTTCTCCCTCGCTGTCGCATGCAATGACGGTGGGGAGATTGATTTTCCCGCAGGTCTCGGAAACCAGGTTTAGAGATGTATTTGTTTAAATCAAAAATATACGATGCTGCCGGCGACTGGTGCAGGGTGAATGCTTTGCATTCTGCGGTATTGTTTCTAAATAGATGAATTTGTTAAACATGATAGTTAAGTTGTTTGTATTATGTTGTTTACTAAATTGTTTAAAATTAAATTTAATGGCAATTACTGCAAAATTTGCGTATAATCAAAAAAAACAGTTAGGCGTGACATCAAAAATGTCTGAATGAGGAAGCCTTGGATGAGTGCACAGCAAACCTGGAGCGGGGCGACGCAAATCCATGTTTCGACCGATAGCGTGATCGAGGCGCTGGGCTGCCACACGGATTTTGTCCCCCGGGATTCCATGATTCATATCCGCCCCGAGCACGACAGCGCGACGACCACCGACGACACCCGGCCCGGCATCCACATTGGCGTTGGCCAGACCGACAAGCCGACGCTCTATGTCGATGGCGAGGTGGTGGCCGCGAACTACGATCCGGAAACGGGCACGCTGATTCCGGATGTCGATCTGGCCGATGGCGTCCATGATTTCAGCTATACGCTGACCGATGCCGCCGGTAAGGAGAGCGAACAATCCTGTGCGATCACCATCAGCATCGACACCACGCCGCTGACGCCGGCCATCGAACTGGCTATTGTCGCTGGCGCAATGGATGGCGAGCTGGACTTTCCCGCCGCCGCCACCTTGGCGAACGGCGACATGGCGGTGTGCTGGGCTTCGCGGGACGACGCGGGGACGCACGATATCCATATGCAGCGCTTCGACAAGAGCGGAAACATGGTTGGCGGCGAGATTCCGACCAACGCCGCGCTACAGGGCGGCGCGAACGCGCCCGTCCTCACGGAGCTTGACGATGGGCGTATGGTCGTCGCCTGGCAGGCCGACGGCCATATCGTCCAGACCATATTCAATCCCGACGGCAGCAAGGCCGTTCCCGCCAATGGGCGTGAGTACGCCATGGGGGAAGCGGACGCCAGCGGAAACAGCGAAGGGCTGTCCGACATGGGCGCGCTGGGCCATGAAGGCCTCCTGCTCGGCAAGCTGCTCGCCGCTGGCGACGGCTGGGCCGATGTCCGCGGGAATGAGCCGGATTGCGATCTGGTCGATTATTCGGATCTGATCAGCTATTCGGCCTTGATCGACATTCCGCAGTTGCTGACCGGGTATGCGGTCGCTACGGATGATTCCGCACCCCGCGTCGATGGCGTCGCCGTCAAGGATGGTGGCGGCGCGATTCCTGCCGACTACGCTGACGCCGGCATGGATTTCGACGTGATCGCGCCGAGCGCGATCAACGGTGCGGATGCTGGCCTGGAAATCTTACTGACTAACCAACAAGTGGTGTGACCATGGATATGAAGAGAAAGATGGAGAGGCACGAAGAGCATCCCTGCTCTTCGGCGATGCGAAGCGTCGCCCCGGTTGTCGGAAAAAATTCCGCTCCGGAGGCGCTTGAGAATGCGTGCGGGAACGTCGCCTTGGCCTGCGCCCTGCTCAAGGCGATGGCCAACGAGGATCGCCTGCTGCTGTTGTGCCGGCTGGCCGGCGCCCGCTTCAACGTGGGCGAACTGGAGCGGACGACAGGCATCCGCCAGCCGACGCTGTCACAGCAATTGGGCGTACTGCGCCAGGAGAAGCTGGTCGGCACCGAGAAGGAAGGCCGGCACGTTTACTATCGCCTGGCCGACGACAATGTCATGCGCCTCATGCGCGCGCTCTGGGCCATCTACTGCGTGCGTCGTCCCGGCTGCAACGCCGCCTGAGCGGCGTTGCGTGGGCAGGGCGCCTGGGGAGCGCGCCCTGGGCCGCAAATGTTCCGCCGCCCGGAAAGCCGTCGCTTGGGTAGCCCGCCGCGACCCTTTCTCCAGGGCTGTCTTGCCGCTCGCTCGCCACCGCGCCATGCGCGCGGCGTAAGCGTTCGCGCCGCCGCGATCAGCCGCGCACGGACTCCGGCAATTTGTCCCCGATCAATTTCAACAACGGCGCGAATACCTTGGGCGTGCCGGCGACCACGTTGCCGCTTTCAAGGTAGCTGGCTTCGCCGCGCAGGTCGCTGATCAGGCCGCCGGCCTCGGCGATGAGCAGGGCGCCGGCAGCGATGTCCCAAGGGGCGAGGCCGAATTCCCAGAAGCCGTCGTAGCGGCCGCAGGCGACATAGGCGAGGTCGAGCGAGGCGGCGCCCGGACGGCGCAGGCCGGCGGTTTTCCGCGTCAATTCCTTGAAAATGTCGAGGTAGAGGTCGGCCTTGTCGAACACGCGGTAGGGAAAGCCGGTGCCGATCAGAGCCGCGTTCAGCTTGGCCTGGCGCGAAACGCGGATGCGGCGCTCGTTGAGGAAGGCGCCGCCGCCCTTGCTGGCGGTGAACAGTTCGTTGCGGCAGGGATCGAAGACGACCGCCTGCTCAAGCACGCCGCCCTTGGCGAGGGCGATGGAAACGGCATACTGCGGCAGGCCGTGGATGAAGTTGGTGGTGCCGTCGAGCGGGTCGATGATCCACTGGTATTCCTCGTCGCCCTTGCCGGCGTGGCGGCCGGACTCCTCTGCTAGAATGCCGTGGGTCGGATAGGCCTCGCGTAGGGTTTCGATGATCGCGGCTTCGGCGGCCTGATCGACTTCGGTGACGAAATCGTTGGGTTGCTTGGCCGAGACCTTCAGGAGATCGAGGTCGTTCGAAGCGCGATTGATGATCTGGCCGGCGCGGCGCGCCGCCTTGATGGCGATGTTCAGTGCAGGATGCATGGGCTGAAAGAGCGGTCGGGCGGCCTGGACCGCCCGATTCAATATTGGCAAAAACGGAATTTTACATCATGAACCCGGAACGCCTGCTCTCAAGCATCCGCGTGGTGCTCTGCCGGCCCAGTCATCCCGGCAATATCGGCGCGGCGGCGCGGGCGATGAAGACGATGGGCCTGAGCGAACTCTACCTCGTGGCGCCAAAGCATTTTCCCGCCGCCGAGGCCGATGCCCGGGCAGCCGGCGCCGATGATCTGCTGCGCCGGGCCGTGGTCGTCGAGGCGCTCGACGCGGCGCTGGCCGGCTGCGTCTTCGCTCTGGCCCTGTCGGCCCGGCGGCGCGACCTTGGGCCGCCATCCGCACTGCCGCGCGAATCCGTGGCGCGCCTGCTGGCCGAGGCGGAACAGGGGCCGGTGGCGCTGGTGTTCGGCAACGAGACGACCGGCCTCGACAACGATGAGGTGTCGCGCTGTCAGGCGCTGACCGCCATTCCCGCCGATCCCGCTTTCTCTTCGCTCAATCTCGGGTCGGCGGTGCAACTCCTGTGCTACGAATGCCGGATGACGGCCTTCGCCGGACAGCAGCCCGCCGACTGGACGGCAACGCCATCCGCTTCGCCGCTGGCGACGGCGGAGGAAAACGAAGCCTTGCTCGCCCATCTGCAAACGGTAATGACCGCCACCGGCTTCTACAACCCGGCCCAACCCGGCCGCCTGCTGCCCAGATTGCGCCGCCTGTTCAACCGGGCGCGGCTGGAGAGGAGCGAAATCAATATCCTGCGCGGCATCCTGGCCGCTACGGAGAAAGGCACCGGGCATGGCCGCGGGAATGACAAATGACCGCTATCCGAGGCGCTTTCATCGGCATCCTCCGGGCGTGGCAACATGAGTGGCAAGCAATGAGCCTTCTTGCACCATGAAACTCCAGCAATTGCGCTATATCGTCGAGATCCGGCGTCAGGGGCTCAATGTCTCGGAGGCGGCGGAGTCGCTGTATACCTCGCAGCCGGGCATCTCGAAACAGGTCAGGCTGCTGGAGGACGAGCTTGGGGTGGCTATTTTCGAGCGCAGCGGCAAGCGCTTCACCGGCCTCACCGAGCCGGGGCGGGCGGTGGTCGAGATCGCCGAGCGCATTCTCGCCGAAGCGGAAAATCTCAAGCGCGCCTGCGCCGATTTTTCGGCCGGCGACAGCGGCCGCCTGGTGCTGGCGGCGACCCATACCCAGGCCCGCTACGCGCTGCCGCCCGTGGTGCGCGATTTCGTCGCCCGCCATCCCGGCATCAAGCTGGAAATGCATCAGGGCAGCCCGACGCAGATCGCCGAATGGCTGCTGGCCGGCGATGTCGACATCGGTATCGCCACCGAGGCGCTTGACCGCTATCCGCAACTGATTACCCTGCCGGTTCGCCAATGGAGCCATTGCGTGATCGCGCCGGCCGGCCATCCGGTGCTGCAAGCGCAGCCCTTGTCGCTGCACGAACTGGTGAAGTGGCCGCTGATTACCTACGACACGGCGTTTGCCGGGCGGTCGCGGATCAATCAGGCGTTCGAGCGCATTGGCGCGGCGCCCAACGTTGTGTTCACCGCCCTCGATGCCGATGTGATCAAGACCTACGTCAATCTCGGCCTCGGCCTCGGCATCATTTCTGCGCTGGCTTTCGACGCGCAGCGCGACAGCGGCCTGGCGGCGCTCGATGCCGGCCACCTGTTCGCGTCCAACACCACCCGCCTGGCCCTGCGTCGCGGCATCTACCTGCGCCGCCACGACTACGACCTGATCGAGCTGTTCGCTCCGCATCTGACGCGGCGAGTGGTCGAGCTGACCATGCAGGGCGGTGGTGAAGCGTATCAGCTATGACTTTGGTATCATTTGCGGCAGCTGTTACCTGGAGCTTGCCCGATGAATGTGCTTCCCGATGAAAAACAGTTGGAAAAACTGCTCAACGGCGTGGATATTCCGCCCTGCCCGGTCATTTTGCTGGACATCAACCGCGAACTGAGGAAGGAATCGATGGATCAGCGGGAGGTTGCCCGTTTGATCGGCCAGGATGTCGCTCTCGCCGGGCATGTGATGCAGGTAGCCAATTCCCCGGCCTTTGGCGGCCACAGGATCGCCTCGATCGTTCAGGCGCTGAATATTCTGGGCGTTCGGCAGTTGTTCAACATGGTTGTCTGGAAACTGCTGAAAGTCGCTCTGGCCGATGCCGGTTCGGCGGCGTCGATGGAACGCTTCTGGGAAACCTCGGCGCTGACCGCGCACCTGTCGGCTGAACTGGCCCGCCGCCTGCGCTGCGTCCGCCCCGATATCGCCTATACCTTCGGGCTGTTTCACGATTGCGGTATTCCGCTCCTGATGAAGCGTTTTCCCCAGGTCCGCTCGGTGCTGGCGGAAGCCAACGCCTGCGAAGAGGGCTGCTTCACCGATATCGAGGATCGCCATCTCGGCACCAATCACGCCATCGTCGGTTATTTTCTGGCCCGTCGCTGGCGCCTGCCGAGCGAGGTGGGTGACGCCATCCTGCACCACCACGACTATGCCGCGCTCAACCGGCCGGGGACGCTGTCGTCGACCGGGCGCTTGCTGATCGCCGTGAGCGTGCTGGCCGAGCACATCATCCGCCTGCAAGCCAACGATCCGGTTTTGCAGGAATGGCACAAGGCCGCGCCCTACGCCTGCCCGCTGTTCGGCCTGTCTCTGGCGGCGGTCGATGATCTGATCGAGGATATGCGCGACTGGCTAGGGTGAACGCCGCATGCGCGGCGACGGGTCGCGCAGGATCAGCGTCGGCGCCGCGAAGGGCGCCAGACGCTCAAGAAAATCGAGCAGTTCCAGCACCGGCGAATTGCGGAAAAAGCGCGCCGCCGGTGTCTCCATCCAGATACGGTCGGCATAGGCGAGCAATTCGTGCGGCTGATCGCCGAAGCCGTCGCCGTCGCGGTCGAAGCCTTCGTAGCTGTCCCAGTAATTGCCCCACCAGACATCGTTCATCGGATCGCCATCGCCGATGATAATGACCGGCCACAAATTGCTCAGAAAGGTGTTGCCGATCGCCATGTGACCGCCCTTGGCGCCGTAGAAATAAACGCCGGTGACATTGTGGGCAAGCCGATTGCCGATGAAGACGATGCGATTGAGAGGGTGCATCGGCGAATCGGCCATGATGCCGTGAGCGCAATGCACGATCTCGTTGCCCTCGACCAGGGCGGCCGAGGTTTCCTTGAGCGCGACGCCAGCGCCGGAAGGATCCATGGCGTGCGTGATGCGATTGCCGCGAATCACAATGCCGTCGGAATTGAGCGCGATAATGCCCGTGGAATTGCGCTCGAAGCGGTTGTCGATAATCAGGGTGCGGTTGGCGAACAAGAGATTCAGCGCCCGCCGGCTGTCGCGCACGGTGTTGCCGACGAAGCGGTTGCGTGGCGCGTTGCTGACAGTGATGTCGCGAATCTGGGCGATGTCGTTGCCCTCGATGAGATTGCCGCTGCTGTACCACAGGCGCAGGCCGTCGCCGCGATCGGCCGGATCGCCGGCACGCGAGCGGATGCGGTTGCCGCGGACGACGCTGCCATTGCTGCGATGCAAGGAAATGCCGAACAGCGCCTCCTCGATCACGTTGTTCTCGATCAGCAGTCCATTGCCCTCGGCCATCAGGCCGCCGTCCAGAGCATCGTGCGATTCGCCGCTGTTACGCAGAGTCAGGCCGCGCACGGTAACGCCGTCGGCGCGCACGGTTAGCACCGTGCCGTGGCCCTCGGCGTCGATCACCACCTGGCCGCCGCCATCCAGCGTCAGCGCCTTGTCGATCACCGCCGGCCCGCGATAAACCCCAGGCGGCAGCTTCAGCACGCTGCCGGCCGGCGCCACATCGAGCCAGGGTTGCAGCGGCTGCGCGGCGCGCAACGGCGCCGGTAGCCACAAGGCGGCGAGCAGCGGCAGACAGGAGAGTCTCATGCGGCCGGACTGTAGACGGCGGCAAACGATCAGGCAATCACCTGCATCAATTTTGCGGCGCGGCGGGGACGGCGTCCGAAAACTTCGCTGGCCCGGGCGGTCGCCAGCCGCTTGCAGATCAACGCATTATTGCTCGTGGCGAGCGTCTTCCTGCGCGAAAATATGCCATTTCGGCCGGCGCCAACTGGCGCGGAAGGTTTCCAGGTCGCTTTCTTCGGCGTGGTTGGCACGGGCGTTGCCGTCGAGGAAGGCTATCAGGTCGAGTTGTTGCGCGGGGGTTTGCCAGGTTTCATCGAAGTGGCGGACGATATTGTTGGCGGTGAGCACCGGCCGGCCGGCGACGCTGCTCAGGGGCCAGACGAGGCCTTGGCGGTCGTTTTCCGGGCGGTAGGATTTGAATACCAGTTCGGTGCACACCAGTTGTCCGTCGGTGCGGAAATCGAAGTCGAAATCGTAGGGACGGCCGGCGTAATCGAAAGATTTGAGCAGCGCCCGCGCGATTTCCAGGCGCGACAGACGTGGCCGCAGCACCGCCAGGGAATCCGCCGCTGCCGAATGTTCGAGCGAGGTGAAGCTGACGCCCTTGCCGATTGCCTCGATGATGCGCGGCATGGCGCCGGTGTCATCGGGTTTCTGGCTGAGGCGATAGGCGGCTGGCTGGCGGGTTTGCAGCAGGGTTTCAAAGTTGCCGTCGGCAATGCCCTGCGTCTGTAGCCAGGCGCGGATTTCCGGGGTGGCGAAAAAGGCGCTGCGTTCCTCCGCGTCGCCGATGTACAGCGCCGCGTGCGGCCAGAATCCGGGCAGGCCGATGTTGGAGAGATACCATTCCCGCCGTTCGAGCAGGATGTCGCCGGGTTGCAGCCGGGGGCGCAGGGCGGCGATTTGTTCGGCGCTGATGAGGAATTGTTCGCCGCCGCTCACCCGCGTTTGCCCCATCCATTCGGAAATGCCCTTCTGGATTGGAAAGATCAGCTCCGAACCGCCATCCTGGGCGATTTGCCCGGCATTGCGCAGGGTGTTGAGCAGACCGTGCGCTCTGCCGGCTTCCCAGAGATAGGGTTCGTCCTGGGCGAAAACACAGTCCAGCGGCTTCATCTGTTTGCAAACGCGGCGCGTGCCGATCTTGGTCGTGTAGCGGGCGGCCAGCGAGGCGAATTCTCCCGCCATCGCCACGTGCAGGAAGCGGAATTTGAAATCGGCGTAGCCGCGCTCGGGCAGGCCGATTTCGCCGACGGGTTCGTTGAGCGCGACGCGCATGGCGGGATCGGCGTCGGCCAGGCGGATGAATTCGAGCGCGTAACGGTAGCGCGTCAGGAAGGCGGCGTAGGCAGCCCGGAAACGCGCCTTGTCATTCGCTTCGTCGCGCTCGCTCAGGCGTTGCCAGGCGGCGTCGAGCATCAACTGGTAATCGAGAAAGCGCGCCCAGAGATCGCGCGCTTCCTGGCTTTGCGCGGGCGTCAGCACGCGCTTGGCCGGTGGCGGACGCAGGGGGAAAAGATCCGGCCGGGTCGCCATGTAATCGGTGAGATTGGCCAAGCCCTCCCGTATTTTCAGAATTGCCGCTGTTTCGGCGGACAGGGCATCTTCGCCCTCGGCGCGGGCCGGCAAGGCGCTCAGGCAAAGGGCGGCTAGGGCGAGCAGCGAAAGCTGGCGAAACAATCTGGGCAGGAATGGATTCATGGCGTCAGCAACAAAAAAATGCCCACCGGCGGGTGGGCGTCGGTGGGCATGGCATGCGGCCTGTGCGGGCTTAGTTGACCTGGGCCTTCTCGCGCAAAGTCTTGATCAGTTGCTCGATCTGCTGCTGGCCGAGGCGGTTTTGCAACTGCTGCTTGACCTGATCGAAAGGCGGCGGGTTGGCGGGGCGCGTATCTTCCAGGGCGATGACGTGATAGCCGAAGTCGGTCTGCACCGGCGTCTTGGAGTGTTCGCCCTTTTTCAGTTGCGCCAGCGCGTCGCCGAAGGGCTTGACGTAGGCGGCCGGGGAATTCCAGCCGAGGTCGCCGCCGTTGTCGCGGGAGCCCGGGTCCTTCGACTGCTTGGCCAGATCGGCGATTTTTTCGCCCTTGTCGAGCCTGGCGATGATTTCCTTGGCTTCGTCTTCTTTCTCGACCAGCACATGGCGGGCCTTGTACTCGGTGCCGCCGATATTGGCCTTGATGGTTTCGTACTCGGCCTTCAGGCGTTCCTCGGTGATCGGGTTGGCGCGCATGTGGTCGCCCAGGTAGGCGCGAATCAGCACCGCCTGCTTGGCCAGTTCGACTTGACCGGGCACCGTGTCCTTCTTGTCCAGACCGCGTTTTTTGGCTTCCTGCGCCAGCAGTTCGCGGCGGATCAGTTCCTCGCGCACGGCGTTTCGCAATTCCGGGCCGTCCTTGGCGCCTTGCTCCTTCTGTTCGGTGATGAAGGCGTCGTAGACGGATTGCGGGATCGGCTGGCCGTTGACGGTGGCGTAGGTTTTGTTCTGGGCCAATACGGGAGCGGAAACGATGACGCTGGCGACAAGCAGGGCAGCCAAACGGGAGATTTTGCGCATGTAATGTCCTTTGGGAGAGAGGAAAAACAAAAATTATACTTCGCCGGGGCGCGGGTGTTGATGCGCAAGGCATGGATGCGACCGCGCATCAGGTCGCCAGCCGCATCATAGACGAGACGGTGACGGGCGCGGGTGTTTTTGCCGGAAAAAATAGCGGCCACGATGTCGACGCGAAAGTGGCTACCGGCGCGGACGCCATCAGGCGGGCAGGACTTTCTTGAAGGGCTTGACGACGACGTCGACATAAACGTCGGCGGCGACGTAAGGATCGGCGTCGGCCCAGGCGCGGGCGTCGGCCAACGAGGCGAATTCGGCGACGATGAGACTGCCGGAAAAACCGGCCGGGCCGGGATCGGGCGCGTCGATGGCGGGAAAGGGGCCGGCCAGCAGCAGGCGGCCTGCGTCTTGCAGCATCCGCAGCCGTTCGAGATGAGCTGGCCGGGCGGCCAGCCGCGCCGCCAGGGAATCCGGGCGATCCTCGCCGATGATGGCGTAGAGCGTCATTTGTCTTCCTCGACGTACTTGGCGAGCAGCATCCCCTGGGCGAGGATGAAGAGCAGCATCAGGCCCATGCCGCCGAAGAGCTTGAAATCGACCCAGATATCGGTCGAGAAATTGAAGGCGACAACCAGATTGAGCGCGCCCATGCCGGCGAAAAAGCCGATCCACGCGAGATTCAGCCGCGTCCAGATGGCCTCGGGCAGGGTCAGTTGTGCGCCGAGCATGGCGCGGATGGCGTTCTTTTTCATGACCAGGGCGGTAAAGGCCATGCTGATGGCGAAGGCCCAGTAGAGAATGGTCGGCTTCCACTTGATGAACATTTCGTTCTGGAAGGCCAGCGTCATGCCGCCGAAGACGACGACCAGCGCCAGACTGAACCACAGCATCTTGTCCACCTTGCCGTGGCGCAGACGCACCCAGGCGATCTGGAGGGCGGTGGCGGCGATGACCACCACGGTGGCGAGCAGGATCGGCGCCACCAGCGGGCTGACGCTGGCCGCGCCGAGCAGGGCGGCGACCCAGTCGGCGGCCTGTTCCGGCTGTTTTTCGGCGTACTTGAAGGCGCCGAAGAAGAGCAGCACCGGAAAGAGATCGAACAGGAGTTTCATGGGCGCGCATTATATACTCGACCATCTTTAGGCCAGCCATTGCTTCCGCCCATGCACACCGTGCTCATCATTGATGATAGCGACATCAACCTGACGTTGACCAAGATGCTGGTTTCCAAGCTCGGGGATTGCCAGTCGGTGCTCTTCGACAATCCCTTGCCGGCCCTCGACTGGTGCCGCGAGCATGTGCCGGATCTCATCATCGTCGATTACATGATGCCGGACATGGACGGCCTGCGCTTCATCAGCGCCTTCCGGGCGCTGCACGGGCGCAACGAGATTCCGATCCTGATGATTACCGCCAGCGACCAGAAGGATGTCCGCTACGAGGCGCTGCTCGGCGGCGCCAACGATTTCCTGACCAAACCCATCGACCGCATCGAATTCTCGGCGCGCGCCCGCAACATGCTCTCCTTGCGCCAGGGCCAGAAATTCCTTGCCGACCGCGCCCAGCACCTGGCTCAGTTGGTCGAGGAGCGCACCCGGGAAATCCGCGAGCGCGAACGCGAGCTGATTTTCCGCATCTCGCGGGCGGCCGAATTCCGCGACCCGGAAACCGGCGCCCACATCCAGCGCATGGCCCACTACTCGCAGCTCATCGCCCGCGGTCTCGATCTCGACGAGGCGACCCAGCAACTGATTCTCGAAGCGGCGCCGATGCACGATGTCGGCAAAATCGGCATTCCCGACTACATCCTGCTCAAAAAGGGCAGGCTGACGCCGGAGGAATTCGAGGTCATGAAAGGGCACGCCCGCCTCGGCCACGAGCTGCTCAAAGAAAGCCATTCGGAAATCATGCGCGCCGGCGCCACGGTGGCCATTTCGCATCACGAGAAATACGACGGCAGCGGCTATCCGCATCAGCTGAAGGGCAAGGATATTCCGCTGTTCGGGCGAATCGTCGCGGTGGCCGACGTATTCGACGCGCTGACCTCGGTGCGTCCCTACAAACACGCCTGGCCGCTGAATGAAGCTGTCCGCTACCTCGAAGAGGGGCGCGGCAAGCATTTCGACCCGCTCTGCGTCGAATCTCTGCTCGCCGGCTGGGATAGCGTGATGGACATCCGCCAGCGCTTCCAGGACGAAAAAGTGTCGCTGATAGCATGAGTAGGGGCGAATAATTATTCGCCCCTACGGACCTCGGGCAGATTGAGCGAAGCGCCGCCGCCGTCGTCCGGCGCGTGCGGCACGACGCCGAGCAGCGGCGCCGGCAACAAATTCTCCAATGTTTGCAGATTGGCATCAAAGCGCGCCATGGCCGGGTCGATGCGGTTGGCCACCCAGCCGGCCAGGCGAAGGCCGCGGGCGGCGATGGCCTCGGCGGTCAGCAGGGCGTGATTGATGCAGCCCAAGCGCATGCCGACCACCAGGATCAGCGGCAGGCCGAGGGCAACCGCCAGATCAGCGCTGTCGCCGTCCGCCCCGAGCGGCACGCGGAAACCGCCGACGCCTTCGACGACGACGAAATCGGCAATTTGCCGCGCCTCTTGGCAGGCGGCGATAATCGGCGCGAAGCGAATCGCGCTGCCCGCCTCGGCGGCGGCCAGATGCGGCGCGATGGCCGCGGCGAAGCAGTAGGGATTGACGATTTCCCTTGCCAGTTCGACGCCGCTGGCGGCGCGGATGGCTTCGACATCCTCGTTGCGGCCGGCGGCATCGGTGCCGCTGGCGACCGGCTTCAAGCCGGCGGCGGCGAAGCCAAGCTGGCGGGCGCGGCGGAGCAGGGCGCAGGTAATGAAGGTCTTGCCGATCCCGGTATCGGTGCCGGTCAGGAAATAAGCCTGTTTCATCGGTGTGCTTTCAGGATCAGGACATCGTAAGTCAGGGGCAGGCCGGCCGCGCCGCGTTGGCGCTCGGCGGCGGCCTCGGCGGCGGCGAAGGCGGCGCGGCCCATGAGGTGCGGCCGTCGCCCGTCGCTCAACTGATTGGCGCCAAGCGCCTTGATTGCCCGCAGCAGGGCGCGGAAATCGGGGTAATGGGCGATCTGCCGCTGGCGGTCGACGGCCACATCGGTGAAGCCGGCCGCCAGCGCCATGCGGGCGATTGCTTCCGGCGTGTGGAAAATCAGGGTGTGCTGATAGTCGTCGATGCCGGCGAAAGCCTGGCGCAACTCGGCGAAGGTTTCCGGGCCGAGGCTGGCGACGGCCAGACGGCCGCCCGGACGCAGCACGCGCCGGGCCTCGGCCAGCGCGCGCGGCAACTCGCACCATTGCACGGCCAGACTCGACCAGTAGAGATCGAGGCTGGCGGCGGCCAGCGGCAAATGTTCGAGATCGCCGACCAGACGGCAACAGGGCGCAGCGATACGCGCCAGCATGGCCGGCGACAGATCGAGCGCGAAAGGCGCGGCAGTGGGAAAACGCTCGGCCAGGAGCGGCAGCGCATAGCCGGTGCCAGCGCCGGCATCGAGCAAGGCTGCTGGCGGCGCGGCGTCGGCCAATGTCGCCAGCAGCGCGTGACAAACCGCCCGCTGAATGCCGGCGGCGGCATCATAAGTCGCTGCGGCGCGCTCGAAAGCTTGGCGGACGCGGGTTTTGGAGGGGCGGTCGGCGGTGGGGTGATTCAAGACCATGCACCAGCCCCTTCTCCCACGACTTCTACCTGGAAACCTGGATAACGAACGCGATTTTTCCTGCTTTTCGTTATAAGGAGGCTGTCGAAAAGGCTTAGTCCGCGCTCTTGAAGCCCCTCCCCCCTCACGGGGGAGGGGTTGGGGAGAGGGGGAGGTGGCAAGAGAGACGGCGGCTGGTTCGCCCATCGCGCTTGCATACGCTGCATATCCTCTGTAAAGGCAGGCTTGAAACCCGCCTCAACCTCCCCCTCTCCCCGGCCCTCCCCCGCGAGGGGGGAGGGAGAAAACCAGCGGTATGTAGTGGGTTTTCTCCCTTCACTTCGCCGTAGGCGAAGGGGAGGGTTGGGGAGGGGTGTCGTAAATCTCATTTAAAATCAGTCGGTTGCAAAGCAATGTCCTAACCATGCAGAAACGAGCGCGCCACAGCGAGAAAATCGTCCGGGCGCGACAGGAAAGGGGTGTGGGCACAGTCGTCGAGCACGCTCAGGCGGGCGCCGGGGATCAGCGCCGCCAGCGTCTGGGCGGCGGCCAGCGGCATCAAGGGGTCGGCCGCGCCGTGAATCAGCAGTGTCGGGGCGGCGATGCGCGGCGCATCGCGGCGCAGATCGACGTCGCGCAGCCAGCCGAGGCCGCTTGCCAGTACCTCGCTGGCTGGCAGCGGCGATGCCAGGCGCAATATTTCCGTGGTCACCGCCCGGGCTTTGGCGTCGCCGCGATTGAAGTTGCCGACGAAGCGCGGCAGCATGGCTGCCGGATCGGCGGCGATGGCGGCGGCGAATTCGCTCAGGGTTGCCGCTGGCATGGCCTCCGGCCAGCCCTCGCGCTGGACGAAGCTGGGCGTGCCGGCAATCAGCAGCAGTTTGCCGACCTTGTCCGGGGCGCGGGCGGCGACGGCCAGCGCCAGCATGGCGCCGAGCGACCAGCCGGCGAGCGTGGCGGCGGGCGGCAGACGTTCGGCGATGCTGGCCGCGGCCCGGTCGAAATCGGTTTCGAGCGGCGTTTCGCCGTAACCGGGCAGGTCGATGAAGCTGGCCTCGATGGCGTCGGCTGCCGCTTGTAGCGGCCCCCGGCCAAGGCCCCAGCCGGGCAGGATGAGCGGTTTCATGCAAGCTCCTTGAGCGCGGCCAGTAGCGCGTCGATATCCTCCGCCGTGTGCGCCGCCGACAGCGACAGGCGCAGGCGGGCGGTACCGGCGGGCACGGTCGGCGGGCGGATGGCCGGAACCCACAGGCCGCGCTGCCATAGCGCCGTCGCCAGCGCGACGGCGTCGGCATTGGCGCCGACGATGAGCGGCTGGATGGCGGTGGTTGATGGCGCTAACTGCCACGGCAAACCGGCGGCCCCGGCGCGCAGGCGGGCGATGTTGGCGAACAGTTGGCGACGCAATTCGTCACCGGCGGCGATGCGGCGCAGGCTGTGGCGCAGCGCGCAGGCGATGGCCGGCGGCGCGGCGGTGGTGAACACGTAGGCGCGGCCCTTGTGCAGCAGGTACTCGATGGCCGTCGCCGAGCCGGCGACAAAAGCGCCGCCGACGCCAGCCGCCTTGCCGAGCGTGCCCATGAGCAGGATGCGTTCGCTGGCGGGCAGGCCGCAGTGGGCGAGGCTGCCGCGCCCTTGCGCGCCGAGTACGCCGAAGCCGTGGGCGTCGTCGAGAATCAGCCAGGCGTCGAAGCGTTCGGCCAGTTGCAGCAATTGCGGCAGCGGCGCGAGGTCGCCATCCATGCTGAACACCGTGTCGCTGACGATGAGTTTGGTCGTGGCGTCGCTGGCGGCCAACTGGTCTGCCAGCGCCGCCATGTCGAGGTGGGGATAGCGGCGGATGTCCGCGCCGTTGGCCTTGGCCAGTTGCATGGCGTCGATCAGCGAGGCGTGGTTCAGCCTGTCGGCGAATACCGCCGCGCCGCGCCCGGCCAGCGCCGGGGTCACGGCCAGATTGGCGAGATAGCCGGTGGAAAAGGTCAGTGCCCGCGCGAAGCCGGTGAAAGCGGCGAGTTCGTCTTCCAGCGCGGCGTGCGGCTCGAGGTGGCCGCTGACCAGATGCGAAGCGCCGCTGCCCGCGCCCCACTGGCGGGCGCCGTCGGCCAAGGCGGCGGCGAGTTCGGGGTCGCCAGCCAGACCGAGATAATCGTTGCTGGCGAAATTGAGCAATGCCTGTCCATCGACATTCACCCGGCGCCCACACGGCGAGGCCAGCACACGGCGGCGGCGCGTCAGACCGGCGGCGGCGAGATCGCCCAGTTCGGCTTGCAGGCGGGTGGTGAGGGTCATGCGGATGGCCTTGGAAGTGACCACCCTCTCCCATCAAGAGCGAGGAAGCAGGCTTGGTGGAAATTCGTGGCGGGTTGACCATGCTCTCCCTCCCCCCTCGCGGGGGAGGGCCGGGGAGAGGGGGAGGTTGAGGAGGGCTTCAAGTCTATGCGCAGCGTATGCAAGCGCGATGGACGAGCCAGCCACCGTTTCCCTTGCCGCTTCCCCCTCTCCCCCAGCCCCTCCCCCGCGAGGGGGGAGGGGAGTATCGGGCTTTCGCGGCAGTCTCCGGTTCCGGGGCGCAAGTCGGCAGCGCTGCGCTGCATTCGTTTCTCCCGCCAGGGGAGAGTGGGCGGCAGGCGCGGGTGATTGAGATGGGTTGCCATTTTTCAGGACGGCTTCTTATGCCAGGGCGCTGGCCAGCGCCTTTTCGGTGGCCGCGCCGAGATGGGCGATTTCGCCGGCATCGACGATGTAGGGCGGCATCCAGTAGACGGTGTTGCCGATGGGCCGGATCAGCGCCTCGTGATCCAGGGCGGCGCGGTAGAAGCGGCGGGAGAAATGGGGATCGTCGGTCATCACGTCGAAGGCGGCGATCATGCCGCGTTGGCGCGGGTGGCGGACTTGCGGATGTGCCGCCAGTGGCGCCAGCGCGGCGGCGATTTGCCGCGCCTTGGCGCGGTTGGCGGCGAGCACGTCGTCCTCGGCGAAAATGTCGAGCGTCGCCAGCGCCGCCCGGCAGGCCAGCGGATTGCCGGTGTAGGAATGCGAATGGAGGAAGGCGCGGGCGACCGAGTCGTCGAGAAAAGCCTCGTAAATGACGTCGCGGCAGAGCACGATGGAAAGCGGCAGATAGCCGCCGGATATGCCTTTCGACAGGCACAGCAGATCGGGGCGGATGGGCTGGCCGTCGATTTCCGCCTGCTCGTGCGCGAAGAAGGTGCCGGTGCGGCCGCAGCCGACGGCGATTTCGTCGCAGATCAGGTGCACTTCGTGGTGGTCGCACAGGATGCGGGCCAGGCGCAGGTATTCGGGATCGTGCATGGCCATGCCGGCGGCGCCCTGCACCAGCGGTTCGAGGATGAGCGCGGCGGTGCGCGTGCCGTGTTCCTGCAAATGTCTTTCCAGATCGGCGGCGGCGCGGCGGGCGACAGCGGCGGGCGTCTCGCCGGCTTCGGCCAGCCGGGCGTCGGGCGAAGGCAGCACGCGCGCGGCGTGGCGCACCAGCGGCGCGTAGGCATCCTTGAACAGGGCGACATCGGTGACGGCCAGGGCGCCGACCGTCTCGCCGTGATAACCGCCAGCGAGGCAGAGGAATTCCGTCTTTTCCGGGCGGCCGACGTTGCGCCAGTAATGGAAACTCATCTTCAACGCGATTTCGGTCGCCGAAGCGCCGTCGGAAGCGTAAAAGGCGTGGCCGAGCGCGCCGCCGGTCAGGGCCGCCAGGCGCTCCGAGAGTTCAACCACCGGCTGGTGCGTGAAACCAGCCAGCATGACATGTTCCAGCTTTTCCAGTTGCTCGCGCAGGGCGGCATTAATGCGCGGATTGGCGTGGCCGAATAAATTGGTCCACCACGAACTGATGCCGTCGAGATAGCGCCTGCCGGCGAAATCGTACAGCCACGCCCCCTTGCCGTTGGCAATCGGCACCAGTGGCAGGTGGGCCGGCGAATCGGGCTGTGCGTGGTGGCGCATCTGCGTGCACGGATGCCAGACCGCCGCCTGACTGCGCGCCAGCCAGTCGGCGTTGGCCGATTCGCCGGGATGCGCCATGCTCAATGCAGCGCCTGCGAACTGCCGGCGTTTTGTTCCGGCATGTCGGCGTGCACCAGTTCGGCGTCGATGTTGGGGTAGAGCGGCACGCCGCAGTCGTCGCAGAATTCCATGGGGAAATGGTGGTCGAGGAAGCGGATGTCCTTGACGCCGGCTTCGCGCAGCACGGCCTCGATTTCGCCGGCAGCGTCGGTGGCTTCATCCTCGGCGCCGAGCAGCGGCCAGACGATGCCGTGGAAGACGTCGGACTTGTCGCGCGGGCCGAGGCCGACGCGGTATTCCTCCATGCGCCGGTCGTAGCAGGGGCCGACGACGGCGCGGATGCCGGCCGGCATCAGGCCGAGCGCGGTTTGCAGGAAGGCCACCGAGGCGCGCAGCGAATAGGGCCGCGACAGGCGGTCGGCGTTGCGGCAGGCGGCGTGGTAGGCGTCCGCCAGCAGCGGCTCCCAGGCGCAGCCGGTGAGCAGCGGTTCGAGATTCGGGCCGCCCTGTTTTTGCCATTCGCGGAGCGCGCTTTCCTTGTCGCCGTCCTTCTCGTTCCAGCGGAAGGGCGGCTGGCCGCACGGCACGGCGATGGCGCCGACGAGATAGCGGACATCGGAGAGAAAAGGATTGGTTTCCGGCAGTACCTCGGTGTCGATGCTCAAGTGGCCGCCGGCCATCGCCGCCGCGCCGAGCGCCTGGGTCAGTTGCCAAGTGTCGCAGAAGCTGCGCGGCAACTGGTCGGGGCTGAAGAGAAAATCGGCCAGCGCGACGCGCGCCTTGTCGCCGAAGACGTGGGCGCCGAGTTGTACCGTCAGCGCCGACAGGATGCCCGTCGGCAAGGGGCAGGCGGGGATGGAAAAGCGCGACCAGGCGAGCACCGGGGCGGCGAAGAGGAGGATGTCGAAAGGCTGGCCGTCGACTTCCAGGCGGCCGCTTTCGGCGCGCGATTCGACCATGTCGGCCAGTTCGTCGTGAGCGCGCGGATTGGCCTCGAACAGCCGGTCGAGGGCGGTGTTGATGTCGTCCTCGGCGCCGTTTTTCAGGAGGCTGTCCACGGATTCGGCCAGGCGGGCTTCCCAGTAGGCGTCTTCCAGCTTGCCGCCGGAATCGGAAAGGCCGGCGGCCAGGCGCTGGAGTTCTGCGGCATCGCGCGACAGACGGTCGCGGGCGCCGAAGCGGGTTCGTTTCATTGGGGGGTCCGGAAAAGTCAAAAACAGATAATTTTACCAGCCGGTAAAATCCGGAACATTGCTTTGCACGTAACGATGCCATGCTGATCCTCCTCTCCCCGGCTAAAACCCTCGACTACCAGACGCCGCCGCACATCGCGGCGCATGCGCAGCCGGCTTTCCTGAACGAGGCGTCAAGCCTGATCCGCCAGTTGCGCCGCCTGTCGCCCGCCGACATCGCCAATCTGATGGGCCTTTCCGATCCCTTGGCGCGGCTCAATTTCAACCGCTACGCCGACTGGCAGCCGCCGTTTTCCCCGGACAACGCCAAGCAGGCCGCGCTTGCCTTTGCCGGCGATGTTTACGACGGCCTCGATGCGCGCACGCTCGATGCCGACGATCTTGCCTTTGCCCAGCGGCAGGTGCGCATCCTCTCCGGCCTCTACGGCATCCTGCGCCCGCTCGACCTGATGCAGCCCTACCGCCTGGAAATGGGTACCCGCTTCGCCAATGAAGCCGGCAAGGATATCTACGCCTTCTGGGGCGAGCGGCTGCTGACGGCGATCAATGCCGAATTGGCCGCCATGGCGCGGCCGGTGGTGGTCAACCTCGCCTCCGAGGAATACTTCAAGGCCGTTGGCGGGCGCAAGATCGCCGGCACGGTGATCCAGCCGGTATTCGAGGACTGGAAGAATGGCCGCTACAAAATCATCAGTTTCTACGCCAAACGGGCGCGCGGCCTGATGACGCGCTACGCAGTGGTCAACCGCCTGAGCGAGCCGGAAGGCTTGCAGGATTTCACCGCCGAAGGTTACGCCTTCGCGCCGCAAGTCTCCGATGCGGCGACCTGGGTATTCCGACGACGGCAGGAGTAAATGCGATGACGATAGGGCACCCGACTTCCGTTTTCCCGATCTGCTTGCTGGCGGTTGGTTTGGTCAGCGCTTCGGCGGCGCAGGCGGAAACGCTGGCCGTCTGCCGCGCTGTCGCTGACGATGCCGCGCGTCTCTCTTGTTACGACCGCTTGGCCGGCGGAGAAGAAGCAGCGCCCATTGCGCCGCTGTCCGCCGCGCCGGCCGAGCCGCTCGCTTCATCCGAACAGCCGGCGGCGAACGAGCCAATCGCCGTCACCGCGCTCGGCAAAGCCTGGGAACTCGACCCCGGCGAGCGCGGCCACATCCTGCGCGCGCGGGCCTACAAGCCGGTCTACGTCCTGCCTTGGTTTCACGCCCGGCGGCCCAACACCCAGCCGGACAGCCCGGCGCTGGGACGTTCCAGCCCAGCGCTCGATAATCTGTCGGCCAACGAGGCCAAGTTCCAGATCAGTTTCAAGAGCAAGCTGGCCGAGGACCTTTTCGGCGATAACGGCGACCTCTGGTTCGGCTATACCCAGTCCTCGCACTGGCAGGTTTACAGCGGCAACGCGTCGCGCCCCTTCCGCGAAACCAACTATGAGCCGGAGGCGATGCTGCTCTGGCGCACCGACTACCCGCTGCTCGGCTGGCGCGGACGGTTCGTGTCGCTCGGCATCAACCATCAGTCGAATGGCCAGGGCCTGCCGCTGTCGCGTAGCTGGAACCGGGTCATCCTGACCGCCGCCTTCGAGCGCGACGACTGGGCGCTGATCCTGCGCCCATGGTGGCGCATTCCCGAAGGTTCGGACGACGACAATCCGGACATTTCCAGTTACCTCGGCCGTGCCGACGTGCAACTGCTGCGCCGCTGGGGCAATCATCAACTGTCGCTGCTGCTGCGCCACAACCTGCGCGGCGGCAGCGGCAGCCGCGGCGCCCTGCAAATCGACTACGCCTTCCCCATTGCCGGCGAATTGCGCGGCCACCTGCAATGGTTCTCTGGCTACGGCGAAAGCATGATCGACTACAACCACCGCAATACCAGCTACGGCATCGGCGTGTCGCTGATCGAGTGGTAGCCGCGTTCGCCGAGGCACTGCCGTGAAACGCCGTTGCCCGCGCTGCCTTGGAGATCGCGTCAGGCGTGCTTATACTCGGCCAATCCAACAACTGAACGGGTGATGCAAATGCCGTTTGTCGGACTCGGACTTCATGTTCTGATTGCCTTGTACTTCGCGGTTCATGCCGTTCGCTCCGGCCAGAATACCTATTGGCTGTTCATCCTGTTCAGTTTTCCCCTGCTTGGCAGCGTCGTTTATTTCTTCGCCATCTACCTTCCGGACTCGCGGCTGCAACAAGGAGCGAGGAAAGCCGTGGCTTCCGCGGCCAAGGCGCTCAACCCCGGCAAGGAACTGCGTGAGGCAGAAGCCGCCTACGAATACACGCCGACGGCGCAAAACCAGATGCGTTTTGCCGCCGCGCTCCTCGAAGCCGGGCGGGTCGAAGAAGCCGCCGAAAAATACGAGGCATGTTTGTCGGGTCCCTTTGCCAGCGACAACGAAGTTCGCCTGCTGGCGGCGCGCGCCAATTTTGAATGCGAAAAATTCGTCCGCGCCAGCGAGCTGCTTGAACTGATACGAAAAGCCGATCCCGAATTTCGCGGCGAGCAAGTCTCCCTGCTGCTTGCCCGCGTCTTTGCCCAATCCGGCCAGCAAACCGAAGCGAAGGCGGAATTTGAATCGGCGCTGGCCAAATTCGGCAGCTTCGATGTCAAGGCCGAATATCTGGTCTGGGCGCTCATCTCAAACGAGCGGGAACTGGCGGCGCAGCTTCAAATTGAAATTCAGCGCACCACAGAGCGCTGGAACCGGCAGACCAAAGAACTGCACAAGCCCATGCTGCGCCGGCTGGACGCGGCCTACGAGCACGCGCGGCAAGGCGGCTGATTCATCGCGTTCGCCGAAAGCGGCCTCATTCCACCGCCGCGCGGCGATCACCGCGCCGTGCCGATACGCACCCCTCGCCGGGAAGGTGCGGACTGCCGAGCCGAAGCGCGCGGAGGGTCATGATGCCGGCGTCCAGTGCGATTGCGCCCAAACCGCCATAGGCTTCCGCCACGGTGCGCAGGGCCACAAGACCCGCCGCCCGGTTGTCAGGATCATCGAGCGATTCCATTGCCGCTTTCAGGTATTCGCTCGCCAAATCCCGGTCGGCGCGGAGTTCGGCGACTTCTGCCGCATGGTGCGGTGCTTGACCGTTTTTGCGTTGGTACCGAAGGAGTTCCATCATGGTTTTTGCTGTAGCTTAAAAGCTACTCGGCAGCTGTTCATAATGGAATGGTCAGGCCGCATGATGAATGAGCAAGCGGCTATGAATCTGGATGATGCGAGCGATTACCTCCGGCATTTCCTCGGCGGTGAAGGCGGGGCCGATGACCTTGCCGAGCCGGGCGGCGTCGCCAGACCAGCGCCCTTGGCGATCAGCCAGACGGTGTAGAGCCAGGCTTCGCGGACATCGGCGAGGATGATGTTCGGCTCGTGCGCGATGCGCAGTTTGCCGAAGCTGAAGTGATCGGCCAGATCGGCGACGGTTTCCATTTGCTCCGAGCTGATGTTGCCCGGCGTCGCGCCATGCTTTTTCAGCGGCAGGGTCACGGCCCGGTAGCCGGAAACACGGTGCGGGTGTGTGCAGCGTTCCAGCCAGTGGGCGAAAGCGGCGTTTTCCCGGCGGTGTTGGGCGAAGGCGGCATCCTCGTCAGCGGCGGGAGCGTAAGCCAGCGGGTGCGGGTCGATGATCTCGTCGGCGGCGACGCCGGCAAACGAATCGGTGGTGATATTGCGCGCGCAGTTGCCGGAAGTCTGGATGCCGTGCAGCCCGACCGTCGCCAGTTCCGCCAGGATATCGGGCGCGTCTCCGATCGTCAGGCCGTACAGGTGCAGATTGTGGCGGGTCGTGAAATGGCCGCGGCCACGGGCGTATTGCCGGGCGATGCGGGCGAGGGCGCGCAGCTGCGCCGAGTTCATCAGACCGTAAGGCACGGCGATGCGCAACACCGGCGCGTGGCGCTGGATATAGAGGCCGTTGCGCACGCGCAACGGGCGGAACTCGTCGCCGCTCAACTCGCCCGCCTGCCAGCGCCGCACCTGGTCGCGAAATTCGGCAATGCGTTCGTTGAGTAGTTGCTGGTCGAAGGTGTCGTATTGATACATGGTTACTCAAGCAAGAATCAGTTTGCCGCCGATGACAACGAGTATGAAGGAGAGCAGGCGGCGCAGGATGTGCTCCGGCACCCACACTGGTCAAACCGGCAATGGCGCCAACGACAAAGCCCGAAAGCGTGTAGAGATAATCCATGCCGTGCATCCTGGCAATGGCTATAGGCAGAAAAAAGAATATGGAGTTGTGTTGGCATGGCTAATAAATATTAACGGCGGCTACACCTTCGAGGCTGGCTGTAGCCATTCCCTTACACACAACCCGTACCGCATAAATTGGCGACGTGAATTGGTTGGGTTTTTTCTGCCGGCCCGGGCAATCGGGTATACCTTTTGCTTTTGAGTTGTCTTTTCTACGAAAGGGC
>WREP01000011.1 GCA_009779265.1 Betaproteobacteria bacterium
AAGGGCGACGGCGAACCCGGCGTAAAAACCCTCTGGCAAGGATTGCAACGCCTCAGAGATTTCGTCGAAGGGGTCGAACATATGCGCACCATCTACGCACAGTGAGTTGTGTGTAAGGGAATGAGTAAAACCACTTAGTGCATCCGCGTATACAAAATCACCGGAAGGGTCTGAGAATAATTTTGGGCCACGCAGGTCTACCCCCGCATCATCGGCCAGTTTTTTTAGATCAGACACCTGCGTAGAGGGATCTATGCTGTCGCAAAAACGGTCTATTTTTTGCAAGGAATACCAAGACGAGAACCCATAGGAAAAAAGCACTATCAGCAGCACAGACGCAATCTTTACAATCTTTTTCATGACTATCTTTTATTTGTAAATATTCCCCGGCAAAGCCGGGGGCTTTAGATTGTGAGCCGTTCAAAGCGGCAATTACGGGGTCGCTAATGCAGCCCCGATCTTCTTGGGCCACCGTGACGGTGGCCGATCAACGCCATAGGTTCATCTGTTCCAACCGCTTGTCCTCTTCCTCCTGACGTCGGATGTACTCCCGGATCACGGCTTCATCACGTCCAACCGTGGAAACGAAGGGCCGTAGGATGGGTAGAGCGTAGCGAAACCCATCAATCCATACCGCTAAGGCTTGCACCGATGGGTTTCGCTGGCGCTCTACCCATCCTACGCGCTGAAGGCATCCGCGCCAATGCCATTTCCGCCGGCCCGATCAAGACCCTGGCAGCCTCCGGCATCGGCAATTTCGGCAAGCTCCTGGCCTACAACGCGCACTACGCGCCGCTGCGCCGCAACGTGACCATCGAGGAAGTCGGCAATGCCGCCGCCTTCATGCTCTCCGACCTCGCCAGCGGCATCACCGGCGAAATCCTCTACGTCGACGGCGGCATGAACACCACCGCCCTGGGCAACACCGAGCCACTGCCGGGCTGATGCAAGGACGGCGTCAGCCGTCCGCGAAGAAAAACGCCGAATGGTTCTGAACCATTCGGCGTTTTTTTGTTCAGCGTATTTTCCGTTCCTTACCGGCTCTCCAACGCGCTCTGGTTGACCTCGACCTTGTAACGCGCGCGCAGGGCGGCCAGATAGAGGCGGAGTTCTTCCTCGGCGGCGAGATTGGCCAGTTGTCCCTGGGCGGCCTGACGGCTGGCGGCTTCGATTGTGGCGCCGGCTTCGACGCGATTGAGGCGGTACAGCCCATAGCCAATGCCGGGCAGCGCGACGCCGGCATAGGCCGGCAGCTTGTCGGCATCCATGCGGAAGACCGCCGCCACCGCCATCGGCGGAATCTGGCGCGAATCCATGCGCGACACCACCTTGGCGGCGCTCCAGGACGACTCGTCCCCGCCATTTTTCAAGGCTTCGAGGCGGGCTTCGCCGTCCTTGACCGCCATCGCCTGAGCTTCCTGGCGGCGCAGCAGGGTTTCGATACTGGCCTGCAAGCCCTCGAAAGGCAGTAGCGTCGCCGGCTTGTACTCGACCAGACGGGCAGCGACCAGGGTGTTCGGCGCGATCTCGACAACTTCCGTATTGCGCCGGGTTTTGATCGAATCCTCGCTGAACAGGGCGGCCAGCAATTTTTCATTGGCGAGCGGCCCGTTGGCCGGGTCGCCCTGACGCCCCAACCAGCCGGAGCGGACAACCTTGAGCTTGAACATATCGGCCGCTGGCGTCAGGCTATCGGCCTCTTCGTAGACGGTGTTGCTGAATTTTTCGGCGGCTTCGGCGAATGAGCGTGCGGCAGTGCCCTGTTTCATTTCGGCCTGCGGACTGAACTTCGCGGCATGGATGCCAGTCAGCTTGATGATGTGAAAACCGAACTCCGACTGGACGAGGCCGGAAATTTCGCCCTCGCCCAGAGCAAAGACGGCATCCTCGAACGGCTTGGTCATCATGCCGCGACCGAAAAAGTCGAGATCGCCGCCCTTGCTGGCGGAACCCGGGTCATCGGAATACTTGCGCGCCAGTTCGGCGAAGCGGCCCGGATTCTTGCGCGCCTCGGCCAGCACTTCCTCGGCCTTGGCGCGGGCCTGGTCGGCGCCGAGCTTTTCCGAGGCGATGAGAATGTGGCTGGCGCGGCGCTCTTCGGGCTGATCCACCAGCATCACGTATTCGACCAGCGCCTGCTCGGGCGACAGAAACTGCTGGCTGTTCTCGTCGTAATACTTCTTCGCCGCGTCATCGGCCAGCGTGACCTTGTTCAGATAGGCATCGAAGGCGATGCGCACTTCCGAAACCTCGCGCTTTTCGGTTTGCAGCGCCAGGATGCGGTCAAACACGGTCTGGGCGGAAATGTTTGAGCGGGCCAGGGTGCCGAGAAGCAGTTGCAGCACAATATCCTGGCGTAATTGCGCCTCGAAGCCCGTCGGCGTCCTGCCTTGGGTAGCCAGCGCCGCCTCGTAACGCTCGTTGGAGAATTTGCCATCGACCTGGAAGGCTTCAATGCCGAGCACGGTGCGGCGGATTGCCTCGTCGCCCACGGCCAGGCGGCGCTTGTTGGCTTCCAGCAACAACAGGCGCCGGTTGATCAGGTCATCGAGAATCGCCTTGCGCCCTTCCGGCGTATCGAGCATCTTCGGGTCGAATTGCGTCCCGAGCTGGTCGCGCATCCGTTCCTGCTGCTCGCGCACAGCCTGCTGAAATTGCTGCAAGTCGATTTTCGTATCGCCGACCTTGGCCACTTCGTTGGCCGACCCCGAATTGTTCATATAGGACTCGACGCCGAAAAAGGCGAAGGTAATGGCAATCAGGCCAAGAATTGCCTGTGCGAACATTTTGTTGTTGCGGACTGCGTCGAACATGACTGGAAAAATCCTTCTAAGTCGTTCAAAAAGGCCGGCAGGGAGTGCCAAAAGCTGCCGATGTTACCATCAACCAATCCAGCGGCGGGCGTTGCGGAACATGCGCAGCCATGGCGAATCCTCGCCCCAATTCTCCGGGCGCCAGGACATCTGCACGCTGCGGAAGACGCGCTCCGGGTGCGGCATCATGATGGTGAAGCGGCCGTCGGCGGTGGTCACGGCGGTGAGGCCGCCCGGCGAACCGTTCGGGTTGTAGGGATAGACCTCGGTCGGTTCGCCCTTGTTGTCGATGTAGCGCAGCGCCGCCAGGCATTGCGCCTGATCGCTGTCGAATACCGCCCGGCCCTCGCCGTGCGAAACGACGATGGGAATGTGCGAACCCGCCATGCCGGCGAAGAAGAGCGACGGCGAATCGAGCACCTCGGTCAGTACGAAACGCGCCTCGAACTGCTCGACGACGTTGCGGCGGAAGGCCGGCCAGTGTTCGGCGCCGGGGATCAGGGACTTGAGGGCGCTCATCATCTGGCAGCCGTTGCAGACGCCGAGCGCGAAGGTGTCCGGGCGGTGGAAGAAGGCGGCGAATTCGTCGCGGCAGCCGTCGTGCATGAGGATGGTCTTGGCCCAGCCCTGGCCGGCGCCAAGCACGTCGCCATAGGAGAAGCCGCCGCAGGCGGCCAGCCCCTTGAAATCGGAGAGGCTGACGCGACCGGCGAGGATGTCGCTCATATGCACGTCGATGGCGGCGAAACCGGCGCGGTCGAAAGCGGCGGCCATTTCGTAATGGCTATTGACGCCCTGCTCGCGCAGGATAGCGACGCGCGGCCGGCTGTTGCGGTAGGCCCGGGTGAAATCGTCTTGCGGGTCGAAAGTCAGCTTCGGCGTCAGGCCGGGGTCGGACGTATCCAGGATGCGGTCGTATTCCTGCTGGGCGCAGACGGGGTTGTCGCGCAGCGTCTGCATCCGGTAGCTGGTTTCCGACCAGGCGCGTTGCAGGTCGACGCGCTTTTCGCGCAGCAGCTTTTTGGCATTGCGGATGACGCGAATTTCGTCCCATTCATTGAGGTAGCCGACGAAATGGTAAGGCACGCGCAAGGCGCGCAGCACCGAGGTCACTTTTTCGCGGTCGGCGCGGCGAATCTGAATCAGGGCGCCGAGTTCCTCGTTGAACAAGGCGCGCACGCAGTGCTCGAAATCGCGGCCAGCCAGCAGGTCGGGACGCTTCTCGGAGCCGTCGATGTCGCCGGTCAGCGGGTCGTAGCACAGGCCGTCGAGGTCGAGCGTGACGCCACGGCGGCTGGCGAAGGCCATTTCGGCGGCGGCCACGAACAGGCCGCCGTCGGAACGGTCGTGATAGGCCAGCAGCAGGCCGTCGCGATTGAGTTTTTGCACCGCGTCGAACAAGCCCTTCAGGCGGGCCGGGTCGTCCACATCCGGCGCATCGCTGCCGGTGGCGTTATAAACCTGGGCCAGCGCCGAGCCGCCGAGGCGGTTCTGGCCGAGATCGAGCAGCAGGATTTCGCTTTCGCCCTGATCGGTCGCCAAGAGCGGCGTTTTTGTTCGGCGCACATCATCGACGGCGGCAAAGGCGGTGACGATCAGCGACAGCGGCGACACCACCTGCTTCTGTTCGCCACCCGCTTCCCAGGCCGTGCGCATCGACAGCGAATCCTTGCCGACCGGAATCGAGATGCCAAGCCGTTTGCACAATTCGCCGATGCCCTCGACGGTGGCGTACAGGCGGGCATCCTCGCCCGGCGCGCCACACGCCGCCATCCAGTTGGCCGAGAGCTTGACCTTGCCGAGATCGCCGACGTCGGCGGCGGCCAGGTTGGTCAGCGCCTCGCCGATGGCCATGCGGCCGGAAGCCGGCGCGTCGAGCACGGCCAGCGGCGTCCGTTCGCCCATGGCGAACGCTTCGCCGAGATAGCCCTGGTAACTCATCGTGGTCACCGCCACGTCGGCCACCGGCGCCTGCCACGGGCCGACCATCTGGTCGCGGGCCGTCATGCCGCCGACTGAACGGTCGCCGATGGAAATGAGGAAGGTCTTGTCGGCGATGGCCGGCAGGCGCAGCAAACGATAGACGGCCTCCTTCAATTCGATCGCGGCCGCATCGAAGGGCACGAAGCTGGACGGCAGCGAAGCCGCGTCGCGGGTCATGCGCGGCGGCTTGCCGAGCAGCGCCTCCATCTCCATGTCCACCGGATTGACCTTGAAGTGGCGGTCGGTGACGGTCAGGTGACCGTCACCGGTGGCTTCGCCGACCACCGCGAAGGGGCAACGCTCGCGCTCGCACAGCGCCTGGAATTCGCCGATGCGGCCGGGCGGAATCGCCAGCACATAGCGTTCCTGCGCTTCGTTGGACCAGATTTCGGCCGGCGACATGCCCGGTTCGAGGATCGGCACCGCACGCAATTCAAAGCGGGCGCCGACGCCGCCCGAATGGGCCAGTTCCGGCAAGGCATTGGAAACGCCGCCAGCGCCGACATCGTGGATCGAGAGAATGGGATTGTCATCACCCATCTGCCAGCAGCGGTCGATGACTTCCTGGGCGCGCCGCTGGATTTCCGGATTGCCGCGCTGCACCGAGGCGAAGTCGAGATCTTCGGCATTCACCCCGGCGCTCATCGACGAAGCGGCGCCGCCGCCCAGGCCGATCAACATGCCGGGGCCGCCCAGTTGCACGAACCGCGTGCCGAGCGGCAGGGTTTCCGCCTTGAAGGACTGGCTGGCCTGGATGCTGCCCAGGCCGCCGGCAATCATGATCGGCTTGTGATAGCCGCGCACGGTGCCATTCACGTCCTGCTCGTAGGTGCGGAAATAGCCGGTCAAATTGGGACGGCCGAATTCGTTATTGAAGGCGGCAGCGCCGATCGGGCCTTCGATCATGATATCGAGCGCCGAGGCGATGCGCGACGGCCGGCCATAGGCCCGCTGTTGTTCTGTTTCCCACGCCTGCGGCGCCTCGGGGATATTCAGGTTGGAAACCGAAAAACCGCAGAGGCCGGCCTTGGGCTTGGAGCCTCTGCCGGTGGCGCCCTCGTCGCGGATTTCGCCGCCGCTGCCCGTGGCGGCGCCGGGGAAGGGCGAAATCGCCGTCGGGTGGTTGTGCGTCTCGACCTTGGTCAGGATGTGGGTCAATTCTTCGCTATAGCGGTAAGCGTGGCTGGCGCCCGGATAGAAACGCTGAATAGCCGCCCCTTCGATGATCGAGGCATTGTCGGCATAGGCCATCACCGTGCCGTGCGGGTGCGCTTCGTGCGTCTCGCGGATCATGCCGAACAGGGTCTTGTCCTTCGGCTCGCCGTCAATCACCCACGAGGCGTTGAAAATCTTGTGCCGGCAGTGCTCGGAATTGGCCTGGGCGAACATCATCAATTCGACATCGGTCGGGTTGCGTCCGGCCTTGATAAAGATGTCGAGCAGATAGTCGATCTCGTCCCCGGACAAGGCCAGACCGAGCGCGGCATTGGCCTCGACCAGCGCCGCCTTGCCGCCTGCCAGCACGTCGACGCTCGCCAGCGGCCTGGGCGCGAAATGGCGGAACAACTCGCCGGCCTCGGCAAAATCAGCCAGCACCGATTCGGTCATGCGGTCGTGCAGCAGATCGGCGACCGTTTTTCTCTCGGCCGCCGTCAAAGCCCGGTCATTTTTAAGCGTGACATGAAAGGCAACGACGCGCTCGATGCGCTCGATGGCCGGCTCCAGATCGCAATTGAAAGCGATATCGGTGGCCTTCGACGACCACGGCGAAATGGTGCCGATGCGCGGCGTGACCAGGAACAACTCACCCTTCTCTGCGCCCGCCGCTTGTTCATCCAGCAACTGCGCCAACTGGGCCCGTTCGTCGGCATTCAGGGCGCGCTTGGTCGCCACCACGTGCCAATGATCGGCCGTCACCGATTCGATGTCCGCCACGGCGGCAAGCAGACGCGCCCGCAGGCGTTGTAGACGAAAAGCGGAAAAGGCGGCGTCGCCCTTGAGGCAAAGAATGTCGGCCATGAAGGAAGCTCGGGTCAGGCGGGAAGGGCAAAATTATACCCGAGCGCCAGACCGCCCGCCGACTCGACAGCCGCGCACGAACGCCTCGCCGCCCTGCCGCTTGCTCGCAGGAGCGCGCGCAGACGTAAAAAAACCGGAGCAAGCTCCGGTTTTTCGCGGCAGTTTTGTAAAAACTCAGTCGGCCTTCTTGCTGGCAGACTTCGGGGCAACGACGTTGGCCGCCTTCAGGGTCGCTTCGGTGGCGGCGGAAACGCTGGCCTCGGCCACATCGACAGCCTGCTTGGCGGCCTTGTTCAGACCCTGGTAGGTTTCGCTGGCGGTCTTGATCGCCGACTTGACGGCGGCAACGGCCACTTCGGAACCAGCCGGCGCGGCGGCCAGGGTCTGCTCGACCAGACCGGAAACCTTGGCATTGGTATCGGCCACGTGGATTTCGACTTCCTTGGCGATCTTGTCCTTGGTTTCCGTGGCGATGGCGATCACATTGCGCGAATACGCCATGCCCTTCTCGATGCCCTGCTCAAGATTCAAAACGGGAATCGAGCGCTGCAAATCGGTAAAGGACTGCATGTCGCGAGCGCCGAAGAGCGTGTTCAGGTTGGCGGCAGAAGCCTCGAAA
This sequence comes from Betaproteobacteria bacterium, assembly GCA_009779265.1. Classification (GTDB taxonomy): domain Bacteria; phylum Pseudomonadota; class Gammaproteobacteria; order Burkholderiales; family Rhodocyclaceae; genus Azonexus. The sequence goes on from WREP01000011.1 coordinate 7,435, forward strand.
ACCGTGCGGGCGGTCTCCAGGTTGAGCAGGGAAAGGCGCTCGATGCCGTCGAAGGTGGTGTTGGCACAGAAGGTGGCGAACTTCAGGCCGGACTGGGTGAATTCCTGGGGCTTGGCAAACATGGTCATGTTCCTGTTGGGATTGGGTTATTGACGAGACTGCTTATATTGCAGTGCAACATTCCGTCATTCTAACTGACGGAATCGCCTTGTCAACAACTTTGTTGCACCGCAACAAAGCATTCACCAACCCGGACGCAAGAGTCGCCGGCTGTTAAACCTTGCCGATTCCGGCCCGCGCCAGTATCGCCGACATGGCCTCGGCGGCGCCGAGCGGCAGGTAGAAGTCCACGATCTCGCTGAGCGGCGTCCGCGACGGGTTGATTTCCACGGTTGGAATACCGCTGCCGGCAGCGAACAGCACCGGCTGGACGATGTAGGGAAAAACGCTGGAGGTGCCGATGCTGAAAACGATGTCGAAGCCCTCCTGAAAAGCTTCGATGAAGTGGTCGAGCGCCGCTTCCGACAAAGCCTCGCCAAACAGCACCACGTTCGGCCGCAGGATGCCGCCGCAGGCCGGACAGCGCGGCGGCACCTCGCGCCCCGTGAGATCGACCGCCGCCTCCTCGTGGCGGCAGCGCATGCAGACGAGTTCCTGCAAATTGCCGTGGATTTCGATGATTTCGCGGCTCCCCGCCGCCCGATGCAGGCCATCGACATTCTGGGTGAACACCAGCACCCGTTCGAGATGCTCGTCGAGCCGGGCGATTGCCCGATGCGCCGCGTTCGGCTGCGCGCCGCGGCAGTTCTCCTCGATCTGGATCAGGTATTTCCAGGTGATGTCCGGGCGCTGGCGAAGCATGTCTCCCGACAGGGCATCCTCGATGCGCAGCCCCTCCTCGGTCGCCTCGCCGTCGTACAACCCGCCGACGCCACGGTAGGTCGGCAAGCCGGAGTCGGCGGAAATTCCCGCCCCGGTAATGAACAGGGCGCGCCGCGCCGCGCTCAGGCAGTCGGCCACCGCATCCAGCACCACTTCGGTCTGTGCGTCGAAACGCCGGGTATCAGGGCAATCAGACATTTAACTCCCCGGAAAACAAGAAGCCGCCTCGGCGGCGGCTCTGTTCTGCTGGCGCGCCCGGAGCGATTCGAACGCCCGACCCTCTGGTTCGTAGCCAGATACTCTATCCAACTGAGCTACGGGCGCGCTGTCAGAGCCGCGCATTATACGGAGGCCGGCGCCGATTGCAAGCCGATTCTTGCGATGCTTCGCATCGGAATGGTGAATCATCGGGCTGCGCCGCTGGGCGGCTTGCCCAAGCTACTCCCACTGCAAGCGGATCAATTTCCACTGCTTGTCGAGCCAGCGCCATTCGAGCGTGACGCGGTATTGTCGGGCGCTGTCGGGGATCAATCCCTCGGCGCCGGTCAGCGCGACCTGGGCGTCGGTGAAGGCGCGGCTCGGCGCCTGCGGATCGATCCAGTTTTTTGGCAACAAGGCGATAACCTGGATATTTTTATGCCGCAGAAACATCGCGGTCATTGTTCGCTTCGCCCATTCGCGGTCGTCTTCCGGTTGCTGTGCCGAAAAATCGGGATGCAGCAGCGCCATTACCGCGCTGCTATCCTTGTTTTCCAGAGCCGTTTGCAAGTTCTTGGCCGCCGCGTCCAGTGCGGCCTGTGGATCGGAGCGGCCGCAGGCGGCAAGCAGAATGGCGCAGAACAGGACGAAGCGCCGCCAGTTCATGGCACAGGGCATGGCGATTACCCGCTGTGCCAGCGCGCGGCGGCGCTGTCGTCTGCTTCGCGGGCGTCGACCCAGCGGCCGCCATCCGGGGTCGTTTCCCGCTTCCAGAACGGCGCCTGGGTTTTCAGGTAATCCATGATGAAGGCGCAGGCGGCGAAAGCCTCGCCGCGATGGGCGCTGGTAACGGCGACGAGGACGATCTGGTCGCAGGGCTTGAGCGGGCCGACGCGGTGGATGACCAGGGCGTCGTAGATATCCCAGCGCGCGCGCGCCTCGGCGATGATGCGTGCGAGCGCCTTTTCGGTCATGCCCGGATAGTGCTCCAGGGTCATGCCGCTGACGCTGACGCCCTCGTTGATGTCGCGCACCAGGCCGATAAAGCTGGCCAACGCGCCGACGCGGGCGTCACCGGCGCGCAGGGCGGCGAGTTCGGCGCCAACATCGAAATCCGCTGCCTGCACCCGTACCGTCATCGCTAGATCACCTCGCGCGCTTCGAGGAAGCGCAGATTGGGATATTTCTCTTTGACCATGTTGAGATACACGTTGTTCGGCGCAAGGTACACCGGGTCGTCGGCGCCGTCGAGGGCGACGTTGGCGCTGTAGCGTTCGGAAAGCTGCCGCAATTCGCCGGCGTCGCCGTGAATCCAGCGCGCCGTCGAGCAATTGTAGTTATCGAAGATGACTTGCACGCCGTATTCGTTTTCCAGGCGGCTGGCGACGACATCGAATTGCAGGGTGCCGACCGCGCCGAGAATCAGGTCGGAGCCGGAAATGGGCCGGAACAATTGCGTCGCGCCCTCCTCCGCCAGTTGTTGCAAGCCTTTTTGCAACTGCTTGATTTTCAGCGGATTGGCGATGCGCGCCAAGCGGAAATGCTCGGGCGCGAAGGAAGGGATGCCGGTGAAGCGCAAATCCTCGCCCTCGGTGAAGGTTTCGCCGAGGCGGATGGTGCCGTGATTGGGAATGCCGATGATGTCGCCCGACCAGGCCTCGTCGGTGGTCGAGCGGTCGCGTGCCATGAAGGTGATGGCATTGTTCACCGCCAGGAACTTGCCACCGACCCCCTGCTTGATTTTCATGCCGCGCTCGAAGCGGCCCGAGCAGACGCGCAGGAAGGCGATGCGGTCGCGGTGCTTGGGGTCCATGTTGGCCTGGATTTTGAACACGAAGCCGGAAAATTTCGCCTCGTTCGGCTCGACCTGACGGCTCACCGCCGGCCTGGCCTTGGGCGCGGGCGACAGCTCGACCACCGCGTCGAGCAGGCTTTGCACGCCAAAATTATTGACCGCCGAGCCGAAGAACACCGGACACTGTTTGCCGGCCAGATAGGCATGCGCGTCAAAGGGATGCGAGGCGCCGCGCACCAGTTCGATGTCGGCGCGCAACTCGCCGGCCTGGGCGCCAATCAACTCGTCGAGACGCGGGTTGTTGAGGCTGGCGATGATTTCGGCCGTGCCTTTCTCGGCCTGCGGATCGAAAAAGGCGATGCTGTCGTCGTAGAGGTGGTAGACGCCGCGAAAACGCTTGCCCATGCCGATCGGCCAGGTCATCGGCGCACACTGGATGCCGAGCACGGATTCGATTTCATCGAGCAGGTCAATCGGCTCCTTGCCCTCGCGATCGAGCTTGTTGATGAAGGTGAGGATCGGCGTGTCGCGCATGCGGCAGACGTTCAAGAGCTTGATCGTCTGCGCCTCGACGCCATTGACCGAGTCGATGACCATCACCGCCGAATCGACGGCGGTCAGCGTGCGGTAGGTATCCTCGGAAAAATCCTCGTGGCCCGGCGTATCGAGCAGGTTGACCATGCACTCGCGATAGGGAAACTGCATCACCGAGGAGGTGACCGAGATGCCGCGCTGCTTTTCCAGTTCCATCCAGTCCGAGGTCGCATGGCGCGACGCCTTGCGCGCCCTCACCTCGCCGGCCACCTGAATGGCGCCGCCGAACCACAGCAATTTTTCGGTCAGCGTCGTCTTGCCGGCGTCGGGGTGGGAAATGATGGCAAAGGTGCGGCGGCGGGAAATTTCTTCGTCAAGCTGGCTCACGGCGGGCGGGAAAATACGGAAAGGCGGCGATTATACCCGCTGCCGGCGAGCTGGCCGGCAGCGGACGAATTGGCGCGGGGCGGCTGAAAGTCAACTGCTCTGGGATAACATTAACAATATAAAGGTATTATTTATGAAAGCCAGAAAGGACTGTCGATGCCGGAAGCCAGCATTCCAACCTGCCATCTCCGCTACACGCCGGGAAGCCCCCCGGCGCTGTGCGCTGCCGACGGCAGCGAGGAACTGCTCGGCTACCCGCCAGCAATTCTGCTCGCCGATCCCGGCCTGCTGCCGGGCTTGATCCACGCCGACGATGCCGATCTGGCCGCCACGCTGTTCGTCGGCGACGCGCCGCCCGCCGTGTTCAATATCCGCCTGCGCCACGCCGACGGCCGCATTCGCTGCTGCCGCGGGGAAAGCCTGGGAAACCGCGACGGCGGCCCGGGCGAAATCCGGCTGCGCGATGCCCGCCTGCTCGCCGCCAAAATCGATGTCGACAAGCTGTCGGCCGATTTCAAGAAACTGCTGGAAGTCACTACGGACTTCATCTATTTCAAGGATCGCAACCACGTCCTCACCTACGCCAGTCAGAGCCTCGCCTCGCTGGTTTCGCCGACGGCGCACTGGCGCGAGCTGATCGGCCAGACCGCTTACGACATCTTTCCGGAAAGCCAGGCCGATAGCGGCTACCAACTGGATCAGCAGATTTTCTCCGGCCAGCCCTTCGTCCGGGCCAACCAGTCCTTCCTGCGCAGCAATGGTGAAACCGGCTGGGCCGAACACCATCGCCATCCGGTACGCGACGAAGGGGGCGAAATCGTCGGCCTGTGCTGCATCGCCCGCGACATCACCGACCGGATGGACACCGAACTGGCCCTGCGCGAGAGCGAGGATCGCCTGCGCCTCGCCCTCAACGTGGCCAAGCAAGCCTGGTTCGACCTCGACCTGACGACCGGCAATATCCGCGCCGCCGAGGAATACCAGCGCTTGATGGGCTTCGAGGCCATCACCGCACTGCATAACGGACTTGAGGACTGGGTTCTCAATGTGCACCCGGAAGACCGCCCGGCGATGATTACCTCCTTCCAGCATTGCCTCGTCAACGGCGGCCCGGAAACCCTGGAATACCGGCGCAAGACAGCCGCCGGCGAATGGAAATGGGTGCGCACCATCGCCCGGATCGTGGCTTGGAACAAACAGGGGCAGGCGGCGCGGATGCTCGGCCTGCATGCCGATGTCACCGAACGCAAGATGGCCGAACTGCGCCTTGCCGAACACCACCAGCAGCTCGAAACGCAGGTCGCCGAGCGCACCGCCGAACTGCATCACGCCAAGGAAGCGGCCGAGGCTGCCAACATCGCCAAGAGCAATTTCCTGGCCAACATGTCGCACGAAATCCGCACCCCGCTCAACGCCATCACCGGCATGGCTCAGTTAATGCGCCGCGACGGCCTGCCGCCGCGGCAACTGGAGCGGCTCGACAAACTGGAAAGCGCCGGCCACCACCTCCTGGAAATCATCAACGCGGTACTTGACCTGTCCAAGATCGAGGCCGGCAAATTCACCCTGGAAAGACTCGTGGTTCACCCCGAGAGCCTGTGTGCCAACGTCATTTCAATGCTCAGCGAACGGGCGCAGGCCAAGCAACTGCGCCTGATCACCGAGATCGGCCCGCTCACCCGGCCGTTGCTCGGCGATCCGACGCAATTGCAGCAGGCACTGCTCAATTACGCCAGCAACGCGATCAAATTCAGCGAAAATGGCGCCGCCATCCTGCGCGTGCGCCAACTCGAGGAAGACGACAGCAGCGCCCTGATCCGCTTCGAGGTCGAAGACTGCGGCATCGGCATCGCGCCGGATGTGCTGCCGCTGCTGTTCACCACCTTCCAGCAGGCCGACAACTCGACCACCCGTCAGTACGGCGGCACCGGCCTCGGCCTTGCCATCACCCGCCGCATCGCCAACCTGATGGGCGGCGACACAGGCGCCAGCAGCACGCCGGGCCAGGGCAGCCTGTTCTGGTTCACTGCCCGCCTGGACAAGGGCAGCGGCCAGGAACATCCGGCTGTCATGGTCGGTTCAGCCGAGCAGCAACTACTGGCCGCTTACGGCGGCCGCCGCGTCCTGCTCGTCGAAGATGAACCGATCAACCGCGAAATCGCCCTTTCCATACTCGAAGACGTTGGCCTTGACACCGACATCGCCGAAGATGGTGAAGCCGCCGTCCAGCTCGCCAGCGAACAGGACTACGACCTCATCATCATGGATGTCCAAATGCCGCGCCTGGACGGGCTTGAAGCAACGCGGCGCATCCGTCAGTTGCCAGGGCGGGAACGCCTGCCGATCATCGCCATGACCGCCAACGCCTTCGCCGAGGATCGGGAACGCTGCCTGGCCGCCGGCATGAACGACTTCATCGGCAAGCCCTTCCAGCCGGAACATCTCTACGTCACGCTGCTGCACTGGTTGCAGAACGGCGATCAGGGCTAATCGTTCGGCAGCACCCGCCGGTACAACGCCCAACCGGCGTGCGCCAGCCAGGGCAGCGTCAGCGGCAGCAAGGGCAGTAGCAGGCAACTGGCGATGAGAATTGTCGACAGCAGCAACGCCCACAGCACAGCCGGCGCGAAATTGGCGAAAACGGCGCGGACGCTGGCCGCCACCGCCCCGACCAGACCACTGCGCCGCTCGCACAGCAGCGGCACGGAAAAAAGCGTGACGGGGTACAACAGAAAAGCGATCACCAGGCCGGAAGCGCCGCCCCACAACAGGAAGCGAGCGATGTCCGAAGGCTTGGCCGGCATCTCGAAAAATCGCACCGGCGCACCGCCAACCATGTAACCGTAGAGAATGGCGGCATCGGTGACGAAGATCATGAACATCAGCAGGCAGACCATGGGCAGCGCCCAGAGCGCCGGTGCAGCATGACGGAAACCGGCCAGCACGGCCGTCGCGGCGACCGGCCCGCCGGCCTCGCGCGCCGCCGCGATGCCGTAGAAACCGGGGAGAAGCGCCGGACCGAGAAGCATGAAGGCACCGGCGGCGATCATCGCGAAGGGCGTCAGGCCGGCCCCAACGAGGCCGCCGAGAATCACTGCGCCGACGGCGGTAATCGCCAAGGCATAGGCAAGCGATGGGCGCCGGGTCGCGGCGGCGGATTGCCAGCCCTCGCGCAAGGCAGCCCCCAGGGTCGCAACGGAAAATGGCTGGATTTTCATGACAATGTTGCTCGCGAGCAGGAACGATAAAGACTAGCCCAAGGCGCCCACGCCCGCAACGGTAGCGATTGCCGCCTGCCAGCATGGGATTTTCTCGCCATGACAAGCGCCTGAGCGAACGCGCCCGTAGCGTATTCCCCTGCCCCACCCGCTATTCCCCGCAAGCAGGCGAAGGAAGCCGTGTGTCGTGGCACTTTTCGGCTTGGCGCTGTCATGTGACCGCCCTGATTTTCTTGCTACACCCACTTCGATGATATAGCCAAACTGATATGATATCGGAGTGCAAAACCATTGGATGCAACCTACACCGCAAAGGAACAGAGAATGAAAACCTGGGGCACACCTTTCGGCAGCTTGCCAATCGCAACCAAGCTCAATATCGCCCAATCCATCGCGCTGATCGTACTGGTCATCGCCGCCATCACTTGGCTGACCGGATGGGTGACGGAAAACACCATCAAGAACCAGACCGAAACGATACAGCAAACCAGCCGCCAGACATTGAGCATGATCCAGGTGTTCAACAGCACCCTGGAAACCAATGCCGTCCGCATGGATCATGCGCTGAAAAGATTGCTGCCGGCCGACTACTCACTCGATACATCGGAGCGCGTCAACGTTGCCGGCGTGCAGACCCCGGTGCTCAAGGCGGGCAACCAGGTGTTGAATCTCGATTTCAGCAATATCGACCGCTTCAACACCTTGTATGGCGCCGTCGGCACCATCTTCGTGCGCGACGGCAGCGATTTCGTCCGTATTTCCACGTCGCTGAAAAGGGAGAACGGCGAGCGCGCCATCGGCACCAAGCTCGACCGCGACCATCCGGCCTATGCCGCCTTGCTGGCGAACCAACCCTACACCGGCAAGGCGGTTCTTTTCGGACGCCATTACATGACGCATTACCTGCCCATGCATGATGCCTCCGGCAACGTCATCGGCGTCCTGTTCACCGGCTACGACTTCACCAAGGAAATGGAAACCCTGCGCCAAAGCATCCTGAAGGCCAAATTCGACAAGAATGGCTACATGTATGTGGTCGAAACCGGAAAGAACGCGGGAACCATAGTGGCGCACCCGACGCTGGAAGGGAAAAACCTGTACGACGAAAAGGATGTCAATGGTTTTGCCTATATCCGCGCCATACTCGAACAGAAAGACGGCGCGGTGTCGTACTGGTTCGTCAATACCGCCGCTGGCGAAACCAAGGCGCGCAAGAGGATCGCGATTTTCAACAGCGTCCCGGAATGGGAGTGGATTCTCGTCACCAGTCTCGATGGCAAGGATCTGGATGACGCCGCCGCCAGTGTGCGCAACCACCTGATCGTCGGCGCCATCATCTTGTGCGCCTTGCTCTTTGCCGTCATTTTCATCACCTCGCAGCGCTGGGTTTCACGGCCGCTGACGACCGCCATCGAGGCCATGGAGGAAATCGCCATGGGCCGCCTGACCATCACGATTCCCGCACACGGCAAGGATGAAGTGGGCCGTTTGCTGGAGGCCACCGGCGCCATGGCCAGCAAGATGCGTTCGGCGTTGAGCGATATTCACGAAGCCGCGGAAAAACTGTCCGGCAACGCCGAACATCTGGTCAAGACCGCCAGCGATGCCGCCGCACAGTCGAACCAGCAAAGCGATTCCGCCGCCACGATGGCTTCCGGTATCGAGGAAATGCATGTCAGCATCGCCCATGTCTCCGAGGGCGCCAAACAGGCGCATCAGATTTCGCTCGACACCGACCAAATATCCAGCAATGGCGCCGTGGTTATCGAACAGGCCACGACCAGCATGACGCGCATCGCCAACACCGTGCGCGCCGCCTCCGAGGACGTCAGCCGGCTTGGGCGGGAATCGCAGGCCATTTCCAACATTGTCAATGTCATCCGGGAAATTGCCGATCAGACCAACCTGCTGGCGCTGAACGCGGCTATCGAGGCGGCGCGCGCTGGCGAACAGGGGCGCGGCTTCGCCGTCGTCGCCGACGAAGTCAGAAAACTGGCCGAGCGCACAGCGAGTTCGACCCAGGAAATCAGCCCCTTGATCCAGCGCATCCTCGACGGCACCACCCAAGCCGTCGCCAGCATGGAAGAAGGCGTGCATCAGGTCGAGGAAGGCGTTGCCTACGCCGAGCAGGCGGGCAAGAGCATCGCCAACATCCGCCAGAGCGCCAGTCATGCCACGCAGGCGACCACCAATATCTCGGAGGCGCTGACGGAGCAGGTGGCAGCCATCACCGCCATTTCTCAAAATGTCGAAAAAATCGCCTCCATGGCCGACCAGAACAGCCAGGTGGCGCAGGAATCGGCGCAATGCGCGACGGAACTGCAACACCTGGCAGGCGTGCTGCGGGAGGATGTCTCGCATTTCAGCATTTGATGAAGATCATGACGATGAAAAAATGGATTTTGACCGGCTTGATCGCCCTCGTTCCGCTGGTTGCCCAAGCCGCCGACGTCAATGTCGACCGCGATCATGACCGTGTCCACGCCCAGAAACCGGACGCCACCGTCGGCAGCAGCGACAGCCGCGACAACCGTGTCGATTCCCGGGACAACAAAGACAAACGCGATCGCGACGCCCGGAATAACAAAGACAAGCGCGATCACGATGACCGGGAGCGCAACCAGAAGCCGGGCGGCCAAAAGAAGAACACCGGCCCCCAGGGCGTTCCGCATCAAAACAAGAATGGCTTTTGCCCGCCGGGGCAGGCAAAGAAAGGTAATTGCTGAACCTTTGCCTCCTGGCTGGTTGACCGAAAAGGGCGGCGCCGAAAGCGCCGCCCTTTTAATTTACCGCATCAAACCTTGGCAAACCGCATGATGCCGTTGTCGCAACTGACGCGGATGGTTTCCTTGGCGCCGAAGCGGCCTTCAAGAATGGCCCTGGCAAGCGGATTTTCGATCTGCTGCTGGATCGCCCGCTTCAGCGGCCGCGCGCCGAATCCCGGGTCGAAACCGGCCTGGGACAGTTCGACCAGCGCGCTGTCGTCGACGACAAGACCCATTTCCAGTTGCGCCAGGCGCTTTTCGAGATAAGCCAACTGAATTTTGGCGATGCTGGCGATGTGCTTTTCGTCGAGGGCGTGGAAAACCACCACCTCGTCGATGCGATTGATGAATTCCGGCCGGAAAGTGGTCTTGACCTCGGCCATCACCGCCACCTTGATGACGCCGTAGTCGTCGCCGGCCATTTGCTGGATCATCTGGCTGCCGAGATTGGAGGTCATCACGATCACGGTGTTCTTGAAATCCACGGTGCGGCCCTGGCCGTCGGTCATACGGCCGTCGTCGAGCACTTGCAGCAGCACGTTGAAAACGTCCGGGTGGGCCTTTTCCACCTCGTCGAGCAGGATCACGCTATAGGGCTTGCGGCGCACCGCCTCGGTCAGATAACCGCCCTCCTCGTAGCCGACATAACCCGGCGGCGCGCCGATCAGGCGGGCGACCGAGTGTTTTTCCATGAACTCGCTCATGTCGATGCGGATCAGATGTTCCTCGGAATCGAACAGGAAAGCGGCCAGCGCCTTGCACAGCTCGGTCTTGCCAACGCCGGTCGGGCCGAGAAAGAGGAAGGAGCCGTAAGGCCGGTTGGGATCGGCAAGGCCGGCGCGCGAGCGGCGAATGGCATCGGCGACCAGACGCACCGCCTCGTCCTGGCCGACGACGCGCTCGTGCAGCTTGTCTTCCATGTGCAGCAGCTTGTCGCGCTCGCCCTGCATCATTTTGCTGACCGGAATGCCGGTGGCGCGGCTGACGACTTCGGCGATTTCCTCGGCGCCGACCTGGGTGCGCAGCAGTTTGTTTTTCGCCGCCGCGCCGCCCGCTGCGTCGGCCGCCTTCAATTGCGATTCCAGTTGCGGCAGCTTGCCGTATTGCAGTTCGGCCACCTTGTCGAGCTTGCCCTCGCGCTGCAACTTGACGATCTCGGCGCGCAGGCGGTCGATTTCCTCCTTGATCTGCGCCGATCCGAGCACCGCCGACTTCTCGGCCTTCCAGATTTCTTCGAGATCGGAATATTCCTGGGTCAGCCGGGCGATTTCTTCCTCGATCAGATCGAAGCGCTTTTTCGAAGCTTCGTCCTTCTCCTTCTTGACCGCCTCGCGCTCGATCTTCAACTGGATGATGCGGCGGTCGAGCTTGTCCATCGCCTCCGGCTTGGAGTCGATTTCCATCTTGATGCGGGCGGCGGCCTCGTCGATCAGGTCAATCGCCTTGTCCGGCAAAAAGCGGTCGGTGATGTAGCGATGCGACAATTCGGCGGCGGCGACAATGGCCGGATCGGTGATATCGACGCCATGATGCAGCTCGTACTTCTCCTGCAAGCCGCGCAGGATGGCGATGGTCGATTCGACCGACGGCTCGTCGACCAGCACCTTCTGGAAACGGCGCTCCAGCGCGGCGTCCTTCTCGATGTACTTGCGATATTCGTCAAGCGTGGTGGCGCCGATGCAGTGCAATTCACCGCGCGCCAGCGCCGGTTTCAGCATGTTGCCGGCGTCGATGGCGCCCTCGGCCTTGCCGGCGCCGACCATGGTATGCAGCTCGTCGATAAACAGGATGATGCGCCCCTCGTCCTGCGCCACCTCCTTCAACACCGCCTTCAGCCGCTCCTCGAACTCGCCGCGATATTTCGCCCCGGCCAGCAGGCCGGCCATGTCGAGCACCAGCACCTTCTTGCCCTTCAGGGTTTCCGGCACCTCCTCATTGACGATGCGCTGGGCCAGCCCCTCGACGATGGCCGTCTTGCCGACGCCCGGCTCACCGATCAGCACCGGATTGTTCTTGGTCCGCCGTTGCAGGATCTGGATGGCGCGGCGAATCTCGTCATCGCGCCCGATCACCGGATCAAGCTTGCCCTGGGCGGCGCGCTCGGTCAGGTCGATGCAATATTTCTTCAGCGCCTCGCGCTGGCCTTCGGCCTCCTGGCTATCGACGCCCTGGCCACCGCGCACGGCCATGATCGCCGCTTCCAGCGCCCGGCGGGTCAAGCCGTGCTGCTTTGCCAGACGGCCGGTTTCGCCCTTGTCCTCGGTCAGCGCCAGAAGAAACATCTCGCTGGCGATGAACTGGTCGCCGCGCTTCTGCGCCTCCTTGTCGCTGACATTGAGCAGATTGGTCAAAGCGCGCCCGAGCGAAACATCGCCGCCGTGGCCGGAAACCTGCGGCAGCCGCTGCAACGCCGCCTCCAGATCGGCGCGCAGGGCGGGCACATTCACCCCGGCCCGCGCCAGCAGCGAACGGCTGCCGCCATCCTCCTGGTCGATCAGCCCCAACAGCAGATGCTGCGCCTCGATGAACTGCTGATCGCCGCCAACCGCGATACTCTGGGCGTCGGACAAGGCTTGCTGGAACTTGGTGGTCAATTTGTCGAGTCGCATGACATTCCTTCACGGACAAAAGTTCGATATCCGGCAGATGCGGCTGGCTGGGGGGAATTTCAACTGCTGGCGGTGAAACATCGTCGCCAGGAATGAATCCGAAATGCCTGTCTTCATTCCCCGGCCAGAGGATGGATCGAAACCAGGAACGCCATCAACCGTCCTCAACCCAACAGAGGGCATCTCATCCCTCGACACGGGGCAGCCCCTCCGGCATTTCCGCCATCCACTCGGCCAGCGCCATGCCAGTGGCGAAGCGCCGCAAGCGCGGTTCCTCGGCTTTGGCCTCGGCCAGCAACCGCTCCCAGTCATCTGGCGGCTGGCCGTTTTTCAGCATCCGGCGGAACATACGGTAAGCATCATTGCTGCTTTCGTAAGCGCGCTTGCTATCCTCGTCATTGACCCACGCCAATACAATCGTCTTGCCGGGCGCGTGGTAGCGGAAAAACAAGCGGCATTGCTGGAAAAACTTCGCTCGCAGCCAATGCCTGTGATCGTCGCCAAGCCTGCCGCCTTGGCGATATTCAGGCCGCGCCGGATCTTGCGCAATGACATCGAATGCCAGCTTGACGATCGCCGCCAGCCGCTTGCTGGCATTTTCCCTCACATACCCGGCCGGGTCTTTCTGCCTCAAAGCCTCGACCTGCCGGGCCAGCATCTCAATCTGCGCGAGAAAAAGCGGATGTGCGAAAACCGCCCAGCCGTGAATAACCAAGGGCGTGGGCCTGTTCGCGCTCATTCATCGTCCGCCGATAAAGCGGCATCGAGATCGGCTTCGACGCCGCCAACCAGCGATTGAAGCCGCTGGACGAAACCGGCATCCACGGCCTGCAAGCGTTCGGGGTGGCTGGCAATGTCACGCGCCAGGAAATCCAGAAAAGAACCAAGCGCCGGATCATCGCCCTCGGCAGGTTTAGCGCGGGTCAACACCACCTCGCCGCCGGGACGGATGCAGTAATGAATCTTGTCGCGCTTGCCTAGCCGCAGAGCACGACGCACAGTTTCCGGCACCGTGGTCTGGTAACGGTCGGTCAACGTCGATTCGACTTCGAGAGTGGCAGGCATGGCGCGCTCCGGTCAAAGAGGTGAATGTCTTGCATGATGATTCAAGGCCACCACCATGTCAATGCAAGTGCATTACCTGCAATACCGCATGGCAAATGGACATGGGCGCTCTCGGTGGGTATGCTGCCACATTGAATGCAGATCGCATCGCCAACCTACTTACTCAAAAGACTTGTCGCCTATTTCCAGGTAGAGGCCATCCATGAATGACATACGCTCCGTATCTGTTGCAAGGTTTGTTGCCGCTGGTCTTGCGGCTGTTCTAATTTTTAACATACTACTTTTGCTGGCAGCAATTAAGTTAAATACTGTCGATACAATGTTAAATACTATCGCTGCAACTATGGGCATAGCTATAGGCGTAGCAATGGCGATTGCCACATGGTTTACCAAATCACTTGGGCGTATTCCAACAAAAAGGGAGTGTTTGATTTTTTTGTGGTGCTACGGGGGGATTATTGCCTTGGCATTCACCGTCCTGGTGATTCTCGTATCCTTGGAAAGTCAGCCAAGCGCAGAAGGTTTATTCATATTATTTCTTCACTATCTGCCATACCCAGCGTTCGCACAAAAGTTCTTCTCAGAGAAACACATGTCCAAAATTTTGCTCAAGTAACCCTAGCATTGCGTTTAACATGGACAGTTTTGTCGCCGGTCAACTTTTGGCGTTTGTCTCTTAACGCCAAATCCCCAAAATGAAAAAACACACCAGCCTGCTGCTGACAGCGGTGTTACTACTCTCTGCCTGTTCCAGTAATCCCTATTACGATCCGGCCAAGCCGCATCACCGGCCAGATGGTTTCGTCAATAACGACAGCCGCGTGGTCATCGGCGATCGCCCCTGGTACGAGAGCCTGTGGCGGCGCATGCGCGGCGGTTTCGTTCCGGCGGAGCCGGCGGGCGGTTATGAACAATTCGCCCGCGACTGGAGCGTGGCCGTCGATCTTGAGCGCCTGCGGCAAACCGCCGGGCAGCCGCGCATTACTTGGCTTGGCCATTCCAGCCTGCTACTGCAAGTCGCTGGCCGGAATATATTGATCGACCCGCAGCTTTCCGACTTCGCCGGCCTGTCGCGCCACATGCTTTCGGCGACGCGCCGGGTGCCGGCGCCGCTGACGCCGGAGCAACTGCCGCCGATCGACCTGGTGCTGATTTCGCACAATCATTACGACCACCTCGACGAAGACACCCTCTTTCGCCTGCTGGCCGTCGGGCAGCAGCCACGCTTTCTCGTGCCGCTCGGCCTCAAGCCCTGGTTCGCCGCGCGCGCCATCGCCGATGTCAAGGAAATGGACTGGTGGGACAGCATCGACGACGGCCCGCTACGCATTCATCTGACACCGGCCCAGCACTGGAGCAAACGCAGCCTGTTCGACCGCAACACCTCGCTGTGGGGCGGGTTTTTCATCGAAACGAAGGGCGATGGCCCGCCGTGGCGCTTTCTCTATACCGGCGACACCGGCTATTCCAGCGATTTTCGTGAAATCCGCCGACGTCTGGGCACGGTCGATCTGCTGGCCGTGCCGATCGGCGCTTATCTGCCGCGCGATTTCATGGCCCTGGCGCATGTCGATCCCGACGGGGCCGTGCAAATCCTGCTCGATGTCGAGGCCCGCCAGGCCATCGGCGTGCATTGGGGCGCTTTCGAGTTGAGCCAGGAAGCCTTCGACCAGCCGCCGGCCGACGCCCGCGCCGCGCTGGAACGGCACGGGCTGGACCCGCAACACCTGTGGCTGTTGCGCCACGGCGAAAGCCGCGAGATTGTGCCAAACCCGGCGGCTAGCCCGGCGCAAACGCCCGACGCCCGATAAGCCTCTTGTTTTGTTCAAGGGCGTACGAAATGGATTGCTTCGCTCCTCGCAATGACGATTGCGCCGTCATTGCGAGGAGCGAAGCGACGAAGCAATCCAGTAGTGAAGCTGCAAAGCGCTCTAAAATATTATTTTTTCTTCCAAACCCCATGCGCATCGCCGACCCGACCCAAACCACCGTCGTCAACGAAATCCGCCTGATGCTCGACGAACTGCCGCTCGACGGCGCCCAGGTGCTCGAACTCGGCTGCGGCAAAGCCGACAAGACGCGGACTTTGGCCGAGAGCGGCCGGCCGCGCGGAATCTTGGCGCTGGAAGTGGACACCATCCAGCACGCGCGCAACCTGCAAGTCACCGACCTGCCCACTGTTGCCTTCCGTCACGGCGGCGCCGAGGCCATTCCCGCCGCCGACGCCAGCGTGGACATCGTGCTGATGTTCAAGTCGCTGCATCATGTGCCGCAGGAGATGATGGATCAGGCGCTCGGCGAAATCGCCCGCGTCCTGCGTCCCGGCGGTCTGGCCTGGATTTCCGAGCCGGTCTATGCCGGCGATCTGAACGAGGTGACGACCCTCTATCACGATGAGAAAATCGTGCGCGAAGCGGCCTTCGCCGCCATCCGCCGTGCCGTCGACGCCGGCCTGCTGACGCTGGAACGCCAGTTGTTCTTTTTGACGCGCAGCCATTTCGACGACTTCACGCAGTTCGAGGCGCGGATGATCCAGGTCACCCATTCCGACCACCGCCTGTCGCCGGAATTGTACGAACGGGTCCGCCAGCGTTTCGCCGATTTCCAGACGCCAGCCGGCGTCACCTTCTACCCGCCGCAGCGCGTCGATCTGCTGAAAAAACCGGCCTGATTCCGGCCGCATGTAACAGAATCGCGCCGATCCCGGCCGGAGGGCAGCGCCCCGGAATTCACCCCACGCCCGCCGGCTGAGGAGCCGGCTTCCGCTACAATCCACCCATGCCTCATGCCGCCGACCCCAGCCTCCTTTCGCCGCTCGGCAAGCCGACCGCCTACCGCGCCGCTTACGCGCCCGAGCTGCTCTACCCCATCCCGCGCCAGTTGAAGCGCGACGAATTGGGAATCAGCGGCGCCGATCTGCCTTTCACCGGCGAAGACCTGTGGAACGCCTACGAACTGTCCTGGCTCAACTCGCGCGGCAAGCCGCAGGTTGCCGTGGGCGCCCTGCGCGTACCGGCGGACAGTCCGAATCTGATCGAGTCAAAATCGCTCAAGCTCTATCTCAATTCGCTGAACCAGACGCCCTTCGCCGATGCCGCCGCCGTCGCCGCCACGCTGACCGCCGATCTCTCGGCCGCCGCCGGCGCTCCGGTGGCGGTCGAGGTGCAGCCGCTGGGCCAGCGGCCGGCGGCGACAATCGGCTACCCCGAGGGAATCCTGCTCGACGATCTCGACATCGCCTGCGACGCCTACCAGCCGGCGCCCCATTTGCTCGCCACGCTGGATGGCCCGGTGGTCGAGGAAACCCTGTATTCGCACCTGCTCAAATCAAACTGCCTGGTCACCGGCCAACCGGACTGGGCGATGCTGGTCATCCGCTATCGCGGCCGGCCGCTCGACCGCGCCGGGCTGCTGCGCTACATCATCTCTTTCCGCGAGCACAACGAATTCCACGAGCAATGCGTCGAGCGCATCTTCTGCGACATCCGCCGCCACTGCGCGCCCGCGGCGCTGGCCGTGCACGCCCGCTACACCCGGCGCGGCGGGCTGGACATCAACCCTTTCCGCAGCAGCGGCGGCTTCACGCCCCCCGGCAATCTACGCGAAATCCGCCAGTAATCAGGGCCAGCCAGCCCCCGATAATCCAGGTTCCGTTGCCCGGTACGCTGCTCTCAGGGCAATCGCACACGCAGATGTCGTAAACCTGCGAAGAGAAATCGTTAACTATCACGGGGTTATGACATGGGGTTGTAAACCCAAGTAGATTCAGGTCTACTCTCGATTTTTGTCGGGAATAGAAATGACGCTGACGGACGCATTCTCTGTACTGCAAGACCCGCGCACGGGGCCAGCGCAGCGGCACGACCTGCGCGAGATGATCCTGATGGCGCTGCGCGGAGCAGATACTTGGGTGGATATAGCAGCCCTTTTTCTTTGGGCGGGAATCAGTCCTCCGCCTTGCGCCAACCCCGGCCTTCCAGGCAGGCGTGCATGCGCCGCACGCTGGCTTGGGTCACCGCGCCGTCGATTCCGGAATAGACCTGCAATTTGCAGTATTTTTCGTCGCGCTCGTAATCGTCCGCCGACGCGCCGGGCTTCTCCCAGTGCCAGGAGGCGCAGCCGGCAAGGACGAACAGCAGGAGAGGCAGCGGGAATTTCATGAGCGAGGCTTTCAGGAGCGCCCTGCCCACCGGGCGAGGATGGATGTGCCGATCATCCGTCGGCTTGGTGCCCAGGACGGGGCTCGAACCCGTACACCTTGCGGCGAGAGATTTTAAGTCTCTTGTGTCTACCAGTTTCACCACCCGGGCGGCGGATTCGATCATGTCGTCGACCCGACGATGGGAAAACGCCTCAGCGCCTTCCCTTGTTCATGACTGGAGATGCTGGAGCGGCAGAAGAGTCTCGAACTCTCGACCTCAACCTTGGCAAGGTTGCGCTCTACCAACTGAGCTACTGCCGCGTTTTTCTGGAGGCGCGAGCCGGAGTCGAACCGACCTACACGGATTTGCAATCCGGTGCATAACCGCTTTGCTATCGCGCCCTACCTTGTTCCTACGATACAACTTGAAGGAAGACCATGCTTCCTTCGGAATTCCTGGAGCGGCAGAAGAGTCTCGAACTCTCGACCTCAACCTTGGCAAGGTTGCGCTCTACCAACTGAGCTACTGCCGCATCGAACAGAGGGCGCATTATAGGTGCCCCATGCGCGAAGTCAACCCCCGTCAAGCCTCATCAGAAGCGCGTTTGGCGATTTCCGGCCAAGCCATGCGCAGGTAATAGCCCATCGACCACAGGGTGAGCAGGGCGGCGAGCCAGATCAGCCAGTTGCCGAGGCGGGCAACGTCGATGCCGAACAGGGGCGCGTGATAGAGGAGCAGCGGAATAGCCGTCATCTGCGCGGCGGTCTTGATCTTGCCGAGCATCGAGACGGCGACGCTGCGGGCCGCGCCGATCTTGGCCATCCATTCGCGCAGGGCGGAGATGGTAATTTCCCGCCCGATGATGATCATGGCGATGATGGCATCGGTGCGGCCAAGCTGGACGAGGACAAGCAGCGCGGCGGCAACCATCAGCTTGTCGGCGACCGGATCGAGGAAGGCGCCGAAGGCCGAGGTCTGGTGGAGCTTGCGCGCGAGGTAGCCATCGGCCCAGTCGGTGACGGCGGCGCCGATGAAGAGCAGCGTCGCCAGCAGGTCGCGCTCGTACTGCGCCACCCACGCCGTGGGCAGGAAGTAGAGCGCGATGAGCAGCGGGATGGCGACGATACGCAGCCAGGTGAGCAGGATGGGCAGATTGAAAGGCATATCCTATTTTAATGTAAGGCGGAATAAATCTTTTCAGCCATATCGCGGCTGATGCCGGACACTTCGGCCAGTTGCTCGATGCTCGCCGCCAGCACGCCGGCAATGCCGCCAAAGCGGGCGACCAGCGCCTTGCGCCGGGCCGGGCCGACGCCGGGCAGGTTTTCCAGCGTCGAGGTGCGGCGCGCCTTGCCGCGTTGCGCGCGGTGGCCGGTGATGGCGAAGCGGTGCGCCTCGTCGCGCACCTCCTGAATCAGGTGCAGGGCCGGATGGTCGGCGGGCAGGCTGAGCGGCGGCCGACCATCGGCTTCCGGGAAAATCAGGCTTTCCAGCCCCGCCTTGCGCTCCTCGCCCTTGGCGACGCCAACCATGTTCAGGTGGCTCAGGCCGAGATCGGCCAGCACCGCCCAGGCCGCGCCGACCTGCCCCTTGCCACCGTCGATCAGAATCAAATCCGGCGCCACGCCCTTACCGTTGGCAAGGCCGTCGTAGCGCCGGTTCACCGCCTGACGCATGGCGGCATAGTCGTCGCCGGGCGTGATGTCGCGGATGTTGAAGCGGCGGTAGTCGCGCTTCTTCATCTGGTTGCCGTCGTACACCACGCAGGAAGCGACCGCTTTCTCGCCCATCGTGTGGCTGATGTCGAAGCACTCGATGCGGCGGATCGGCTCGGCCAGTTGCAGCGCCTCTTGCAGGGCGGCTAGGCGCTGCTCCTGCTGCGCCGCCGCCTGGTTGCGCGCCAGGATGGCGAGGCGGGCATTCTGCCGCGCCATTTCGACCCAGGCCCGCTGCGCCAGGGTGCGCCCTTCCTGGATCGGCACCGGACGCCCGGCGAGCAAAGCCAATTCGGCGGCCAGCGTGGCGGCGCTGTCGGCCTCTTCCTCCTCGTTCTGCAGAGGCGAAACCAGGAGCCGCGTCGGCGCCGGATGGACGGCGTAATGCTGGCGGATGAAGGCCGCCGTGGCATCGGCCGCCGTCGACTCGCCTGCGTTGCTGGGAAACAGCGGCCGATCGCCGAGATGGCGGCCGCCGCGCACCATCGCCAGATTGACGCACAATTGCCCGCCCTCCTTCAGCGCGACGACGATATCGACATCCTCGCCCCTGTTGCTGTGGACGAACTGCTTTTCCCGCATCTGATGCAGCGCCTGTATCTGGTCGCGGTAGCGCGCCGCCAGCTCGAAGGCCAGCCGCGCCGAGGCATCCTCCATCGCCTGCGTCAGGCGCTGGAGGACTTCCTGCTGCTTGCCAGCAAGAAAGAGCGCCGCCCATTGCACATCGGCGGCGTAATCCTCTGCCGCGATGAGGTCGACGCAAGGGCCGCTGCAACGCTTGATCTGGTACAGCAGGCAAGGCCGCGAGCGGTTGGCGAAAACGCTGTCTTCGCAGGTGCGCAGGCGAAACATCTTTTGCAGCAGGTGAATGCTCTCGCGCACCGCCCCGCTTGAGGGATACGGCCCGTAATAATCGGCTTTGCGGTCCGGGTTGCCGCGAAAAAAGCCAAGCCGCGGGTGCGGCTCGCGCCCGAGCATGATGTAGGGATAGGATTTGTCGTCGCGAAAAAGGATGTTGTAGCGCGGCGCCAGCGACTTGATAAGATTGTTTTCCAGCAGCAGCGCCTCGGCCTCGGTGCGCGTCGCGGTTGTCTCGATGGCGGCGATCTGGCTGACCATGCGGGCGATGCGCGGACTCGACAGATTGGCGCGGAAATAGGATGCCACCCGCTTCTTCAGATTCTTGGCCTTGCCGACGTAAAGCGCCTCGCCGTCGGCCCCGAGCATGCGATAAACGCCCGGCAGCCCGGTCAGCGAGGCGAGAAAGGCTTTGGCGTCGAAAGACATGGCAGGCCGCAGCGTCAGCCGAGCAGCGCCCGGACGCCGGCAAAAACCGCCTCGAAACTCTCCCGCGACAGGCGGCCGGTGCGCCAGTTGTAACCGCTGCAATGATAGCTGTCGATCAGCAGGCGGCCATCCGGCAGCGCGTGACGGACATTGTGGGCGAACTTGAAGTGCGCCGGTTTCAGGCCATAGGTCCACAACAGCGCCTGATGGGCGACAGTGCCGAGAGCGACGACCACCTTCAGGCACGGCATGGCCGCCAGTTCCGCCCGCAGGTGACCGTTGCACTGGCGGATTTCGCCGGTCGTCGGCTTGTTGGCCGGCGGCAGGCAGCGCACGGCATTGGTGATGCGGCAGTTGTCCAAGTGCATGGCCGGATTGGCCCAGTCGTCCGGACCAAGCGCGGCAGCAGCGGTAGCGAAGCCGAAACGGTGCAGCGCCGGATACAGCAACTCACCCGCCACATCGCCGGTAAAGGGCCGACCCGTGCGATTGGCGCCGCGCTCGCCCGGCGCCAGGCCAAGCACCAGCAGTTCGGCGTCGAGCGGCCCGAAAGCCGGCACCGGCAAGGCGTGCCAGTCGGGATCGCGGCGGCGGATGGCCGCCAGATGTTCGGCCAGACGCGGGCAAGCCACGCAATCGAGCGGATCTTGAAACGAAGCAATGGAGATGGGCATGGAGCGAAATGTTAACATGCCGCCCATGCCGCTCCATTGGGACATCTTCTGCCGCGTCGTCGACAACTATGGCGACATCGGCGTCTGCTGGCGTCTGGCCCGGCAACTGGCGGGCGAGCATGGCCTGGCCGTGCGCTTGTGGGTGGACGATCCGGCCAGTCTGGCACCGCTCTGTCCGGCCTGCGATCCTTCCCTGCCGGCACAACAGGTTCAGGACGTCGAGATTCGCCGCTGGACGGCGGATTTTGTCGTCGACCGCATCGCCGATGTCGTCATCGAAGCCTTCGCCTGCGAACTGCCGACGGACTACATCGCGCAAATGGCAACCCGCCCGGCTCCGCCGCGCTGGATCAATCTCGAATACCTGAGCGCCGAAGCCTGGATCGAAGGCTGCCACGGTCTGGCCTCGCCGCATCCCGACCTGCCGCTGGTCAAATATTTCTTCTTTCCCGGCTTCACGCCAACCAGCGGCGGCCTGCTGCGCGAAGCCGGCCTGTCCGTGGCGCTACCGTTGGCGGAAAGCGAAACGCTGGAAATCAGCCTGTTCTGCTACGACACTGCACCGGTCGGCGATCTCCTCGCCGCCCTGGCCGCCAGTCCACGCCCCGTTCTCTGCCACGTGCCGCCAGGCAAGCCTTTGGCGGCGGTTGAAGCGTTTTTGGCTCAATTCTGTAAGACACCGCTTTCCATTGAACCTCCCCCTCTGTGCGGCTTCGCCGCATCCCGCTACGCGGGACCAGCCTTCGGCTGTCCTGCGGCCTTCGGCCTTGTCCCCAACTTCTCCCCCGCGAGGGGGGAAGGGCTTGAAACTCGCGCCGATACTCCCCTCCCCCCTCGCGGGGGAGGGGCCGGGGGAGAGGGGGAGGCTGAAAAGAGAGACTCCCTCAATTCACCAGAAACCCATTGGCTCGCCCAACGCGCAATCGAACTGCGCGAACAGCAAACGCCGCATGAACACGCACTATGGCAACAACTTCGAGCCAAAAGATTTTCCGGTTACAAATTTCGCCGCCAGCAACCGCTGGCAGGCTACATCGTCGATTTCGTCTGCTTTTCGCAGCGGTTGATCGTTGAACTCGACGGCGGCCAACACGCGGAGGCCACGGAATACGATGTACGGCGGGATGCCGGGCTGAAGCGTGCGGGATTCCGCGTGTTGCGGTTCTGGAACACCGAGTGGGCAACGCAACAGGACGCGGTTCTGGAAACGATATGGCGTGCCTTGCAGGAAACTCTCTTTCCTCAACCTCCCCCTCTCCCCAACCCCGCGAGGGGGGATGGGCTTGAAACCGCTAGCAGCTGGCGTTTCGGCAATCTCCGCATCCAGCCCCTGCCCTTCTTGCCACTCGACGATTACGACGCCCTGCTACGCCACTGCGCCGTCAATTTCGTTCGCGGCGAGGATTCCTTCGTCCGCGCCCAATGGGCGGGCCGGCCCTTCGTCTGGCACATTTACCCGCAGGACGATAACGCCCACCACGCCAAGCTCGACGCCTTTCTCGAACGCTACTGTGCCGGAATGAACCCGGTCACGGCGTCGGTCGTGCGCGACCTGTTCGCCGCCTGGAACGACGGTGGCGATGTTGCCGCAATCTGGCCGGCCTTTTGCGATCACCTGCCGGAAATCGCCCGGCACAACGCGAAGTGGGCGCGGCAACTGGCCGGGCAGCTCGATCTGGCGACGAGACTCGTCAACTTCGTGGCCGACAAGGTATAATTGCATGTTTTTCTGACCTAATTTAGAGAATTCAGCATGAAAACCGCACAGGAACTCCGCTCCGGCAACGTGATCATGGTCGGCGCCGACCCGCTCGTCGTCCAGAAAACCGAATACAACAAATCCGGCCGCAACGCCGCCGTTGTCAAGATGAAGCTCAAGAACCTGCTTTCCGGCAACCCGTCGGAAGCGGTGTACAAGGCCGACGACAAGTTCGAGATCGTCATCCTCGACAAGAAGGAAGTCACCTATTCCTACTTCGCCGACCCGATGTACGTGTTCATGGACGCCGAGTACAACCAGTACGAAGTCGAGGCGGAAAACATGACCGACGCGCTCAAGTACCTGGAAGCCGACCTGCCGTGCGAAGTCGTGTTCTACAACGGCAAGGCCATCTCGGTCGAACTGCCGACCACACTGGTGCGCGAGGTGGTCTACACCGAACCGGCAGTCAAGGGCGACACTTCCGGCAAGGTCATGAAGCCGGCCAAGATTTCCACCGGCTTCGAATTGCCGGTGCCGGCCTTCGTCGAAATCGGCGACAAGATCGAAATCGACACCCGCACGGACGAATACCGCAGCCGCACCAAGTAATTGCGTTTTCCGGCTATTTGCACAACGGGCAGCTTGGGCTGCCCGTTGTGCTTTGGCGGGCGGATTTTCGGTAGAAAAGTGATCCAAAACTGGATTGCTGCGCTCGCAATGACGGCTGTTTTTCCCCCGTCATTGCGAGGAGCGAAGCGACGAAGATCCAGAAAAAGCTGCCGCGACAATTGGCCCAGCTTTCCGCCATAATTTCTTTTTTCACCCCCACGAATCCACCATGACCTACAAAATTTTCGTCGACGGCCAGGAAGGCACGACCGGCTTGCAGATCAATGAATATCTCGGCCAGCGCAAGGACATCGAGTTGCTCAAAATCGACGCCGACAAGCGCAAGGATGTGGCCGAGCGCAAGCGCCTGATCAACGCTTCCGACGTGACTTTCCTCTGCCTGCCGGACGACGCCGCCAAGGAATCGGTGGCGTTGGTGGATAACCCGAACACCTGCGTCATCGACGCTTCCACCGCCCATCGCGTCCATCCCGATTGGGCCTTCGGCCTGCCGGAACTCTGCCCGGAGCAGCGCGCCCGGATTCGCGCCAGCAAGCGCATCGCCAATCCCGGCTGCCATGCCTCGGCCTTCATCCTCGCCCTGCGCCCGCTGGTCGCCGCCGGCCTGCTGCCGGCCGGCACGCAGATCGCCGCCAATTCCATTACCGGCTATTCCGGCGGCGGCAAGTCCATGATCGCCCATTACCAGAGTCCGCAGCGCATCGACGCGCCGCGTCCCTACGCGCTGGCGCTGGCCCACAAGCATCTGCCGGAAATGCAGGCCTACACCGGCCTCGCCGTGGCGCCCATTTTCCAGCCCATCGTCGGGCCGTTTTACAAGGGTCTGGCGGTGACCGCCTACCTGCACCCGCAACAGTTCAGCCGCCGCGCGACGCCCGCCGAGGTGCGCGCCATCCTGGCCGATTACTACGCTAGCGAAGCCTTCATCCACGTCGCCCCGGTCGATCTGGAGGCCAATACCGAGGGCGGCTTTTTCAATGTCGAAGCGAGCAACGGCAGCAACCGCGTCGATCTGTTCGTTTTCGGCAACGACGAGCGCATGCTGGTCGTCGGCCGTCTGGACAATCTCGGCAAGGGCGCTTCCGGCGCCGCCGTGCAGGCCATGAACGTGCATCTGGGCATCGAGGAAAGCCTCGGCCTGGTGTGATGTGCCGCCCGCGGCCAAGCGTCCGCTTTTTTCAGGTCTCCAGACCCGCGATGGCGGCGAGGGCGCGGCGGTAGCTTGGGCTGTCCAGCGCCGGTACCGGCTGCGCCGGCAGCAGGCGCATGATCCGCTGGGCGCGTTCCGGCTCGGGCGCTGGCTGCCATTCTGCCAACACCTCGCCCACCGCATCCGGCGCGTTGCACAGCAGCAGCATGTCGCAGCCGGCCGCCCAGGCCGCGCGCACCCGCGCCGGCATGTCGCCAACGACGCCGGCCCCGGCCATCGACAGATCGTCGGTGAATACCGCCCCGGTGAAGCCGAGATCGTTGCGCAGGTAATCAATCCATTTATTTGAAAATACGGCCGTATTGCAATCCATGCACGGATAGATCACATGGGCGGCCATCACCGCGTCGAGTGGCAGTTCGCGGTAGGGGCGCAGGTCTTCCGCCATCGCCGCCAGCGATCGGTCGTCGACCGGCAAGTCGACATGGGAATCGGGAATGACGTAGCCGTGGCCGGGAAAATGCTTGCCGCAGGTCGCCATGCCGCCCAGGCGCAGCCCTTCGCCAAGGGCGCCGGCCAGCGCGACGACGACGCCCGGATCGCGGTGGAAGGCACGGTCGCCGATCACCCGCGAGGGGCCGTAATCGAGATCGAGCACCGGCGTGAAGGAGTAATCGACGCCGCAGGCGCGCAATTCGGCGGCCAGCACCAGGCCGACGGCGCGGGCGATAGTCAGAGCCGCGCCTAGATCGCGGTCGTGCAACTGGCCGAGGACACGCATTGCCGGCAGGCGGGTGAAACCGTCGCGGAAACGCTGCACCCGCCCGCCTTCGTGATCGACGGCGATCAAGAGTGGCGGCTGGCGCAGGGCGTGGATTGCGCCGGTCAGCGCCGTCAATTGCTCACGGTCGGCATAGTTGCGCGCAAACAGGATGACGCCGCCGACCAGCGGATGACAGAGACGCTGGCGGTCGAGTTCGCTCAACTCGGTGCCGGCGATGTCGATCATCAGTGGGCCAAGAAGGGGCATTGAGGTCATTCCACGCATAAACTCCTAATGCCAGCACCTTGCATGCCTCATACAGTGCCAGCTTATTCACCCGGCAACTAAGGGTTGATGCCTTTGGGGTTGTAAAGCATTGAAAATAGCATGTGCATCTTCAACATTTATTTGCCGGTTCAATAAGGAGATGATTACTGTGGGCACGTCTTGCTCTTATCAATATTCTTGGCGTCAAATGAAAACTTCCATTTTGGGATCATGCCAATGGTAAATGATGCAGGCATGGCATTGTATTTTTCTGGATGGTCAAGGTTTTCCAATATAGCCGTGTACTCTCCCGGCACAAGGTCACAGTGCCCAATTTCCGCTGGAAAACGATCACCTCCCCAAGATTGAAAAATTGAAACCATATATTTTTTTTGGTATATGATCGGGTTTTGGCTTCCTTTTTTAATTATTGTCAATTTTACGGGCATCAGCATTATTGACTTCAGCGCTCTTTCATCCCCTCTCAGAAACATAAAGTGAAGGCCAAAATAGTACACCCAATGCTCTTTCACTTCAAAATCAAACGTAGAAACGACCCCTTTACTCTCCAAATTGATAGACTTGGTAACTGGCAGTTTTTGAAGTTTTTCCTCCTCTGAGCATGAAATCATGCTGACTGATATAAGAGTTAGAAAAAAAGCGTGCAGCAAAGCGATAGTAAAATTTTTTTGTCTCGGCATTTCTTACCTCTCCAATCTCTCAAAAGAGAACATTGTCATCATTAGTACGGCCGATATTCATCTATCCATCATCTCGATTCCAAAACGACAAAGGCGACAGCGTATTCGGCCTCATCGCTAATGGAAAGATGGGCGGTGAGGTGGCCGGCGGCGGCGGTCAGGGCTGCGTCGTAGGCAAAGGCCGGCTTGCCCAGTTCGTCGTGAATGACGGCGATGGCCGGCAGCAGGGCCGGCGGCCGCAGGCCGCTGCCGAAAGCCTTGGCGAAGGCTTCCTTAGCGGCGAAACGCTTGGCGAGAAAGCGCCCCTTGTCGGCCGCCCGGGCGAAATCGTCGCGTTCGCGCGGCGCCAGTAGCCGTTCCAGCGCCCGCTCGCCGTGGCGCTCCCAGAGACCGCGCAGGCGGGCGACGGCAGCGATGTCAGTGCCGATGCCGTGGATCACTCGCCCTGCTCCGCCGCCTGGCGCATCAGCATTTTCATTTCGCGCACTGCTTCGCGCAGGCCGATGAATACCGCCCGGCTGACGATGGCGTGGCCGATGTGCAGTTCGCGGATGCCGGCCAGTCGGGCCACCGGCTGCACGTTGTAGTAGTTGAGCGCATGGCCGGCGTTGAAGCGCAGGCCAAGTTGCCGTACCAGCGCCCCGGCCTCGCGGATTTTGCCAAGCTCGGCGAGTACCGTCGGCGCTTCGGCATCGCGCCCGTGGTCGTGGAAGGCATGGGCATAGGGGCCGGTGTGGATTTCGCAGACGCGGGCGCCAATGCGCGCCGCCGCCTCGATCTGCGGCAATTCGGCGTCGATGAAAACGCTACTGACGATGCCGGCATCGGCCAGACGGGCGACGATGTCCTTCAGCCGCGCTTCCTGGCCGAGGATATCGAGGCCGCCTTCGGTGGTGACCTCGTGCCGCCCTTCCGGCACCAGCATGGCCATTTCCGGCTTCAGCCCGCAGGCGATGCCGACCATCTCGTCGGTCGCCGCCATTTCCAGATTCAGCTTGATTTGCGTCGTTTCCTTGAGGCGGCGCACGTCGGCGTCCTGAATGTGGCGGCGGTCCTCGCGCAGATGCACGGTAATGCCGTCGGCCCCGCCCAGATGCGCCTCGACGGCGCCCCACAGCGGGTCGGGTTCCCAGGTGCGGCGCGCCTGACGTAGCGTGGCGATGTGGTCGATATTGACGCCCAGTTCGATCATAATTCCTGCAACTCCTTGAATATTTTTCGCGTTTCGAGTTCTTTGCCGGCCAGATAGTAAGCCATCAGGAGGCGCATCAGCGCCTTGGCTTCGGCGCGCGTGCGCGGGTCGGAAAAATCCTCGGCGGCCAGATCGAGCAGTGTCTTGCCGCGCACCACCTGGGCCGCCGCCGCCTCGTGCGGCAGGCGCGCCGGCCCCTGCTCCATGCGGTAAGTGTAGAACGCTTCCGCCGCCACCGGCTGGCCGTCGGCATCGCGGTCGAGCGTCAGGCCGTAGCCAAGCTCTTGCAGCAGCGCCTTCTCGAAGCGGCGCAAGTCGGCCTCGCGGACCTTGCCGGCGGGATCGGCGGCCAGGCGTTGCAGCATTTCGCCATAGCGGGCGAACAGCTTTTCGTGGGCATCCTCGCGCGGCAGAAGGTGCATCATGAGCTCGTTGAGGTAGTAGCCGCAAAACAAGGCCTGGCCGGTCAGCAAGGGCTGGCCGCCCTGCCATTCGGCCTTCATCAGCGTCAGCACCTCGCCCTTGCCGGCCCAGCCCAGTTCGAGCGGCTGAAAAGCCATCAACAGGCCGCGAATGGCGGCGCGCGGACGGCGGGCGCCGCGCGCCAGCAAGGCCATGCGCCCGAAGTCGCGGGTAAATACCTCGACGATCAGGCTGGTTTCCCGAAAGGGGTAGGTGTGCAGAACGTAGGCCGGCTGGCCATCGACCTTGCTGCGCTGGTTCATGGCTTCCGTTCAGAGCAGACTGGATTGCTTCGCTGCGCTCGCAATGACGGCTATTCCGGTCATTGCGCGGGGCGAAGCGACGAAGCCATCCAGAAATCCAGGCATTTGAACGCGCTCTACTCGTAACCGAGGCTTTTCAAGAGGCGCTCGTCATCATTCCAGCCCGACTTCACCTTGACCCAGACTTCGAGGTATACCTTGCCGCCGAAGAGGCGCTCCATGTCCTGACGCGCCTCGCTGGCGATGCGCTTCAAGGCTTCGCCGCCCTTGCCGATGACGATGGCCTTGTGGCTGTCGCGGTCGACGACGATGGCGGCATTGATGCGGCGCAGGCTGCCCTCGACCTCAAAGCGCTCGATTTCGACGGCGCTGGCGTACGGGAGTTCGTCGCCGAGCAGGCGGAAAACCTTTTCGCGAATATATTCGGCGGCGAGAAAACGCTCGCTCTTGTCGGTCAGATCATCCTCGGGAAACATCAGACCTTCATTGGGCAAATGCTTGCGCGCCTCGGCCAGCAATTCCCTGGTTTGCCGCCCCTTGCTCGCGCTGACCGGGACCACGGCGGCATAATCGAAACCGGCGGCGACCTCGGCGAGGAAAGGCAGCATGGCGGCCCGATCCGGTAGTAGATCGGCCTTATTCACCACCAGAATCACCGGCCGATCCTTCGGCAGCAGGCGCAGCACCGCCTTGTCCCTGGCATCGTAACGCCCGGCCTCGATGACGAAGAAAATTACATCGACATCGTTCAGCGTCTGCGTCACGCCGCGGTTCATCGCCCGGTTCAAGGCATTGGAGAACTTGGTCTGGAAGCCCGGCGTATCGACAAAAACGAATTGCGATTCGGCATCGGTGAGGATGCCGGTGACGCGGTGCCGGGTCGTCTGCGCCTTGCGCGAGACGATGCTGATCTTTTCGCCGATCAAGTGATTGAGTAGCGTCGATTTGCCGACATTGGGACGGCCGACGATGGCGATGTAACCGGAATGTATCGAGGTCATGTGGTCAAGGCTTCCAGCGCCTTTTCGGCGGCATCCTGCTCGGCGACTCGCCGGCTTCCGCCCCGGCCCTGCGTGCGCAAGGGCGGATCGGCGAGTTCGCAGGCGACGGTAAAGGATTGCGCGTGCGCGGCGCCGCTGGTTTCGAGCAGGAGGTAACGGGGCAAGGGCTTCTTCCGCCCTTGCAGCCATTCCTGCAAGCCGGTCTTGGCATCCTTGCCCGCCTTGCCGGGAATCAGCGCGTCGAGCAGCGGGGCGTAGAGACGCAGTACCGTCGCCGCCGCCGGCTCGAAACCGGCATCGAGATAAATGGCGCCGAACAAGGCTTCGAGCGCGTCGGCGAGGATCGAGGGGCGCTGCGCGCCGCCGCTTTTCAACTCCCCTTCGCCGAGGCGCAGCGCCGCGCCAAGCTCCAGATCGAGCGCCAGACGGTGCAGTGTGTCCTGGCGCACCAGATTGGCCCGCAAGCGCGACAAATCGCCTTCCGGCAAATCGGGAAAACGCGCGTAGAGGGCGGCGGCGATGACGCAATCGAGTATCCCGTCGCCGAGAAACTCCAGGCGTTCATTGTTCGGCGTGCCAAAACTGCGATGCGTCAACGCCGTGCGCAGCAGATTCGGATCGGCAAAGCGGTGCCCGAGCCGGGCGGCGATGGACGGCACACTCATGATTTATTCCGTTTCCAGATCAATCGAGTACGCGAAGACCAAGCGCAGACAGCGCTGTAGCACGGCAAGCGAAGTCGACAATCGGTTGAGATGGAAATGAAATTAACGACCGGCCGCCCCTTTGTACTCGATCAACAGGCTGACATTGGCGAACAGCGGAATGCGCTTGTCGTAGGCAAAGTCGATGACGATCTTGCCGTTTTCCTTGGAAATATCCAGATCCTTCGAGGAAAACTGGAGCATGTCGATTTCGGCGAAGCGGTCGAAGGCGGCGCGCACCTCGGCCACGGTCGCATCCGGCCCGACCTTGTTCACCGTCCCGGCGGCGCTTTGCTTGATCTTGTAATATTCGATCACGGTCGGAACGACCTTCATGCCGAGCACGGCCACGAGAAACAGGATGATGCCCCAGAGAATCAGACTGGTTAGCGCGACGCCACGTTGATGTTTCATCTTTTCTCCCTACTTGAATGAACCGATCCGACCGAGGTCGAATTGGCAGCTAATGAACTTGAGCCTGCTGAAATCAAGTTGGCAACCATTGAAATTGAGCCAAATAAAGAATGCCTTGCCGACGATATTTTCCTCCGGCACGAAGCCCCAGGAGCGGCCGTCCTTGCTGTTATCCCGGTTGTCGCCCAGCATGAAGTAATGGCCGGGCGGCACCGTGCAGGTCACACCGGTCGCATTGTAGGCGCAATTTTCGCGGTAGGGAAAACGTCCGATCTCGGTAACGAAGGCCGGCGCATCGGCGTCATTGAGCAGGCGATGCTCGACGTCACCGAACTTGGCGAGATACTGCTCGGAGTAATAGAGGCGCTGCGCGTGCGCGTAGTCGTCGATGCGGGTCATTTCGACCGGCTCGCCGTTGATGCTCAGGCGCTTGTTCTGGTAGGCGACGACATCGCCCGGCAGGCCGATCACCCGCTTGATGTAATCGAGCGACGGGTTCTCGGGATAGCGGAAGACCATCACGTCGCCGCGCTGCGGCTCGTTGACGGCGAGAATCTTCTTGTTGATCACCGGCAGGCGGATGCCGTAGGTGTATTTATTGACGAGAATGAAATCGCCTTCCACCAGCGTCGGCATCATCGAGCCGGAGGGAATCTTGAACGGCTCGGCGATAAAGGAGCGGAGCACGAAGACGAGCAGGATGACGGGGAAGAAATCCGCGCCCCACTCCACCCAGGCCGGCTCCTTGGCGCCCGCCGGGCGCCGCTTGCGCAGCCTGAAATTGATGGCGTAAAGCACGCCGGTGGCGAGCGTCAGGACGAGAAGAATCAGGGCAAAGTTCATCGTGTTTCTCAGTTATCGACGCGCAGCACGGCAAGGAAGGCTTCCTGCGGGATTTCGACGCTGCCGACCTGTTTCATCCGCTTCTTGCCGGCCTTCTGTTTTTCCAGCAGCTTGCGCTTGCGGCTGATATCGCCGCCGTAACACTTGGCCAGCACGTCCTTGCGCAGCGCCTTGACGTTCTCGCGGGCGATGATGTGCGAGCCGATGGCGGCCTGGATGGCGACATCGTACATCTGGCGCGGAATCAGCTCGCGCATCTTCTGCGCCAGCTCGCGGCCGCGATATTGCGAATTGGCGCGGTGCACGATCAAGGACAGGGCATCGACCTTCTCGCCGTTGATCAGGATATCGAGCTTGATCACGTCGGCGGCGCGGTATTCCTTGAAATCGTAGTCGAGCGAGGCATAGCCGCGCGAGCAGGATTTCAGCTTGTCGAAGAAATCCATGACCACCTCGGCCATCGGCATTTCGTAGACCAGCTTCACCTGGCGGCCGTGGTAGTGCATATCCACCTGGCTGCCGCGCTTCTGGTTGCACAGCGTGATCACCGCGCCGAGATAATCCTGCGGCACGAAAATGGTGGCCTCGATGATCGGCTCGCGGACTTCCTCGACCTTGGAAACTTCCGGCAGCTTGGCCGGATTCTCGACCTGGATCACCGACCCGTCGCGCTGGACGACTTCGTACACCACGGTCGGCGCCGTGGTGATCAGATCCTGGTCGAATTCCCGCTCCAGGCGCTCCTGCACGATTTCCATGTGGAGCAGGCCGAGAAAGCCGCAGCGGAAACCGAAACCAAGCGCCTGCGAGACTTCCGGCTCGTATTGCAGCGAGGCGTCGTTGAGCTTGAGCTTTTCCAGCGATTCGCGCAGCGAATCGTACTGGTTGGCCTCGACCGGATAGAGACCGGCGAACACCTGCGGCTTGATTTCCTTGAAGCCGGGCAAGGGTTCGACTGCCTTGCGGTCGTTGTGGGTAATGGTGTCGCCGACCTTGGCCGCCTTCAATTCCTTGATACCGGCGGTGACGAAGCCGACCTCACCGGCGCGCAGCACGTCGCGCGCCACCGATTTCGGCGTGAACACGCCGACCTGCTCGCACAACTGGCTAGCGCCGGTGGCCATGAAACAGAGCTTGTCCTTGGGCCGGATTTCGCCATCGACGACGCGCACCAGCATCACCACGCCGACGTAGTTGTCGAACCAGGAGTCGATGATCAGCGCCTTCAGCGGCGCGCGCGCATCGCCCCTGGGCGGCGGCACCCGGGCGATCACCATTTCCAGGATATCGTCGACGCCCAGGCCGGTCTTGGCCGAGGCCAGCACCGCCGCGGACGCATCAATGCCGATGACATCCTCGATTTCCTGCCGGGCGTTGTCCGGGTCGGCCGACGGCAGGTCGATCTTGTTCAGTACCGGCAGCACCTCGACATCCTGCTCGATGGCCGTGTAGCAATTGGCCACCGTCTGCGCCTCGACGCCCTGCGAGGCATCGACGACCAGCAGAGCGCCCTCGCAGGCCGACAGCGAGCGCGACACTTCATACGAAAAATCGACGTGGCCCGGCGTGTCGATCAGGTTCAGGTTGTACACCTTGCCGTCGCGCGCCTTGTAGTCGAGCGCCGCCGTCTGGGCCTTGATGGTGATGCCGCGCTCGCGCTCGATATCCATCGAATCGAGCACCTGCGCTTCCATTTCGCGGTCGGACAGGCCGCCGCAGAGATGGATGATACGGTCGGCCAGGGTCGACTTGCCGTGGTCGATGTGGGCGATGATGGAAAAATTGCGGATGTGATCCATTAGCTGCGATTAAAAAAGGGCGCTCGTCCGGCGCCCTTTACTGCTCAGAAGATCGAGCATTTTAGCGGAGTCCCGCCAAATATTCACGGACTTTGGCCGCGTCCAGAAAGTAATGGCACAACTCCGTCCCGCCGTGCAGCAATACCGGCACCAATTCGTCATAGCGGGCGACGAGTTCCGGATCGGCATCGACATCGAGCACCGTGACGCTGGCGGCGAATTCCGCCGCCAACGGCGCCAGCGCCGCCTCCATCTCGTGACAGAGGTGGCAATAGGTGCGGCTCAACAGGGTCAGTTCAATCGCCACTCAAATTCCTGATGGTAACGAAGGTCTGCATTTCGCCCCGGCGGATCAGTAGGGTGACATTACTGCCTTTCTCGAAGCGGGCCAGCAGCTTGTTGAACTGGTCGACGCTACGCAGCTCGGTCGTCGCCCCGCGGCTGATGACGGCGATGACGATATCGCCGGGACGCAGATCGGCCCGAGCGCCCACGCTGCGAACCTCCTCGATGAGCAGGCCGGCATTCAGTTTCAGCTCGCGCTTCTGCTCCGCGCTCAACTCACTGACCACCAGACCAAGCCGGTTGGCGGCCTGTTCGGGCGTTTTGGAACCGCGCGGGGTGCGCCCGCCGGCCTGTTTTTCCTCGGCCATCTCGCCCACCGTCAGCGCGATATCCTGCGTCGCGCCCTTGCGCCAGACCTGCACCGTGGCCCGCGTGCCGGGACGCACCGAAGCGACCATGCGCGGCAGCTCGGAGGAACTGCCGACGGTCTTGCCATCGAAACGCAGAATCACGTCGCCCGCTTCCAGGCCGGCCTTCTCGGCGGGGCCGCCCGGCTCGACGGCATTGACCACGGCGCCCATGGGTTGCGAGAGGCCAAGCGATTCGGCCAGTTCCTTGCTGACTTCCTGGATCACAACGCCGATGCGGCCGCGGCTGACCTTGCCGGTGCTGCGCAACTGCCCCTGGATTTCCATCGCCACGTCGATCGGAATGGCGAAGGAAAGGCCCATGAAGCCGCCGCTGCGGCTGTAGATCTGCGAATTGATGCCGACCACCTCGCCGCGCATATTGAACAGCGGCCCGCCGGAATTGCCCGGATTGATGGCGACATCGGTCTGGATGAAGGGTACATAGTTTTCCTGCGGCAAGGCGCGCCCCTTCGCCGAAACGATGCCCGCCGTCACGGAATTCTCGAAGCCGAAGGGCGAACCGATCGCCACTACCCACTCGCCGACCTTCAACTGCGCCGGATCGGCCATTTTCACGGCGGGCAGGCCGCTCGCCTCGATTTTCACCAGGGCGATATCGGTGCGCTTGTCGGCGCCGATGGTCCTGGCCTTGAATTCCCGCTTGTCGGTCAGGCGCACCGTCACCTCGTCGGCGCTATCGACCACGTGCGCATTGGTCAGGATATAGCCGTCGGCGCTGATGATGAAGCCGGAACCGAGCGACTTGTTCTGGAACTCGCGTGGCGCGCCCTCGCCCGGCAGGCGCGGCATGAAGCGTTTGAAGAAATCGTAGGCCGGATCGTTCTCGTCGAACGGAAAGGGCATCGCCTGCCCGTGGCCGCGAATTGTCTGGGTGGTGCTGATATTGACCACGGCCGCGCCCTGCTTCTCGACCAGCTCGGTGAAATCGGGCAAGCCGCGCCCCTGGGCGAGCGCCAGCGAATGAATGAGCAATAGCGAAAAGAGCGCAATGAGGCGTTTCATCGACGACATACCTCCTGAATGGGACTAGGAACGGGAAACAAGATGGGGC
The DNA here is from genome assembly GCA_009779265.1 of Betaproteobacteria bacterium. Taxonomy (GTDB): domain Bacteria; phylum Pseudomonadota; class Gammaproteobacteria; order Burkholderiales; family Rhodocyclaceae; genus Azonexus. The sequence continues at coordinate 42,364 of WREP01000011.1, forward strand.
CGCTCGGCCGGATTTCCAGCCAGCGCCTGGGAACGCCAGCGCAGGTGGCACAGCGACGCGGCAAAAGCCAGCGCCGCCCCGCCGATACCGCCCAACTCGCCGAACAGGGCATTGCCGGCCAGCGCCCCGGCAATGACGGCCAGGAGCGGCAAACCGTAAGCGAGATTGGCGGCGCGGCGAACGCTGCCGGCGGCGATGGCGATAGTAACGCGCTCGCCGACCGCGACGCCGAGGGCATTATCGACAAAAAAACTGCGCGGACCGCTGGCGAACATGCGGGCCAGATGCTGGCCGCCGCAACCGCCGGTTTCGTAACAGCGGCCGCAGCCGCCCGCGTCCACCACCACCTCGGCCTGCCGCCCGCGCAATGCGCGAACCACGCCGCATACCGTGCTGCCGCCCGGCTCCGCGTTCAGCGGCGGCGATCCGGCTTCGCGCTCACTCATGGTTTTTCCTGGGGATAATCTCGTCAATCCTCGCTCGCCGGCCAGTATAGCGCAGCCGTTTTTCCGCCTGAGCCGCCATATTTGTGACCATCTGTAACGGGGCGCGGCGGCGGCCGCGTGCTATATTGAAAGTAAATCAACGGCTCAGGGAATAGACCTTGCTTAGCTTCGACGTTCTCATCATCGGCAGCGGCCTGGCGGGTCAAGCGGCTGCCCTGCGTCTGGCCCCGCATTGCCGGGTCGGCCTCATCAGCAAACGCCGCTTGGAGGATTCGGCCTCCGGCTGGGCGCAAGGCGGCATCGCCGCCGTCCTCGACAGTCAGGACTCGATCGAGGAGCACATCCGCGACACGCAGGTTGCCGGCGCCTGGCTGAACGACGAAAAGGCCACCCGCCATGTCGTCGAAAACGGACGGCGGGCGATCGAATGGCTGATCGAACAGGGCGTCCCCTTCACCCAGGACGCGGCGGGCTACCACCTGACCCGCGAAGGCGGCCACAGCGCCCGCCGCGTCATCCACGTTGCCGATGCCACCGGCGCGGCGGTGCAGGACACCCTGACGCCCAAGGTGCGGGCGGCAAGCAACATCACCATCCTCGAAGACCATATCGCCATCGACCTGATCACCGGCGACAAGCTCGGCAACAGCGACAAACGCTGTTTCGGCGCCTATGCGCTGGACACCGTGAAAGGCGAAGTGGTCACCATCAGCGCCGGCAGCACCCTGATCGCCACCGGCGGCGCCGGCAAGGTCTATCTGTACACGACCAATCCCGACACCTCGACCGGCGACGGCATCGCCATGGCCTGGCGGGCCGGCTGTCGCGTCGCCAACATGGAATTCATCCAGTTCCATCCAACCTGCCTGTATCACCCGCAGGCCAAATCCTTCCTCATATCCGAGGCGGTGCGCGGCGAAGGCGGCCTGCTCAAGCTGCCCGACGGCAGCCGCTTCATGCCGGAACACGACGAGCGCGGGGAACTCGCGCCGCGCGACATCGTCGCCCGCGCCATCGACTTCGAGATGAAAAAGCACGGTCTCGACTGCGTTTTCCTCGATATCTCGCACAAGGGCGCAGCCTTCATCAAGGAACACTTCCCCAACATCCACGCCCGCTGCCTCGAACTCGGCATCGACATCGCCCGCCAGCCCATTCCCGTCGTCCCCGCCGCCCACTACACCTGCGGCGGCATCGTCTGCGACCTCGCCGGCCGCACCGACGTCGCCGGCCTCTACGTCGCCGGCGAAGCCTCCTGTACCGGCCTGCACGGCGCCAATCGCCTGGCCTCCAACTCGCTGCTCGAATGCCTGGTATTCGCCGAAGCGGCGGTCAACGACATCCTCGCCACCCGGCCGCAGCCGCTGCCAATCCTGCCGGAATGGGACGAAAGCCGGGTCACCGATGCCGACGAGGAAGTCGTCATCTCGCACAACTGGCACGAACTGCGGCGCTTCATGTGGGACTATGTCGGCATCGTCCGCACCAACAAGCGGCTGAAACGCGCCCTGAATCGCATCCATCTGCTGAAACGGGAAATCCACGACTTCTATTCCAATTTCCGCGTCAGCCACGACTTGATCGAATTGCGCAACCTGGTGCTGACCGCCGAACTCATCATCCGCTGCGCCATCCTCCGCCACGAAAGCCGCGGCCTGCACTACTCGCGGGATTACCCGGAAACTGCCAAAAAGGCCAGGAACACGGTCCTGAAAGGCGCGGTTCCGAAAGACGCTCCGGGCGCCCAAAAGAAGCCAGCCCGATAGCCCGCTTGGCTGAACCGTCCGTGCCGGCGTTCACCATGAAGAGTAAGCGCATGTATAAAAATGATTTTTCCTGTAAATTAGGCGTATCAGGTTTTTACCGGAAAAATCATGTTTCCTCTCTCCGACCAGCAGCGCCTCTTCCTGGTTGAATCGGAACAGGTCTACCGCGCCTGGGAAACAGCGGTTCGCCAGCATGAGCAATATCGCTACGGTATGCGCTGGCTGAAATCCAATGGCCGCGAATACCTGATCCGCGTAGCGGACGCGCGCGGCAATGGCCGTTCACTCGGGCCGCGCACGCCGGAAACCGAATCCACCCGCAACGCCTTCGACGCAGGCAAAATCCGCTCACACGAACGGCTCAAGGGGCTGTCGGCACGCCTGCGCGAACAGGCGAAGCTCAATCGCGCCATCGGCCTAGGCCGCCTGCCCACGGTGATTGGCGACATTCTGGGCCGGCTCAACGTCGCCGGGGCCGGGCAGGATTTCCGCGTGATTGGCACGCATGCCATTTTCGGCTATGAGGCAATAGCAGGCGTGCACTGCCGGATGGAATTGCTGGCGTCCGGTGACGTCGATCTGCTCTACGATTCGCGCAAACGCCTGTCGCTCGTTTCAAGGCGGCTGGACGGGAGCGGGCTGCTCGGCCTTTTGCGCAAGGCCGACAAGAGCTTCGAACCTGCTGGCAAAGGATCGTTCCGGGCCATCAACGCCGACGGCTTCATGGTCGATCTGATCAGCCAGCCCATCGACATGCGCCAGAAAGACGCCGTGACCTTCGCCCAGGAAGATCTGGTGACAACCGAAGTGCCGAGCCTGGAGTGGCTGGCCAACTCCCCGCGCATCGAAGCCGTGGCCATCAGCGCCAACGGGTTGCCTGTCCTCATGTCGCTCTGCGATCCGCGAGCCTTCGCCATGCACAAAGCCTGGCTGTCGCGTCGCCCTGACCGCGACCCCGTCAAAAAGCAGCGGGACATCAATCAGGCGTTACTGGTTGCCGAAATGGTGCTTGCCCACCTGCCGCAGTATCCCTTCAATTCCAGCGCCATGAAATACCTGCCCGCGGATGTGCTTTCGGGCGCTACGCGAGATATCGAACAGGCGAGCGATATCCGTTTGCCCGGCATGGATTTCTAGCCGGAGCGCGATTCTCAAAGGCAGTCCGGATGCCCGAAAGTAGCCCGCCAGCGTAAAAACACCCGCAAGCGGCGGAAATCGTCGGAATTGACGCTGCCTTTCGTGACCAGCAAGGCGCGGCGCTGGCCATCGGCCAATTCGAGGCGCAACACGGTCAGCCAAGGATGAACCGTCGCCCCCGGCAGAATGCTGGCCGGAGCAAAACCCTGACCGGTGGCGGCGGTCTGGATCGTTCCATCCGCTTCAAGGCGCAGCCCGGCAAAAGGCGGCGTCAGCCGACGCCAAGCCCAAAACGCGATGCTCCATACAAGCAGCAACAAGGCCGCACGCAAGGGCAAGGGGTGGGGAAAAAAGAGCGCCACCAAGCTGGCCAGCACCGCCAGCGCCAGCAAAACCGCTGCCTGCCAGCGTGAACGGCGCAATTCGAGGGTGATGGGTAGGCGCACTGTTTATAAATGCGGTTTTGGTTCAATAGTGCACAAAGCTGGATTGCTTCGCTACGCTCGCAATGACGCCTATTCCTGTGCCGTCATTGCGAGGAGTGAAGCGACAAGCAATCCAGCCTGCGCTTCTTACTACAGACTATACCGCCGCAAACCATTAGCCATTGTGTCGAGTTCCGTAGCACCTGATCCACTGGCGGACAATCCCTCCGGTACGGTGCCCAAGCCACATTCCAGGCAGCCAACCGAACCAGCCCCAAGCAAGCATCAGGTTGGATTCAATGAGTACAGGCCAAGCAAATACTAGCCAGAACACCGCGAAGCCAATTGTGATTGCACACACTACGGCTAGTGTTTCTATTGCCAGATTCTTTCGCTGTTGTTGCATGGGCAGCCTGGCGAGCAAACTCAAAAAACGCAGGCTTGCTGCGCCCAAACCGCCGCAGCAAGCTCAAATCCTCTTGAACACCAGTGACCCGTTAGTCCCGCCGAAGCCGAAGTTGTTTTTCAGGGCAAATTCGATCTTCATCGGCCGCGCCTTGTTGGCGCAGTAGTCGAGATCGCATTCGGGATCCTGGTTGAAGATGTTGATGGTTGGCGGCGAAATCTGGTGATGAATGGCGAGCACCGTAAACAGCGATTCGACGCCGCCAGCGCCGCCGAGCAGATGACCGGTCATCGACTTGGTGGAATTGACGATGACCTTGTTGGCGGCATCGCCGAAGGCGGCCTTGATGGCGTCCGACTCGTTCTTGTCGCCGAGCGGCGTCGAGGTGCCGTGGGCGTTGATGTACTGCACGTCGGCGGGCGCGATGCCGGCATTTTTCAGGGCATTGACCATGGCGCGGCGCGGGCCGTCCATGTTCGGCGCGGTGATGTGGTAGGCATCGGCGCTCATGCCGTAGCCGATTACTTCGGCGTAGATTTTGGCGCCGCGCGCCTTGGCGTGCTCGTACTCTTCGAGCACCAGGACGCCAGCGCCCTCGCCCAGCACGAAGCCGTCGCGATCCTTGTCCCACGGGCGGCTGGCCGTGGCCGGGTCGTCGTTGCGGGTGGATAGCGCGCGGGCGGCGCAGAAGCCGCCGAGGCCGAGCGGTGAGACGGTGGACTCGGCGCCGCCAGCGACCATCACGTCGGCATCGCCGTACTCGATGGTGCGCGCCGCCTCGCCGATGGAATGGGTGCCGGTGGTGCAGGCGGTGACGATGGCCAGGTTCGGCCCTTTGAAACCGTATTCGATGGAGAGATTGCCGGAGATCATGTTGATGATCGACCCCGGCACGAAGAAGGGCGACACCTTGCGCACGCCGGCCGCGTTGTACTCGTCCTTGGTTTCCTCGATCATCGGCAGGCCGCCGATGCCGGAACCGATGGCGACGCCGACACGTTCGAGGTCGGCGGCGCCTTCCTGATCCAAACCGGCATCGCGCACTGCCTGTATGCCGGCGGCCAGGCCGTAATGGATGAACCTATCCATCCGGCGCGCGTCCTTGGCGGCGATGTACTGGGTGATATCGAAATTTTTCACTTCGCCGGCAAAGCGAACCGGGAAGCTGGAAACATCGAAGCGGGTGATGGGAGCAATGCCGGAAACGCCAGCGACGATATTCCGCCAGCCTTCCTCGACATTGTTGCCGACCGGGGAAATCAGCCCGAGGCCGGTGATAACGACTCTGCGACGTGCCAAGATGCACTCCGAAAACAGAAGTGGCAAGGCCGGCCATGAGGGCCGGCCTTGCCTGGGTGAACCGTGATTGGCTTACTTCTTGTTGGCGAGGATGTAATCGACTGCCTGCTGGACGGTGGTGATCTTCTCGGCCTGGTCGTCGGGAATCTCGCACTCGAATTCCTCTTCCAGAGCCATGACCAGCTCGACAGTATCCAGAGAATCCGCGCCCAGATCGTCCACGAAGGAGGACTCGTTCTTGATGTCCGCTTCGTTCACGCCCAGTTGTTCGGCGACGATCTTCTTGACGCGCTCTACGATGTTATCCATTAGAAAAGCTCCTTCCCCTCAGGGGTACGAAAAAAACGCTGCAATTTTACCAAAAGCAGCGGCTTGGTGAAATCAATCCATGAACATGCCGCCATTGACATGCACCGTGCTGCCGGTGACATAGGAGGCGGCGGGAGAAACCAGGAAACCAACGGCGCCGGCCACGTCTTCCGGCGCCCCGGCGCGGGCCAGGGGAATCGCGGCCAGCATGGCGGCCCGCTGCTCCTCGCTCAGGGCATGCGTCATATCGGTGGCGATAAAGCCCGGCGCGACGCAATTGACGGTGATGTTGCGGCTGCCCAGTTCGCGGGCCAGGGCGCGGCTCAGGCCGGCGACGCCGGCCTTGGCGGCGCAGTAATTGGCTTGCCCGGCATTGCCGGAATGACCAACGACCGAGGAAATATTGACGATGCGACCGAAGCGCGCCTTCATCATGCCGCGCATGACGCCGCGCGACAGGCGGAAAACCGCTTTCAGATTGGCGTCGATGACGGCATCCCACTCGTCATCGCCCATGCGCATGGCCAGATTGTCGCGGGTGATGCCGGCGTTGTTCACCAGAATGGCGATAGCACCGAATTCCTTGCTTATGTCGGCCAGCGCGGCATCGCTGGCGGCGGCGTCGGTGACGTCGAGAACGATGCCCTTGCCCTTGACGCCGGCCTCGGCGAGATAGGCGGCAATCTGGCCGGCGCCGGCTTCGCTGGTCGCCGTGCCGATCACCGTCGCGCCCTGACGTCCGAGTTCGAGGGCAATGGCGCGGCCGATACCGCGGGTGGCGCCGGTGATGAGTGCAATCTTGTCATTCAGCATGGCGTTTACTCCAGACCGAGATTGGCGTCGATGGCTGCCGCGTCGGCCAGCGCGATGCCGGCGACGCCGTCGGCGCAACGCTTGGTCAGGCCGGCGAGCACCTTGCCCGGGCCGCATTCGGCCACCGTCGTGACGCCGCTGGCCGCCATTTTCTGGATGGTCTCGACCCAACGCACCGGGTTATAAGCCTGGCGCACCAGCGCATCGCGGATGCGCGCCGGTTCGTGCTCGATAGCGACATCGACATTATTGATAACCGGAATCGTCGGCGTCTTCAGTTCCAGTTCGCCCAGACGGGCGGCCAGCTTGACGGCGGCCGGCCGGATCAGCGAGGAATGGAAAGGCGCCGACACCGGCAAAGCCTTGACCATCTTGGCGCCGCCCGCCTTGCAGGCGGCCATGGCGCGCTCGACGGCGCCCTTGTGGCCGGCGATGACGGTCTGGCCGCTGGCATTGAAATTGACCGGCTCGACGATTTCGCCCTGCGCCGCCTCGGCGCAGGCGGTGACGATGCCGGCATCGTCCAGGCCGAGCACGGCGGCCATAGCGCCGGTGCCGAGCGGCACAGCCTCCTGCATGGCGGCGGCGCGCAGGCGGACCAGCGGCACGGCGTGCTTGAATTCAAGCACGCCGGCAGCAACCAGCGCCGAGTATTCGCCCAGGCTGTGACCGGCGACGAGGGCCGGCAGCCTGCCGCCCTTTTCCCGCCACAGGCGCCAGGCGGCAATGCCGGCAGCGAGCATGACGGGTTGGGTATTGACGGTTTGCGCCAGCGCTTCGGCCGGACCGTCGGCGACCAGCGCCCACAGGTCGTCGCCCAGGGCAGCGGAAGCCTCGTCGAAAGTGGCGCGCACCACGGCGGCATCGCCGTAGGTGGCCATCATGCCAACGCTCTGCGAGCCTTGGCCGGGAAATACGAAAGCAAAAGACATGCGAAAAACCTCCTGATTCAGAACTGAAGCAGGGCCGCGCCCCAGGTGAAACCGCCGCCGACGCCTTCGAGCAGCACCTTGTGGCCGCGCTGGATACGCCCGTCGCGCACGGCTTCGTCCAGGGCCAGCGGCACCGAAGCGGCCGAAGTGTTGCCGTGGCGGTCGACGGTGACGATCACGCGCTCGCGCGCGATGCCCAGTTTTTTGCCGGTGGCGTCGATGATGCGAATATTGGCCTGATGCGGAATCAGCCAGTCGACGTCGGCCGTTTGGATACCAGCGGTAGCACAGACTTCCTCGGCAATCTCGGCCAGCACGCGCACGGCAAGTTTGAATACGGCCTGACCGTCCATGCGCAGGAAGGGGTCGCCGGTCACCTGACCGCCGCAGACCTGTCCCGGCACGTTGAGGATGCCGTTCTGGCTGCCGTCGGCATGCAGCGCCGTGGCCAGAATGCCCGGTTGTTCGGCGGCTCCCAGCACGACGGCGCCGGCGCCGTCGCCGAACAGCACGCAAGTGCTGCGATCCTGCCAGTCAAGAATGCGGGAAAACACCTCGGCGCCGATGACCAGCGCCTTCTTGTGGCTGCCGGAGGCGATAAATTTCTCGGCAATGCCCAACGCATAAGCAAAACCGCTGCACACCGCCTGCACATCGAAAGCCGCTGCGCCCTTATTACCCAAGCGCCCCTGAATCAGGCAGGCGGTGCTGGGAAAAATGAAATCCGGCGTCGAGGTGGCGACGATAATCAAATCAAGCTCAGCGGCGGCGATACCGGCCATTTCCAGCGCGCGCTGCGCCGCAATAAAACCCAGTTCGCTCGACAGGGCGCCCGGCTCGGCAAGATAACGGCTGCGGATGCCGGTGCGGCTGACGATCCACTCGTCGCTGGTATCGATGCCCCGCGCCGCCAGATCGTCATTGCTGACGGGCTTACCCGGCAGATAGCTGCCGGTTCCAATCACGCGCGCGTACATGTCAGCTCTCCCCGGCCGCGGCCGGCGTCAATTGCGCCATGCGCGCCGAGATGCGTTCGAGTACGCGGTTTTCGGCGGCGTCGTAGGCGCGCGCAATGGCGCAACTGAAGGCCAGCACATCCGCCGAGCCGTGGCTCTTGACCGAAATGCCCTTCAAGCCAAGCAAGACCGCGCCATTGTATTGACGATGGTCGAAACGCTTCTTGACCCGGTTCAGCACCGGCATGGCGACCAAGGCCGCCAGCTTGCTCAACCAGTTGCGCTTGAATTCTTCCTTCAGTCCCGAACCGAGCATTTGCGCCAGCCCTTCGGAGGCTTTCAGGGCCACGTTACCGACAAAGCCGTCGCAGACGATGATGTCGGCCTCGCCCTGATAAATGCCGTCGCCCTCGACATTGCCGATGAAATTGAGGCCGGAGGCGCGTAGCAGATCGGCGGCGGCCTTGACCACCTCATTGCCCTTGATCTCCTCCTCACCGATGTTGAGGATACCGACCGTCGGCCGCTCCTTGTGCTCCATGGCCTCGACCAGCATGGCACCCATGACGCCGAACTGGAACAGGTGTTCCGGCCCGCAATCGACATTGGCACCCAGATCGAGCATGTGGGTATGCCCCTGGGTCGTCGGCAGCGGCACGCAGATGGCCGGCCGGTCGATGCCGGGCAGCATTTTCAGCACGAAGCGCGAAATCGCCATCAGCGCGCCGGTATTGCCGGCCGACAGGCAGGCGTCCGCCTCCCCGGCCTTGACCAGGTTGATGGCGACACGCATCGACGAATCTTTTTTATTGCGCAGGGCGAGCGACGGCGATTCGTGCCCGCCGACCACTTCTTCGGCATGGACGACGCGCAAACGGGGATTCCCGGCTTGGTCGCCGAGCAGGGGACGCAACGCATCCTCCCGGCCAACCAGGAGAAGATGAGCCGCCGGATGTTCGGCAAGGAAACGAAGCGCCGCCGGCACCGTCACCGACGGGCCGTGGTCTCCCCCCATGCAATCAATAGCAACGCGGGTCGTCATGATGAAAGGAAAGGCAGGCCGCCGCGAACTACACGCAAGCGCCCGCCCTTGCTGGAACGATTACTCGCCCTTGCCCTTCATGACCTTCTTGCCGCGATAAAAACCGTTCGGCGAAATGTGGTGGCGCAGGTGCGTCTCGCCGGTTGTCGGCTCGACGGCCAGCGGGGCGGTGGTCAGAAAATCGTGCGCGCGGTGCATGCCGCGCTTGGACGGGGACTTCTTGTTCTGTTGAACGGCCATGTTGTGACTACTCCAAAAAAAATCAGTTCGGCTTGCCCTTGAGGCTGGACAGCGCCGCAAACGGATTGATCCGCTCGCCGGCATCCGCCGCCCCGGGCAAACTACATTTTTCATGCCGTGGCGCCACCGGCAGGGCCAGGAGAATCTCGTCCTCCACCAATGCGGCCACATCCAGTTCGCGTTCCACCGGCAGAAAATCCCGGCTGTCGTCTTCCAGCTCGTCTTGCGACAACTCGGCGCCGGCCGGAACGATTTCCAGCAGGTTGTCGATGTCCAGATCGAAAGGAACCGCCCCCAGGCAACGCTGACAGGCCAGCGGCAAGGTTCCGCCAAGCGTCAGCCGCAGCAGAGGTTCGCCGTGCGCTCCCTTGAAACCTTCGAGATGCCAGGAAATTTCCCCGCTCACGTCGGCCAGCACATCGTGCAGGCGCTCAAGCTCGGCGACCGCCAGCGTCCCTCCAATAGTGCGGGAATCGCGGGCAAAGGCGAAGGCGTCGTTAATCCTTTTCAATCTGTCGCTGTTACGACTAAAACGGTAAATGTTATTATTTTCAGCCCTCCAAGTCAAAACAAAGTGCTGCGGCACGGATTCCCGCCGCCCCGCCACGCTCCCGATGCAACCCCTGATCCTCGCCTCAACCTCGCCCTACCGCCGCGAACTGCTCGCCCGGCTGGGACTGCCGTTTACCGTGATCAACCCGCGCACCGACGAAAGCCCGCTGCCCGGCGAAACGCCCGAGGCGCTGGCCCTGCGCCTGGCGGAAGCAAAAGCCCGCGCCGTCGCCGGCGACCATCCCGACGCCCTCATCATCGGCAGCGACCAAGTGGCCTTCGCCGCTGGCCGCATTTACGGCAAACCGGGCGACCATGCCCGCGCCGTCGAGCAATTGCGCGCCCTCTCCGGCCAGACGGTCGATTTCTTCACCGCCCTCTGCCTCTACAACGCCCGCACCGGCCAGGCCGATGTCATCGGCGTACCGACCCAGGTCACTTTCCGTTTGCTGCGCGACGACGACATCGAAAATTATCTGCGGCGCGAGCCGGCCTACGACTGCGCCGGTTCCGCCAAAGCCGAGGGACTCGGCATCGCCCTGCTGCACAGCCTGCGCAGCGACGACCCCAACGCCCTGCTCGGCCTGCCGCTGATCGCCCTGTGCGACATGCTGCGCCGCCAGGGCATCGCCGTCCTCGCATGAGCGGCACCCTCTACCTGATCCCGGTGCCGCTCGGCCCGGGGCAAGCGGCCGAGACACTGCATCCGGACGTTCTGGCGACCCTTCGGCCGTTAACCCATTTCGTCGTCGAACAGGCCAAGAGCGCCCGCGCCTTCCTGAAAGCCGCCGGCACCGATCATCCGCTGCAAGAACTGCGGCTCGAAGAACTCAACGAACACACCCGTAGCGGCGACATCGAACGCCTGCTCGCCCCCCTGCGCGCCGGCCACGATGTCGGCCTGCTCTCGGAAGCCGGCTGCCCCGCCGTCGCCGACCCCGGCGCCGATCTGGTGGCCCTGGCGCAGCGCGAAAATATCCGCGTCGCGCCCCTGGTCGGCCCATCCTCGCTACTCCTGGCGCTCATGGCCTCGGGCCTGAACGGTCAGCGGTTCGCTTTCCACGGCTATCTGCCGGCCAAGGAGGCAGAACGGCACAAGGCGCTGGGCGAACTGGAAAGCGAATCGCGCCGGCGGCAGCAGACCCAGTTGTTCATCGAAACGCCCTACCGCAATCAGGCGCTGTTCGCCGCCATTCTCCGCGCCTGCCGGCCCGACACCCGGCTGTGCGTGGCGACCGACCTGACGCTGCCCGGCGAATCGGTACGCACGCGCCGCATCGGCGAGTGGATGAAAGAAGCGCCGCCCGATCTCGAACGGCGTCCCACGGTTTTTCTGCTACTCGCCTGATTCCATTTCCGTCTCAACACTATTACCGGCAGGATCCTGGCCGCCGTTAGCTGTTGCCCAACTGTTCGAGGATTTTGCTGAACAGCACTTCGGGATCGACCGGCTTGGCGACGAAATCGTCCATGCCGGCAATCAGGCAGCGTTCGCGGTCTTCGGCGAAGGCGTTGGCGGTCATGGCCACGATCGGCACTTTCTTGTCCCTGGGCTGTTGGCGGATGAGCCGGGTCGCGTCGAGGCCGTCCATGATCGGCATCTGCATGTCCATCAGGATCAGCGCGTAGTCATTGCTGGCGGCCAACGCCACGGCTTCTTCGCCATTACCTGCAAGATCGACCTCTAAGCCGGCGTCGGACAGCAGCATCTGGGAAATTTCCTGATTGATCGGCTCGTCCTCGACCAGCAGCACGCGCTTACCGGCATGCAGGGCGAGTACCCGGCTTTCGGCGTCGCTCTGGACGGCGCTGGCCGTCGTCGCCGCATCATGCTCGCCGCGCGCCAGACGCGCCGTGAACCAGAAGCAACTGCCCTGCCCCAGCGTGCTGGTGGCCCCAGCGTCGCCCCTCATGAGTACGGCCAACTGCCGGTTGATGGCCAGACCCAGACCACTCCCCTGATAGACACGGGTGGTTGAATTGTCGGCTTGCTCGAAGGCCTGGAACAGGCGTTCCAGATCCTGTTGTTCGACCCCGATGCCGGTGTCATCGACCTCGAAACGGATGACGGCGCTCAGATCATCGCTATCGCCGGCGCGGGCGCGGATGGTGATCTGCCCGCGCTCTGTGAACTTGACGGCATTGGAGGCGTAGTTGAGCAGCACCTGGGTCAGCCGCGTGGTGTCGCCGAGCAGGCCGGAGGGCAGCGGATCGAGGTCGTTAACGACGGTCAGCCCTTTTTTGCGCGCCGCTTCGCCAATGATGGAGCAAACGTTGGCGACGATCAGCGGCACGTTGACCGGCAGGGATTCGAGCAGCATCTTGTCGGCGTCGATCTTGGACAGGTCGAGGATGTCGTTGACCAGCGCCAGCAGGTGCTGGGCCGATTGCTCGATCTTGGCCAGATGGTCCCGTTGCTGCGCATCCATGTGGCTGCGGCGGAGCAGGTGCAGCATGCCGATGATGCCATTCATCGGCGTCCGGATTTCGTGGCTCATGTGTGAGAGGAAATCGCTCTTGGCGCGATTGGCTTTCTGCTCGGCCTTAAACAAATCACGTTCCGCTTTTTCTTTTTCGGTCAAATAGCGATCCAAATCGATCGCGGTGGAGTTCACGGCGCTTTTTATACGATCAAAATAACCCTTGTATTCGCCTGAAACACGGGCACTGAAGTCTCCGCCCGCGATTTTATGAAGGGCACCCGCAGCCTCGTCGATAGGAAGAACTATAGTATCCATCAGATCATTGAATTTTGTGATAACTTCGCGCCACTCTCCCGGGTATTTGTCTGGGCGGGCGCGGTAGTTCAGATTGCCTTCAGTCGCATTTTTTACCAGATCTTTAATTTCCTGATGCATGTCTATAACTATCTCTTGCATGGTTGAGAAATTATGCGACAGCATCCCGACCTCGTCATTGGTCTTCCATACAGGTATATGTATATCCATATCGCCCTGCGCCAATTTATTCGACGCCGTCTGCAATGAAAATAAAGGTTTGGCGACGGATCGTCTTATATAAAGCACAGGCACCCAAGCGATCGCAATAAAAACCAAAAGCGAAATCAAGAGCATTGTCAATGCAAAATTATAACTGTTTGACAATGCTTCGCCGAGCGATACAAGCACGCCGACCAGTCCAACGGTCTTCCCGTCCTCATCAATAATAGGCGCGTAAGTTGAAATACCCCAGCTTCCGTCTATGTTGAGCCTGTAAATATCGCTTACCCGGGTTGCGCCGCTCTCAAACGCATCAAAGGCGGCCTGCGGAAAAATTGATAACGGCACTTTGCCGTTCAAACCAAAAACATTACCATGCCCTTCCAAGTACATAACCATGCCGGTCTTCGGATCGAATGCACCCGCGTAATAATAAAGAAGATTCTCTTCGGTCATAACCCTGTTAAATTGCTTTTGTAAATACTGATAATGCTCATTTTTCTCATTTGATTCAAGCGCATAGCGGAATTCGCTCGGCGTTATCGACATAGCTGTGGATTTCGCAATGGCCGCAGTCCTGTCCGCGTTACTTTTTATACTATCACCGCGGTGAATCATATAACTGAAAGCACCGATTGATATTGTATTAACTAGAATGATGATCAAAACAATAATAGTAACCTTTGTTGATACCATTATTCCGTTTTTCATTATTCAAAACCCTCGAAATTCCTCTAATTCACTAATCATTCCTAATATTAAGGCAATATTAGGGAGCAGGCCACGGTTTGATATTTTTATTGCCCGCTTCAACACCAAAATAACTACCCTGATTCCGGTTTTGCCATTTTAGGCAATCTCTCCGATTTTTCATGAATAACACGCTTTCCCAATTCAGCCACAATCTGTTCCGCAGATCGCGCTCCCTCCGGCCCTCCTTTTCGGGTTTCGCCCGAAAGGGAGGAGTAAAACGCTGTACTGGCTTGCCGTACTACACAACAGTCTGCGCCTCGCCTTCGCGTACTCGGTCGAGTTGGGAAGGGAATGATTCTCAGCGCAACGGCGTCGCCGTCGCCGCCGATTCAGAAAAACCGCGCCAGAAGCCGGCAAAGGTGCTGGCCCCGAGGCGCTTGGCGAAACGCTCGGCGATATTGTCCTTGACCGAGTAGTCGAGCACTTTTTCCGCCTTGATCATGTCGCGCGCCACCGAGTCGACCGTGCCGAAGCCGTCGGCCAAACCGCGTTCGACGCTTTGCTGCCCGGTCCACATCAGGCCGGAGAAGGTATCCGGCTCGTCCTTGAGGCGTTTGCCGCGCCCGGCCTTGACCACGTCGATGAACTGTTGGTGGATGTCGTTCAGCAGCAACTGGGCGTGCTCGCGATGTTCCTCCGTCAGCGGCGAGAAGGGATCGAGGAAACCCTTGCTCTCGCCGGCCGTCAGCAGGCGTCGCTCGACGCCCAGCTTGTCCATCGCCCCGGTAAAGCCGAAGCCGTCCATCAGCACGCCGATGGAGCCGACGATGCTGGCCTTGTTCACATAAATCTGGTCGGCCGCCGCCGCGACGTAATAACCGCCGGAAGCGCAGATATCCTCGACCACCGCATACAGCGGCTTGTTCGGATATTTGCCGCGCAGACGCCGGATTTCGTCATAGACGATGCCCGCCTGCACCGGACTGCCGCCGGGGCTGTTGATGCGCAGGATGACGCCGGCCGCATGCTCGGCCTCGAAGGCGCTGCTCAGTGCGGCGACGAGCTTTTCGCTATTGGCCTCGCCCTTGGCCTGAATGACGCCGCTCAGCTCGATCAGGGCGGTATGCCGCTGCTGATCGCTGCTGCTGCCCCAATCGACGACGGCAACCAGGATGAAGGCGAGGTAGGCAAAGCCAAGCAGTTTGAAAAATATTCCCCAGCGCCGCCCCGCCCGCTGTTCCTTGAGGGCGGCGAAAGCCAGCTTTTCGAGTACCTGCTGCTCCCAGCCGGGCTTTGGGTTCGATGATTGGGGGTCGTTCATGGTCATTCCTGCCGATCAGGATAGAAATTTTGCCAATCATACATGGTAATGATCGACGAATATGCCGCCGCACCGGCGGCGCGGATCAGGCATGCGTTTGCAGCCAGCGGTCGAGTTCCGGCACACTGGCGAGGGCGGCCAGCGGGGCGTGGGCGAGCAGTTGCCCGGCGGGATGCGCGCCGTAGGTCACGGCCAGTGCATCCATGCCGGCGTTCTGGGCCATTTGCAGGTCGTGCGTGGTGTCGCCGATCATCAGCGCCGCTTCCGGGGCGATGGCGAATTCGTCGAGCAATTCGTGCAGCATTTGCGGATGCGGCTTGGAATGGCATTCGTCGGCGCAGCGCGAGGCGAGAAAATAGGGGCGCAGGCCGGAATGATCGAGCGCCCGCTCCAGTCCCAAACGGCTCTTGCCGGTGGCGACGGCCAGAGCATGGCCGTCGGCTTGCAGGCGGGCCAGCATGTCGCGCGTGCCGGCGAACAGGCTGAGTTCGTGGTCGGCGGCGAGGTAGTGATGGCGATAGCGGTCAATCATCGCCTGGCACTTATCCGGCGGCAGCTCGGGCACGGCGTGGCGCATGGCGTCGGCAAGGCCGAGGCCGATCACATGGCGGGCGCGGCTGTCGTCCGGCGCCGGCTGATCGAGATCGCGGCAGGCGGCCTGGATGGCATGGACGATGGCGGCGGCGGAATCGAGCAGAGTGCCGTCCCAGTCGAAGATGATTAGTGAATATTTCATGAGTGGGACAATATCCGTTCGAGGTCGCTGGCGGAAAATTCGCGCTCGGCGTTGGCGTCGGCGGCGGCGATGGCGGAGCGGATGCCGTCCGGCAGCGGCGCGACGCATTCGAGCGGCGCCGCCGTCAGCGGGTGGCGGAAGGCCATGCGCCAGGCGTGCAGGGCCATGCGTTTCAGCCCTTGGCCCTTGAGTTGGCGATTGAGGGCGAAATCGCCGTATTTTTCGTCGCCGAGGATGGGAAAGCCGAGATGCGCCAGATGCACGCGAATCTGGTGCGTCCGCCCGGTTTTCAACTGGGCTTCGATGAGGCTCATCGCCGGCCAGCGGGCGAGCAGGCGAAATACCGTATGCGCCGCCTTGCCGTCGGCCTTGACCATCACCCGCCGCTCGCCGCTCTCGGTCAGGTATTTGTAGAGCGGCGCCTTGACGTGCTGTGTGGCGTTCAGCCAGCGCCCCTTGACCAGCGCCAGATAGCGTTTGTCGGCCCCGGCGCCGTGCTCGCGGAACATGTCGTGCAGGGCCGTGAGCGCCAGGCGTTTCTTGCCGATGAGCAGGATGCCGGAAGTTTCGCGGTCGAGCCGGTGCGCCAGTTCGAGAAATTTGGCCTGCGGCCGCTGCCGGCGCAACGCCTCGATGACGCCGAAACTGACGCCGCTGCCGCCATGCACGGCAATGCCCTCGGGCTTGTCGATGACCAGCATCGCCTCGTCCTCGTAGAGGATCGGCAGGTCGAGCCGCTGCCGGGCGGCTTCGTCGATGTCGTCTTGCGGCCGCTCGGCCAGGCGCAGCGGCGGAATGCGCAGCTTGTCGCCGACGCGCAGCCGGTAGGTGGCATCGACCCGGCCGCTGTTCACCCGCACTTCGCCACCGCGCAGGATGCGGTAGAGGTGGCTTTTCGGAACACCCTTGCAATGACGGATGAGGAAGTTGTCGAGGCGCTGCCCCGCCGCTTCATCGCCAACGACCAGATGGATGACGGAATTGTTACCGGCTCGAATCATTTTCTAATATACTGCCCTCGTTTTACGTCTCGATTTGCAAGAGATCCGGAACCGTCAGACCACCCGCCCCCGCCATTGCGGCTGCCGTGCGGCAGGCTCAGGAATCTCACTTGCGCGACTTGTGCAAGCCAAACCAACGTGAAACCCCTGGTTAAGCTCACTCACCAAAAGTAGTGATGTTAATGAATTAGCCCGCAGTAAGCACGCACGGATCGCCCGTTGCAGGAATTCCCGGGCCGCGTCTTCCATTGCAGGAATGCTCCGCGGCCACCGATCAGCACGTTCACCATCGCCGATGCCTCCCTTTATGACGCAAGCCGAGAACTGAAACCACCGCTGCCTGCATGGGCGTTTTGTTGCCGTGCGCGATCGCGCGCTGGAGCCAAAAAACAATGAAACGCATGCTCTTCAATGCGACACAGGCGGAAGAACTCCGTGTCGCCATTGTCGATGGTCAGAAACTGATCGACCTCGACATTGAATCCGCCGCCAAGGAACAACGCAAAAGCAACATCTACAAAGGCGTTATCACCCGCATCGAGCCGTCGCTCGAAGCCTGCTTCGTCGCCTATGGCACGGGCGCCGAGCGGCATGGTTTTCTGCCCTTCAAGGAAATTTCCCGCACCTACTTCCAGCCGGGCGTTGATGCCGGCAAGGCCAAGATCAACGAGGCGCTGAAGGAAGGCCAGGAACTGATCGTCCAGGTAGACAAGGACGAGCGCGGCAACAAGGGCGCGGCGCTGACCACCTTTATCTCGCTGGCTGGCCGCTATCTCGTCCTGATGCCGAACAATCCGCGCGGCGGCGGCGTCTCGCGCCGCGTCGACGGCGACGAGCGCGTCGAACTGCGCGAAGCCATGGATCAACTGGAAGTCCCCTCGGGCATGAGCCTGATCGCCCGCACCGCCGCCATCGGCCGGGGCGCCGAAGAACTGCAATGGGATCTGAACTATCTGATCCAGATGTGGAACGCGATCAACGACGCCGCGACGCCCATGTTCTCCTATGAGCAGACCACCGGCGGCGAAAAGAAGCGCCACTACCTCAGGGATCCGAAAAGCGCCCCGGCCGGCGTCAAGGCCGAGCGCGCCAATCCCGCGCCCTTCCTGATTTATGAGGAATCCTCGCTGGTCATTCGCGCCATTCGCGATTATTTCCAGCCCGACATCGGCGAAATCCTCATCGACACCGACGACATCTACCATCAGGCGCGCGCCTTCATGGACACGGTGATGCCCGGCAACGTCAATCGCGTCAAACGCTACCGCGACGACGTGCCGCTGTTCTCGCGCTTCCAGATCGAGCACCAGATCGAAACCGCCTTTGCCCGTCAGGTCAATCTGCCCTCCGGCGGCGCCATCGTCATCGACCATACCGAGGCGCTGGTCGCCATCGACGTCAACTCGGGGCGCGCCACCAAAGGCTCCGACATCGAGGAAACGGCGCTCAAAACCAATCTCGAAGCCGCCGAAGAACTGGCCCGCCAGTTGCGCCTGCGCGACCTGGGCGGCCTCATCGTCATCGACTTCATCGACATGGAGAGCAGCCGGAACCAGCGCGAAGTCGAGAACTGCCTGCGCGACGGCCTGCGCTTCGACCGCGCCCGCGTCCAGATGGGCAAGATCAGCCGCTTCGGCCTGATGGAACTGTCGCGCCAGCGGCTGCGTCCGGCGCTCGCCGAAACCAGCTACATCTCCTGCCCGCGCTGCACCGGCACCGGCCACATCCGCTCCACCGAATCGGCCGCCCTGCACATCCTGCGCATCCTCGAAGAAGAAGCGATGAAGGAAAACACCGGCGCCGTGCATGTGCAAATGCCGGTCGATGTCGCCACCTTCCTGCTCAACGAAAAGCGCCCGGACATCGCCGCCATCGAGTTGCGGCACAAGGTCAACATCCTGCTCATCCCCAACATCCACCTCGAAACGCCGGCTCACAAAATCACCCGCCTGCGCCACGACGACCTGAACAACGACGATTCCCGCGAACCGTCCTACCGCATGGTCGACGCCCCGATCGAGGAAGCGATCAAGCTGGCGACCCAGCAGGAAGCCGTCAAGCCGCGCCAGGAAGCCGTGGTCAAGAACATCTCGCCGGAACAGCCGGCGCCGGTCATCACCGCCAAGACCCCGGCGGCGCAAGAGCAGCCCGGCCTGTTCGCCAAGATCGCCTCCTGGTTCCTGGGCGAGCCGAAACCGGAGCCAGCGCCGGCCCCGACGCCGGAAAAAACGGCGCGCAAACCGCGCGCCGGACGCGGCGAAGCCAGCGGCGACAATCGCCGCAACGGAGGACGTGGCACCCGCCGCGACGGCGAACGTAACGAACGCCAGGAACGCGGCAATCGCGGCGAACGCCAAGCCGCCGAGCGCGCCCCGCGCGACGAAGCCGCCGCCCCGGTAACCGAGCGCAAGGAACGCAAGCCGCGCGAGCGGCGCGAGAAAAACGAGCCGCGCACCGAGCAGCCGCCGGAAAACAACGAAACCCGCCTGCCGGTGGAAACCGCCAGCCTGACCACCCTGCCGGTCGGCGCCGAAACCCCGGAAACGGGCGAAGCCAGCCGCCGACGCGGTCGGCGCGGTGGCCGCGGCCGTGGTGGCGAAGCCCGGCGTCAGGAAAGCGAAGCCGCAACGGTCGCCGCTGAACTGACGACCGCCGAAGAAGCCGTCGTTATGCCCGACACCGCCGCCACCCCGGTGGTCGAGATCGAAGCGCAACCGACTGCCAGCGAAACGCCGCCCGCAGCCGAAGCCGCCCCGGTTTTGGCCATCATCCCGGTTGCAGCCGAGGTCGTGGCAGCGGCGCAGCCGGTCGCCCCGGTCGAGGCCGAGCAGGCGAGCGAAGAAGCCCAGCCGCCCGCCAGCGAAGCGCCGGTCGCAACGCCGGAGCCGGTCAGCGAAACCGTCGTCGAAGCCATCACGGCCCCTGCCATCCCGACCGTCGCCGTCGAAGTGGTAGCGGAAGCCGCGCCGATCGTCGTCAGCGCCGAGGATCTGGAAAAAACTCTGGCCGACAGCGGCCTGGTGCTAATCCAGACCGCCGCCGCAGCCGTCGTCGCCCAGCCCGAACCGCCAGTGCGCCTCGGTCGTCCGCGCAAGCCCAAGGCCAACCTCGGCCAGACCGGCGAAGAACCGCTGATGATGGTTGAAACCCACAAATAAAGCAGGTTTCGGATCAACCAAAAGAGCGCCTGCGGGCCGATGCCGTTCAGTTAAGGCTCTTTTGTCATGGAGCGGACGGTGTAGCGTTTTGGTCGGGCTTTGACGACACGGGGACATTGACGTCCCCGTCTTTTTTCCACGATGGCGAATTGCAGTTGGGTG
>WREP01000012.1 GCA_009779265.1 Betaproteobacteria bacterium
GACGAACCAACCCAAGGGTCGTCAAGCGACGTACGAAACAATTTCCGCCACGTAAAGGGGGCGAGCAGCTTAACCGGAGATGTTCATGGATTCCAATCATTATCTGTTAAATGAACAGTATTGCGTCTGCCCCCTATTGTTTCTGCTTCTTTCGCCAGCCTGAGTCCCAATATACCAATATGTGGCATTATTTATGAGAAGGTTAGCCCGCGTAGGCTGGGTATAGCGAAGCGAAACCCATCATTTCTGCTCGGCTGGATCTGGAAAGCGTGGCCTGTTGGCTTGATAGTGGCGGCGCTGACGGTGGTTGGGTTTTGGGGTTTGATACCGGCAGCGGCAAACGCGCAAGGAGCCGCTGCAAAGACCACCACCAACAGTATTGGCATGGAATTTGTGCTGATACCTTCCGGCTCCTTCCTGATGGGGTGCAACCCCTCAAATGAAAAATGCAATGACAATGAAATGCCGCAGCATCGGGTCAGCATCAGCCAGCCTTTCTATTTGGGAAAATATGAAGTGACCCAGGCGCAGTGGGTGGCTGTGATGGGGAATAACCCGTCGAGAATGAAAGGCCGGGACAATCCGGTGGAGACTCTATCCTGGAAGGATGCTCAGGTTTTCATACAGAAGTTGAATCAGAAGGAAGGACATAACCGCTATCGCCTGCCCACTGAGGCGGAGTGGGAGTACGCCGCCCGCGCTGGTACCAGTAGCGCCTACTCTTTTGGTGACGATGCCAATGCCCTGTCCGGTTATGCGTGGTACTGGGGCAATTCCGGTAAAACGACCCACCCTGTAGGCCAGAAGCAGCCCAATCCTTGGGGTTTGTATGACGTTCACGGCAACATTAGGGAGTGGGTGCAGGACTGTTGGTCGGATAATTATCAGGGAGCACCAACGGATGGTTCCGCAGTGGACGGTAATGACTGCAAGTGGCGAGTGTTGCGCGGTGGTTCGTTGTTCAGCGACCCGAGCTTCGCACGCTCTGCCTACCGCGATGCCGGTTTTCCAAGCCTCCGTAACAATGGCTACGGCTTACGTATTGCCGCCAGGACTCAGTAACCTCTGGTGGTCTCTCGCTCCCACTGTTTTTTGAGCCCGCACAGGATGGATAGAGCGAAGCGAAACCCATCATTTCCGCGTATATCATCCTGATGAGTTTCGCCTGCGGTTCTCCCATCCTACGGCCCTTGTATCTACGCTTGCTCGTCGTCGTCACGGACAAAGCCGATGGATTGTTTTCTGGTGGCGGCGGACGGCGCCATCAACTGGCGGATGGCATCGAATATGACCTTGAACTGCTCGTCGTACTTGCATTCCAGCGCGGCCAGTTTGCGCGCCAGTTCCGTGTTGGAGGCCAGCATCTGGCGCAGCCGCACGAAGGTACGCATGATTTCGATGTTGACCGCCACGGCGCGCGGACTTTTCAGGATACCGGAGAGCATGGCGACGCCCTGCTCGGTGAACGCATAGGGCAGAGTGCGGCGGCCACCCCAACTTGAGATCACGGTTTGTGATTTCAAGTTTCCGAATTCCTCGGCCGTGAGTTGAAACATGAAGTCGTCAGGAAAGCGCTCAATGTTGCGTTTGACCGCCTGAACCAAGGCGCGTGTTTCGACCTCATAGAGCTCGGCCAAATACTCATCAAGCATCACCTTCTCCCCGCGAATGAGGCAAATGCGCGACGCGATGCGTTCAGCCGGAACAGTGGACTTGCTATTTCCCATATTCGAGATCCTTCAAGTTAGCCTCCGAAGAGAAATGGGGGAAACCACGGTTCACGCTCATCCTGAAACGCCGCCCCGCTACCCCGGCAACGGCTCAAACAACGCGGCCAAATCGTCATTGCCGAATTTGACCTCGATGCCGCGATCTTCGGAGAGGATGCCGGCGGCGAGTTCGGCTTTGCGTTCTTGCAGGGCGAGGATTTTTTCCTCGATGCTGCCGCTGACGATCAGTTTGTAGACGAATACCGGCTTGTCCTGGCCGAGGCGGTGGGCGCGGTCGGTGGCCTGGTTTTCCACCGCCGGGTTCCACCACGGGTCGTAGTGGATGACGGTGTCGGCGGCGGTCAGGTTGAGGCCGACGCCGCCGGCCTTGAGGCTGACGAGGAAGACCGGCACTTCGCCGTCCTGATAGCGGCGGATCGGCGTTTCACGGTCGATGGTGTCGCCGGTCAGGGTGGCGTAGGCGATGCCGGCGGCGTCGAGTTCGTTCTGGATCAGGGCCAGCATGCTGGTGAATTGCGAAAAGACGAGAATGCGCCGGCCTTCGTCCACCAGTTCCGGCAGCATGGCCATGAGGAGATCGAGCTTGGCCCGCTCCTTGACCTTGCGCGCCGTCGTCGCCCGTACCAGGCGCGGGTCGCAGCAGACCTGGCGCAGTTTCAACAGGGCGTCGAGGATGACGATCTGGCTGCGGGCAAAGCCTTTTTGGGCGATTTCGTCGCGCACCTTGGCGTCCATCGCCGCTCGCACCGTCTCGTAGAGATCGCGCTGGCCGCCTTCGAGTTCGACGCTGCGGACGATGATGGTCTTGGGCGGCAAATCCCTGGCGACATCTTCTTTTTTACGGCGCAGGATGAAGGGGCGGATGCGCCGGGCCAGCAACTGGGCGCGCTGGGTGTCGCCCTGTTTTTCGATGGGCGTCCGCCAATGGCGGACGAATTGCCGGGCGCTGCCGAGAAAGCCCGGCAGCAGGAAATCGAACTGGCTCCACAATTCGCCCAGATGGTTTTCCAGCGGCGTGCCGGTCAGGCACAGGCGATGGCGCGCCTCGATTTTCCGCACCGCTTCGGCGCTGCGGCTCTGGGCGTTCTTGACCGTCTGCGCCTCGTCGAGAATGAGCAGGTGGTAGGGATGGCACGTCAGTTCCTCGGTGTCGCGCCAGAGTAGCGGATAGGTGGTGAGCACCATGTCGTGCGCCGGAATTTCGCCAAAGCGGCTCTTGCGTTCCGGGCCATGCAGCGACAGCACGCGCAGGCCGGGGGCGAAGCGTGCGGCCTCGTTCTTCCAGTTGAAAATCAGCGAGGTCGGCAGCACGATCAGCGCTGGACGGTCGAGGCGGCCTGCTTCCTTTTCCAGCAGCAGGTGGGCCAGCGTCTGCGCCGTCTTGCCCAAGCCCATGTCGTCGGCCAGGATGCCGGAGAGATTTTGCGCGCGCAGGAATTGCAGCCAGGCCAGGCCTTCCTTCTGGTAGGGGCGCAGGGAGAGATTGAGGCCGACCGGCGGGACGATGTCGACGATGCCCTGGGCCGCCCGCAGACGTTCGGCCAGCGCCAGGATGTCGTTCTGGCCGCGGAATTGCCAGCGGCTGATGTCAGTCAGTTCGGCCAGACGCGGCGCGTCGAAACGCGACAGGCGCAGCGTGTCGCCGCCGGCAAAGCCGTCGAACAGGTCGATCAGCGTCGCCGCCAGCGGCTTGATGCGCCCGGCCGGCACGCGCAGGCGCTTGCCGTTGGCGGTGTGCAATTCAACCGGCGCGTCGTCGGGCAGGCGGGCCAGTTCGCCGGCTTCCAGCCAGCGCGGGTCGCGGCGGAACAGTTCGGCGAGGAGCGGCGCCAGCGGCAGGCGCTCGCCTTCGACGATGATGCCCATGTCGAGATCGAACCAGCCGTTGCCGGTTTCGTACAAATCCGCTTCCCAGCCATCGACTTCGATGATGTGATGGCGGAAATCGTCGGCGAACTCGACCTGCCAGCCGTCCTGGCGCAACTGGTCGATGGCGGTTTGCATGAAGGGCGTCCAGGCAGCCTCGTCGGCCAGGCCATAAAGCCCTTCCGGCGCGCTGCCGAAGGTAAACAGGGTATGTCCCGGCAGCTTTTGCAGGCCGCTGCCCGAGAGGGCCGCGAGCGCCTTGGCCTCGGCCTCGGGGCGGCGCACCAGACGCACCGTCTCGCCTTCCGGCAGGGTGATGAATTCGCTTTTTTCCTCGGGCCGGATGTCGATATCGGCGTAGCGGAAAACGATCCGGGCCACGTCGAACAGGCCGTCGGCGAAGCTGGCCTGATAGTTGCGCCAGCTACGGTGGCTGTGGGTGTGCAGGGTTTCCAGTTGGAGGATGGCTTGCAGCGGCGCTTCCACCCGGCGCAAGCGGGCGCTGGCATCCTCGGCCGGCAGCGGCAGGTCGGGCGCCAGGTCGGACAGCGCCTCGGCGACCAGCGCCGCCTCCTTGGCCGACAACGGCGGCAGCGAGAAGAGGCGGTTGATGACAGCCGGATTGCCGACGACATCGAGCGGCCCGGCCTCATCCTCGGTGAGATCGACGTACCAGGGCGGATTGACGCCGATAATCATGGTCGCTGGCGGCTGTGCTTTCAGGGCCGGGCGCTGGAAGCCCTGGGCGTCGATCTGCCAGCCGATGCTGGCCGGGCGCGTGGCGCCAGCGGCCAGCGGCAGCGCGAGATCGTCCTCGGGATAGAGGCGCTGGCTGGCCGTCAGGCGCTGGAGGATTTCGCCGCCATGCTTCGGCCCCAGGCCGAAGGCGCGCAGCCCGCTTTCATGGGCGCGTTCGGCCCAGATCAGGCGCAGGATGCCGATATCTTCCTCGCCGACGAATTGCGGCGGATTGACTAGGGCGCGCTCGACGTTCCACCACGCCTCGGCGCTTTCCGGGTATTTGCCCTTGCGGATTTCGATGCCGAAATGGCGGCGGTCAGCGCTCCATTTCAGGATGTAGAACAACTGCTGGCGGACGCCGGCCGGACGCGCCTTTTTCTTGGCCACGGCGATGGAGACGCGGCGCAGATCCTCGACCCATGAAAGCACGCTGCGGCTGACCCGTTGGCTCGGATTGCGGCTGGCGACGCCCTTGAGCAGCATCGCCACGACATGTTTGCAGTGGCGGCCGGCCGGGCAGGTGCAGCGGCTGACGAGCAGCATCTCGCCGTTCAGGCTCGGGCTGAGGTAGGCCTGGGCGACATAGGGTTGGCGCGCCGAGCCGGGCACCGTGGCGCGGATGCGGTCGTGGGCGATTTCCAGAGCGCTGACCAGATCGACGTAGGGACGCGCCTTGGCGATATCGCGCGAGCTAAACCACTCGGCGATGTCGCTCTCGGTATAGGTGTCGAGGCTGACGGCCAGCATTGCGGATTAGAAGAAAAGGCGGGCGAGCAGCGCGGCGAGCAGCAGGGCGATCACCGCCAGCCAGCGGTTTTGCCGGTTCTGGGCGGCGACTAGGCGGTCGAGTTGCGCTTGCAGGTTGGGCGCTGGCCGGGTCAAGGCTTGATGCGCCAGACGCGGCAATTGCGGCAGACTGCGCGCCAGTTGCGGCAGTTCCTGGCCGACGCCGCGGAAAAAGCCGCGCCAGCCGATCTGCTCGCTCATCCAGCGTTCGAGGAAAGGCTTGGCGGTTTTCCACAAATCGAGTTCGGGATCGAGTTGGCGACCCAGACCCTCGACATTGAGCAGGGTCTTTTGCAGCATTACCAGTTGCGGCTGGATTTCGACATTAAAGCGGCGCGAGGTCTGGAACAGCCGCAACAGCACCTTGCCGAAGGAAATGTCCTTGAGCGGCCGGTCGAAAATCGGCTCGCAAACGGCGCGAATGGCCGCCTCGAACTCGTCGGCGCGGGTTTCCGGGGGCGCCCAGCCGGATTCGATGTGGGCTTCGGCGACGCGCTTGTAATCGCGGCGGAAGAAGGCGAGGAAATTTTGCGCCAGATAGCTCTTGTCGCTTTCGGTCAGCGTGCCGACGATGCCGAAATCGAGCGCGATATAGCGTCCGTCCGAAGCGACGAAAATATTGCCGGGGTGCATGTCGGCATGAAAAAAGCCATCGCGGAAAACCTGCGTGAAGAAAATCTCGACACCGGCCGCCGACAGTTTCTTGAGGTCGATGCCCTCGGCGCGCAGC
Organism: Betaproteobacteria bacterium; assembly: GCA_009779265.1. Classification (GTDB taxonomy): domain Bacteria; phylum Pseudomonadota; class Gammaproteobacteria; order Burkholderiales; family Rhodocyclaceae; genus Azonexus. Next base: position 5,854 of record WREP01000012.1, read on the forward strand.
TTTTCGGTCTGCGACACCGGCGTGCCGTGCATGCGCTCCATGACCATCACCGTCGAGGTGCACCAGTCCCAATGCACTTCCGGCACGATCAGCAGCTTGGAATCGGCGAAATTGCGCCGCAGTTGCGAGGCGTTGGCCGCCTCGCGCATCAGATCCAGTTCGTCGCGCACATATTTGGCGAACTCGGCGACCACTTCCCGCGGCTTCAGGCGCCGGCCGTCGACCCACAGCGTTTCCAGCAGCAGCGCGAAACTGTCCAGCAGCGCCAGATCGTGCTCGATGACCGGGCGCATGTTCGGGCGCAGGATTTTGACCGCGACCTCGTGGCTGCCATCCTCTTCCTTGAGGCGGCCCAGATGCACCTGGGCGATCGAGGCCGAGGCCACCGGCGCCGGGTCGAATTCGGCGAACACTTCGCTGGCCGGGCGGCCATAAGCCTTTTCGATTTCGCGCAGGGCCAGATCCGAGGCGAAGGGCGGTACGCGATCCTGCAACTTGGCCAGTTCGTCGGCGATATCCGGCGGCAGCAGGTCGCGGCGGGTCGAGAGTACCTGGCCGAATTTGACGAAAATCGGTCCCAGCGCTTCCAGCGCCAGACGCAGGCGCTCGGCCCGCGGCGCCGACAGATCGCGCCAGAATTGCAGGGCATTGGCGAGGCGCACCAGGCGTCCCGACGGCTCCAGTTCGAGCACCATTTCGTCCAGCCCGAAACGGCTGGCGACGGTAGCGATCTTGAGCAGGCGGAAAAGGCGCATCCGGTCGATTCGGGAAAAATGGCAAACGACGATGTTAACACGCCGCTACCCTGGCCGCTTTCGTATTAGTGAGTTTTTGCGCAGTGCCGGCGGCGACAAAAAGGCCGGGCTTCTTGCGAAGCGCCGGCCTTGGGTGTGTTGCGACTGCGGCTTAGTGGCTGGAGGCGCTGGCGGCGCCGACCCCGGTTTCCGAACGGATCAGTTGATCCGCGTACAGGGCGCGTTCCTTCTGCGCCCCTTCGCTGTTATCCAGCAGGGAAACAATCCAGATTACCAGGAAGGCGGCGGTCATCGAGAACAGCGAGGGCGAGGCGTAGGGGAACCAGGCGCTGCCCTCTTCAAAGCCTAAGGCGGCTTCCCAAACGCCAGCCGATCCGATGGTCAGGCCAACCGAGAGAACCAGACCGACCGAGCCGCCGACAACCGCGCCACGGGTCGTGCAGTTCTTCCACAGCACCGACATGGCGAGCACCGGGAAGTTGGCCGAACAGGCGATGCTGAAGGCCAGCATGACCATGAAGGCGACGTTCTGCTTCTCGAAGATGATGCCGAGCAGCACGGCGATGATGCCGAGAGCCACGGTGGTGATTTTCGAGACGCGCAGTTCGGTCGCCGAATCGACATTGCTTCGCCGCCAGACGGAAGCGTACAGGTCATGCGACACGGCCGAGGCGCCCGACAGCGTCAGACCGGCAACAACGGCGAGGATGGTGGCGAAGGCCACGGCCGAGATGAAGCCGAGGAAGACGTCGCCGCCAACGGCGTTGGCCAGATGCACCGCCGCCATGTTGCCGCCGCCGATCAGCCCCTTGGCAATGTCGCCATCGACATAGTAGGTCTCGGGATGCTGGATCAGCATGACGATGGCGCCAAAGCCGATGATGAAGGTCAGGATGTAGAAGTAGCCGATCCAGGTCGTCGCCCAGGCCACCGACTTGCGGGCTTCCTTGGCGTTGGGCACGGTGAAGAAGCGCATCAGGATGTGCGGCAGACCCGCCGTGCCGAACATCAATGCCATGCCGACACAGATGGCCGATATCGGATCCTTGATGAAGCTGCCCGGACCCATGATTGCGTCCTTGAGCTTGTGCACTTCGGTCGCCTTGGTAAACAGCGCTTCCGGCGAGAAGCCGAACTGGAACAGCACGGCGACGGCCATGAAGGTGGCGCCGGCAAGCAGCATTACCGCCTTGATGATCTGCACCCAGGTGGTCGCCGTCATGCCGCCGAACAGCACATAGAGCAGCATGATGAAACCGACCAGAATCACCGCGTAGAGGTAATCCAGGCCGAACAGCACCTTGATCAATTGACCGGCGCCGACCATCTGGGCGATCAGGTAGAAGGCGACGACGACCAGGGTGCCGGTCGCGGCGAAGCTGCGGATCGGCCCCGGGGAGAAGCGATAGGCGGCAACGTCGGCGAAGGTGAATTTGCCGAGATTGCGCAGGCGCTCGGCCAGCAGGAAGGTGAGCACCGGCCAGCCGACCAGCCAGCCGATCGAGAAGATCAGGCCGTCGAAGCCGCTGCCGAACACCAGGCCGGTGATACCGAGGAAGGAAGCCGCCGACATGTAGTCGCCGGCAATCGCCAGGCCGTTCTGGAAGCCGGTGATGCCGCCGCCGGCGGTGTAGAAATCGGCCGCCGTCTTGGTTTTGCCCGCCGCCCATTTGGTGATCCACAGGGTGACGCCGACAAAAATCGCGAACATGCTGATCGCGGTCCAGTTGGTGGCTTGTTTCTGCATCTGGCCGAGATCGCCACCGGCGGCAACAGCCAGCCCGGCAGCGCCGGCCAGCGCGAGGCCGGCCAGGGAGAGTTTGATGATGGGCTTCACTGTACGCTCTCCTTGATGATGGCATCCGCTTCCGCGTCGAACTCGGAATTGGCCCGCCAGACATAGACCCAGGTCAGGATGATGGTGAGCAGGATGACGCCAAGCCCGATGGGAATGCCGATCGAGGTGACGCCGCCGACGCTGAGCTTGGTCGCCAGGAAAGCCTTGTCGAAGGCGATCAACACGATGAAACCATAGTACGCGACGAATATCACGATACTCATAATCACCGAGTAGACGTTGCGCTTGCTGACAAATGCCTGGAATTTCGGGTTTTCCCGAATGCGTTTGTACGTCTCTTGAGACATGCTTTGTTTCCTCCTGTTATTTTGTGGTTTCGGGGTCTGATGAAGCGATCGGCGCTGTTCAGGTCGAAACGGCGGACGAGTCATCAGCCAGTTACGCAGTGTAGATCGCGTTCCGCATTGGGCAACTAGGGGCATCCCTAGTTTATTTTTCGCCTCGCCGATAGGGCATGAGAGAATGCGCGCAATGCCCCAGGAAACTCGCCAACTCGTTGAAAACACGCTGTATCGACCCTGGCTCGACCGCCTCGGACGAGGCGCCGTCCTGTTCGCGGCGCTGCTGCTGGCGACCAGCCTTGTCAGCCTGACTGGGCTTGCCGCTTACCGGGCCGGCCCCGGTCATGATGTCGCCGCGCTGGCGGCAGCGGCTGGCGCTCTGGGCGGTTTTGCCATCGTCGTCTGGCTGGTCGCACAATTGCGCCGTGCCCTGCGTCAGGCCGACGAGCGTTTGGCGCAGCAACAGCGCGAAGCGGTACACCAGGCCAGCCGCCTGAGCGCCCTGGCCGAAATCGCTGCGACCCTGGCGCACGAAATCAATCAGCCGCTGACGGTCATCACCACGTACACCGATGCCTGTCAGCGCCTGTTGCAGTCGCCGCCGGTCGATCACGAGGAAATCATCACCGTGCTGGGTAGATGCCATGCCCAGGCGCTGCGCGCCGCGTCGATCATCGAGCGATTGCGCGAATTCATCCGCCAGCGGCGGCATCAGCCGGCGCCCTGGCCGGTCGTGGCCTTGTTCGACGAGGCGCTCGATGTCTGCCGCGCGCAGCTCGACGAGGCACGAATCAGCGTCGATAGCCGGCAGCTTGCCGGCGATCTGCTTGTCGTCGGCGACCGGATTTTGCTGGTGCAGCTTCTGGTCAATCTGATCCGCAATGCCATCGACGCCATGCGGGCGGCGCCGGAAAGCGAGCGCCAACTGACGCTGACCGCCGCGCCGGACGCCGCCGCCGCGGAAGTGGTGATTTCAGTGGCCGATCGCGGTTGCGGCTTGCCGACAGCGGACAGCGAGGCATTGTTCGCTCCCTTCTTCAGCACCAAGGGCGAGGGCCTCGGGCTTGGTCTGGCTATCTGTCGCTCGCTGGCCGAAAGCCACAATGGCCGCCTGTGGGCGAGCGACAATGCCGGGGGCGGCGCCGTTTTCCATCTGGCTATTCCGGCCGAGGCAGGCAGCGCATGAATGCCTTATCCGTTCCCTCGCAAATCGTCTACATCGTCGATGACGATGCCGCTGTCCGCGACGCCCTGGCGTTGCTGCTGCGCTCGGCCGGACTATCGGTCGCCACCTTCCCGTCGGCCCGCGATTTCCTGGCCCGCGTCACGCCGCGCGATTCCGGCTGCCTGCTGCTCGATATCCGCATGCCGGGCATGAGCGGCATCGACCTGCAGGTCGAGATGCACAAGCGGCACATCGAACTGCCGGTCATTTTCCTCACTGGCCTGGGCGACGTGCCGTTGGTGGTCAAGGCGATGAAAGCCGGCGCCGCCGATTTCATCCAGAAGCCGCTGGAAGGGCATCGTCTGGTCGCGGCCGTGACCCAGGCGCTGCAAGAAGATGCCCGGCGGCCGCGCGCCGAGGGCCAGGCCGGCGATCATTCACCGGACGACCGTCTGGCCAGCCTGTCCCGGCGCGAGCAGCAGGTCTTGCAGGAAATGCTGCGCGGTCGGCAGAGCCGCGAAATCGCCGAGACGCTGTGTATCAGCATCAAGACGATCGAGTTCCACCGCGCCAATATCCGCGAAAAGCTGGGCGCGACCAATATGGCGGATTTGTTCCGCCTGGTATTCAAACAGGAATAGCATGACCGGGAAGGACAGCATGATGGGCTGGTCGGCGATCCGTGAGAAAGCCGGCCTTTATGAAAGACTGATGCGTCTGGACAAGCCGATCGGCATCCTGTTGCTGCTCTGGCCAACCCTGTGGGCGCTCTGGTTCTCGTCCGACGGTCGGCCGGAATGGGCGGTGGTAATGATCTTCATGCTTGGCACCGTGCTCATGCGTTCGGCCGGCTGCGTCATCAACGATTACGCCGACCGCGAGTTCGACCGCCACGTCAAGCGCACCTGCGAGCGGCCGCTGACGGCGGGCCGGGTGACGACGCGCGAAACGCTGCTGCTGTTCGCCGCGCTCTGCCTGCTCTCCCTCGCGCTGGTGCTGGCGCTCGGGCGGCCGCTGGTGATCTGGCTGTCGCTGCCGGCCCTTTTCCTCGCCATCAGTTATCCCTACACCAAGCGTTTCTTCGCCCTGCCCCAAGCCTATCTCGGCGTCGCCTTCGGCTTCGGCATCCCCATGGCCTACGCGGCGCATCTCGGCACGGTGCCGGGCGAGGGCTGGCTGCTGCTGTCGGCCAACATTTTCTGGTCGCTCGCCTACGATACCGAATACGCCATGGTCGACCGCGACGACGATCTGCGCATCGGCATCAAAACCTCGGCCATCACCTTCGGCCGCTACGATGTGCTGGCAATCATGCTGTGTTACGCCGCCGTGCTGACGATCATCGCCAGCGTCGGCTGGATGCGCGCGCGCGGCTGGCCGTTCTTCGCCGGCCTTGCCGTTGCCGCCGGCATCATGGCCGTGCATTACACCTGGATCCGGGGCCGTGAGCGCATGCCTTGCTTCCGGGCTTTTTTGCACAACAACTGGGTCGGCGGCGTGATTTTCGCCGGCATCGTCGTCGACTATCTGTTAAAGCCTTAGGTAAATGGTGCGCCTGCTAAAGATCCTCGCGATTATTCTGGGATCTTCCTGGTTCTTTCCGGTGAGCTGCACCAGCGGCGTAGTCGTTGGCGCTCGTATCATCGCCAAGCTTGACGAAAGACACGTCGAGAGGGGGGATGCAGTTCACTCGCCGTTCAAGATCGCTGCCGTGCCGGGCGTGCAGGGATTGCCATTCCGCGTTCTGAGGCTTGACGAAATCAAACCCGATGCTGCGGCAGATGCGGCGCTGGCATTGAAAAAAGAAAATATCGCGTTCCGAATGCCAGCACAATCAGGCTCGGCGCGTATTGGACAGTCCATGTTCTCGTATCAGGTGCTGGAAGATAACGGCCAGGAGCAGTTCATTGAGCTTGTCGAGAAACAGGATGATGGTGACAACACTATTTGGAGCCGTTACAGAGCCACAAGCACTTCCATTTCGCCTGTCGGGTCGCGGATGTTCTACTTTGGCTATATGTTCGGCGCGTTGCCGTATGCTTTTTTTGGCGCATTGATTCTTTACGGAATCGGGCGTTTCTTCCGGAAACGGCTCTGACATTCGTTGCAGCCGTTCAAAAGGAAAATTTGATGAAATACCGCGACTTGCGCGACTTCCTGTCGCAACTGGAAAAAATCGGCGAATTGAAGCGCATCGGCGCGGCGGTCGACACCCATCTGGAAATGACCGAAATCGGCGACCGCGTGCTGCGCGCCGGCGGCCCGGCGCTGCTCTTCGCGCAGGCCACCAGTGGCGGACGGCGGCACGACATGCCGGTGCTGACCAATCTGTTCGGCACGCCGCGCCGCGTGGCGCTGGGCATGGGCGAGGAATCGGTGACGGCCCTGCGCGAGATCGGCAAGCTGCTGGCTTACCTGAAGGAGCCGGAACCGCCCAAGGGCTTGAAGGATGCCTGGGACAAGCTGCCGGTGTTAAAGCAGGTGCTCAACATGGCGCCGAAGCGGGTATCTTCCGCGCCCTGCCAGGAAATCGTTTGGGAGGGCAAGGACGTCGATCTCGCGCGCCTGCCGATCCAGCACTGCTGGCCGGGCGACATCGCACCGCTGATTACCTGGGGGCTGGTGGTGACGAAAGGGCCGCACAAGGCCCGGCAGAATCTCGGCATCTACCGCCAGCAGGTGCTTGGACCGAACAAGGTGATCATGCGCTGGCTGCCCCATCGCGGCGGCGCGCTGGATTTCCGCGATTTTCAGTCGACCCATCCGGGACAGCCCTTTCCCGTTGCCGTGGCGCTTGGCTGCGACCCGGCGACCATGCTCGGGGCGGTGACGCCGGTGCCCGACAGCCTTTCCGAATACCAGTTCGCCGGCCTCCTGCGCGGCGGCAAGACCGAGGTGACGCAATGCCTCGGCTCCTCCTTGCAGGTGCCGGCATGGGCCGAGATCGTGCTCGAAGGCGTCATCCATCCCGGCGAGACGGCGCTTGAAGGCCCCTACGGCGACCACACCGGCTATTACAACGAACAGGCCGAGTTCCCGGTTTTCACCATCGAGCGCATGACCCTGCGCCGCGACGCGATCTACCACAGCACCTATACCGGCAAGCCGCCCGATGAGCCGGCCGTGCTTGGCGTCGCCCTGAACGAGGTGTTCGTGCCGCTCCTGCAAAAGCAGTACCCGGAAATCAGCGATTTCTACCTGCCGCCGGAAGGCTGCTCCTACCGGATGGCCATTGTGTCGATCAAGAAGCAGTACCCGGGGCACGCCAAGCGCGTCATGTTCGGCATCTGGAGTTTCCTGCGCCAGTTCATGTACACCAAGACCATCATCGTCGTCGACGACGACATCGACATCCGCGACTGGAAGGAAGTGATCTGGGCGCTGACCACCCGCATGGACGCGACGCGCGACACGACCCTGGTCGACAACACGCCGATCGACTATCTCGACTTCGCTTCGCCGGTCGCCGGGCTGGGTTCCAAGATGGGCCTGGACGCCACCAACAAATGGCCGGGCGAAACCACCCGCGAGTGGGGAAGGACTATCGTCATGGACAGCGCGGTCAAGGCCCGCGTCGACGCGCTGTGGGGTGAACTGGGGCTGTAATCGGGCTGACCGGCGGTAGGCCGCCGGCCAGCCCCGTGGCCATCAGCGCGCCATGGATTCGACGACGGCCAGCGCCGTCATGTTGACCAGGCGGCGCACGGTTGCCGTGGCAGTCATCACATGCACCGGACTGGCCGCGCCGAGCAGGATGGGGCCGATGGTGACGCCCTCGCCGCTAACGGTTTTCAGGAGACTGTAGGAAATGTTGGCGGCGTCGATGTTGGGCATCACCATGAGATTGGCTGCGCCCTTCAACACCGACTCGGGGAAGAGTTTGCGCCGGATGCCTTCGTCCAGGGCAGCATCGCCGTGCATTTCGCCGTCTACTTCCAGTTTGCCGTCGCTCATCTCCGTCACCAGGCGGGCGGCGGCGCTCATCTTGCGCGCCGATTCGGAGGGCTCGGAACCGAAGTTGGAATGCGACAGCAGGGCCACTTTCGGCTGAATGCCGAAACGCCTGACTTCCTCGGCGGCGAGCAGGGTTATCTCGGCGATTTCCTCGGCGCTGGGGTTTTCGTTCACATGCGTGTCGCAGATGAACAGAGAGTGGCCGGGCAGCATCAGATAATTCATCGACGCCAGGGTGCTGACGCCCTCCCGTTGGCCGATGATCTGGCGAATGACGCCGAGGTGATGGCTGTACTGGCCGGTGGTGCCGCAGATCAGGCCGTCGGCGTAGCCCAGCTTGAGCAGCATGGCGCCAATCAGCGTCGGCTTGCGGCGCAGTGCTTCCTTGGCCAACGCCGGCGTCACGCCACGGCGCGCCATCAGTTGGTGGTAAGCCTGCCAGCACTCGCGGTAACGCTCGTCCTGATCGGGATTGACGATGTCGAAATGGACGCCCGGCTTGATGTTCAGCTTGGCCTTTTCGAGGCGTTTCTCGATGATGTCGGGGCGGCCGATCAGGAGTGGGCGGGCGAATTTCTCCTCGATTATCGCCTGGGCGGCGCGCAACACGCGCTCATCCTCGCCTTCGGCGAAGATGATGCGCTTGCCCTGCGCCTGACGCGCGGCCTCGAAAATGGCCCGCATGCCGACGCCAGTGTGATAGACGAATTCCGAGAGCTTGGTGCGATAGGCCGACCAGTCGGTGATCGGCCGCGCGGCGACGCCCGAATCCATCGCCGCCTGGGCCACCGCCGGGGCGATCTTGACGATCAGGCGCGGATCGAAGGGCTTGGGAATCAGGTATTCCGGGCCGAAGGTCAGCGTATCGCCAGGATAGGCCATGGCCACCTCGTCGGTGACTTCGGCTTCGGCCAGTTCGGCGATGGCGCGCACCGCGGCCATTTCCATCGCCTCGGTGATGCGGGTGGCGCCGACATCCAGCGCGCCGCGGAAAATGAAGGGGAAGCAGAGGACGTTGTTGACCTGGTTCACATAGTCGGAACGGCCCGTGGCGATGATCGCATCGGGACAGACCTCCTTGACCAGTTCCGGCATGATTTCCGGCACCGGGTTGGCGAGCGCGAAAATCATCGGCCGGGCGGCCATCGACTTGATCATGTCCTGAGTGACCACGCCGGCCGTCGACAGGCCGAGGAAAACATCGGCGCCGACCATGGCATCGGCCAGGGCGCGCGCCTCGGTATCACGGGCGTAACGCGCCTTGCTCTCGTCCATGCCGCCGGGGCGGCCGACGTAGATGACGCCCTTGGAATCGCAGACGATGATGTTCTCGCGCTTGACGCCGAGATCGCACCACAGGTTGAGACAGGAAATGGCGGCGGCGCCAGCGCCCGAGCAGACGACCTTGATCTCGTCGACCTTCTTGCCGACCACTTTCAGGCCATTGACCATGGCCGCGGCCGAAATGATCGCGGTGCCGTGCTGGTCGTCGTGGAAGACCGGGATATTCATCCGCTCCTTGAGCTTCTTTTCGATGTAGAAGCACTCCGGCGCCTTGATGTCCTCCAGATTGATGCCGCCCAAGGTCGGCTCCAGCGCGGCAATCATATCGACTAGCTTGTCCGGGTCGTTCTCGGCCAGTTCGATGTCGAATACGTCGATGCCGGCGAATTTCTTGAACAGGCAGCCCTTGCCTTCCATCACCGGCTTGCCGGCCAGCGGGCCGATGTTGCCCAGCCCGAGCACGGCGGTGCCATTGGTGACCACGCCGACCAGATTGCCGCGCGAAGTGTAATCGGCGGCAGTGGCCGGATCCTCGACGATGGCCTCGCAGGCGGCGGCAACCCCCGGCGAGTAGGCCAGGGCCAGATCGCGCTGGTTGGTCAGACCCTTGGTCGGGCGGACGGAAATTTTGCCCGGCGTGGGCAAACGGTGATACTCAAGTGCGGCGTCGCGTAAATCCTTTTCCACGGATTCTCCTCGGCGGGTGGCTGTTTTGGAAAACTTGATAGGTTACTCCAACTCCATAATTTCGTGGGGTCTTAATTGTGAATTACCAAGGCGATTGCGCGGAACCCGCGGTCTGCGGGAGACACCCCGGGAGGTATCATTTCGTCATACAGCATCAATATGCTCATTCGGTCCGGTGGTTTTTTCGATGAAGTAACGCGGTCGCTGCTTGGTTTCGAGATATATCTTGGCCAGATATTCGCCGATGATGCCGATGCACAGCAACTGTACGCCGCCCAGCAGATAGATGGGTACCACGGTCGAGGTCCAGCCTGGTACCGCCTGATTGGAAAACAGCTTGATCCACAACGCCCAGAGCGATATGCCGAAGCTGCCGGCTGAGATCAGCAGACCGAGGCCGGTTATCAGGCGCAGCGGTGCGGCGGAAAAAGAGGTGATGCCTTGCCAGGCGAAGGCCAGCATCTTGCGCAGCGGGTATTTCGATTCGCCGGCGAAGCGTTCTGCGCGGTCGTAATACACCGTGGCTGACGGAAAACCGAGTTGGGGGATAATGCCGCGCAGGAAATAATTGCTTTCGCCATATCCGCGCAGCGCGTCGATGGCGCGGCGGCTGAGAAGGCGGTAGTCGGCGTGGTTGAAGACGATTTCCACGCCCAGACGCGCCAGCAGCCGGTAGTAGGATTCCGCCGTCAGGCGTTTGAAAAAGGTGTCGGTAGCGCGTTGACGGCGCACGCCGTAGACCACATCCATGCCGGCCAGATGCGCGTCCACCATCTCTGTAATGGCTTCCAGATCGTCCTGTAGGTCGGCGTCGACGGAAATCACCGCGTCGCCGTCGGCATGGAAGAGGCCGGCCAGCAAGGCGTTTTGGTGGCCGCGATTGCGCGACAGCTTGACACCGCGCACATGGGGCTGGCTGGCGGCATGAGTTTCGATCAATTCCCATGTCCGGTCACGGCTGCCATCGTCGACGAAGATCGCGTGACTATCCGGGCTGATCTTGCCTTGTGCGGCCAGGCATCCGATCAGTTCGAGCAGGCGCTTGATGGTTTCGGGCAGGACTTCTTCCTCGTTGTAGCAAGGAACGACGATGGAGAGCTTCATTGTCCGGTATCTCCGTTGCGGGGAGCGGGAAGGGGGGATGGGCGCGATGAAAACGTCCACCAGCGGTTGACGGCGAAATTCCATGCCAGCGTGCTGATCGTCGCGCCAACCTGGGCAATCAGGTAATGCAGCCCGGCAAGCGTGGTGAACAGCCACATCAACGCCCCGTTGATCGCCAGTCCCGCCAGCGCGGTGATGGCGAAGCGCGGCGCGGCCTCGCGGTGGCTTCGCGCCGAGGCGAAGGTGAAGCGCCGGTTCAGCGCGTAATTGAGGGCGGCGCTGAGAACAAAGCCGATGCTGCTGGCAGGCACCGGCGGGACACCCACATTAACCAGCGCGATCAGCAGCGCGTATTGCACGGCGGTGGCGATGCCGCCGACGATGAGGAAACGGAACAACTGCCGCGCCAGTGTCACGCGAATGTTCGCCGTGACCAGGGCGCCGCCAGATAACAGGCAATCAACACTGGCAGCACCCATAATACCGGCCCATGGTATTTGCCGGCGCTCTCGAAAATGCTGTGCAGCGTGAATAGATAGAGCCATAACCACAAGGGCAGGCGCGCCAGCATCGGCAGGCGCGATCGGGCCGCGCGCATGGCGAGCGCGGCAGCCGCGAGCAACACCCACATCAACAGCCACCATGCGTTGGCGGCGGCTTTCAGCAACAGGTAAAGCACACTGTTGTTACTGGCCTTGCCGACTTTCAGCGTGCTGTAAATGCCCGCCGCGTCATCGCCCGTGAAGCGGATCTGTTTTTCCAGCATCAGCGCGGCGAAGTCGGCGGGATGGGCGCGCATCCATTCCAGCGCCAGCCGCTTGCCCTCCTTGTCCTGTTCCAGTTCACCCAGCGCGGACAGATCGACCTCGCCGCGCCCGGTATAACCGCCCGTGGCGAGCGGGTTGTTGGCGCGGTACAGATTATCGCCGCCAGTGGTCGATACCAGCACGAACTGCCCGAACACTTCATAATTCCGCACCGACCACGGCGCTACCACGAGGGCGGCGCCGAGCATGAGCGCGAGCGACAGACCGAGCGCCCGCGGCAATGGCCGCAAGCTCACAACCAGTAGTCCGGCCATGAGCAGCGGCAGTAATTGCAGTGAAGGCTGCACCAGCATGCAGCTGCCGAGCAGCAATCCCGCGCACGCCAGACGCCACGGTGCGGCGCGTTCGAGCAATGCGCTGACGACGAACCAGCATGCCCACGGCAGCAAGGCCACGATCACCGCTTCTTTCTCCGGCATTCCCGCCATGGCGACCAGATTGGGCCATACCGCGAACAGCAGGGCGGCCAGGCGCGCGGCCACGTTGCCGCCGAGCAGGGCGGTGATACGGGCCACACCCGTGACGGCAACGATGAACAAAACCATGTTCGACGCGATCCAGGCAAGGCTGCCAGTGCCTGCCATCTTCATCCAGGCGGCCAGAAACAGAGGGTAACCCGCGGGCCAATAGGCATGGGCGCCCGCCATCTCGTAACTTTCACCGGCGACGAGCCGGCGTGCGAGGTCGACGTAGGTGGCGCCATCCGATCCCGGTTCGGCTGGAAAGGTCAGAATCCACAGCAAGCGCAGGGCAAGGCCGATAAGCACGATAAGGACGAGCGGCAAACGCCGCAATGCGGCTTCGACGTGCGGCGACCACGCGGACAGCCTGCGGGCCAGCATCAGCGCCGCGATGCCAAGGCACAGCATGACGGCGGCGGCAATGGGGAAGAACCATGCCGACACCGCCGAATCTTCACCAAGACCCAGGCGCAGTATCAGCAGCGGCGTGGAAAAGCAGGCCAGCGCGGCGAGCAGCAGCACAATCGCGTCAAGCCAGCCGCCGCTGAGCAGCAGCAATGCAGGCGAGCGCAACTGGGAGGGAGAATGGGATTCCACGCTCATACACGCTTGAGATTCAGGGCAGGAGTTTTGCAAGCCTGAACGTACAAGGCTGCCACGGGGCGAAAATTTGTATGCTCGGCGATTTTGGATGGTATCCATCGACCCTTGGCGCGTCAAATTTGCGTAAATTTTGCACAAGCGCCGCAAGGGATGATGAAAGGCCGGCGGTTAATCAAAAACGATGCGATAGCGTCAGGCGGAAGGTACGCGGTTCGCTTGGGTGGATATGACGGTCGAAAACTGGCGCCGCTTCGCCGGGCAGTTGGGAGGCGTAGCCGTATTCGATGTCGTTCAGCCGACGGTCGAACAGGTTATAGACATCCAGGGCCAGCCGGGTGCGCAAGGAGAGTTTGTAGCCGATACGCAGATTGGTCAGCGTCGAGCCTTGGGAACGCGCCGAGTTGTCCTCGATCAGCGGCCTGGGCCCGAAGTAACGCAGGCGCAGCGCGCCGAACCACGGGCCGAGGCGATCCACGGTGATGCCCAGATTGGCCGTCGTCGTCACCGCGCCGGGGATGTGGCCGCCCTCCGGCGCCGCGTCGCGGAAACGGGCATGCGACCAGGCGAAATCGGCGTCGATGGCCAGCCAATCGTTGGCCACATAGAGATTGCTCCATTCCACGCCATAGCGGCGCGACGGCCGGGATGCCTCGGTCGTTCCGGCATCGCCGACGAACAGCAGCTCGGAATCGGCAGCGAGTTGCCACAAGGCGAAGGTGCTTTGCCAGCCGCGCACGATTTCCGAGCGCAGGCCCAGTTCGTAAGCCCGAGTGCGAACCAGCGGCCGCACCCGCCCGAGCGGCGTTACGCCATCGCCCGGATCGACGCGGATGGTCGTGCCGCGGGCATCGTTGGAATGAAAGCCGTGACCGTAATTAAGGTAGAACTCAGTGTCGCGCCACGGCCCGAAAATCAGCGCCAGCTTGGGCGTCAACATGTGCGCGCCGGCCTTGCCGCCGTTGTCGGCCAGATCGGCAGCGACGGCGAAGCGGTAAGCGTCGGCGCGCACTCCCTGGATGGAGCGGAACCACGGTGTCCAGCGCGTCTCGTTCTGCGCCCACAGCGCCAGACTGGTTTGTTTGACCTTGTCCTCGCGCACCGTCGCCAGCGCGTGGCGGGCGCTGGTAGCGTAAAGGCCGAGCGGCTGGATGCGGTCGAAACGCCCCTGGATGCCGAAGGAATTTTCCACCGCGAAGCCGCCCCAGTGATCGAACAGCGATTGCGCCACGGCGAATCCGGCGGCCTGGCGGCGCTCGGCCTGCTTGAACTGATCGCCGCTGGCGCAGGTTCCAGTGGCGGCGATGTCGTTCAGGCAGTACTGGAAATTCGACCACAGATCGAGGCCGGAATGCAGCCACCACAGGCTGGCCCTGCTCTGGCTCTGCGCGCCGCGCCCGGCCCACTCGCCGGCCAGGCTGTAGCGGAAGGACTCGCCGCCGGTGCTCGGGTCGAGCGAGCCGAAACGGTCGACCTGGCGGCTGTCGACGGCCCGCTGGGCGATTTGGTCGGTCGATGTCCACAGCCCGTGGTAGGCCATGCCGCTCACCGACCAGCCGTCGAGGCGCGTGCCCTGGCTGTAGCGCAGCACGCCGTTGAATTTGCGATAGTGCTCGGCGACCCGCCACGGCCCGTCGTTGTGAAACAACTCCAGACCGTAGAGCAAGCGACCGCCGTCCATTGCGGGCGAGCCGGCGAGCAGGCTGCGGGCGTAGCCGTTCTCGCCGGCCGTCACTTCGGCCAGCGTGCCGTCGATTTGGCGGAAATAGTCGATATGCGCGCTGCCAGCGGAGGAAAAATCGCCCTCTTCGGCAAAATACGGCCCCTTGCGGTAATGGATGCGCTCGACCAGTTCGGGAATCAGAAAATTAAGATCGCTATAGCCCTGGCCGTGGGCATGGCTGGGCATATTGACCGGCACGCCGCCGACCCAGGTGGCGAAATCGGTGCCGTGATCGAGATTGAAGCCGCGCAGGAAATACTGATTGGCCTTGCCGTCGCCGGCATGCTGCGTAACGATCAGGCCCGGCACCATCTCCAGCGCCTCGCCGGGGCGCAGCAGCGGCAGCGCCGCCAGACGCTGGCTGGCGACCACGCCCTCGCTGCCGGCCGCCGCGATGCCTTCGAGATTTTCCGTCCGGGCGCGAACTTCCACCGGCGACAACTCGGTCGCTTCGGTCCCCTGCGCCACGCCGGCCAAGGCCAGCAGGTATGAACAAACTAGTTTTCTTCTTAATGACATGTCAAAAAAAGGCCGGTCTGCCCGGCCATCCCCCCAATGATTTCAGGCCACGGCGGGCCGGCGTGTCAGGCGCACGGCGGCGACGAAACTCAGCGCGATGATGGCGATCAGGGCGCCGCCAAAAACCAGTTCCTTGCCCTCGCTCCAGGCGTCGATGGCCGGCGACAAGAGCTTGGCGGCGCCGAAGGCGGCAACCAATAGGCTGATGCCGGAAACCACCAGCCCCATGACGCGCGAGGCGATCAGCGCCACCTGATCGGCGCGGGCGATCAGGCGGGCGATCCACAGGCCGTTGATGCCGTCGGTCAGCAGCATGCCGGCGGTAAACAGCATCGCCAGCAGCAGCGCATGCTGCCAGCCGCCGAACTGGGTCGCCGTCAGCGCGAAAAAAGCAGCTTGCGACAAGGTGTCGAAAGACAGGGCAAAAAGCGCGCCGACCAGAGCCACCAGTCCCGGATGCGAAACCCGGCGCAGGCTGCCGAGCAGCCGCCCCTTGAGGCCGACCGGCTGCACGACTTGTTCCGGCCCGGCGCGCAGCACGGCGGCCAGATTGAGGCTGCCGAGGGCGACCAGGAAGGCAATCGAGATCACCGCGCCGAGCAGGCCGAACCATTCCGGTACCTCCCAGTGGCCAGCCAGCGCCGAGACGCCGAGAGCGATGACCAGCACCACGGCGCCGTGACCGAGCGAGAACAGGGTGCCGCAAAAACGCGCCAAAGCGGGCCGGGAACGGGCGTTGTAACGGGTCAGGCCGTCGATGGTAGCCAGATGATCAGCGTCGAAGCCATGCTTCATGCCAAGGACGAAAGTCAGGAGCAACAGCGACAGCCAGTCGGTGGGCAGGGATTCCATGACGCGCCTTGTATGAACGAATTACTAATCTTCATACAAACACGGCGCCAGCGCAACAAGTCACTGTTCATATGCCCCCGCCGCCTGCATTGACCATGGCAGGCGATTTTGCCCGCAAGTCTGCACACTACCCGGTTTTTGATTCAAGACTGCACGAAACTGGATTGCTTCGCGGCGCTCGCAATGACGCCTGTTTCCGCGCCGTCATTGCGAGGAGTGAAGCGACGAAGCAATCCAGAATTGACGCCATTTGAATGAAAACCGCTTCACCGGGCGGGACGGTAGTGGACATGGGCCTGGCCCTGCGCATCGTGGGTATGCGGCTGCTCGGCTTCGAGGGCGATGACGTTGAGATGGCCGTGGCGCACGCCGCGCTCGGCCATCAGCGCCTCGGCGAAGCGCCGGACGGCGGCGGTGCTGCCCTTGAGAATTACCGTTTCCAGGCAATTGTCGTGATCGAGATGGGTGTGCATGGCGGCCACCGTCAGATCGTGGTGGTCGTGCTGCAAGCCGGTCAGGCGCTCGGCCAGCTCGCGCTCGTGGTGGTTGTAGATGTAGGAAAGATTGGCCACGCAGTGACCGGCCGGCGGATCGCGCTGGCGGTCGCCCTCGAGCGCGCCGCGAATCAGGTCGCGCACGGCCTCCGAACGATTGACATAGCCGCGGGCGGCGATCAGCGCGTCAAACTGGCGAGCCAGCGGTGCGTCGAGCGAAATGGTGAAGCGTTCCATCGGTCAGGCTCCGGGAAAGACGCCGCCACAATGCCGCCAATCCGGAATGGGCGCAACCAGTGCCCTCCGACCTGATTCCATTCCCATCTCAACCGATTGTCAGCTTTGCTTGCGCGCACTCGATTGATCTGGAAGCGGAATCAGGCGACCAGCGCGATGCCGCGACTGGGAGCGAACCTCGGCTCGACGCTGCGGAGCGGCTGTGGGCGGACGGGACGCTGCTTTTCCAGGCGGCACAGTTCGGCCTGCAAGGCCACCTGCTGTCCGGCGGTCAACATCCGGTGACCGGAGCGCCATTCGCAACGGGTATCCACGGCCAGTACGCCGGCCTGCTGCAAACTCTCGGCCAGCCCGCATAGCTCGCCATGAACCAGACGCCGACCATCACTGAGCTCGGCGAAAAATTCACCTTTTCTCAATAAGACGACTGCCTGAACTGCCATGACTAAACCTCCTGCGATGGAGCATAGCGCCGGTGTGACGGGGCAGGCCGTGGCATATTCCACGTTTTCATTAATATTCCGCAAAGCCTCTTGTGGCAAGGGTTTCAAGGGGTTGAGGCGGGCCGGCGGGCGTGCTTCGGCGGTCTTGCCAAATGCAGGATGGCGCAGCTGGCGGCCCACATCTCAGCGCGGCGGCTTCCAGTCGAGATCGCGGTGGCGGGCGAGGTGGCGCGGCGTCCACGAATGCGGCGAGCGGCGGACGAAATGATGGCGCGCGACATGATAGGAGGGATCGAAGCCGTAGAAGTTGCGCCGCATCTCGGCCAGCTCCTCGGCCCGCCAGGCGGCCAGCGGTTTTTCCACCTCGTCGGCGGCGCGGCGGGCGTTCTTGACCGCCAGTTGTTCGGCGAAATCGGGCGCGGCGGCCAGTTCAGCGGCGCGGCGGGCGACTTCGCCGGCAAAGCCAGGCGTCGCCAGACAGGCGTCGTAAAAGCCGAGCGCCACCGCTTCGGCGGCGGTCATCGGCAGGCGTCGGCGCATGATGGCGCGCGCGCCCTCGGCGCCGACGCGCGGTGGCAACAGGTAAGTCCAGAATTCCGAGCCGTGGAGATTGCCCACGTTGCGGTAGTGCGGATTGAGCATGACGCCGTCGCGCACCCACACCCGGTCGGCGGCGCGCGCCAGGAAGCAGCCGCCGGCGCCGGCATTGCCGCCGACCGCCGCCACCGTCAACTGGCTGGCGCAGCGGAGAATGGCCTCGGCCAGATCGTCGATGGCGTTGATGTTGGCCCACGACTCGTCGGCCGGACTTTCCGCCGCCTCGATGCTGTTGAGGTGGATGCCGTTGGACCAGAAATCGGGGCCGCCGCTCAGCACGATCACCCGCGTCGGCCGGCCGCTGGCCCAGCGGAAGGCTTCGCTCAGGCGCCGGCACTGGCCGGTGCTCATCGCCCCGTTGTAGAAGGCGAAGGAGAGGAAGCCGACGCCATCGGCTTCCTCGTAGGCGATGTCCTGCCAGGTCGCGGCGGGCGAGCGCCACCAGCCGGACAGCGGCAGTTCCGGCAGGGCCGCCGCCTCGGCAAAGGCCAGCGTCGCCGGCAGCTTGAGGCCGCCATTGATGCCTTCCTCGCGGCGGACGTGGCCGAGCCAGATGGCACCGTCGGCGGTGGCGCGCAGGATGGCCGTCTCGCGCCGGCCGAGCAGGCTTCCCGGCGGCCCTTTTAGCGCCGCTTCCGGCCAGGCGTCGAACAGGCGGCAGGGCTGGCCGAATAATTCGTCGGCGACGCCCGGCATGCCGTCAGCGGCATCGAGCCGGGCCAAGGCGTCGGCGGTGGTCATGGCTTGCCAGTCGATGGCCCGGTCGGTTTGGCGCATTGCCGCGTGCGCTTGGCCCGGCACGCGGCGCGGCGTGAAAACGCCGCCTTGGAAGCGGTCGACGGCGGTGAGCACGGCGCGTAGCGCCGCTTCGGTGACTTCGTTGCGATAGACCGAGGATTTGCGCGCCGCCGGCAGCGCGAAGCGCTCCTCCGCCCAGACCGGGCCGGCATCCATTTCCGCCTCGGCCTGCAAGACGGTGACGCCCCATTCCGGGCGCCGCTCGCTGATCGCCCAATCCAGCGCCGCCGGGCCGCGATCGCCGACGATGCCGGGATGGACGATCAGGCAGCAATGGCGCGACCAGATCGACGCGGGAATGGCCCGCCGCAGATAGGGCGCGATGATCAGATCGGGGCGAAACAGCGCCACCGCTTCTTCGGTAACGGCATCGGCGATGTCGAACTCGACGCTGAGCAAATGCCCGCGTTCGGCCAGCGCGCAGTAGAGGCGCTGGCTCAGGCTGTTGAAACTGTGCGTCAGTAACAGGATGCGCATTAGCAAATCCGCGGCAATTGCTCGCCGGAGAGCCAGTCCACGATGCGCCGGCCGCCGAGGGCGGTGGTCATTTGCACGAAATGATGCGGGTCGTCATGCACCGAACCGATGATTGCCGCCTGCCGGCCAAGGGGGTGGGCGCGCAGCGCCGCCAATAGCTTGTTTGCGTCCTTTTCCGCGCAGATCGCCACCAGTTTGCCTTCGTTGGCGACATAAAGCGGGTCTAATCCAAGAAATTCACAGGCCGCGTTGACCGCCGGATTCACCGGCAGCGCCTTTTCCTGCAACATCATGCCGACCCCCGACTGGCGGGCGATTTCGTTCAACGTCGTGGCCAGCCCGCCGCGCGTCGGATCGCGCAGCACATGGAGATCGGCGCCGCTGTCTTGCAGCGCGGCGACCAGTTCGTGCAGCGCCGCCGTGTCGGAAACGATGGGCGAGGCGAAACCAAGGCTCTCGCGTTCGGCCATGATGGCCATGCCGTGATCGCCGAGCGTGCCGGAAACCAGAATGGCATCGCCCGGCCGCGCCTGCCGCCCGGACAATTCCCGGCCCGGCGGAACGACGCCGACGCCGGTGGTGGTGATGAACACTCCATCGCCCTTGCCGCGCTCGACCACTTTGGTATCGCCGGTCACCACCGGCACCCCGGCAGCCTTGGCCGCCGCCGCCATACTCTGCACGATACGTGACAGATCGGCGAACTTGAAGCCTTCTTCGAGGATGAAGCTGGCCGCGAGGTACAACGGCCGCGCCCCCATCACCGCCACGTCGTTGATGGTGCCATGCACCGCCAGGCAGCCGATGTCGCCGCCGGGAAAGAACAGGGGCGAGACGACATGGGCGTCGGTCGCCAGCACCAGCCGCCCGCCCCCCGGCGCCGGCAACAAAGCGCCGTCGTCGCCCTGGGCCAGATAGTCGTTGCCGAGATGGCGGGCGAAAATCTCGTCAATCAACTGCGCCATCGCCCGCCCACCGGAGCCATGCGCCATGTCGACCCGGCCTTCCTTGAGGTCGAGGGGACGGACGTAATTTTTGCGGGATTCACTCATGACTGGATGCCTGACGACCAAGATAACCGGCGCGGCGTAGCCGTGCCCGGGTTGATTGCAGGGTTAGATGTTGGACAAGAACCATGACCTTTGCCTGCCTTGAAAAATCAGGTATGCCCCAACGCCAGATATACGCCATGCACAACGTCAACTCTACTGATCTCGTCCGCGCTGTCCAAGAAGACAAGTTTCTCTTTGCAGATTTTACTTGTGCGAACAAGATGTGCATTCGCTTGCCGTATCTCTGGCAGATCAAGGAAGGCTATGAACTTCAGGAAATTTTCTGGAACTATGCTTGCCTTTGTCTTCCCGTTTAATAGTGCGGTGATGTCTTTTTCGATGCCTATTCTTTGTGCAGAGCCGTAAACGCCCCCGTTATTGATTGGCACATTACACTTGACCTCACCAACAAATGAGACCGGATAATCAAGCTTGATGTCATATCCGTTTGAGCTGGGCTTTGCATTAAGGACGCTGTCTCGTAGCTCAGCGGTATATTGATCATCAAGCAATAATTTCCCTGCGATCCAGTCTGCGAAAGCCAGTGTCACGCGCAGAGTAAGAATATTATTGATGTCTGAAAGAGTAGATTTTAGTTTTAGAAGTGACGCCGCGTTGAGTTGACCGTAGTAGTCGTGCTTAGGCATAGAAAGGCAATCGACGAAGAATCTATTTAGACGATGGCGAAGTGCCTGTTCTCGCTCGTAAACGGGATTAATCATGAGTGGCCTGACTATCTTTATGCCGCCCATAAGTGTAATGCGCCGCGCAAGCGCCTTCCGAGGACACCATGCACGAGCCGACCGGGTTTTCCGGCGTGCACACCGTGGCGAACAGCTTGCAGTCGCGCGGGCGCTTGACGCCGCGCAGGATGGCGCCGCATTCGCAGGCTTTGTGGTCGGGCACCGGGCGGTAGGCGAGGGAGAAGCGCCGTTCGGCGTCGTATTCGCCATAGTCATGGCGGATGCGCAGCGCCGAGTAGGGCAGCGCGCCGAGGCCGCGCCATTCGAAGCTTTTGCGCAGCTCGAATACCTCGGCCACGAGCCGCTGCGCCTTGACATTGCCGGCGCGGTCGACGGCGCGCGTGAATTCGTTTTCGACTTCGGCGCGGCCCTCGTTGACCTGGCGGATCAACATGCGGATGGCCTGCATCACGTCGAGCGGCTCGAAGCCGGCGATGACCACCGGCTTTTGGTATTCCTCGGCGAAAAATTCGTAGGGCCGGCTGCCGATGATGGTCGATACGTGGGCCGGGCCGATGAAGCCGTCCAGCGGCACGGTGCCCCATTGGCGCACTTCCGGCGATTCGAGAATGCTGGCAATGGCCGACGGCGTCAGCACATGGCAGCAGAGAACCGAGAAATTGGGCAGGCCGAGCGCCGCCGCCTGCTGGATGGCTACCGCCGTCGGCGGCGTCGTCGTCTCGAAGCCGATGGCGAAAAACACGACCTGTTTTTCGGGATGTTTTTGCGCCAGCGCCACGGCGTCCATGCTGGAATAAACCATGCGCACGTCGCCGCCGCGCGCCTTGGCCTTTTGCAGCGACAGGCCGTTTGATGCCGGAACGCGCAGGCAGTCGCCGTAGGCGCACAGCGTTACACCCTGTTCCAGAGCCAGGCGGATGGCCTGGTCGACGCGGCCAATGGGCAGCACGCAGACCGGGCAGCCGGGGCCGTGGATCATGCGCACGTTGGCGGGCAGCAGGTCGCTGATGCCGTAGCGCGAAATGGCGTGCGTGTGGCCGCCGCAGAATTCCATGAAATGATAGCGACGGGCCGGATTGGCGGCGCGGCGGATGGCCTCGGCCAACCCGCGGGCGAGGTCGCCGTCGCGGAATTCGTCGATGTATTTCATCCGGGCAGCATTTCGCCCATTTCGCCGCCGGCTTCCAGTTGGGCGAACAGCGCCAGCGTCCGCGCTGCCTCGTCGGCATCGAGCTTGTTCAGCGCGTAGCCGACATGGACGATGACGTAATCGCCGGGCGCTACGTCCTCGACCAGGGCCAGCGAAATTTCCTTCCTCACTCCGGCGAGATCGACGACGGCCATCTCGCCGTCACGCAGTTCCACCACTTGGGCGGGAATGGCCAGACACATTAGCGTTTCCCCTTATTCCATTTCCATATCAGCCGATTACTTTGTCGGCTTCGCTTGCCGTACTCCAGTACTGTCTGCGCTTTGCCTTCGCGTACTCGGCCGATCTGAAAACGGAATTATTGCACCGGGCGCATTGTCCGCCACGGCGGGCGGCGGCGGCAACACCTCCAGGATCAGCGCAGGAAAGCCGTGCTGCTTGCACTCTCCCCCGCCCTGCGCTGCCGGCAGGCCGCCGGCCAGACTGAAAAATTACTTGCCGCATTGCGCCTGTAGATGCTGGCGGCCGATCCAGGCTTGCCCCAGCGCCAGGCCGCCGTCGTTGGGCGGCACACGACGCGCTTCCAGCAGGCGCAGGCCGGTGTTTTCCAGATGGCCGCGTAGCGCCCGCATCAGCACCGCATTCAAGGCGCAGCCGCCGGCTGCCGCCAGCGTTTCCAGCCCTTCGCGCCGCGCTGCGGCAAGCAGCCAGTCGGCCAGCGCGGCGGCAAGCGTGGCATGAAACAGCGCCGCGCCGTAAGGCGCGTCGTCGCAATCGAGCAGGGCGGGGACTAGCGGCGTCAGGTCGAGCGTGCCGTCGCTGTCCAGCCGCCAGCCGCCGGCCAGCGGCGCAAGCGGGCCGTGGCTGGCGATCCATCCTGCCGCTAGCCCTTCCAGTTCCATCGCCGCCTGCCCCTCGTATTGCTGTACGGCGCGGCAGCCGAGCAGGCCGGCGGCGGCGTCGAACCAGCGGCCAAGGCTGCTGCTCGGCGGGCAGCGCAAATTGGCGGCGAGCATGGCGAGCAGCGGGCCGGTTTCGTGCTGCGGAAAGCGGCGCCGCCGCCAGTCCTCGCTGCGCTCACCGAGGCCGGCGACATGTAGGGCGGCCAGTCCCATGCGCCACGGCTCACGGGCGGCGCGGTCGCCGCCGGGCAGCGGCAGGGGGCGCAAGTGGCCGAGGCGTGTGCACGCCGCCCCTGCCACACGCAGCAATTCGCCGCCCCACAGGCAGCCATCCGGCCCGAGGCCGACGCCGTCGATGGCCAGCCCGAGTACCGGCGTTTCAATGCGATGCTCGGCAAGGACGGCGGCGATATGGGCATGGTGGTGGCCGACGGCCAAGGCCGGCACGCCCAATTCGTCGGCCAGGCGGCGGGCCAGCGCGGAAGAGGGATAGTCGGGGTGCAAATCGTGCACCACCAGTTGCGGTCGCGCTTCCAGGATGGCCGGCAGGTGCGCCGCCATTTCTTCGAGAAAGCCGAGCGTGGCGACATTGTCCAGGCTGCCGATATGTTGCGACAGCCAGGCGGCATCGTCGCGCATCAGGCACAGGGTGGTTTTCAGAAAGCCGCCGAGCGCCAGCGCGCACGGCCCGCCGCCGCTCAGCGGCACGGGCAGCGGTACATAGCCACGGGCGCGGCGGATCAGGATCGGGCCGGCGCGCAGCAGCGAATCGTCGCAGCGGACGACGATGTCGCGATCGTGTACCAAATAAGCATCGGCGATGCCGGCCAGTCGATC
Organism: Betaproteobacteria bacterium; assembly: GCA_009779265.1. Classification (GTDB taxonomy): domain Bacteria; phylum Pseudomonadota; class Gammaproteobacteria; order Burkholderiales; family Rhodocyclaceae; genus Azonexus. The sequence goes on from WREP01000012.1 coordinate 29,615, forward strand.
GAGTGCCTCTCCGTTACCGATGACCAGCGGCTCGCCGTGCGGATTGGCGCTGGTCATTACCAGCAGCAGATCGGAAATTTCGGCGAGCCAATCGCTGCCGCTCGGCCGACCCGCAGCCTCATGCCACAACAGCAGATGCAGCGGCGTCGCTGGCAGCATGACGCCGAGCCAGGCCAGGCCGGGCGCGATGCCGGGCAATTCGGTGCATAGCCCCTCCCCCCTCGGAGGTTGTCGCAAAAGGCTCAATCCGCGCCCTTGAAGCCCCTCCCCCCTCGCGGGGGAGGGGTTGGGGAGAGGGGGAGGTGGATCATCTTTTTCCGCCTTGGGGCAAAGCACAATCGGCCCCGCTGGCGAGCGCAGCAGCTTTTCGCATTCCGCGTCGATCCGCGCCAGTCCCGCCAGCGATGCCGGATTCAGGCCCATGATCGCGAACGGCTTGGCCTCGCGCTGTTTGCGTTCGCGCAGCGTGGTCACCGCTGCCGCGTTGCGCGCGTCGCAAGCGAGATGAAAGCCGCCCAAGCCCTTGATGGCGACGATCCGGCCCGCCCGCAGCAAGGCCAGCGCCGCCGCCAACGCATCGCCGGGCAAGGGCTGGCCGGCGGCGTCGAGCAATGAGAGGCGCGGGCCGCAGTCCGGGCAGCACGTCGTTTCGGCATGGAAGCGGCGGTCGGCGGGATCGGCATATTCGGCGGCGCACGGCGGACACAGCGGAAAAGCCGCGAGGCTGGTGCGCGCCCGGTCGTAAGGCAGGCCGTGGCTGACCGTGTAACGCGGCCCGCAGTGGGTGCAGGTGGTAAAGGCATAGCGCCAGCGGCGGCCCGCCGGATCGAAAACATCGGCGATGCACTCGGGGCAGAGCGCGGCGTCGGGACCGATGGCGCTGCCAAGCGCGCCCGGCAGGCTGCGCAGAATGGCGAAACCGCCCTGCTCCGGCGGTTCGGCGGCCGCTATATTAATAGCATCGACCCGCGCCAGCGGCGGCGCCTCGCGCGGCAGGCGGGCGAGAAATTCATCCAGCCGTTCGCCGGCAACCAAGAGGCTGACATCCGCGCCGTCATTGCGCACCCAGCCAGCCAGCCCGAGTTCCCCGGCCAGCCGCCAGACATAGGGCCGAAAGCCGACCCCCTGGACCAGACCGCGGATGCGCAGCAAGCGAGCAGGCATGGATGTGTCCCCGAAAAAATGGAACGCTACCATCAATGGCTGCGTTTCAAGCCGAAAAACGCCCCGGGGCTCGGCTTGACGCCTGCGCTGTCGTGACACAAAATTTGCCCCCGCCCCCTTGTGTCAACGGAATAAATCATTATGTTTCAACGGCTTGTGTGGCTGACGCCACCCGCTTCCGGACAGTGCGCTTGAAATTCGGCATGAAACTGTTTCCTTGGGCCATTCTGGCAACTTTGCTCGCCTTCCTGCTTCCCCCTGCGCGCGCCGAAATCGTGGTCAAGGACGATAGTGGGCGCGAACTTCGCCTCTCGGAACCGGCGCGGCGCATTGTCGCCCTCGCCCCGAATGCCGTCGAAAATCTGTTCGCCGCTGGCGCGGGCGGCAAGCTGGTCGGCGCCGTCGACTACAGCGATTATCCGCCAGAGGCCGGGAAGGCGCCGCGCGTTGGCGGTTATGCGCGTCTTGACCTGGAAGCCATCGTCGCCCTCAAGCCTGATCTGGTGGTGGCGTGGGAGAGCGGCAACGACATGAAGCAGGTCGACAAGCTGCGCGCGCTTGGCCTGAATATCTATATTTCGCAGCCGCAGCGCATGGCGGATGTTGCCGACGAGCTTGAACGCCTGGGCCGGTTGGCCGGTACCGAGCGCATCGCCAATGCTGCGGCGCAAGGCTTCCGCCAGCGCCTGGAGGGCTTGCGCGCGGCCAATGCCGACAAGCCCAGGGTGCGCGTATTCTTCCAACTCGGCGGCGCGCCGCTGATGACGGTCGGCGGCCCGCAGGTCATCAGCAGCGTCATCGCCTTGTGCGGCGGCGTCAATGTCTTCGGCCATCTCGACCAGTTGGCGCCGACGGTTGGTCGTGAGGCGGTGCTTGAAGCCGATCCGGAAACCATCATCGCCACCGGCATGGAAGTCGCCCGCCCCGAGGCGCTGCGTGTTTGGGACAAATGGACGCGACTGACGGCGGTGCGGCGCGGCAATCTGTTTCACATCCACCCCGACATCATGCTGCGCCACACGCCGCGCCTTCTCGACGGCGCCGAGAAACTCTGCGCCCAACTCGATGTCGCGCGCGACCGCCGGCCCGCGCAATAGATTCCCCTGCGCCGCCGGTCGTTTTTGATTTGTGAAAATGACATCGCGTGGCCGCTGCCTATAATACGCAATCCCTCTGGAGAAACTCGCCCATGAAGCCCTTCCTCCTCCTGCCGGTTCTCGCGGCCATCGCTCTTCCCGCCGCCGCCGACGATACTGCCGGCGGCGCCGCCATCGTCAGTCTCGGCCAGATCAATGGCGTCGCGCTGGCCTGTCAGCAAATGGCTATCGCCAGCCGGGCGCGGCACGCCGTGCAGGACATTGCGCAGAAAACGCGGAGCAATGGCGAAATTTTCGAGGAGGCGACCAGCGCCGCCTTCCTCGACCAGGGCAAGGGCCTTGAATGTCCCGATGTGGCGACGCTGAATACCCGCCTGGGCGAAGCCGAACAGCAGTTGCGGCAAGCCTTCCCGCCGGCCCCATGAAGCTGTCGGCTCTCTTCCTGCTTGCGGCCCTGCTCGCCGGTCAGGCCGCTGCCCAGTCGGCGCACGAAATCCTGCTGGCCGAGCGCAACGAAGACATCGTCCCGCGCTATTTGCTCCAGGACACGCGCGGCCGCGCGGTGACCAGCGAGGATTTCTCGGGCCGTTTCCAGTTGCTGGCTTTTGGCTATACCTACTGCCCCGATATCTGCCCGACGACTTTGGTGGAAATGGCCGAGGTGCTGCAACGGCTGGGCGACAAGGCTGGGCGCGTGCAGGCGATTTTCGTTTCCGTCGACCCGGAGCGCGACAGCGCCCAGGTGCTGCAAACCTACACCGAATTTTTCGACCGCCGCATCCTCGCCCTGACCGGCTCGCCAGCCCTGATCCGGCGAGCCGCCGACAATTTCCGCGTGCGCTACGCCAAATCGCCTGCCGCCAACGGCGAGCCGAATCAGTACGCGGTCGACCATTCGGCCGGCATGTACCTGATCGGGCCGAATGGTCTCTTCATTCGCAAATTCGCCTACGCCACGCCGATCGACACGCTGGTCGACACCCTCACGGAACTGCTGGCGATTCCTTGAGGCGTTTGTCCGGGCGGCAGGCTAGGTGGACTGCGCCTGACTCCAGGCTTTGGCAAAGCAGGGCGACTGGGCGCCGATGGCGATATTGTGCTTGCCGGTGGCGATCCGGCAGAGATTCAGGCCGCTCTGGTCGATGGCGGTGACGGCGGCGAGATCCATCTCATCCACGGTGACGCGGGCCAGCGCGTGCATCAGATCGTTGTGCAGCGCGGCGTTGAAGCCGCCGGTAATGCGCATGATCTTGCGGCTACCGACCTGATTCACGGTCAGGATCGAGGCATGGCCGGACGCCAGCGCCGCTTCGACGGCGTCCTCGATGACGACCTGATTGATCGGCCCGGTCTGGAAACGGCCGCCGAAGACATCACCGATGCGGCTGACGATGGTGAGCGGCACGTCAATTACCGGCGAGCCGAACAGCGAGAACTCGCAACCAGCGGTATGACCGATTTCGAGCGTAAGCGCGGTTCGGGCCATGAGGCCGGAGAGAGAGAGGTTTTCGATGCCGCCCACATCGACGGCGCCGCCATAACCAATGCGTACCTTGGGCGGCGAAGAGAAGCGGATGCGTTGATGTCTACGTTGTTCCAGCATGATTTGGCAGTTTGAGCAAAGTAGAGAATAGTTTGCAGTGTAGCCAAAATTGGTAATTGTTGCATTGAATTCTATGGCGCGAAATTACGTCGACCCGCCGCGAACAAGCGGCATTTCCGTCAAGTTCAGTTTTTTCACGCGCTGATTGCAAGCGAATCTGCGGTAATGCAAAAACGCTCTCCGCGGGTTAAAACAACGGCATGAAAAATATTTTTTTCGCAAGCGATATTTGTAACTTTCTCTTGCGCTGCCGGGTAAATCGAGGGAAGCAGCGTGGCGGGGATTTTTCCGCTTTGGAGTATTCATGCGATTGCTCTGTATGTGGGTTGGGTCGATGTTTCCCTCGTCGCTGCAAGCCGCTACAATTTACATATTTTGTATCTGCCGGTTCTCGCCTGGGCGGCCCGGCGTATCGAGAAAGCAGGAAATCCATGAGAGCGTTTTTCCGGCCGGCGACGGCGTTGATGAATCGCTTGCGCTACACCCGCAAGTTTTCCTTGCTGGGCGCCGCCGTGGCCCTGCTCATGCTGCTGTTGCTGGCGACGGTCTATGACGACCGAAAACGCGACATCGAAACCGCCGAACAGGAGTTGGCCGGCCTGCAAATGCTCAAGCCGCTGAATCGCGCCGTACAGTTCATGCAGCAGCACCGGGGTTTGTCCTCGGGCGTGCTGAACGGCAACGAAGCGATGAAGGCGGCGCGCGCCGGCAAGGAGCAGGAGGTCGAAGCCGCTCTGGCCGAGGTGGTCGAAGCGCTGCCGCCGGCCCTGCGCGAACTGCCAGGCTGGCGTCAAAGCAATGAGGACTGGCAAGCGATTCGCCGCGATGGCCTGAGCTGGACGCCAGCGGACAATCTCCGGCGGCACAGCGAAATGATTGCCAGGATGCTGGCCTTGATGGTCGATGTCGCCGACGCGACGCAACTGACCTTCGATTCGCGTCCGGATACCTACTATTTCATGGATACCGTGGTCGTCAAGATGCCGGCCATGCTCGAACCGCTCGGCATCACCCGCGCCCGTGGCACCGGCGCGCTGGCGCGCAAGGAACTGCTGCCGCAGGTACGTACCGACTTGGCGGCCTTGATTGCCCAAATGTCCGGCACGCTGCGGGCGCAAAACAACAATCTGGACAAGGTGATGCGCTTCGCGCCGAGTTTGCAGGGGGCGCTGACGGGGCCGAGCCGGGAATTTTCGAGCGGCGCCGAAAAAATCTTCACGCTGGTCCGCGACGATATTCTCGGCGAGCGCTTCGCCACGCCGTCGCAGGAGTATTTCGCCCTGACCACGCAGGTCATCGATCTCGGCTACAAAATGATGTTCGAGACCCTGATTCCGCAGTTCGAGCAGCAACTGCTGGCGCGCAAGGTGCATGCCGAGCGGGTGCTGGCCTTCGATATCGGGCTGTCGGTGCTGGTCATGGCCCTGGTGGCTTATTTCGGTATTGGTACCTACTATTCGGTGATTGCCAGCGTCGATGTCTTTTCGCGCGGCGCCCATCGCCTTGCCGACGGCGATCTGAGCGCCGAGTTCCATACCGAGGGTGACGACGAACTGCATGCCGCCGGCCGCGCTTTCAATGAGATGGCGGCGGCCTTGCGGGAGGTGCTCGGGCGCATTCGGGACGAAGTGCTGACCCTGCGCGCGGAGGCCGAGCAACTGGCCACGTCGAGCCAGCAGATATCGCTCGGCGCCACCGCCCAGAGCAGCGCGGCGTCGAACATGGCGGCGACGGTGGAGCAGATGACCGTCAGCGTCGATCACATTTCGCACTGCGCCCGCGACGCGCAGGACAGCTCGCGCGCATCCGACACGGTTGCCGCCGAGGGCGGCCAGCTCGTCGCCGGCATGATCGGCGATATCGGCGAGATCGCCACGCTGGTCAACCAGGCGGCCGAATCGGTCGAAGCCCTGGGGCAGCAGTCGGAGGCGATCACGGCCATTGTCGGCACCATTCGCGACATTGCCGATCAGACCAATCTGCTGGCGCTCAATGCCGCCATCGAAGCGGCGCGCGCCGGCGAAAGCGGGCGCGGTTTCGCCGTCGTCGCTGACGAGGTGCGCAAGCTGGCCGAGCGAACGGCCAAGTCGACACAGGAGATTGCCGAGATGATCGAGGCCATTCAGAGCGGCACCGCGACGGCCGTCGACGGCATGAAGCGCGGCGTCGACCGGGTGGCCGCCAGCGTCGGACAGGCGGAACAGACCGGCGCCGCGATTACCCGCGTCCAGGAGCAGTCGCGGCGGGTGGTCGAGGCCGTCACGGATATTTCCGGCGCCCTGGGCGAGCAGACCGTGGCCAGCACCGAAATCGCCAAGAATGTCGAGCGCATTGCCCAAATGGCCGAGCAAAACAACGCCGCCGCCCGCACCAATGCCGATACCGCGGAAAATCTGCACCAGTTGGCGGAAACCATCGGCCAGGAAGTTGCCCGCTTCCGTTCCTGAATCCTGCGCTGCCGGCGTTCCGGGCGCGCCTGCTGGCCCCTGCGCCGCCAGCCGCTGGCGACAGGGTGAGTCCATGGCAGTTAAACCCATAGAAAATTTGATGCAGATCAATATTATATGTTGGCTGTAGGTGAGAATGGATCGTTTCGCTTTTCCACAACAGGGAGTGTTCACCATGAAACGAACCGTTCTTTCCGCTGCCATCGTCGTGCTGTCCGGCCTCGCCCTGGCGCAGACCCCGGCCGCCGATGAGCCGATCCAGCCGATCCGGCCGGCGGCCAATGTCAATCTGGGCATGGTCGAATTGGGCAAGAAGCTCTACTTCGATCCGCGCCTGTCCAAGTCCGGTTTCATTTCCTGCAACTCCTGTCACAACCTGTCGATGGGCGGCACCGACAACATTCCGACCTCGATCGGCGACCAGTGGCAGCAGGGGCCGATCAACGCGCCAACCGTGCTCAATTCCAGCCTCAACCTCGCCCAGTTCTGGGACGGCCGCGCCAGCGATCTCAAGGAACAGGCCGGCGGCCCGATCGCCAATCCGGGTGAAATGGCCTTTACCCACACGCTGGCGATCGGCGTGCTCGAATCGATTCCGGCCTATGTCCGCGAATTCAAGCAGGTCTTTGGCAAGGACAAGATCGACATCGACCAGGTGACCGCCGCCATCGCCGAGTTCGAGAAGACCCTGGTGACCCCGAATTCGCGCTTCGACCAGTGGCTGCTCGGCAAGCAGGACGCCCTGAGCAAAACCGAACTGGAAGGCTATGCCCTGTTCAAGGATAGCGGCTGCGTCGCCTGTCACAATGGCGAGGCCGTTGGCGGCAATTCCTTCCAGAAAATGGGGCTGGTCGAGCCGTACAAGGCCAACATGGCGGAAGGCCGCGCGGCGGTGACCGGCCAGGACGCCGACCGCTTCAACTTCAAGGTGCCGACCCTGCGCAATGTCGAAATGACCTATCCGTACTTCCACGACGGCGCCGCCAATACCCTGACCGAAGCCGTCGACATCATGGGCCGCCTGCAATTGGGCAGGAAGTTCAGCAAGGAAGAAAACGCCAAGATCGTCGCCTTCCTGAAGACCCTGACCGGCGATCAGCCGAGCTTCAACTTGCCGATTCTGCCGCCTTCCACCGACGCGACGCCGCGGCCGACCCCGTTCGTCAAATAAGCGGCGGGCAAGAGCAAATTGACGGGGGCGCCAGCCCCCGTTTTCATTGGCATGTTTGATCCAGGTTGTTCTGCCGTTAAACTTGCCTGTTTATCATTTGCCGCCGGATTCACACGGTTTTTTCCCCTTGCTACTCGAAGCTGACAATCTGGAATGCGTGCGCGGTGAGCGCCGCCTGTTCGCGGGCCTCGGCTTTCGGCTGGCGGCGGGAGAACTGCTTTTCTTGCAGGGCCGCAACGGCGCCGGCAAGACCAGCCTGCTGCGCATGCTGCTCGGCCTGCTGCCGCCGGAGCAGGGCGAAATCCGCTGGCGCGGCCAGCCGATCCGCAAGCTGGCCGACGAATATCGCGCCGATTTGTGCTACCTCGGCCATCTCAACGCCATCAAGGAAGAACTGACGCCCCTGGAAAATCTGCTGGCGACTGCCCGCCTGGCCGACGAGGATTTGAGCGAGGACGATGCCCTGGATGCGCTGGAACAGGTCGGCCTCGCCGGACGCGAGGATCTGGCCTGCAAATATCTCTCGCAGGGGCAGAAGCGGCGCGTGGCGCTGGCCCGTCTGGTCAAGGAGCGGCGGCCGTTGTGGATTCTCGACGAGCCTTTCGTCGCCCTCGATGTCGCCGCCGTGGACTGGCTGGCCGGCCTTATTTCCGGCCATCTCCAGCGCGGCGGCCTGGCGGTGATGACCACCCACCAGCCGGTTGCCATTCCCGCCGGCACCGTGCGCGAATTGCGGCTCGGTTGAGAATGAGGCGCTGATGTTCAAAATCATTCTGGCGGTGATTGGCCGCGACTTGAAACTGGCCATGCGCCGCCAGGCCGACATCGTTTCGGCGCTCTTTTTCTTCATCATCGTGGTCAGCCTCTTCCCGCTCGGCGTCGGGCCGGAGCCGAACCTGCTGCGCACCCTCGCCCCCGGCGTGCTGTGGGTGGCGGCGCTGCTGGCGACCATGCTGTCGCTGCCGCGCCTCTTTGCCGACGATCACCGCGACGGCACCCTGGAGCAACTGGCCTTGGCGCCGCACCCGCTCGGCCTTGTCGTGACCGGCAAGGTGATCGCCCACTGGCTGGTTTCCGGCCTGCCGCTGGCCCTGATCGCGCCGGTGCTGGGCGTGCAGTTCGATCTTTCCAGCGAAGCCCTCTTCGTGCTGACCGCCGCCATCCTCATCGGCACGCCGGCCCTGTCCGGCATCGGCGCCATCGGCGCGGCGCTGACCCTGGGTCTGCGCGGCGGCGGCGTGCTCTTGTCGCTGCTGGTGCTGCCGCTGTACATCCCGGTGTTAATATTCGGCGCTGGCGCGGTCGATGCCACGGTGTCCGGTCTCGGGGGGGAAGGACACCTTTCCCTGCTCGCCGCGCTGACTTTCGCTTCACTCGGCTTTGCCCCCTGGGCTTCGGCCGCCGCCCTGAAGATCGCCCTCGAATGAAAGACCGCTTCAATCTCTACCGCTTCGCCTCGCCGGCCACCTTCTACCCCCTGGCCGGCAAAATGATTCCGTGGTTCGCCGCCGCCGCCGTCCTTTTCGGCGTGGCCGGTCTGTGGCTCGGCATGCTGGTGGCGCCGACCGATTTCCAGCAGGGCGAGGGTTACCGGATCATTTTCATCCATGTCCCGGCTTCCTGGATGTCGATGTTCATCTATCTGGTCATGGCCTTCTGGGCGGCCATTGGCCTGGCCTTCAACACCCGCCTGTCGGGCATGATGACCCAGGCGCTGGCGCCGACCGGCGCGCTGATGGCCTTCCTCTCGCTGTGGACCGGGGCGCTGTGGGGCAAGCCGATGTGGGGCACGTGGTGGGTCTGGGATGCCCGCCTGACGTCGGAACTGATCCTGCTCTTTCTCTACATCGGCTATCTGGCGCTGACCGCCGCCATCGACGACGCGCGCCGCGCCGACAAGGCCGGCGCCGTGTTGCTGCTGGTCGGGGTGGTCAATATTCCCATCATCTATTTCTCGGTGCAGTGGTGGAACACCCTGCATCAGGGGTCGAGCGTCAACCTCGCCAAGTCGTCGATGGCCGTCACCATGCTCTGGGGCATGCTGTTGATGGCGCTGTGCTTCTGGATGTATTCCATCGCCGTCGCCCTCGCCCGCGTGCGCACCATCATGCTCGAACGCGAGCGCCACACCGACTGGGCGCGGGCGGAATTGACCGAAGAGCGGGCCGGAGAACGGACATGATCCACTGGAACAGCGTCGGCGAATTTCTCGCCATGGGCGGTTACGGCCTGTACGTCTGGGGTTCGTTCGGCGTTACCGCGCTGATCATGCTGGTCGAGCCGATACTCGTCGCCCGCCAGCGCAAGAACACCATCGCCCGCCTCCGGCGTCAGCTGCGCGCCGACGCCAGAATTGAAAACCGGAGTCCCGAAGCATGAAGTCCCGTCACAAGAAACTGGCCTTGATCGGCGCTGCCCTGGTCGTCGTCGGCATCATCGCCCTCCTCGTGCTGAATGCGCTGAACAGCAATATCGCGCTCTACATCTCGCCGACCGACGTGGCCGCCGGCAAGGCGCCGGCCGACAAGCTGTTCCGCATCGGCGGCGTGGTCAAGGAAGGCAGCCTCGCCCGTCAGGCCGACGGCGTGACCGTCGCCTTCATCGTTACTGATACCGAGACGGACATCCCCGTGCATTACAAAGGCATCCTTCCCGACCTGTTCAAGGAAGGCAAGGGCGTGGTCGCCCAAGGCAGGTTGAGCGAAGATGGCCATTTCGCCGCCAGCGAGGTGCTGGCCAAGCACGACGAAAATTACATGCCGCCGGCCGCCGCCAAGGCCGTCGACGACGCCCACGCCCGCGCCGCCGGGAAAAAAGCCGCCGAGGATACCGCTACCCCGACGAAAGCGAGCAACTGAGCATGATTCCCGAACTCGGCCATTTCGCCCTCATCCTTGCCGCTCTGGTCGCTCTGGTGCTCGGCACCCTGCCCTTGATCGGCGCCCACCAGCGCCGCTCGGCCTGGATCGCCCTGGCCCGCCCGGCCGCCGGCGCCATGACGCTGCTGGTCGCTTTCGCCTTCGCCTGTCTGACGCAGGCTTTCGTCGTCAATGACTTCTCGGTTCTTTACGTCGCCCAGCATTCCAATACGCTCTTGCCGCTGATTTATCGCGTTTCCGCCGTGTGGGGCGGGCACGAGGGTTCGCTGCTGTTGTGGATGCTGATGCTGGCCGGCTGGGCAGCCGCCGTCGCGCTGCTGTCGCGCCAGTTGCCCGAGGTTATGGTCGCCCGCGTGCTCGGCACGCTCGGTCTGGTTTCCTTCGGCTTCTTGCTCTTCATTCTGCTCACCTCCAATCCCTTCGACCGTCTGCTGCCGGGCGCCATTGAAGGGCGCGATCTCAATCCGCTGCTGCAAGATCCCGGTCTGGTCATCCACCCGCCGCTGCTCTACATGGGCTATGTCGGCTTTTCCGTGGCCTTCGCCTTCGCCATCGCCGCCCTGCTTTCCGGCCAGCTCGACGCCGCCTGGGCGCGCTGGTCACGGCCGTGGACGACGGCAGCCTGGGTTTTCCTCACCCTCGGTATCGCCGTCGGCTCGTGGTGGGCCTATTACGAATTGGGCTGGGGCGGCTGGTGGTTCTGGGACCCGGTCGAAAACGCCTCGTTCATGCCCTGGCTGGTCGGCACGGCGCTGATTCACTCGCTGGCGGTTACCGAAAAGCGCGGCAGTTTCAAGAACTGGACCGTGCTGCTGGCCATCTCGGCCTTCTCGCTGTCGCTGCTCGGCACCTTTCTCGTCCGCTCCGGCGTGCTGACCTCGGTGCATGCCTTTGCCACCGATCCGGCGCGCGGCATTTTCATTCTGATCTTTTTGATCGCCGTCATCGGCTCCTCGCTGGCGCTGTTCGCCTGGCGGGCGCCGAGCGTCGGCCTCGGCGGGCGCTTCGCCCTGATTTCGCGCGAATCGCTGCTGCTCACCAATAACGTGTTGCTGGTTGTTGCCTGCGCCACGGTACTGCTCGGCACGCTCTATCCGCTCCTGGTCGACGCCTTGGGCATTGGCAAGATTTCGGTTGGCGCGCCTTATTTCAACGCGGTATTCGTGCCGGTCATGGCGCCGGTGCTGTTTCTCATCGGCATCGGCCCCTTCGCCCGCTGGAAGGAAGCGGCGTTGCCCGAGATCCTGCGCGCCGTGCGCTGGGCCTTCGCCGTCGGCGTCATCGTCGCCATCGCCCTGCCGCTGCTCTACGGCCACTGGTCGCTGCTGACCGCCCTTGGGCTCCTGCTCGCCGCCTGGATCGCCGCCACCGCCGTCATCAACTTTGTCGCCCGCGCCCGCCAGACGCGCGGCGAGGCTTCGCTGGCCCGCGCCCTGCTCCGCCAGCCGCGCAGCTTCGTTGGCATGCACCTCGCCCACCTCGGCGTCGCCGCCTTCGTCGTCGGCGTCACCATGGTCATGAGTTTCGAGGAAGAAAAGGACGTCAAGATGGAGGTCGGCGAGACGGTTACCGTTGCCGGCTACAGCTTTAGCTTTCACGGCATCCAGCGGGTCGAGGGGCCGAATTACGTCGCCGCCCGGGGCTTGTTCGACCTGAGCCGTGACGGCAAACTGCTGCGCCAACTGCTGCCGGAGAAGCGCAATTATCACTCCTCGGCCATGCCGATGACCGAAGCCGCGATCGACGCCGGCCTCTGGCGCGACGTCTACGTCTCGCTCGGCGAGCCGATCGACAGCGACAAGCCAGAAGGCGCCTGGGCCGTGCGCGTCTATTACAAGCCCTTCGTCGACTGGATCTGGGGCGGCTGCCTGCTGATGTCGCTCGGCGGCCTCCTCGCCATGCTCGACCGCCGTTACCGCCTGAAGGCGCGAAGCGCCGCCCACCTGCCTGCTGGAAGCCAACACGCATGAATCGCTATTTCTGGATACTCGGCGCTTTCGCCGCCCTCGCCAGCCTTCTCGCCGTCGGCCTCAGTCTTAATCCGCGCGCCATTCCCTCGCCGCTGGTCGGCAAGCCGGCGCCGGCTTTCCGCCTGACGGTGCTGGACAATCCGGAGCAGACTTTCGGCCCCGAAGCACTGCGCGGCAAGCCGTGGCTGCTCAACGTCTGGGCGTCGTGGTGTATTTCCTGCCGGCAGGAGCATCCAGTACTGGTCGAGTTCGCGAAAAAGGTCGACGTGCCGCTGATCGGCCTCAATTACAAGGAAGTGCGCGGCGACAGCGAGTTCGACATGAGCAAGCTGCCGGCCGACGAAGAGGTCAGGCTCGCGCAGCAACGCGCCAAGGCCTGGCTGAACGCCCACGGCAACCCCTACCGGCTGACGGTGATGGACATCGACGGCCGTGTCGGCATCGACTTCGGCGTCTACGGCGTGCCGGAAACCTATGTCATCGACAAGGACGGGGTCATCCGCATGAAGCACACCGGGCCGATCAGCCCGGAGGCGCTGGCGAAGAAAATCCTGCCCCTGCTGGCGGAGCTTGGCCAATGATCGCCCGCGTCTTCGTCTTGGTGCTCGCCCTCGGCCTCGGCAGCGCCGGGGTGCACGCCTCGTCCGCCTGGGAAGCCGCGCAGGCCGCCGATCCGGTCGCCGAAAAGCGCCTGCAAGACTTGTCCAGGGAATTGCGCTGCCTGGTTTGCCAGAACGAAACCATCGCCGATTCCAATGCCGATCTGGCTGTCGACCTGCGCCGCGAGATTCGCAGCATGATCCACGATGGCCGCTCCGACAATGAGATCCTCGATTTCATGGTCGCCCGCTACGGCGACTTCGTGCTCTACCGGCCGCCGGTCAAGGGCATCACGCTGCTGCTCTGGGGCGGCCCGGTGCTGCTCCTACTGCTGGGCGTTGGCGCCCTCTTCGCCTATCTGCGCCGCCGCGCCAGCCGGCTCGGCGACGCCGAGCGCCCCCTGTCGGCCGAGGAAGCCAGCCGCATCGAAGCCCTGCTCAAGGAAAACGATAACAAATGATGATGTTATTTTCCGTGTATGCGATGCGGGTTCGTGACAACTTCGCCGCCCTCTTCACGCAGCCGCTCTTCATTCTGTGCGCGGTGCTGCTCGTCGTCGTCATCTGCGCCGTCCTCATCCTGCCCCTGTGGTTTGGCCGCCGCGCCGCTGTGGAGGGTGACCGGCAGGCAGCCAATCTGGCCATTTTCCGCGACCAATTGGCCGATCTCGAACGCGAGCATCAGGAAGGCATCCTGGCCGAGGTCGATTTCGCCCAGGCCCGCCAGGAATTGCAGCGCCGCCTCCTCGACGAGGCCGCCCCGGCCGAAGCGGCGCCGGCCACGGCCGTCCCCAGCCGCAAGACGGCCATCGCCCTGGGCCTGCTGCTGCCGCTCGGCGCACTGCTTGGTTATCTGCTGCTCGGCACCCCGGCGGCGCTCGATCCGGCGCGTACGACGCCGGCCCAGGGCGGCATGACGCAGGAGCAGGTCGACGGCATGGTCGCCCGTCTGGCCGAGCGCATGCAGAGCCATCCCGACGACGTGCAGGGCTGGCTGCTGCTGGCCCGCTCCTACGAGGCGCTTGGCCGCCGCGACGATGCTGCCAAGGCCGGCGCCAGCGCCGAGCAAGCCGTCGCCCGTCTGGCCGAGCGCGCGCAAGCCAAGCCCGACGACATGCCGGGTCAACTACTGCTGGCCCGTTCCTACGAGCTGCTTGGCCGTTACGACGATGCCGCCAAGGTTTACGCCAAGGCCGAAAAAGCCATCAACGACCAGCCCGATCTGTTGGCCCGCTATGCCGAGAGCCTTGCCCTGTCCAGCGGTCAGAACGGGCTGCTGGCCGGCAAGCCGCGCCAACTGGTCGAGCGCGCCCTGAAGCTCGATCCCCAGCATGCCTACAGCCTCTACCTTGCCGCTGCCGCAGCCACGCAGGCCAACGAAAAGGAAAAGGCCATCGCCTACTGGGAGACCCTGCTGCCGCAGCTCGAACCCGGCTCCGAGCAGGCGCAGATGGTGCGCGCCAGTATCGACAAGCTGAAGGGTAAATAAAACCTATGGTCGACGCCGCGCGCCGTGGCTTTCTGCGCGGCCGGTCGCGGCCAAAAGCCGAATTGCGCCCGCCCTGGGCGCTGCCGGAAGCGGCTTTTGTCGATCACTGCACGCGCTGCCGCGATTGTCTGCCAGCGTGCCCGCAGGGCATCGTCGTCAGCGGCGACGGCGGCTATCCGCGCATTGATTTCAGCCGTGGCGAATGCACTTTCTGCGCCGCCTGCGTTACCGCCTGCCAGCCGCAAGCCCTGCTGCGCCGTGAGGGCGAGGCGCCGTGGGCCTGCCGGGCAAGCGTTGGCGCTGCCTGCCTGCCGCAGCACGGGGTCGAATGCCGGGTCTGCGGCGATTACTGCGCCGCCGGGGCCATCCGCTTTCCGCCCCGTCTTGGCGGCAGTCCGCTGCCGGCAATCGACGCCGAGCGCTGCACCGGCTGCGGCGCCTGCCTCGCGCCCTGTCCCGGCGGCGCTATCCAGATCGCCTGATTCTACTGTTCGGGGGTGTATGGCAATAGTGGCGCGGGCGAAAAACCGAGTTCTATCATCTCGGCTTCCAGTTTGATGCGTAAAATCAGCAAGCCGCGCAGCGATTCCCGCGCCCGATCCTCCGCCCAGGAAAGGTGGTCGTCATGCAGGCAGGCATCGATTTCGTAGCGATTGGCCAGATCGACATGGCAAACCACGGCGTAACGCCGAATCTCGTGATCCAATTCCTGCAATTCGTGTTCATAATGCTCGAAGCCGCTCATAATCAAAGCATACAGCCAAATGGAATCTTCCGATGCACTGGTTAAGTCTGCCTGATCCGCGCAAGAACATTACCCTGGCCTTTCGCGATCTTGCCGAGGGGCGGGCCTGGCTGGCCAGGCAACCGTCGGCCCAGCCGCAGCAGATGCTGGCGGCGCTGGTCATGCAGGTCGAAGCCATCGACGGCGGCGGTTGCGATCCGGCGCTAAGCGTCAAATTGCTCGGCCTGCTGCGCCACGCGGCGGCGCCCTTGCAGGAGCACATCGAACCGCGCTTTACGCGCAAGCCCCTGCCGCTGCCCGCCGAAGACTACCGCGCCTTCGCACTGGTCGCTCGCTTCTGGCACCGCCTCGGCGTCGCCTATCTGCGCCGCTATGAGGAACTGGACATGGAGCAGCGCGGCCTAGCCCTCAATCGCGCCGCCAGCGCCTTGCGTCTTGCCGCCAATGTCCATTTCCTGGCGGCCTACGAATGCCCGCTGGCGCTTGAGCGCCAGCTCCTCGCCGTTCTCGCCCTGGGTCAGCGCGATGGCCTGCTGACGCGCCTCTTGCCGGACAAAGCCTTTCCCCAACTCGGCGATGCGACCGTTGCCGGTCACCTGGCCTGGGACTTCCTGTTACGTCTGATCGACCCCTATCGCCTGACCGCGCCGCAACTGCATGTCGCCAACCGGGCGCTCAGCCGCTGGCGCGAGTTGGCCGAATTCCGCGGCAAACCCGATCCCGACGTGCATGGCCGCGACATCGACCTG
The DNA here is from genome assembly GCA_009779265.1 of Betaproteobacteria bacterium. Classification (GTDB taxonomy): domain Bacteria; phylum Pseudomonadota; class Gammaproteobacteria; order Burkholderiales; family Rhodocyclaceae; genus Azonexus. Next base: position 45,528 of record WREP01000012.1, read on the forward strand.
AACGCCCTGCACGGCGCCGCGCTGCCCGACATCGCGCCGCGCTGGCTGGTCATCAGCGCCATCGACCGCAAATTGCGCAGGCGCCTCGAATCGCTGCGCCAGGGCGAGACGCCGGAAAGCCTGAAGCTCGGCCGCGAATTATCGGCAGCGGCCTGCATCGACTTGCTTGAGGAAATCCGCCACAGCCTGACCATGCCCGAGCGGGAAGTAGACGATGCCGTCGGCGACATCGCGCTCGCCTTCGGCGGCGAGGATGCCTATGCCATGCTGCGCGGCGAGTACCTGAACGCCAGCGGCGACCTCGCTCCCGAGAGCAGCGCGCTTGCCTACCAGCGGACCGTGGTGTTCGGCTTCGACCGCGCCGATCAGGCGACCACGGCGATCAAGCGCATTGCGGTTACCAGCGAGATCTGGCAGCAGATCGACGGCATGGTCTTGCGCGCCGGCACTGGCAAGGCGCGCCGTCAGGCGCCCTGTCTGGTGGCCGCCCAGGTGCAAGGCCAGGCGCGGCTGGGGGTGCTGTTCGGCTTGCAGGTAACGGCCGGCGACGCGCTGACCGGCGGCCTCTACTGGTACCCGGGCGAGATCGAAGCCGGCTGGCTCAAGCGGCCCGCAGCGGGCGCGCTGCCGCGCATTCCGGCCTTTCTGATCCGCGCCGAGGGGCAGGTGTCGCTGGCGCTGCCGGCTACGGCCAGCGTCCGCCTGGGGGTCGGCCTTGTCATCGGCGGCGCGTCGCTGGAACATCTGCGGCCGGACGAGGTACTCGAACGCGGCGTCGATTTCGTCCGCTATGCCTGCCACGCCGGGTGAAAGCTCGGATCATCGAGACAAATCGTAGGAATAGATGTTGGGGTCGTCGTTCTCGTACCAGTTGCCCTTGTTCCAGTAGACCTGTTTTTTCCCGGCGTTGAAGCCGAGAACCCCAAGGTAACCGGGAATTGCAAGCTTGGTCCATGTTCTGCCGTTGTTTTTTGAGAAATACACGGCGTCGGCGCTGATATTTGCCGGGTATCTTCCCCAGGGGTACAACCAGCGCGGCACTTTATGGTCGCTGTCGATTGTCGCCAGAATGACATCGTCGCTGGCGAAGAAATTGTGTTCCTGATTTGATCTGATGGATGAATCAGCGGGAAATGGCCAGAAAGGATTGGGCAGCGTGCTGAGTCTTTTCCATGAATGATCCCCGACAAGCAATTCCGCCAGTTCGGCGTCGAAAATATTGCCTTGGCTCACCGCGGCAATGATGCGCCCCTTGCCATTGCTTATCAGTTGATAAATGAAAAGCCCCTGATGTGTGCGTACCTCGCCAAGCTCCCACCGACCCTCTTTGCGCGTCAACTGCCCTTCGCGTGTAATGGCCTCCCAGTTACGGCCATCCCAATATCTGTCACTGACCCAGACCTTTGCTTGCTGGGCGTCCAGTTGGACTACATGCGCTTTGATGGTATTTGTGTAATCCCCCCGGGGGCGCATGTCAGCATAGAGTTTTTTTGAAAGCTCGATGGCTTCTGTATGTTCCCCCTGATCGGGCGAGTAGAAAATGCGCTCAAAATCTTCATAACCGCCCCATGCCCATACCTCATTATTGTTATAAAAATAAGGCTCCAAAAAATATGCCTTCGACCTTTCTGTCATGGCCATGAATCCGTTTTCCAGGAGAGCTTGCCAGGTTTTTCCCTGATCGCTTGTGCGGAAAACGGCGCTCTGCCGGTAGGGGCGTTTTTCATCCGGCGCAAGATTCAGCCCGGTCAGCAAAAACAGGTTTTCTCCATCCGGGGAAGAAATCAGGCGTGCCCTGCCGTCAACAAAGGCCAATACATGAAACTCGCCATCTTCGCCCAAGCGGGAAATCAGCGTGACCCCTTCTCCATTGCGCAGCGTCAGCGACCGGGCTTGCAGCGCCATGCTGCCCCAGCGCTGCGCCTCGTCAGCGCTTTGGGGCAGCAAACTGCCCAGATCAAGGGCGCTCGCCGGTATTTCGTCCGCATACTCCCGGTAGCCCACCAGCCAGATATTCCGCGGCGTGGCGGTAATGCCCGTACAGAATTGTTCCATCGCGCGTTGCCCGGCAAGCGGCGCCTTGCCCAATACCTGCTGGCCGGGGCTGCTGCCGCCGAGTTCGAGCTTGGCGCTGGACAGCGCCAAGATGTAGCCCAGTGCGAGCAGTATTAAAAGCACAGCGAACGATTTTATTATTCTGCCCGGCGACGCCTGCCTGGTAATGCGGCGAAAAATTTCCATGCGCTGTTTCTCCTGAAGCGCGCCCATAAAGACACAGGCCCGTCATTAAACGGGCCTGTGCGGGTTACGGTGAGTCGGCGGGGACGATCACTCGAATTCGATGATCACCTGATCGACCGACAGGCTCTCGCCGACGGCGGCGGCGATTTTCTTGACCTTGCAATCCTGCTCGGCCTTGAGGATGTTTTCCATCTTCATCGCCTCGATGATCGCCAGTTTTTCCCCAGCCTTCACTTCCCGGCCGACTTCGACCGCGACTTCGCGCAGCAGGCCGGGCATCGGCGAGAGCAGGAATTTCGACAGGTCGGGCGCCGGTTTTTCCGGCATCAGCGCCAGCAGTTCGGCAGCGCGCGCGCTCATGACCATGAAGTCGGCGCGGGTGCCCCAGTGGTACAGGCTGTAGCGGGTCTTGTGGCGCTCGACTTGCAGGGTGAAGGGGGCGCCGTTGTAGGTGCCCTTGAACAGCGATTCGCCCAGTTTCCAGTCGGAAAGGATTTCGTAGGCGCTGCCGTTGTATTCGACATAATAGCCCCCCTCGATCGGGCGCGCGGTGACCGGGTGGTTTTCCTTCTCCTCGCCGTTCAGGCGCACAACCATCCACTGATCGCCGACGATGCGCTCATGACCTTCCAACTGGCCGGAGATGGAGGCCGAGCGGTCGGTGAAGGCGCGGTAGACGTAGGCGGCGACCGAGACCAGCAGGGCTGGGTCATCGTGCGGCACCATCGAGGCGTCGAAGCCCTTGGGGTATTCCTTGGCGATGAAGCCGGTGTCGAAAACGCCGGACTGGAAGCGCGGGTGCTGCATGAGCGCTGCCTGGAACGGGATGTTCGAGGAAATACCGCGAATCACGAAGGCGTTCAGGCCGGCGCGCATGCGCGAGATGGCGGCGTTGCGATCCTTGCCGTGCACGATCAGCTTGGCGATCATCGAGTCGTAGAACATCGAGATTTCGCCGCCGTCATAGACGCCGGTATCGACGCGGATGGTGCCCTTGGCATCGGTGCCTTCGGCCGGCGGCAGGAACTTGACCAGACGGCCGGTGGAGGGCAGGAAGCCGCGGAAGGGATCTTCGGCGTTGATGCGGCATTCCATCGACCAGCCGTCGATCTTGACCTCGGCTTGGGTGAGGGGCAGCTTTTCGCCAGCGGCGACACGAATCATCTGCTCGACCAGATCGAGGCCGGTAATCAGTTCGGTGACCGGGTGCTCGACCTGCAAGCGGGTGTTCATTTCCAGGAAATAGAATTCCTTGGTGGCGCCGGAGACGACGAATTCGACGGTACCCGCCGATTCGTAATTAACAGCGCGGGCCAGGGCCACGGCCTGCTCGCCCATGGCCTTGCGCATTTCGGCATCGACGAAGGGGCTGGGCGCTTCCTCGATGACTTTCTGATGACGGCGCTGGATCGAGCATTCACGCTCGTTGAGGTAGACATAGTTGCCGTGAGAGTCACCGAGCACCTGGATTTCGATATGGCGCGGTTCCAGGACGAATTTTTCGATGAATACGCGGTCGTCGCCGAAGGAATTACGCGCCTCATTGACACAGGAGGAAAAGCCCTCGTGCGCCTCGGCGTCGTTGTAGGCGACGCGCAGACCCTTGCCGCCGCCGCCGGCGGAAGCCTTGATCATCACTGGGTAACCGATCTTCTTGGCGATTTCGACCGCCGCGTCGGGGCCGGCAATGGCTTCGTTATGGCCGGGGATGGTGTTGACCCCGGCGACGATGGCCAGCTTCTTGGACTCGATCTTGTCGCCCATCTTGGCGACCGAATAATGCTTCGGCCCGATGAATTTGATGCCCGCTTCTTCCAGGCGGCGGGAGAATTCGGCGTTCTCGGAGAGGAAGCCGTAGCCGGGATGCACCGCCTCGGCACCGGTTTCCTTACAGGCGGCGATGATCTTGTCCATCACCAGATAGGATTCCTTGGAGGCGGCCGGCCCGATGCAGACGGCTTCATCGGCCATGTCGACATGCAGGGCGTCCTTGTCGGCCTCGGAATAAACGGCAACGGTGGAAATGCCCATCTTGCGGGCGGTCTTGATGACGCGGCAGGCGATTTCGCCGCGGTTGGCAATGAGAATTTTCTTGAACATGAAGTCTTGTCCTTTTTGCAGGATTGCGGTTCCTGATTCACTCAATCCTGTATCAGAGCGGGATATTGCCGTGCTTGCGCCACGGGTTTTCCAGTTTCTTGTCGCGCAGCATGGCCAGCGAGCGGGCGATGCGCTTGCGCGTGGCGTGCGGCATGATGACATCGTCGATGAAGCCACGGGCGCTGGCGACGAAGGGATTGGCGAACTTTTCCTTGTACTCGGCTTCGCGCTTGGCGAGTTTCTCGGGATCGTTCTTTTCCTCGCGGAAGATGATCTCGACCGCGCCTTTCGGCCCCATGACGGCAATTTCCGCTGACGGCCAGGCGAGATTGACGTCGCCACGCAGGTGGCTGGACGACATCACGTCGTAGGCGCCGCCGTAGGCTTTGCGCGTGATGACGGTGACCTTGGGTACGGTGCATTCGGCAAAGGCGTAGAGCAGCTTGGCGCCGTGCTTGATGATGCCGCCGTATTCCTGGGCGGTACCCGGCATGAAGCCCGGCACGTCGACGAAGGTGACGACCGGAATGTTGAAGGCGTCGCAGAAGCGGACGAAGCGCGCCGCCTTGATCGAGGACTTGATGTCGAGGCAGCCGGCCAGAACCAGCGGCTGATTGGCGACGATGCCAATGGTGTGGCCGTCCATGCGGCCGAAGCCGATGATGATGTTCTTGGCGTAGTCGGCCTGCAACTCGAAGAACTCGTTGTCATCGACCACCTTGATGATCAATTCCTTCATGTCGTAGGGCTTGTTGGTGCTGTCCGGCACCAGCGTGTCGAGCGAGTAGTCGAAGCGGTCGACCGGGTCGTTGGTCGGCGTGACCGGCGGCTTTTCCTTGTTGTTGGAGGGAATGAAATTCATGAAGCGGCGCAGCATCGACATCGCTTCGACGTCATTCTCGAAAGCCAGATCGGCAACGCCCGACTTGGTGGTGTGGGTCACGGCGCCGCCCAGTTCTTCGGCGGTGACATCCTCGTGCGTCACGGTTTTGACGACTTCCGGGCCGGTCACGAACATGTAGGACGAATCCTTGACCATGAAGATGAAGTCGGTCATGGACGGCGAATACACCGCACCGCCGGCGCAGGGGCCCATGATCATGGAAATTTGCGGCACCACGCCGGAGGCCATGACGTTACGCTGGAAAACGTAGGCATAGCCGCCGAGCGAGGCGACGCCTTCCTGGATGCGGGCGCCGCCGGAGTCGTTGAGGCCGATTACCGGCGCGCCGACCTTCATGGCGTGATCCATGACCTTGCAGATTTTTTCGGCATGGGCTTCCGACAGGGCGCCGCCGAAGACTGTGAAATCCTGCGAGAAAACGAACATCAGCCGGCCATTGATGGTGCCGTAGCCGACCACAACGCCATCGCCGGGGATTTTGTCGATTTGGTCCATGCCGAAATCGACGCAGCGATGCTCCTTGAACATGTCCCATTCTTCAAAGGAACCGGGATCGAGCAACAGTTCGATGCGCTCACGGGCGGTCAGTTTGCCCTTCTTGTGCTGGCTGTCGATACGTCGCTGGCCGCCGCCGAGGCGGGCCAGTTCACGTTTTTTTTCCAGCTGACGAATGATGTCGTGCATAAAAAACTCCCTAAGTGGATCGGATCGTGCGGAACTTCAGTGTTGCAAACAGTCGAGCAGGGCGTGCGCGGCAGCAGCCGGCGGCGTTTGTCCTGCCTCGACGGAGAGGATAAGGGCCGGCAGGCTTTCCTGCACGCGCGGATGGCGGCGGAAATGCTGGCGCAGGCCGGAGTCGATCAATTGCCACATCCAGGCCAATGCCTGGTGCTGGCGCTTGGTGGCAAATTCGCCGGTCGGCTTGAGGGCGGTCTGATAGTGCTCGACTTGCTCCCAGAAATCGGCGATGCCCTCCTTCTTCAAGGCGGAGAGCGTGATTACCGGCGGCGCCCAGTTGGGCGAGGCCGGGCGTAGCATGTGCAGCGCATTGCGCCACTGGGCGCGCGCCGCCGCGCTCGCGCGCGGGTCGATGTCGGCCTTGTTGATGACCACCAGATCGGCGATCTCGACGATGCCCTTCTTGATGGCCTGCAAGTCGTCGCCGGCATTCGGCAATTGCAGCAGGCAGAACATGTCGACCATGCCGGCCACGGTCGTTTCCGACTGGCCGACGCCGACCGTCTCGACGATGATGACATCGTAGCCGGCGGCCTCGCAGAGCAGCATGGCTTCGCGCGTTTTCTCGGCGACGCCGCCGAGCGAGCCGGCCGAGGGACTGGGCCGGATGAAGGCTTCCTCGCGCTGGGAGAGTTGCTCCATGCGCGTCTTGTCGCCGAGGATGGAACCGCCGGTAAGCGACGACGAGGGATCGACGGCGAGCACAGCGAGCTTTTTGCCCTGCTCGATCAGCCAGACGCCGAGGGCTTCGATGAAGGTCGATTTGCCCGCCCCCGGCACGCCGGAAATGCCAATGCGGATGGCATGCCCGGTGCGTGGCAGGAGCGCCGTCAGCACCTGACGCGCCCGTTGCTGATGATCGAGGCGCGTCGATTCGACCAGCGTGATGGCCTTGGCCAGCGCCCGGCGCTGGCCGGCCAGGATGCCGTCGACCAGTTGCCGGTCGGCATCGGGCAGCAGATGGACGCGCACAGGCATTTCGTCGAGTTTCATGCAGACTTAGCCGCAAGTTTTCCTGATTTCTTCGAGCACCTTGCGCGCCGAATCCTCGATGCGCGTGCCGGGGCCGAATACGGCCTTGGCGCCGGCGGCGAACAGGGCGTCATAATCCTGGGCCGGAATGACGCCGCCGGCGAAGACCACGATGTCGTTGGCGCCCTCCGCCTTCAACGCCTGAATCAGTTGCGGTACCAGAGTTTTGTGACCGGCGGCCAGGGACGAGCAGCCGACGGCATGGACGTCGTTCTCGATGGCCTGACGGGCGGCCTCTTCCGGCGTCTGAAAGAGCGGCCCCATGTCGATGTCGAAGCCGAGGTCGGCATAGGCCGTGGCGACCACCTTGGCGCCCCGGTCATGGCCGTCCTGACCGAGCTTGGCGATCATGATGCGCGGCCGGCGGCCTTCTTCTTCGGCGAACCTGGCAACATCGGCCTTGATCTGTTCCCAGCTTTCCCGACCTTCCACGACACCGCCGTACACGCCCGAAATGGTCTGGTTCGTAGCGCGGAAGCGGCCGAAGACCTTTTCCAGCGCATCCGACACTTCGCCGACCGTGGCGCGCAGGCGGATGGCCTGGACCGACAGATCGAGCAGGTTGCCTTCGCCGCTTTCGGCGCAACGGGTCAGCGCCGCCAGCGCGGCTTCGACCGCCGCTGCATCGCGCGTGGCGCGAATCTGCTTGAGGCGGGCGATTTGCGCTTCGCGCACGGCATGATTGTCGATATCGAGAATGTCGATCGCGTCTTCCTGGGCCAGCTTGTACTTGTTGACGCCGACGATGACATCCTTGCCCGAATCGATGCGCGCCTGCTTGTCGGCGGCGCAGGTTTCGACCTGCATCTTGGCCCAGCCGGATTCGACCGCCTTGGTCATGCCGCCCATCGCCTCGATTTCCTGGATGATGTTCCAGGCCTTGTCGGCCATGTCCTGGGTCAGCTTCTCCATCATGTAGGAGCCGGCCCACGGGTCGACGACATTGGTGATGTGCGTTTCTTCCTGGATGATCAACTGCGTGTTGCGGGCGATGCGGGCCGAAAACTCGGTCGGCAGCGCGATGGCTTCATCGAGGGCATTGGTGTGCAGCGACTGGGTGCCGCCGAAAACCGCCGCCATTGCCTCGATGGTGGTGCGCACCACGTTGTTGTAGGGGTCTTGCTCGGTCAGCGACCAGCCCGAAGTCTGGCTGTGCGTGCGCAGCATCTTCGACTTGGCGCTCTTGGCGTTGAAGCCGGTCATGATGCGATCCCACAGCAGGCGGCCGGCGCGCATCTTGGCGATTTCCAGATAGAAATTCATGCCCACCGCCCAGAAGAAGGACAGGCGGCCGGCGAAAGTATCGACATCCATGCCGGCGGCGATGCCGGTGCGCACGTACTCCATGCCATCGGCCAGCGTGAAGGCCAACTCGATGGCCTGATTGGCGCCCGCTTCCTGGATGTGGTAGCCGGAAATCGAGATCGAGTTGAACTTCGGCATGTGCTGCGCCGTATAGCCGAAAATGTCGGCGATGATCTTCATCGACGGCTTGGGCGGATAGATATAGGTATTCCGCACCATGAATTCTTTGAGAATGTCGTTCTGGATGGTGCCGGACAGTTGCGCCTGCTGCACGCCCTGTTCCTCGGCGGCAACGATGTAGCCGGCGAGAATGGGCAGCACGGCGCCATTCATGGTCATCGACACGGAAATCTTGTCGAGCGGGATGCCGTCGAAGAGGATTTTCATGTCCTCGACCGAGTCGATGGCCACGCCGGCCTTGCCGACATCGCCCAAAACGCGCTGATTATCGGAATCGTAGCCGCGGTGCGTGGCTAGATCGAAAGCCACCGAAACGCCCTGACCGCCAGCGGCCAGCGCCTTGCGATAGAAGGCGTTGGATGCCTCGGCGGTGGAAAAACCGGCGTACTGGCGGATGGTCCACGGCTTGACCGCATACATGGTTGGCTGCGGGCCGCGCAGATAGGGCGAAAAACCGGGCAGGGTATCGGCGAAGGCCAGGCCCTCGACGTCTTTCTTCGTATACAGGGCCTTGAGTTGCAGCCCTTCCGGGGTGTTCCACGCCAGCTTGCCGACGTCGCCGCCGGGCGCCTGTTTGGCAGCAGCCTTTTCCCAAGCGTCCAGATTGTTGGAGTCAAAGAAATTTTCAGACATGGAATTAACTCTCGCAAATACTTTCGAAAATTCGATTTTTTTTGGGCCGATGGTGCAGAATCCAAAACTCTACGTACTCGCGCCCCCCCTTGACACACCTGACCCCCCATAATACGTTATACATAATTACAGAGGCAAGCCGGCACGCACCGACGGCCCATTCCCCCACACCGCCAGATGACCCCTATCGTACCCACCGCGCTTTACCAGGAAGTCGCCGAACGGCTGCGCCAGCGCATCTACGCCCACGAACTGACACCGGGCACCTGGATCGACGAGCAGAAACTGGCCGAGCAATACGGCATCTCCCGCACGCCGCTGCGCGAGGCGCTCAAGGTACTGGCCGCGGAAGGGCTGGTCAAACTCAAGCCGCGGCGCGGCTGCTACGTCACCGAAATTTCCCGTCAGGATCTCGACGACATCTTCCCACTGATGGCCATGCTCGAAGCCCGCAGCGCGCTGGAAGCGACGCGCTGCGCCAAAGCGGCCGATATCCACGACCTCGAAGACATCCACGAGCGCCTCGAAGCCGCCGCTCGCAATGGCCGCATCGACGCCTTCTTCGAGGCCAACCAGGAATTCCACCGCAAGATCCAGGAATTCTCCGGCAACCGCTGGCTGCTGTCGGTCATCCAGGATTTGCGCAAAGTGCTGAAAATGTCGCGCCTGCACTCCCTGTCGCTGGAAGGCCGCCTGCAACAGTCGCTGGACGAGCACCGGGCCATCATGGCGGCCTGCGCCGCCGGCCAGGCCGAAGAAACCGAGCGCCTGATGCACGACCATCTGCTCGCCAGCCACAATGCCCTGGCCCGCACCCCGGAAGTCGGCGGCAAGGCGGAGTGATCTGCCGGGGTGACGAGCAAAACCCCAGCGAATAGTGCGCAAATTTTATTTACAACGCATCCAGTGGACTCAAAATTCCCCGCCCGCCCTTGTTGAGCACATGCGTGTAAATCATGGTCGTGCTCACATCCGCATGGCCCAGCAACTCCTGCACCGTCCGAATGTCATAACCTGCCTGTAGCAGATGCGTGGCGAACGAATGACGCAACACATGCGGCGACACCGGTTTTTCAATGCGCGCCAGCCGCGCCGCCTCGCGCACCGCACGTTGTACCGATTCGGGATAGATGTGATGGCGCCGTTCCAGCAACTTACCCGTGCGCGCATCCGGACGCGGGTCAACGGCGCGCACTGCCGACGGAAACACCCACTGCCACGCCCAACTCCGATCCGCCGTGGGATACTTCACCGCCAGCGCATGTGGCAAATACACTTGGCCCAATCCGGCATTCAAATCCTTTTCGTGCAGCGCCCGCGCTTTTTCCAATTGCGCCTTCAGGGGCGCGATCAGGTTTTCAGGCAGCACCGTCACCCGATCCAAATACACTTGCTCGGTGCGAATGCTGTAATGCCGCGTGCGCAGATGGATACGCATGCGCTCCAGCAATCCTGGCTGGCGCGGAAGGTCGGCGGGAGCGTCTGAAGAAGAGATCATCCGGGAAATTTTAGGCTTGCCCAAACAATGCCGGATGTATATTGTAGCGAGGATTTTCTCATGATACATTGCTTTATGCGACGGATCATCACGAGATAGCCGTCGTCTAATTCTAGTTAGGTGGCGCATGCAATCAGCCACAGGTCACATCAACCACTTCAGGAGCTTAATTCACATGGTTAAAATCAGTGTTCTCTATTCAAATATAGTCGGCAGTCGCTTTGACTTTGACTATTACTTGTCAAAGCACATGCCGCGCGCTATAAAGCTTCTCAGCGCATATCCAGGCTTTCGCGGTGTTACGGTTGAGCGTGGCATTGGTGGCGCTGAACCCAATTCACCACCGAAATATACTGCAGCGTGTTTTTTCACATTTGATACTGTCGACTCCTTTATTTCTGCCTTTATGCCACACGCCAATGAACTGCAAGGCGATATACAGAATTACACCGACATTCCAGCCGAAATTCAGTTCAGCGAAATACTCACCGAAAAATAGGCAACGACCTAACCCGGCAATCAACCCGGACACGGCTCCGCCGTGCCGGTTATCTTATCCGTTAGGCACAAAAATGACACCACTCGCGATCATCAAGTACATAGTCGAGCGTTTGCAGGGTACAACATACGAGCCGTGGGTAAATGCGCTGCTTTTTATGCTTCTATTCGTGGCCATACTCGCTGCGATCATGTTTCTGCTTGGCAAAGGCGGTCGCAAACTTGTTTCAAACGCGGCGTCGGCGGTAACCGAGAAGCTCAAGAATCGTCGTGGCTTTGCTCCCGAGTGGGAGCAGTTCCGCCTGCGCGTTGAGCCGTACGTTGATCTGGGAAGTTCCATTTACTTCGCGTTTGTAGGACTCTACTCAGCGTTGCTCGTTGGGATTGCTGCTGTCTTAGCAATGCACAAGGCTCCGGCTTGGGCACTGCTTGTTTGTATGGTGTGGGTATTGGCTAGCTTTTTTTATATGCGCATAAACTTGGAGGCAGCCTCATGGGCTTATCACAAAATAAAGTCTCGCAAGAAAATCGGGGTCAAACCCCGATAACGCATTTTTTAAGGCAGGCAAGGTCGTGGTTCTTGTCTAGCACCTAACCCTGCAATCAACCCGGACGCAGCTACGCTGCGCCGGTTATCTTATCCGTTAGGAAGCATTGAACCACCGCATTTCGTGCCCATGCCGTTTTCATTCTTTTGCGCTGCCTCCGCTCAATGTTCGGCATCGCGGCCACATCCCGCTCTGGCAGACGGAGGTGGTATTCTTTGCGGGTCGTGCGTTCGGTTGGGTTTGTGTCCGGCACTTCGCCCAAGCGTCCTAACCCTACAATCAACCCGGACGCACGTACCGTGCGCCGGTTATCTTGTCCGTTAGGCTTTTCTCATTTACCTCGATTCAAGGAGTTTTCATGTCATCCTTCACTGATCCAACCAAACAAGAAATTTGGGCTACTGTCCGTGCAATGAATGATGCGTGGACAAAGGGAAACCCCGATGATCTTTCCAAGTTCTTTCACCGAGACATGGTGGCAGTCACCCCCACAGATCGCAATCGCTTAGATGGGGGTGCAGCCTGTATCGCCGGATGGAAAGGCTTTCGTAACGCAGCTCTTATTCATCGTTGGGAGGAAATAGAGCCTGTCATTCATGTTTACGGTAATTCGGCTGTTGTCGCATACTCTTTTGACATGTCGTTTGACATGGCTGGTAACACGATAAACATGGGCGGGAGAGATCTGTTCTTCTTCATCAAAGAAGGCGAAAAATGGTGGGCAGTTGCAGATCAATTTTCTCCATATCCGGCCTAACCCTGCAATCAACCCGGACGCAGTTACGCTGCGCCGGTTATCTTATTCGTTAGGCGAATGAACTATCCAATCACAATTGCAGGAGCCATCGTTCTGTTCGCGTTCTTTGCGCATACAATTGTTGGCATCCGAGAGGCTCTGAGCACTCGCCTGCATAGAACCTCAGCCGAAGGCGACGTAGACATCGTGATAGTGGAACGGAACTGGGTTCAATCCCTTTGTGCCTTTCAGCTGGTCACCGTTGACCTATTCGTTTTTTCGGTGCTGCTGTTGGTGCTGGGTACGACAGATCTATTGCCCGCCAGAGGAGAAATCGCTTTGGGTGCTGCCTGCTTCTTTACGCTTTGGGGCATAGCATGGCTCGTCCAACTGCTCGTCTTGCGTCGTAGCTTGAAGGACTTAATGGGTCTTATGGTTCGTTTGTGTCGGCTTACTCTTGTGGGGTGCGCAATCGCTATGATCGTAGTCGCCAAACAAGTCGTTGCAGCAGACTGCTCACCCGCTACGCAGGCGCGCGAAGGTGTTATGCTTCACAGATCACGCACTGAATGGGCGCTGTGCCTAACCTTACAATCAACCCGGACGCACGTACCGTGCGCCGGTTATCTTATCCGTTAGGCACCTTCATTTAGGCACTTTGCATGATTCATACGAAAAGCCAGGCCGCGAAGTTTCAAGTGCAGGTCACAAATGGAACGCAGTTTTCCATGGCCGATACATCGCCCGATAAGGGCGGAGGCAATGCCGGTTTTCGTCCCCATGAACTGCTTGAAGCCGCTTTGGCCAGTTGTATGAATATGAGTTTGCGCATGTACGCCGAGAAGCATTCCTTCCCGCTTTCTGGCGTATCGGTCAGTGTTTCGCTCAACCGAGCCAATCCCGGCGTACCGTCTTTTGAATACAGCGCCGAGTTTGAGGGTCCGCTATCGGAAGCGCAAAGAAGTCAGTTGCTCACCGTCCTAGAAAACTGCCCCGTTCGCAGCACATTATCGAAGCCCTTGCAGTTCAAACTTCATGAACAATCGCTGCCCCTGGATGCTCAAGAGCCAAAGGTGATCCAAATTGTGCGGCATACCACCTAACCCTACAATCAACCCGGACGCACGTCCCGTGCACCGGTTATTTTGTCCGTTAGGTCCAAGCAATGAGCATGCTATGATCATCCGTAAGGCTATAGTACAAGACGTGCCTCAAGTCGCTGAAATGGTAGGCGAGTTGCTTGCTGAAATCATGAACGCCATCGGTGTTCAGGCATTCAATTTCGATCTTTCCAAGACAGTTAATCGCCTTATCGATTTCATCAATCAAGAGAAATATTTTGTTTTCGTGGCCTGTGATGGTGCCTCGCCTGTGGGTTTCATTGCTCTTTATGAAAGCTATGCACTCTATGCAGAAGGCTCCTTCGGCACCATTCCTGAACTTTACGTCCGCCCGATGTATCGTTCAAAACAGGTAGGGTTCCAACTGCTCTCCCAGGCAAAATCATTCGGCCAGTCGCGCAACTGGACACGCTTGGAAGTGACTACACCGCCCCTTCCTCAGTTCGATAAAACACTGGCCTTTTATGAGCGCGAGGATTTTTCAATCAGTGGTGGCCGCAAACTCAAGGTGTCGCTGTGACACTCGGGCCTAACAATCCGGTCCAGCGACAGCCGGCCAGCTACGCTGTCCGCCTGCCGCTGACCTTCGTCGTTAGGCTTTCCATTAAATTTGTCATCAACTCAAAGAGCATTCGTAATGACTACTGCACTTCTTCTGATCGACCTTCAGAATGACTATTTCCCCGGTGGAAGCATGGAATTAGTCGGCGCCGA
>WREP01000013.1 GCA_009779265.1 Betaproteobacteria bacterium
CGTGAAACAGATGAGCGCCAATGATAGTGAGCACTTCGCTCGCGAAAGTAGGTCACCGCCAGGCTCCCCTATATGAAAACCCCCGCAACCTCTGGTTGTGGGGGTTTTTTGTTGGCGCTTCAGAAATGCGGGGTCAAATTTCCTGTGCGCCGGCCTTCCCGGTCACCCACTCGGTGGTCAGGGTTTTGCGGTCGATTTTGCCGTTCGGGTTGCGCGGCAGCGGGCCGGGGCGCTGCTCGATGCCGGCCGGCACCATGTAAGCCGGCATGCGTAGCCGGCATTCGGCGAGCAGGCCGGGGATGTCGAGTTGGCCGTTGGCGGGCGGCGTGGCGATGACCTGGATGGCTTGGCCGAGGCGTTCGTCGTCGACGCCGAAGGCGACGCATTCGCCGACCATGCGGGTGGCGTAGAGAATTTCCTCGACTTCGGTGGGACTGACGCGATAGCCGGATGTTTTCATCATCTCGTCGCGGCGGCCGATGAAATAGAGGAAGCCGTCCTCGTCCATGCGCACCGTGTCGCCGGAGAAAACGGCGATTTCCGGCAGCACCAGCCCGGTTTCGCGGCCAGGGGCGGTGACTGGCAGCGCTTTGTAGCGCTCGGCGGTTTTTTCCGGATCGTTCCAGTAGCCCAGGCCGACCAGAGCGCCGCGATGCACCAGTTCGCCCGGCTCGTTGGCGGCGCAGGGCGTGCCGTCCTCGCGCAGGACGAGAATTTCGGCATTGGGAATGGCCTTGCCGATGGAGTCGGGGCGGCGATCTACTTGATCCGGCGGCAGGTAGGTGGAGCGGAAGGCTTCGGTCAGGCCGTACATCAAGAAAGGCTTGCTGCGCGGCAGGTGGCGGCGCAACGCGGCCAGCGTCTGGCGCGGCATGCGCCCGCCGGTGTTGGCGAAGTAGCGCAGGTGATCGGTGATGGATGCGGGCCAGCTCAGTTGGGTTAACTGGATGTAGAGCGGCGGCACTGCTGTCAGGCCGGTGACTTTTTCACGCTCGATGGCCTTGAGCACGTCGCGCGGCAGCAGGTAGTTGAGCAGCGCCACCCGGGCGCCGACGTGGAAGGCGGTGGTCAGTTGGCTGAAGCCGGCGTCGAAGGAGAGCGGCAGGGCGGCCAGCAGGGTGTCGCCGGCATGATTTTCGAGATAGCCGGCGACGCTTTTGGCGCCGGCCACCATGTTGCGGTGCGAGAGCACCACGCCTTTTGGCTTGCCGGTGCTGCCCGAGGTGTAGAGAATGCCGGCGACATCGGTGTCGATGACTCGATGGCCCGGGGCTGGCGGGGCGGCGAGCAGTTCGCTCCAGCGCAGGCTTGTTCCGGGGAGGCTTGTCGTGGCGTCGAGCGTGACGATGTGGCGCAGGTCGGGGCAGGCGGGCAGCGTTTCTTGCAGCAGGGCCAGACGCTCGGCGGAGGTGACGAGGACGCGGACATTGCAGTCGCGCAGAATGTAGCCGACCTGTTCCGGCTTGAGCAGCGGGTTGAGCGGCACGAAGACGCCGCCGACGGCCGCCGCGCCGAAGCTGGCGACCACGGTTTCAAGGCGCTTTTCCAGATAGATGGCGACGCGCTCGCCGCGTTGCAGGCCGAGCCCGATGAGGCCGGAGGCAAAGGCAGCCACCTGCTCGGCGAGGCCGCGGTAGGTCAGCGATGATTCGCCATAAGTCAGGGCCGTGGCTTCCGGCGCGCGGGCGGCGGAATGGGCGATCAGTTCGTGCAGCAAATGGGTGTCGGTCATGGCATGACTTTGGGGATGGCGACGGAAATATTCCATCGTGAAACGACGGACAGTGTAGCGTCTTTCCCGCGCGGCTGTTCCGCTCGAATCTGCCGATGAACGAGGCTGTCGTGCGCAATCTCACAGTCATTGCAACATTCTCGCCCCTATAATGCGAGCTTTCTATTCCGATGCCCCAGGAGCGCGGTTTGAATACCCAGAAGGAAGTACTGTCGCTGCTCGACGAGATTCTCAGTTTGCAAGGCCGAGCGGCGGCCTTTGGCCTGGATACGCCCCTGCTCGGGGCCATTCCCGAACTCGACTCGATGGCCGTGGTGGCGCTGATTACCGGATTCGAGGAGCGTTTCGGCTTTGTTGTCGACGACGACGAGATCGAGGGCAGCGTCTTTGCCACGGTCGGCTCGCTGGTCGCGTTCATCGACGGCAAGCTGGCCGGCTGATCCGGCGCCATCGTGCAGCCCGAATTTCTTGCTGTCCGCGACGGGCGGCGCTTCTGCCTGTTCCACCCGGCGCGCGGGAAGGCCAGGGCGGCGGTGCTTTACCTGCATCCCTTCGCCGAGGAAATGAACAAGGCGCGGCGCATGGCGGCGCTCCAGTCGCGCGCCCTGGCCGCCGCTGGTTGCGATGTGCTGCAAATCGACTTGCTCGGCTGCGGCGACAGCAGCGGCGATTTCGCCGACGCGACCTGGGCGGCCTGGCGCGAGGATGCGCTGGTCGCCTGCCGCCATCTGCGCGCCCGTTCCCAGGCGCCGCTGTGGCTTTGGGGATTGCGCGCCGGCTGCCTGCTGGCGGCTGAAGTTGCGGCGGAATTAGCGGAAGAAGTCGATTTCCTGTTCTGGCAGCCGGTGCTTTCCGGCCGGCAGCATTGGCAGCAATTCATGCGTCTGAAAATGGCCAGCGAAATGGCGGCGGGCCAGGCCAAGGCGGTAGGCGAACAGTTGCGCCGGCAATTGGTCGCCGGGCAGGCGGTCGAGATCGCCGGTTACACCGTTGCGCCGGCTCTGGCCGCTGGTCTGGAAGCGGCGGAACTGACGCCGCCGGCTGGCCGTGGCGGCCGGGTCGTGTGGCTGGAAATCTCGTCGCGCGACGCGGCGAGCCTGACGCCAGCGGCGATTCAGCGCATCGAACAATGGCGGGCCGCCGGGTTTACAGTCGAGGCCAGCGTCGCGCGCGGCCCGGCGTTCTGGCAGACCAGCGAAATCGAGGAAGCGCCGGAACTGCTCGCCGCCACCCTTGCGGCTTTGGCGGGGTAATCGTATGAATGCGCCAAACCGAAAAATTCTCCGACGCCCTGATACCCTCTCCCCGCAAGCGGGGCGAGGGAGAGCATATGTGGCGCATCTTTCATGCGATCACCCTGCTGCCTTGGTGGAAACGCCATGAACGAACAGGCCATCTTCTTTCCCTGTGCCGGCGAATCCCTGCTTGGCATCGTCGCGGCGCCCGCCGCGCCGGCGACGACCGGCGTGTTGATCGTCGTCGGCGGGCCGCAATACCGCATCGGCAGCCACCGGCAATTCCTCCTGCTGGCGCGGGCGCTGGCGGCAGCCGGCTACCCGGCGATGCGCTTCGATTATCGCGGCATGGGCGACAGCACGGGCGCGGCGCGCGATTTCACCGCCGTCGACGACGACATCGCCGCCGCGCTGGCGGCCTTCCGCCAGCATTGCCCGCAGCTCGAACGCATCGTGCTGTGGGGCCTGTGCGATGCCGCCAGCGCCGCCTTGCTGTACTGGGCGCGCAGCCGGGATGCCACGATCGGCGGCCTGGTGCTGCTCAATCCCTGGGCGCGCTCGGAAGCAACGCTGGCGCGCACGCACATCAAGCATTACTACCTCCGCCGGCTGGCGCAGGGCGAATTCTGGCGCAAGCTGTTCGCCGGCCAGTTGGGCTTCGGCCGGGCGCTGCGGGATTTCGCCGGCAACTGGCGGCGCGCCCGGCAGGCGGACGGCGCTACCGCCGATGCCGAGCCCTTCCAGAAGCGGATGCTGCGCGCCCTGGCGGATTTCCCCGGCCCGTCGCTGACCATTCTCAGCGACGACGACTATACCGCCAAGGAATTTCTCGAAACCTGCCAGGCCGACGCCACGGCCACCCAGGCGCTGGCTGGCCCCGGTCTGACGCGCATCGACGTAGCCGGCGCCGATCACACCTTTTCCTCCCGCGCCCTGCGCCAGACGGTCGAAGCGGCGACGCTGGAGTGGCTGCGGCGGGCGCTGCCGCCCTGAAACGCGGAAGCGGCCATGCCTCTCGATTACCAGGTCTTCGATCCGACACCCTGCCGTTTCCCGCTGCCACGGGTGCCGGTGCTGCCGCGCGGCTTCCAGCCCGCCGGTGCCGAGGATGCGGCGCTGTTGGCCGGCATTTCGCCGTTGCCGGGCGACAGCCTCCATTACAGCCGTGGCCGCTACGCGCTCGGTGCTGCCTACTGCTGCGCCGGGCTGGGCAGCGGCGGGGCGTTGCTGGCGCCGGCCTACCATTGCGTGACCATGCTCGACCCGGCGCTGGCGCTCGGCGCCGAGGTGCTGCTTTATCCGCTCTCTGCCGATCTGGCGCCCGACCCGGCGGCGCTCGATGCCTTGCTCGAAGTCTCAAGCAAGCCGGTCAAGGCCCTACTGGCGACGCACTTCTTTGGCTTCGTCCGCGATTTTTCCTGGCTGCAAGCGTGGTGCGCGGCGCGCGGCATCGTCTTGATCGAGGACTGTTCGCACACGTTGTGTACCGAGCGTTACCGGGTTGCCGGCGCCGGTTGTTACGGGCGCTTCGTGGCATCGAGTCCATACAAATTTTTTGCCAGCGCCGACGGCGGCTGGCTATACGCGCCCGATGCCGACGCGCTGGCGGGCGTCGCCGTGCGTCCTGCCCGCTGGTGGGATGAGTTGCGCGGCCTCGGACATTGGCTGGAGAGGGTTCGCCGACGCTCGATCAGCGCCGCCGACAGCGCCGCGCTCGCCGCTCAGTTGGCCGCTTTGGCCGGTCAGGCAATGGAAACAGGCAATGACAAACACTTGTCGCGCAGCGGCCATTCAGCGCACTATCAGCCGGAACGCGCCAGCATCGCCGCCCTACGGAGTTCGCGCTGGCTGGCCGGACATGCCTCGCTGAGCGCCGCCATCAACCAGCGCCGGGCCAATTACCGGCGCTGGCTGCGGGCCGTGGCCGATCTGCTGCATTGTCGCCCGCTCTACCCGGAATTGCCCGAAGCCGTCGTACCCTACATGTTCCCGCTCTACATCGAGCATCCACTGCCGCATTTCTACTGGCTGAAACAGCTTGGCGTGCCGGTCTGGCGTTGGGACGAAATGGCGGTTTCCACTTGCCCGGTGGCGCGCGACTATCGCCTGCATTTACTGCACCTGCCGTGCCATCAGTCCTTGCGCGAGGATGAAATGGACTGGCTGCTGGCGGCGCTGACGCAAGTGTTGCGCGCATCGCCCGTCGGAGCCGAGCGATGAGTTGGGAATTTCTGCCAGCCGCCACCGCCTTTGCCGCTTGCGCTGTTGACTGGGATCGCCTGAACGACGAGTTGTATGACGGACATCCGTATTTCGACAGCCGTTTCGTCGAACCGCTACTCAAGTATTTCGCCAACGGCAGCGAGCGCCTCTGCCTGTATCGCGAGCAAGGCGTCGTGCGCGGCGCCTTGCTCCTGCAACCGGATGGCAAGGGGCGCTGGGTGTCTTTCCGGCCGGCGCAGGCGCAGGTGACGCCGATCTTGCTGGCCGATGCCGCGCTGTTGCAGGATTTGCTGAAGGCCTTGCCCGGTTTTGTCTGGTGCCTTGAGTTGTATGCGGTCGATTTGCGCTACGCGCCGTCGTTCGCCTCGCTCAGGGCGGTCAGCATCGTTTCGCCGCACGTCAATACCATCGGCATCATGCCGGGGGAGGGGTTCGAGGAATACTGGGGGCAACGCCCGAAGAAACTGCGCGGCAACATTCGCCGCTACAACGATCGTCTGGAGCGGGAACTCGGCGCCGTCGCCGGGATGCGCGGTTACAGCGGGCAGACAGCCATGGCCGATGGCGTGGCCCGTTACGGCGAACTGGAGAGCGTCGGCTGGAAAGGGGAAGCCGGTACCGCCGTGTCGATGGACAATGTCCAGGGGCGTTTTTATGCCGAGGTGCTGGCCCGTTTTGCCGCGACCGGGCAGGCCGAGGTTTGCGAACTGACGATCAATGACCAATTGGCCGCCTCCCGTCTGCTGATTGGCAATGCGTGCATGCTGGTGGCCCTCAAGACGACCTATGACGAGACCCTGTCGCGCTTCGCTCCCGGCCGGCTGTTGCTGTACCGCTTGCTGGAACGGGAATTTGCCGAGCACCCGCAGCGGCTCATCGAGTTCTACACCAACGCCACGCGCGATCAGGCCGAGTGGGCGACCTTCGGTTGTGCCGTCGAAAACGTCCAGTTGTTCAAAAGCGATGGCGCTTTCATCGCCTATATGCTGTTCAGGGCGCTCAAGCACGCTTTGTTCGCTTCGGCGCGCCTGCGTGAGCAGGAGCCTAAAGCGCGAGCGGTTGACGTCCGCAGTTGCCAACGGCTCGACGATTTTCCGGACGGCGAGTGGCCGTTCGGCGAATTCGCGCTGGCCGGCGGCGACCTCGAAGCGTCGATCGACTGGTTCGATCTGTTGCATCGTCAGATCTATCCCGACGATGCCGGGGTTTGCTACTACTATCTCGCTGACGGCGGGCAGGCGCGAGCCGCCCTGCCGCTGCGCCGTGTCCGTCAGGCTGGCGTGGAGACGCTGGAAGCGCTGGGCAATTACTACGCGACCCTGTATTCGCCGCTGCTGGGGCAGGACTGTGATCCGCTGGCGCTGCGTCACCTGCTGGGTGCCATCACCCAGGATAACAGCGGCGCCCATGTGATGCGTTTCGCACCGATGGATCCCGAATCGCCGGCTTATGCCGCGCTCTTGAACGAACTGCGGGTGGCCGGCTGGATGCCGTTTACCTTCTTTTGTTTCGGCAATTGGTACCTCAAGGTGCGCGGCGGCTGGGAGGATTATCTGCACCAGCGCGGCGGCAAGCGGCGCAGTACCCTCAAGCGGCGCAACAAGAAATTCGCCGCCGACGGCGGCACGCTTGAACTGATCGACGATGCCGCACGGGTCGAGGAGGGCATCGCCGCCTTCCAGGAGGTCTACTCGGCCAGTTGGAAGAAACCCGAGCCTTATCCCGATTTCATGCCGGAGTTGATCCGGCTGCTCGCCGCCAAAGGCATGCTGCGGCTCGGCATTGCCCGCCTGCGCGGCCGGTCGGTCGCGGCGCAGTTGTGGATGCTTGGCCAGGGCAAGGCCAGCATGTACAAGATGGCCTATCATCAGAACTTTGCCGAGTATTCGCCGGGCACGGTGCTGGCCGCCTTCCTGATGCAACAGGTGATCGAGCGGGACGGAATCGGAGAAGTCGATTTCCTGATCGGCGACGATAAATACAAGCAGCTTTGGATGGATGAGCGGCGGGAGCGTTGGGGCATCATCGCCTTCAATTCGCGCACGCTCATCGGCTGCATCCTGGCGCTCAAGGAAGTGGCTGGCCGGCGGCTGAAGCAGGGTGTGCGGTTGCTCGGGGCCGGATTGGCGAGCCTGAAGGAGCGTCTGCGCTGGAAGGGGGGTAGACCATGAATCGCGTCTTGATGATTGCCTACCCGCTTGCCGCCCGCCGGGAGCGGACATGCTGAGTCGGGGGCGTGACCTGCTGGCGGTGCTGGCGGCCTGCGGCCTTGGCGCTTTTATCGCCTGGCACCATCCGCTCGGGCCGGGCGCGGCGCTGTGCTTGTTCGTGCTCGCCGTCGCCGCCGCTTTCCGGCGTCCGCTCTGGTGTCTGGCTGCCGTGCCGGCGTTGCTGCCGGTCATCGGTCTGGCGCCGTGGAGCGGCTGGATCACGTTTGAGGAAAGCGATCTGCTGATCCTTGCCGTGGCCGGCGGCGGTTATGCCCGCGCTCTGATCGACGGGCCACCGCGCCATCGCCATCGTGTCTCCCGGGTGCTGGCCGGGCTGTCGCTGCTGCTGGCGCTTTCCCTGCTGATTGCCATGGCGCGCGGCTTTGCCGATGCCGGCGGCTTCCTGTTCGGCTGGTATCAGGGTTACGACGGGCCGATGAACAGTATTCGCATCGGCAAGAGCTTTTTCCTGGCCTTGTTGCTGCTGCCGCTGCTTTCCCGCCAGTTTGCCGATCCGGCGCAACAGGCCGGCCGCAAGCTGGCCTGGGGGCTGGCGCTCGGCCTTGGCGGCGTGGCGCTGGCGGCGCTTTGGGAGCGTCTGGCCTTTACCGATTTACTCAATTTTTCCAGCGACTACCGCTCGACCGCCCTGTTTTGGGAAATGCATGTCGGCGGTGCGGCTCTCGACGGCTGGCTGCTACTGACCGTGCCCTTCGCCGTCTGGGCCTTGCGCCATGCGCGCACGTCGGCGGCGCACGCGTTGGCCCTGGCCCTGACCGTGCTCGCCGCTTACGCCGCGCTGACTACCTTCTCGCGCGGCGTCTATCTTGGGTTACTGGTTGCTTTGCCGCTACTGGCTTGGTTGACGCGCGTACCAGCCAGCGGCCGAGCGCCTGAACAAGGGCTGTGGTCGCCGCTGCGCTGGACGCTGGCGCTGTTGGCCTGGGCCGCCATCGCCGGCCTGGTTTTCGCCACCAGCGGTTATCGCGGGCTGCTGGCGCTTTTCGGCGTCAGCGCCGCGACCCTGGCCATGCCGCGCGTGCTGCGCGGCATCGGCATTGCGCAACTGGTCGCCGGCATCCTGCTCGGTTTGATGAGCGGCGCTCTGCTGGCGCTGCTCGCCGACTTCTTGCCCAAGGGGCCGTATGTCCTGTATTTCGCGCTGTTCGCCGCGCTGCTGGCTGCTTTGTGGGGGCTGCCCGGCGCCATCCAGGGCAACCGGCGGATTTTCGCCGCCGCTGGCTGGGTCGTGCTCGGCGTCATGGCGGTCGCCGTCGCCGCTCATTGGGGCGGCGAGGGCGCTCTGTGGGGCATGCTCGGCGCTCTCCTTGTGGTTTTTGCGCTATCGCTCGCCGCCGTATTCGCGGCCCGGCCGGTCTGGCCGGGGACGTTGCGCTGGCAGGCGACTTTCATGAGCGCGGCGCTTGCCGTCAGCGCGGCGGCGGCGGTGTTCATCGGCGGCGGCTACATGGGCGAGCGCTTCTCGACATCGTCGCAGGATCTGGAGGGGCGCATTGGCCACTGGTCGCTCAGTGTGGAGATGCTGCAAACGCCGATGGATCTCTGGTTCGGCAAGGGACTGGGGCGTTATCCGGCGAATTATTTTTTTGCCGCGCCGGATAGCCGATTTCCAGGGAGTTACCAGTGGGTTCGCGAAGGCGAGGGTGCCTGGCTGTCCCTGGTTGCGCCCCGGCATCCGATCAGTTTCGGCGACATGTTCCGCGTTTCGCAGCGGCTGCCGTTCGGCGCCAGCGGGCCGTTCGTCGTCACGCTGAAAGCTCGGGCCAAGAAGACTGTCAAGATACATGCCGAGGTTTGCGAAAAGCATCTGCTCTATGTCGCCGGCTGTGCCGGCGGA
This sequence comes from Betaproteobacteria bacterium, assembly GCA_009779265.1. GTDB lineage: Bacteria > Pseudomonadota > Gammaproteobacteria > Burkholderiales > Rhodocyclaceae > Azonexus. The sequence goes on from WREP01000013.1 coordinate 9,259, forward strand.
GACGCCAAGGTGAAGGCTGGCGCGGACTGGCAAATGGCCACCATCCGGCTGAATGGGCCGTTGCTTGGTGGCGGCCCCTGGTACGCGCCGCGTCTGGTGATGTTTTCGCTCGGCATCGGCAACGAGAGCGGCGCCGCCGACGTCGACGATGTCGTCCTGATCGGGCCGGGCGGCGAATCCCTGCTGGTCAACGGCGATTTCAGCGACGACCTGCGGCGCTGGTTTTTCAGCAGTGACCGCGATCACTTGCCCTGGCATGCCAAGAGCATCGCAATCAACGTGCTGTTCGACCAGGGGCTGTGCGGCCTGGCGCTGTTCCTGCTGCTGCTTGTGGCCGCCCTGTGGCGCTTGCATCTGGGGCCGGCCCGGCGGCATGAACTGGCACCTTATCTGTCAGCGGCCATCGTCGGTTTTCTGGTGGTCGGGATGTTCGATAGCCTGATCGACGTGCCACGACTGGCCCTGCTATTCTATGTTCTGTTTTTTATGCCATTTGTGCTGCATACTCCCGAAACGGGCGACAAATCGGCTGGGAGTATCTGATCGTGATGGCAGAAACGACGCAGCGCGCCGCCAGGGACATGGCCGGTGATGTGACCGTGATTATCCCGACCATGGCCGAGAAAAGCCGCCATGACTCCTTGTTGCGCGCAATCGCAAGTCTCTCCGACGTGACGCATGTCGTGGTGGTGATCAATGGCAATCGGCGCTCGCCCGATGTCGAAAACAGCCTGCTGAAATTTGACCATGTCGAATTGCTGTCGCTTGAGATCGCTTCCTTGCCTTTGGCGATTCTTGCTGGCCGGCGCGCGGTCAAGACCACGTACTTTTGTTTTCTTGACGATGACGATGAGTATCTACCCGGCGCCATTGCGGCGCGCGTCGCCGCTCTTGCCGGCCGCGATGATGTGGATTTTCTCGTAACCAACGGCTATCGCCATCTGGACGGCGTCGACAGGTTGTGCCTCGACAACCTGGACAGGGTGCCGGCGGCGCCGCTGGCCGAATTGTTCCGCCAGAATTGGCTGGCTTCCTGCGGTTCGCTGTTTCGTTCCGAGCGGATCGGCGCCGGATTTTTCGAGGAGCCGCATCCCTATGCCGAATGGACATGGTTGGCATTCAAACTCTGCATGGCAGGAAAGAAAATGGCCACGCTCGACCAGCCAACCTTCAGGATATACGACACGCCAAATTCGGCATCCAAATTGACAGCCTACTCCGAGGCATTTCATACGCTTTATCGAAGAATGCTGGAAAAAAAACCGCCGAAATTCATCATTTCAATAATTCGTCAGCGCATCGGCGAGGATTTGCATTGTCGGGCCGATTCATTGCGCCAGCAGGGGAAAATGACAGCCGCTTGGGGAGCGCATCTGAGAAGCCTGCTTTACCCTGGCGGCTGGCGTTACCTGCCGTTTTTCCGGCATCTGGTTTTTAACTCAAGAAATTTCAAGTGATGCTTATATGGATGACATAAAAGTCACGGCTTCCGGCGCTATCCCAGCAAGCGATCCGGCGCTGGCTGGCGAGACTGGAGCGGCGTGGCTGGATGCTTACGCGCGGCACGGCGTTGCTGTGCCCTTGGCGGTGCGGGGGGCGTTCTCTGTCGTCATCGCCTGGCCGGACGGCAAGGTGTTTTGCGCGGTCGACCGCTTTTCGCAGCATGGGCTGTGCTATCGGCTTGTCGATGGCGAATTGCGCGTTGCCGAGCGGGCCGACGAACTGGCCGGCGCTGCTGGCGACATCGACCCGCAGGCGCTCTACGATTATCTCTATTTCCACATGATTCCGGCGCCGCGGACGGTGTTCAAGGATGTATTCCGGCTACCGGCCGGTCATTACGCCTTGTTCGAGAACGGGCGGCTGACTGTTGCGCCGTGGTGGCAGCCGCATTTCGACGAGGCGCGGCGAGCGCCGCTCGGCGACATGAAGGCCGAGTTTCGCCAGATTTTGCTGGATGGCGTGCGCGACCAGCTTGCTGGCCAAACGGGCTGTTTTCTCAGCGGCGGCACCGACAGTTCGACGGTGGCGGGTTTGTTGCGCGAGGTCACCGGGCAGCCGGCGCGCGCCTTTTCCATCGGCTTTGCGGCGGCTGGCTATGACGAAATGGAATATGCCCGCATCGCCGCCCGCCATTTCGGCGCCGAACATCATGCCTATTATGTGACGCCGGACGATTTGGTCGCCGGCATTCCCCAGGTTGCCGCCTCCTACGACCAGCCTTTCGGCAATTCCTCGGTTCTGCCGGCTTATTACTGCGCCAGGGCGGCGCGCGAAGCTGGTTTGACCCGGATTCTCGCCGGCGATGGCGGCGACGAGTTGTTCGGCGGCAATACCCGCTACGCCAAGCAGCGGGTATTCGGCGCTTACGAGCGGATTCCCGCTTTCCTGCGGCGTGGCCTGCTGCAACCGCTTCTTACCGGCACGGCCTTGCCGGGCCGGATTCCCGGCCTCAAGAAAGCGGTCAGCTACGTCGAACAGGCCAGCGTGCCGATGCCGGACCGGATGCAGATGTACAACCTGCTGGCCCGCCTCGGTCTCGATACGGTGCTGGCGCCGGAATTCCTCGCCCAGGTTGAGCCGCAGGATACGCTGCGCCAGCAACGGGAAACCTGGCGCGCCGCCGATGCCAGTTCGCTGGTCAACCGGATGCTGTGGTATGACTGGAAATACACGCTGGCCGACAACGATTTGCCGAAGGTGCTGGGGGCGGCACGGCTGGCCGGGCTGGAGGTCGGTTTCCCGTTGCTCGACGACCGGCTGGTCGATTTTTCGCTGCGCCTCGACCCTGAACTCAAGGTCAAAGGTCTGACCCTGCGCTGGTTCTTCAAGGAGGCGCTGAAGGATTTCCTGCCGCCGGAAATCATCACCAAGAAAAAGCACGGTTTCGGCCTGCCCTTCGGCGTCTGGGCGGTGGAACACGCGGCCTTGCGCAAGCTGGCCGTCGATTCCCTGGATTATCTGCGCGAGCGCCGCATCGTCCGCGCCGATTTCCTCGACCGGCTGCTCAAGGAATATCTGCCACAATACCCCGGTTACTACGGCGAGCTGGTGTGGATTCTGATGATCCTTTCCCAGTGGCTGCAAGCCAAGCCGCGCCCGTTCGCGGGCTGAACGGCGTTCGCAGAGCTGCCCCGTGACGACGACCCGCACCGCCCTCGCGCTATCTTTTCTCGACCGTTATTCCGGGCTGGTGATTCATACCGCCTCGTCGATGGTAATCGCCCGGCTGCTGACGCCGTCGGAAATCGGCATCTATTCGGTGGCCATGATCCTGCTCGGCTTCATCGCTACTTTCCGCGACCTGGGTACCGTGCAGTATCTGATCCAGAACAAGTCGCTGACGACAGAAAAAATGCGTGCCAACTGGAGCGTGCAACTGGGACTCGGCCTGTTCTTCGCCGCGCTGGTGTTGGTGATGGCGACGCCGGTTGCCCGCTTCTACGGTGAGCCGGAAATGGTCGACATTATGCTGGTGTTGGCTCTCAATTGCGCTATCACGCCTTTTTCCGCCTATCCCTATGCCTGCTTGGTGCGGGAGATGCGTTTGGGTCCGATTGCCGCCATGCGCTTCGTCAGCGCGCTGGGCCATGCGGGTGCGGCCATCGGCCTCGCTTGGTACGGCTTCGGCCCGGTCAGTTTGGCCTGGGGCAATGCCGTGGCGACCGTGGCTGGTATCGTCACGATCTGGCTGGTTGCCCGTCCGCGTCTGCCCTGGCGGCCGATCATGCACGGCATTGGCGATGTCGTCTCGTTCGGCGGCAAACTAGCCGTTACCTCGTTGATGGAGGCCTTGTCCGGCGGCGCCCCGGAACTCCTGCTGGGCAAGCTGCAAGGTATGGTGGCCGCCGGTCTATTCAGCCGCGGCCAGGGGCTGGTGATAATGTTCCAGCGTCTGGTCATGGACGCGGTCAATACCGTGGCGCTGCCTTATTTCGCCCGCCAGTCGCGCGAGGCGCGCGATATCAGCAGCCCTTTCCTGGTGGCGATGGAACTGATCACCGGGCTGGGCTGGGCTTTTTTCAGTTGTATTGCCTTACTGGCCTATCCGGCTATTCGTATTCTTTACGGTGTGCAGTGGGATGATGCGGTCGATCCGGCGCGCTGGCTGGCCGTCGCCTGTGCATTTGCCATTCCGGGCGCGATTTGTTCGCAGCCGTTGATTGGCATCGGCGCCGTCAACGATGTCCTCAAGGCGACATTGCTGTCGATGCTGGCGACCCTGATCGCGGTGACGATTGGCGCGCTACTCGACCTGTTGCAACTCAGCCAATGCCTGATCGTTGCCGGGCTGCTGTCATCCGTTTTCTGGCTTCATGCGGCGCGCAAGCACATCCATTTCAGCACTAGGGCAATACTGCGCGTCTGGGGAAAAAGCCTACTGGTTGCGCTCGGTTCTTCGGCGGCATCGGTCGCGGTGATTTTCCACTGGGGCTGGCGGCCGAGCGAGTTGCTCCTGCCGCTATTGATTTCCGGTATCGGCGGGGCGCTGGGCGCATTGCTCATGGCCTGGGCGAGCGGGCATCAATTGTGGCAGGAGCTGCGCAGCGTTTATTTGGCGCGCTCGGCCAGGCGATAAGCGGTTTTCAGGTTCAAAACTTGAATTTCGACACCGTGTCGCGCATGCTGCGCGCCAGATGCTCGATGTTTGCCGCAGCCTCGGAAACATCTTTCGCGGCAGTGCTGTTTTGTTCGGACGCTTGGGCAACGCGCTCGACCTGCTGGGCGATCGACTGGCTGGCAATGCTCTGTTCGGACAAGGCCGACGTGGCGTCGTTGACACAGGTTTGCACTTCTGCGGAGCCTTCCTGAATGTCGGTGATCGCCGTTCCGGCCTGATCGGCCAGAGCGACGCCGGATTCGACCTGCTCGGCGGCGCCGGCCATCACGCTGACCGCCAGTTGTGAACTCTCCTGGATGGCGGAAATCATCGTGCTGATTTCGCCGGTGGCTTTGCTGGTGCGTTCGGCGAGTTTTCTTACCTCGTCGGCGACCACGGCGAAACCTCGCCCCTGTTCGCCAGCGCGCGCCGCTTCGATTGCGGCATTCAGCGCCAGCAGATTGGTCTGGTCAGCGACATCCTTGATCACTTGCACGATGCCGGAAATGCTTTCGGATTGCTGGCTCAACTCATCGATATTCTCGGCGGACTTGCGCACCGCTTCGGCCATGACGTGCATTTTGCCAATGGTTTGGCGGATGACATCGCCGCCCTGTTCCGAGAGTTTGCTGGTGCGTTGGGTAATTTGAAAAGTTTCCTGCGAGGATTGCGCGACATGATTGATGCTGACGGTCATTTCCTCCACCGAGGCGGCCATTGCCGCGGAAGTCTCGCTGGTCATCTGGGAGCTTTGGGCGGCCTGCTCTGCGGTGGCGGTCAGTTCGACCGCGGCCTTGTCGAGCAGATCCGTGTCCTGGAAAATCCCTTTCAGGGCTTTCTGCATACTTCCCAGCAGTTGATTGAAGGAGGTCGCGGTTTGTCCGATTTCGTTGGCGCCGGAGACTGGTACGCGCTGGGTGAAATCGCCGCTCTGCTCGACTTCGCCTATTCTCTCCTGCAAGCCCGTGAGCGGCGCGACGATGGAATGGATGATGTTCCAGGCGATGAAGATAGACAGCAACAGGCCGATCGCGAAAATCATCAGCATATAGGTGAGCGACGAGTGATATGTCTGCGTGGCGTCCTCGAAATTCAGTTCGGAGAGCTTGTCATTCACGCTGATCAGATCGAGGGAGGTTTTCTCCAGCGCAGCGCCTAATCCGCGGCTTCCCCGAATGAACTTGGCAATGACTTCGTTGGAAAAGTCGTTTGCTCGCAGTGAGGCAAGGGCGGGGCGGATGGTTTCATTGACGTACTGGGCGTATTCCTTGGTGAATTGGGCGGCCAGCGTTTTTTCCTCATCGCTCAGAGGCGTGGCCATATAGAGCGCCCACGCTGCCTCGATGGCTTTCATCCGTCCTTCAGCCTGGGTCAGATGCACTTCGAGCGCGTGGTCGCTGTGAACCTGGTTAACCTCAAATTGGGGATTGTGCTGAAAAGCGCGGAAAAAATCGCCGCCCAGCGCGATGAGGCTGGCATCGACTATGCCGAGCTGAACCAGCGCCACGGCTCTTTCCTTGTACATGACCTCCGTGCCGGCCGCAATGTGTTTCATGCTGAAGATGCCAAACAGCATGACAACGACAGTGATTACGGAGGCAAAGGTGGTGAGGATATAGAGCCTGCTGCCGACTTTGAGATTGCTAAACATGATTGGATCCAAAGAGAAGTTGGAAAGGTAATTGCTATCGCAACGGATTAAGACCTGGATGTATTCCCTGTTTGGCGGGGGCTTCCTGCACAATCGGGCCTGGCAGGTCTGGGGCGTGATCGTTTGGGGAGGGAAGGGCTGTCAGCTATTTTCAGCATGACTTCGGAGTCTGCGCTATACCGTGTCATCATATTGCGGATGCTACTCAAGGCGCGCTGATCATGCAATGGTGGAATGCTGTTCAGATGGAGAAAGCCAATCCAGCATGGCTTGGTTTGAGCTTCCCTTTTCGTCTTCCCAAGGGTGGGCGAACGCTAGCCGAGGGGTGAGTGCAGCCGTTTCCGGTTAGACTTCGATGTACTCGAAGCTCGTGGCCTTCATGTCGGCATGGCTGGCGAGGGTAACCCTGCACGGACTCGCGTAACCCCGTTCCGCAAGGTCGGCTCTAGCACGCCCACTTCCTTGGCTACCGCCGCAAGCGCCTGCCCGCCTTGCGCCCGATCAAGCGCCAACTCCTTGAATTTCAGAATGTATTCTCTACAAGTGCTGTCGCTTTTATGACGATATTCATCAGAGTGAGCGCTTGTTCAGAGAATCTCAAACCTTGAATTTCGACAGCGTGTCGCGCATGCTGCGCGCCAGCTGCTCGATGTTTGCCGCTGCCTCGGAAACATCTTTCGCGGCGGTGCTGTTTTGTTCGGACGCCTGGGCAACGCGCTCGACCTGCTGGGCGATCGACTGGCTGGCGGTGCTCTGTTCGGACAGGGCCGACGTGGCGTCGTTGACACAGGTCTGCACTTCCGCGGAGCCTTCCTGAATGTCGGTGATCGCCGTTCCGGCCTGATCGGCCAGGGCGACGCCGGATTCGACCTGCTCGGCGGCGTCGGCCATCACGCTGACCGCCAGTTGTGAACTCTCCTGGATGGCGGAAATCATCGTGCTGATCTCGCCGGTGGCTTTGCTGGTGCGTTCGGCGAGTTTTCTCACCTCGTCGGCGACCACGGCGAAACCTCGCCCCTGTTCACCGGCGCGCGCCGCTTCGATTGCGGCATTCAGCGCCAGCAGATTGGTCTGGTCGGCGACATCCTTGATTACTTGCACGATGCCGGAAATGCTTTCGGATTGCCGGCTCAACTCACCGATATTCTCGGCGGACTTGCGCACCGCTTCGGCCATGACGTGCATTTTGCCAATGGTTTGGCGGATGACCTCGCCGCCCTGTTCCGAGAGTTTGCTGGTGCGTTGGGTAATTTGCGAGGTTTCCTGCGAGGATTGCGCGACATGATTGATGCTGACGGTCATTTCCTCCATCGAGGCGGCCATTGCCGAGGAAGTCTCGCTGGTCATCTGGGAGCTTTGGGCGGCCTGCTGTGCGGTGGTGGTCAGTTCGATCGCGGCCTTGTCGAGCAGATCCGTGTCATGGAAAATTTCTTGCAGGACTTTTTGCAGCATTTCCCGCAGGTGATTGAAGGACGCCGCGGTCTGGCCGACCTCGTCCGTCCCGGAAATCGTTACGTGCCAGGTGAAATCGCCGGTCCGCTCAATTGCGCAGATCGTATCGCGCAACTCCGAGAGCGGCGCGACGACGGAACGGATGATGCTCCAGGCGATGAGCATGGATAGCAGCAAACCGCCGAAGAAGGCGATCAGCATGTAGATGAGCGACGAATTGTAGGTTTGCGTGGCGTCCTCGAAATTCAGCTCGGAGAGTTTGTCATTCACCTGGATCAGATCGGTGGCGTTCTTCTCCAGGACGCCGCCCAGTTGGCGGTTTCCCCGGACGAATTTGGTGACGACGTCGTTGGCAAAGTCGTTGTCTCTCAAGGAGGCGATGGTGGGACGGACGGTTTCCCCGATGTACTTGGCGTAATCCTCGGTAAACCTGGTGGCGAGCGCTTTTTCCTCGTCGCTCAGGGGCGTGGCCATATAGAGCGCCCAGGATTCGTCGATGGCCTTCATTCGTGCCTCGGCATCGGTCAGATGACGCTCGACCGGATGGTCGCTGTGGATTTTGGCGGTTTCGGAGTCGGGGTTGTGCTGAAAGGCGCGGAACATATCGCCGCCGATCGCAATGAGGTTGGCATCGACTATGCCAAGCTGAACCAGCGCCACGGCTCTTTCCTTGTACATGACCTCCGTGCCGCCCGCAATGTGTTTCATGCCGAAGATGCCAAACAGCATGACGACGATGGTGACGAGGGAAGCAAAGGCGGTGAGGGAAAAAAGCCTGGTGGCGACTTTGAGGTTGTTGAGCATGATGGCGTCCAGAGAAAGCATGGGAGAGGAGGCTTGCCTGTCTTCCTTCCGCGAAGGGGGGAAGCTTCCCGTAAAGCCAGAGTTGTCCGGTTTGGAGCGCGCTTGGCGGGAGACGGGAAGGCTGTCGGCCATTTCTGGCATGACATCAGCTTCCGGCCCAACACCATGATGTCATGCTAGGGATGCTACTCAAGGCGCATTGATCATGCAATGGTAGAATGTCGTTCGGATGGAGAAAGCCATCCTGCATGACATGGCGTGCTTGCCGACCTTGTCTTGCGGCTTGCCGGGGGGCGGCTTTTGGCTTAACATTAGAAATCCCTGATTTACTGATATGAGTGCCGCCATGTTGCGTTTCGATATTGCTCCCGTCTGTGCCAATGCCTATCGCCTGCAAGCGGCGATGAGTTCCATCATCGCCGCGCTGTATCTGTTCACCCCTTATCTCTGGGTATCGCTGCTACTGGTGCTTGGCGCCTTCCTGCGCGGTTTCGTGTCGCCGCACCGTTGCCTCTCGTACCGGCTGTTCGCCGGCATCACCCGCAAGCTGGGTTGGCAGAAATTGCAAAATGCCGGCTCCGAGATGTTTTCTGACAAGGTGGCCTTCGTCGCTGGTCTGGTGATGGTGGCGAGTTGGCTGCTGGATTTGCGGATCGGCAGTATCCCGGCAGTGGCGATTCTGGTTTTCGCCTCGCTCAATCTGCTGACCGGCTTTTGCATCGCCTGCTGGGCCTACGCTCTGTGGTACCGGATGAAAGCCACCTGAGTTGCCGGCGGGCGGCCTTCAGGAAGGCGCGGAGCCGCCGTTAACAAACTCGGGAGCAGTGTGTTTTCGGAGGCCCGCCATGAACGTCATCTACAACAGTGAGCATTTCTGGATTCTGGCCTACCCGGCCCAGCAGGGCTTCGAGTTGTTCGACAAAGACGGGATGCGGACCCTGTTCGTGCAAGGCGTGCTCGCCCGCCACTTTTTCCACGCGATGGAAGATATTCCCGAAGCCGAGCGCGACTACGCCACCATCGACGCCTTCCTCGATGATTATTGCAAGGACAGCGCCCGCCCCATCGTCATCCACTGACGTGCTAAAATCAAATTCATTGTTTTGCTTGCGCGGGGAATACAGCCAATGGGCAGGGTCAATTCGAGCTACGTATCGGACCACATGGCGTGGATGAACGATCTGATGGAGAAAAATCCGCACTGGCGCGCCGAGCAGAAAGCCGGCCGCGCCCTGTGGTGGGACAAGAAGCAGACGACGGATGAGACGGCGGCACATGCCGCGTCGCGCGTGGCGCAAAAGCCTTATCCTTACGACGTCAATTTCTACGGCGACCACGGCGAATAAAGCTCGGCGTTTGCGTCACCAAGATAAAAAAGCCGGTCATTTATGCGACCGGCTTTTTGTTGGGAAGAAAATGGAATCAGGCGCCGGTCAGCGGCTTGACCACGCGCTTGACGGCCGTGTCATCGGGATGCGGGTGGATGGTGAAGCCGAGGCTGGTCATCAGGCGGAACATTTTGCTGTTGGTCGATAGCACGTCGCCGACCACGGCACGGTAGCCCTTCATGCGGGCGCAGTCGATCAGCGCCGTCATCAGCTTGCGGCCGACGCCGCACTTCTGCCAGTCGTCGCTGACGGCCAGCGCGAATTCGACCGATTCGCCGTCCGGATTGCCGACGTAGCGGGCGACCCCGATCTGTTTTTCCTTGCCCTCGTCGTCGGTAATCGTCCCCACCAGCGCCATTTCCCGGTCGTAGTCGATCTGCGTGAAGCGCACCAGCATGGTCTGGGTCAGTTCGCGCAGGGTGTCCATGAAGCGGTAGTAGCGCGACTCATCGGTCATGCTCTTGACGAATTCCTGTTCGAGGTCGGCGTCCTCCGGGCGGATCGGGCGGATGGTGACGGTCTGGCCGTCGTTCATTTGCCATTCCTGGATCAGGTGCACCGGGTAGGGGTAGATGGACATGTGCGCGTAGCGGTCTCCGGAACCAGCGGCGGCGTGGTCGATGACGATGCGCGCATCGGCGGCGATGGCGCCGTGTTCGTCGACGATCAGCGGATTGAGGTCGAGCTCCTGAATCCAGGGCAGTTCGCAGACCATTTCGGAAATGCACAGCAACACTTCCGTCAGCGCGTCGCGGTCGACCGGCGGCATGTTGTGGAACTGGCCGAGGATTTTCGAGGCCCGTGTCGAGTCGATCAAATCCTTGGCCAGGAACTTGTTCAGCGGCGGCAGGGCGACCGAGCGGTCGCTGAAAATTTCGACATCGAAGCCACCGGCGCCAAAGGTGATCACCGGCCCGAAAATCGGGTCGCGGAAGACGCCGATCATCAACTCACGACCGTTCGGCCGGGAGAGGAAGGGTTCGATCGAAACGCCGTTGATCTTGGCCGTCGGGTGCCGCTTTTGCACCGTGTCGATGATGTCGTGGTAGGCGTTGCGCACCGCCGGCGCGTTCTGGATATTCAGGCGCACGCCGCCGGCATCCGACTTGTGCGGCAGATCCGGCGAATCGACCTTCATGGCGATGGGGAAGCCGATCTGCTCGGCCAGCAGCAGCGCCTCGGTGGCCGTGCGGGCGACCATGGTTTGCGCCACCGGCACCTTGAAGGCGCGCAGGATGGCCTTCGATTCCATTTCCGACAGCACCTTGCGCCGCTCGGCGAGCAGCGCCTCGATCAGCATCCGCGCCCCTTCGGCCTCTGGCCGGCCATGCTGGCGGGTCGGTTCCGGCGTTTGCAGCAGCAAATGCTGGTTGCGGTAATACTTGGAAACGTGGTGGAACAGTTCGATCGCCGTCTCCGGCATGCGGAAGGCCGGAATGCCCGCATCCTCGATCAGCTTGCGCGCCTCCAGCACCTGTTCCTCGCCCATCCAGCAGCAGATCAGCGAGCGGTCGAGTTTCTCGGAGACTTCGATGACGGCCTTGGCAACGCCCATCGGGTCGGTCATCGCCTGCGGCGAGAGCATGATCAGCGTGCTGTCGACATTGGGATCCTGGGTGACGGCCAGGATCGTCTCGCGATAGCGTTCCGGCGTGGCGTCGCCGCCGATGTCGATCGGGTTCTTGTGCGAGCGGTTCGGCGGCAAGGTCTTGTTGAGCTTGGTTACCGTCTCGTTGCTCAACTCGGCCAGCGGAATGCCAAGGTCGCCGGTACGGTCGGCGGCCATGGCGCCGGGGCCGCCGCCGTTGGTGACGATGGCCAGACGGTCGCCGCGCGGGCGGAACTTGGAGGCCAGCGCCTTGGCGGCGTAAAACAGTTGGCCGACGTTCTGCACGCGCACCACGCCGGCGCGGCGCACGGCGGCGTCGAAAACGCTGTCGGAAACGGCGGCCATGCCCGAATGGGCGGAGGCCGCCAGCGAGCCGGCCTCGTGGCGGCCGGCCTTGAGCAGGATGATCGGCTTGATGCGCGCAGCCGAGCGCAACGCGCTCATGAAGCGCCGCGCGTGGCGGATGCCCTCGACATACATCAGGATGTAGTGGGTGCGGTTATCGTAGATCAGGTAATCGAGGATTTCGCCGAAATCGATGTCGGCGGTCATGCCCAGCGAGATCACCGAGGAAAAGCCGACCTGGTTGGCCTTGGCCCAGTCGAGCACCGCCGAGCACATGGCGCCGGATTGCGAAACCAGCGCCAGGTTGCCCGGCGTGGCGGAGATGCGGGTAAAAGTGGCATTCAGGCCGAGTTCGGGGCGGATGATGCCGAGACAGTTGGGGCCGAGGACGCGCACGCTGTAGGAGCGGGCGATTTCAAGCATCTTGCGCTCGATGGCGGCGCCGACATGGCCGGACTCGGAAAAGCCGGAGGAAATGACGATGACGTTCTGCACGCCGCTGCGTCCGCACTGCTCGATCAGTTGTGGCACGGTCTGCGGCCGAGTGGCGATGACCACCATCTCGACGCGGGCACCGATTTCCTCGATCGACTTGTAGACCGGCTGGCCCAGGATGGTTTCGTACTTCGGGTTGATGGCGTACAGACGGCCCTTGTAGCCCGAATTGAGGATGTTCCTGAAAATGACGTTGCCGACTGAGTTTTCCCGCTCGGAGGCGCCGATCACGGCAACCGATTTCGATTCGAACAGGGTCGTGAGATAGTGCTGTTCCAGCATGGCGTGTCCTTGGCGGCGAGTGCTGTTGTGCAACGCACAATTCTAGCACGGAAAGATGTCCGAATCATCGTGCAGCCGGCGCTTCATCGCCGCCCGCCATCTCCAAACTGCTTTCAATCAGCACTGGCTGGCTGAGGGTGCGGAAGAGCGGGCATTTTTCGGCGATTTCCAGGAGCCGCTGGCGCTCGGCGGGGGTCAGCTCGCCCTCCAGGGTGATGCGCCGTTCGATGCGGTCGCGGCGGCTGCCGTCGATTTCCACCTTCTCGTGCCGCAGCGCGACGCTGACATGGCGTAGCGCCAGGCCCTTTCGTTCCGCGTACATGCGCAGGGTGATCGACGTGCAGGCGCCGAGCGCGGCGAGCAGAAAATCGAAAGGCGCCGGGCCGATATCATCGCCGCCCAGGCTGGCCGGCCCGGACATCCTGCTGGTATCTTCCCTTGCCGCTTTCGGCAACGACCACGCCATCCGCCATGACAGCCTCCGTCCATCAAGCATGCGCCATGATAGCGCCTTCGTCCTGGGTCGAGACCCACGCCGCGCGCCTGCCGGCGGGGCGGCAAGTGCTCGACCTGGCCTGCGGTAGCGGCCGTCACAGCCGCTTTCTGGCGGCGGGCGGCTGGCCGGTGCTGGCCGCCGACCGCGACGCGGCGGCCCTGGCCGGATTGCAAGGCATCGCCGGCATCACCACCGCCTGCCTCGATCTCGAAGGCGCAAGCTGGCCGCTGGCCGGCCAACAATTCGCCGGCATCGTCGTCACCAACTACCTGTGGCGACCGCGCCTGCCCGATCTGCTGGCCCTCTTGGCGCCGGGCGGCGTATTGATCTACGAAACCTTCATGGACGGCAACGCCGCCTACGGCAAGCCAAGCAATCCCGACTTCCTGCTCCGCCCCGGCGAACTCCGCGCCCTCACCGCCGCCGCCGGCCTGCGCGAAATCGCCTACGCCGAGGGCTACGTCGACCAACCGAAACCGGCCATGCGTCAGGCGATTTGTGCGGTGCGGGAGTGAATCGCAGGGTGGACACGCCGCGCAGCGGTGCAGTCCGGCAATCCATTGATCACAACCGCCGGACAGCGGCCTTCGGCCTCGCCCATACTCCGGGCTGCGCTTAACCTTCGGCGCTGCCAGTGTGGTTGCTTCTACGCTGCTTCAACGGCAAATACAACGAAAGCGGTTGGCTTGCGAAAGCCGTGAATCCATAGTGTTCGTAAAACTTTTTGCTCTGCTCATCCTTGGCGTCCACGATCAGCGCATAAGCCGCTATCTGCTCGCTCGCTTTGAGGCAACGATCCACAGCGCAACCCATCAGCAGGCGTCCCATGCCATGTCCGTGCCGATCCACAGCCGTGGCAAACCGCCCCATGCGGTAGCACGGTACAGGATAGCGTGGCAAACGCCGACGATCGGCATCGCTCAAGTTTGAAGCATCCACTTCGGCGGCGCTCAGCGTGTAATAACCCAAAATCTTGGCCGGAGCCTCGGTATCCGTCAGCACGAAAACAGAAGTGATGCCCCGCCGCCGGTGCTGTTCTGCAAATTGCCGCAGATACACATTCAGTTCCGGCACGCCGCAGTCGAACCCGGCCCGATCATGGACAGCAGGCGCCAGCGGCCCTTCCTCAAACACGGCGGACCTTTTCCCCGGCCTGGGTAATGGCATTCCTTAGCGCCTCATTCGGCGCGAACGCTCTTTCCAGGGCCGCGGTGAATGCCGTGAAATCCTGCCGGGACAGTGTGATGCGCGATTCGCGCTCCAGCAACTGTTGCGCCTTTTCCTTGGCCGCCCAGCGCACGAAACCCGCCATGGTCGTTCCCATCAGGGCGGCAGCCCGGGCAATGACATTCTTGTCCTCAGCATCCATTTTGAGATCAAAGCGTGTAGTTGTAGTCATGGCGCACCTCCATAGATACGGCATTTTACCGTATCGGAAAGAGGTGTGACATCCTGACATTCTCCCCGACACAGCATCGTCTCATCCTTGCTTCCTGCTCCGCCCCGGTGAACTCCGCGCCATCACCGCCGCCGGCCTGGGCGAAATCGCCTACGCCGAAGGCTACGTCGAGCGGCCGAAGCCGGCGATGCGGCAGGCGATTTGTGTTGTGCGGGATATATAAACAGGCGCGGTAGGGAGTCGTAGGTTGGACAAGCCGCGCAGCGGCGCAGTCCGACAATCCATTACAAAAACAGTGACGCTTTGCGTCAAAGGCTCACAACCGCCGGACAGCGGCCTTCGGCCTTGTCCAGTCTACCCCGGGCTTGCTTACCCCTGTAGGGTAGATACCATTCGCATCACTTCTGCTCTCTCATCCTTGTCGAGGCGGCAGAACCACCGAAGCAGCCTGGCCTCATCGTCATCCTCAGCGTAAAAAAAGGAAGCCGGGAGCTTCAGGGCGCGAGCGATCCGTTCCACCATTGAAAAATCAGGCTCGTGCTTGCCCCGCTCATACTGGTTCATTCGTGCGCTGGCCGACATTTCGTCGATCCCCGCCAACACGCCAAGCCGCTCCTGAGACAACCCGGCCTCGCGTCTGGCTTCCTTGAGACGCTTCGAGAAGATGGACATTCTTGGCCCCTTGTGCAGAGGCTAAGATGATCTTAGGGCGGCGTTGACGTAACACTAAGAGTTCCTTAGTATCATGACTTTCGAATCTTTTGGGCATGAACCGGCAATGTTAATTGCGGTTTGCCCCGTTTTCTTCCATTCCTGTTCACGAGAGGGCGGTATGAAAAAGATATTGCTGGTTTTGTCGTCGGCGCTTATGTTCGGCATGGTCGGATGCGCTCAAATGCCACAACCAACGGCTCAAGAAATACAAGGTGCGAACTACGGCAGCACGCCTAACCTGGGAGATTATAAACAGGTAATTAAAGATTCCATTGGCGCGTCATTGATCGACCCGTATTCAGCGGTGTACAAGTTTTATGATGCTCTAGCGAAAGGATACCAAGTGTTTTGGTCAAGGTCCGATAAGGATTGGAAAGTTATGTACGGCTATTGTGGCTTTGTAGAAGTTAACGCCAAGAATAGATTCGGCGCCTATGTGGGGGAAAAGCTATATAGTTTTATCATTAACGATAAAAATGTTCTTACTTATACTTCTAGTTCGGGCATAGTGCAACAACCGTGTGTTCTCGTCGAGGCTACACGGAAATAGAGTCTGCGCTTTATGCTGTTGTGATTGTTGTTGCGGCAACGGGCAAGCGAGCATACTCACCTTGGACGCGGAGTCATACGGTTACATAGCTCCATTTTCTGACACTTATAGGAGAGTGAAACTTGAAGAATATTCAGTGCGCCAACTGTGGCCAGGAAATGTCACAGAAGGCACCAACCTGCCCGAAGTGTGGGCATCCCAATAAAAAAGCCAATCATTTGTCTGGTGGCGAAATACTAATTGGGTTGGCTAGTGCTGCCGCCGGGATTTGGTTCATGGCCAGCTTCGGTTCAGGAGGATCCACTTCTAACCATACAACACCAGCTAGGCCAACACCTGCTCCTAGTTCTAAAATGCCAGCCATGGCGAATGTTGAACCAGCTACTCCTGATCCCAAAGTGGCAGCTATGGCGAATATAGAGCTAAAAAACATGTCTTGGCAGACTGCTGGCTTCGACAATATCATGGAGGTAAGCCTGACTTTCGTAAACAAGGGGAAGCAAAGCGTAAAGGACATTGAGCTGACCTGTCGACATGCCTCTAACAGTGGCACTTATATCGACAGCAATAAGCGAGTGATTTATGAAATAGTCCCCGCTGGCAAGTCCAAGCGAATAAATGACTTCAGCATGGGTTTTATTCATAACCAAGCGACCAAAACGAGCTGTTCGATCACCGATCTCAAAATACTATAAAGCACATTTATGTGTTCCAGCGGATGTCATGGTTTTACATTGTTCGGCCATGATGTTTTTGCCCGCCATGTTCGCTCGATGCCATTCGGCGAGCAGAACCCTTATAGGAGAATATTTTGACTTCGATAAAGCACATCGTCACCCGCGCGATCAGTCCCGCTGCCGTGCGCCCGGATGGCAGACTCACAATTCCTCGGAGCTTCGGCGTCTATCGCATTCCATCTTCGGCTGCGTCCACGTGCAGCTTTCGTTTTGGAAACCACCCCGTTCGTCAACGCGAGTTGGAGCGAGAGTTTGGCTCGTGCAAGCTCGAATACCTGTTCCTTGACCGGGAAGATGCTAAGACTGTCGCCTTGGCGCTGGCGGAGCAGAAGTAGGGGCGTAAGCTAATGGGGTGAAGGGTAGCGTAATCCCAGCAACTTGCTTGCAATGCTGGGTTTCGTTTCACTCTACCCAGCCTACAGTCCAGCATTTTCAGCCGCCATTCCCCGCTTCAACAATAGCTACCGCCAACCGGTTTATCCCCGCCGCCGACAAATCATCAGCATAAAAATTCCGCTGCGGCGTCGGGCCGTAGTGGCGGGTTTGTGAGCGGCGATAGAGCGGGTCGTAGTGCAGTTCCAGCAATTCGCCGACGAGGGCTGGCCAGCGGCTGGTGGTGACGTAATTCCGCCAGCGGTCGAGGGTTTCGCGGCTTTGCAGGGCGTGCAGGGCTTGCAGGCGGCTGGCGAGAAATTCCGGGCGGGCTGGCAGGTAGTCGTAATCACGCAGCAGAAAATCGACGCGGGCGGCGATGTCGGCTTCGACATTGAGGCATTCGCCTGCGCGCATGCGCTCGATTAGCGCCGCCGGCAGGTGCAGGTTGCCGATTTTGCGGCTTTCTGCCTCGACGTAGATGGGTCGGGCCGGGTCGAAGGCTTGCAGGGCCAGCAGCAGGGCGGTTTCAAAGCCTTTCTGGCTCGGTTGCGGCGCATCCGGCAGCACGCCGAGCACTGAACCTTTGTGGCAGGCCAGCGATTCGAGGTCGAGCGCCTGTTCGCCGAGCGCCGCGAGGGCTTGCAGGATGCGCGTTTTGGCGCAGCCGGTGGGGCCGCTGATGACGCGAAAGGAGAGCGTGGCCGGCAGTTCCAACAGGCGGGCGACGACATGTGTGCGCCAAGCCTTGTAGCCGCCGTCCAGTTGGCCGGCCGGCCAGCCGATGGCGCGGAAAATGGTGGTCATCGCGCCGCTGCGGTCGCCGCCGCGCCAGCAGTAGATCAGCGGTTTCCAGTGTTTGGGCCGGTCGTGGAAAGTCTCGCGCAGGTGGCGGGCGATGTTCTCGGCGACCAGGGCGGCGCCGAGCTTCTTGGCCGCGAAGGGCGAGCATTGCTTGTACAGGGTGCCGACCTCGGCCCGCTGGGCATCGTCGAGCACCGGACAGTTGCGGGCGCCGGGAATGTGATCCTCGGCGAATTCGGCCGGCGAGCGGACGTCGATGATCTCGTCGAAACGGTCGAGATCGGCCACCGTGGGGCGTTTGGGCTGCATCCGGCTGATGTTGTGCGCGAGAAATGCTTGAGCTTATATTTCCCGGCAGGCGCAAACAAGCCCCAAGGTAAGCCGCGAGGCGAATGGCCGGAGTGATCGTCTGCCGCTATAGTCCGGGCTTGCTATCTGTATCGGATGGCCTTGCGCTCTCACCGAGCCAGATGTTTCAGCGACACCGGGGGACGGTCCGGGAAGCGGACGACCAGATCAAGTTGGCCGCCCATTCCCTCCACGTAGCGGCGAAGCGTGGAGAGCAGCATGTCGCTGCGCTTTTCAAGGCGGCTGATTGCCTCCTGTCCCACGTTCAGGCTTGCCGCCAACTCGCATTGCGTGCGTTCCGCCGCCAGGCGCAAATCCCTGAGCGTGGCGAGTTCTTGGGCGCGTGCGGCAATCCCGGCCTGCCGTTCCGCCGGCAGTTCGGCGAGGATATCGTCAAGTTTTTTTGCCATCTCAGTGCTCCTTCTGCGCCAAGTGTTCATCAAATCGCGCATCGGCGGTTGCGATGAGTTTTTTGTAAAACCGGCGCTGGTTCGCGCCGCCCTTGTTGCCGCCGACCAGAAGAATGGCGCGGCGTTTCGGGTCGAAAGCAAAGGCGAATCGTCATACGCCGCCTTCCCAAGCGAAACGCAACTCCTCCATGTTGGCGTGCCTGGAACCCTTCAGCCCATCCACCGCAGGGCGGCCAAGTTGTGGCCCATACGCCTTCAGCAATGCCGCGTGTGCCAGTAACTCGTCTTGCAGGGCTTCTTCCAGCAGCCGGAATTCCGCCGTGAAGGCATCGTGGAACAGGACTGTCCAGCTCATGAGTTAATTATGTCTTAAAGATCATATGCGTCGCAAGGAATATTCTTGCCCTTTGGCTAGCGCAGCAACGGCGCAAGGGCCGTCCAGACATGGTCGAGGATCAGCGGCTGTGCCGCGGCGCTTGGGTGCAAGTTGTCGGGCAGGAAGAGTTCCGGGCGGCTGGCGAGCGGTTCGAGCAGGAAGGGCAGCAGCACGGTCTTGCGCGCTCGGGCGAGGTCGGCGAAAACGGCCTGGAATTGTTCGGCATACGGCCCGTAATTGGGCGGCAGGCGCATGCCGGCCAGTAGCACGCGAGCGCCGGCCTGCTGCGCCGCTGCGATCATGGCGTCGAGATTGCCGCGCATCTGGTCGAGCGCCAGGCCGCGCAGGCCGTCGTTGGCGCCGAGGGCGATGACGACGAGCGCCGGCTTGTGCTGGCGGAGCGCCGATGCCAGACGGGAGCGGCCGCCGGCCGTGGTTTCGCCGGAGATGGAAATATTGGCGACGCTATAATCGAGGCGCCGCTCGGCCAGCCGTCCGGCCAGCAGCGACGGCCAGGCTTGTTCCGGGCGCAGGCCGTAGCCGGCGGAGAGCGAATCGCCGACGACGAGTATGGTTTTCGCGGCCAGCGTTGTGGGGGCGGCGAGCAGCAGGATGAGCGAGAGGAGAAAGGGCCGCATGGCGGATCAACCCGTAATGGAAGTGGTGAATCTGGGCAAGACCGTCGATAACGGCGGCGCGCCGCTGAGCATTTTGCAGGATATTACCTTCTCCGTCGGCGCTGGCGAGGCGCTTGCCATCGTCGGCGCTTCCGGTTCCGGCAAATCGACGCTGCTCGGCCTCCTCGCCGGCCTCGATCTGCCCAGCAGCGGCACGGTTCGCCTCGACGGCGTGACGCTGGCCGATCTCGACGAGGATGCGCGGGCGGTGCGGCGTGGCCGCCTGCTCGGTTTCGTTTTTCAGTCCTTTCAATTGCTGCCGGCGCTGACGGCGCTGGAAAACGTCATGCTGCCGCTTGAACTGGCCGGCGCCACGGGCGCGGGCGATACCGCCCGGCAGTGGCTGGAGCGCGTCGGCCTCGGCCAGCGCCTGCGGCATTATCCGAAGCATCTTTCCGGCGGCGAGCAGCAGCGCGTCGCGCTGGCCCGCGCCTTTGCCCCGGTGCCGCGTCTGGTGCTGGCCGACGAGCCGACCGGCAATCTCGACGCGGTGACGGGCCGGCAGATCATCGACCTGATGTTCGATCTCAACGCCAAGGAAGGCACGACCCTGATCCTGGTTACCCACGACGAAGCCATCGCCGCCCGGTGCGACCGCGTGCTGCGGCTTCAGGCCGGAGAGTTGGCAACTGCTGAGTTGGCAAGCGGGCCGGCCGGCTGAGGTTTTTCAGTCGGCGGCGTACAGGCGTTCTTCGGCGACGGCGTACAACTCGCCTTCCTCGAAGTGGACATGAGTCTTTAACAGGGCGCCAAACGGCGCCAGCGCGTCAACCTTGCCGGCCCCGATGGCGGCGGCCAGCACTCGCAGTTGCGCGTGTTCGGCCAGTGCTCTCGCGACCAGCGCGGTCTCGCCCAACTGCGTCAGTTGCCGCAGCAGGCCCTTTTCCTCGACTTGGAAATGCCGTTCCAGCCCCTCGCGAAACGATGGCGGAATGGCCGCCAGCAGGGCGTTTTGCTCTTCCGGTCCGGTGGCCTTGGCGATGCGCTGCGCCAGACTGAGGGCCGTATGGTGCTCGCGCGACAACTTGCGCAGGGGGGCGGAGCGTTTCATCGGAACTTCTCCTTGTCAGCCGCTGATGCGGGGTGATCCAGTGGCGTTGGCGCTGAGGGTGTTGGTTAAGTAGCTATTGTAAAGGCGTGGCCTTGCCCTTATGTCTTTATTTATGCGCTTGCCATGGTGCGCGGCTTTTGCGCTGGCCGGACTTGAAATCGGCGCAACCGGCCCCACTTTGAAACTTTGTCCTTCTTTGGGAGTTTCAAGCATGTCCGAGTCCGCCGCCAATCGCGAGACCCTCGGCTTCCAGACGGAAGTCAAGCAACTGCTGCATTTGATGATTCATTCCTTGTACAGCAACAAGGAAATTTTCCTGCGCGAGTTGGTGTCCAACGCTTCCGACGCCTGCGACAAGCTGCGTTTCGAGGCGCTCAACAATGCCGCGTTGTATGGCGGCGACAGCGAGTTGAAGATTCGCGTCGCGGTCGACAAGGAGGCGCGCACCGTCACCGTTTCCGACAACGGCGTCGGCCTGTCGCGCGATGAGGCGGTCGCTCATCTCGGCACCATTGCCAAGTCGGGGACCCGGGAGTTCTTTTCGGCCCTGACCGGCGACCAGGCCAGGGACGCGCATTTGATCGGCCAGTTCGGCGTCGGTTTTTATTCTTCTTTCATCGTTGCCGACAAGGTGACGGTGATTTCCCGCCGCGCCGGCGTCGAGGCCGGTCAGGCGGTGAAGTGGGAATCGGCCGGCGAGGGCGAGTACAGCGTCGAGATGGTCGACAAGGCCAGCCGCGGCACCGATGTGATCCTGCATCTGCGCGAAGGCGAAGATGAGCTGCTCGATGCCTGGCGGCTGAAATCCATTATCCGCAAGTATTCCGATCACATCACCCTGCCCATCGTGATGAAGAAGGAAGAATGGGACAAGGAAAAGGGCGAGCAGGTCGTGACCGACGAGGACGAGACGGTCAACCAGGCCAGCGCGCTGTGGGTGCGCGGCAAGTCGGAGATCAGCGACGAGCAGTACAAGGAGTTTTACAAGCACGTCGCCCACGATTTCGAGGACCCGCTGTGCTGGACGCACGCCCGCGTCGAGGGCAAGCAGGAATACACGCAGCTTCTCTACATCCCGGCCCGCGCGCCCTTCGATTTGTGGGACCGCAACGCCCGCCACGGCATCAAGCTCTATGTCCGCCGCGTTTTCATCATGGACGATGCCGAGCAACTGATGCCGCTGTACCTGCGCTTCGTGCGCGGCGTTGTCGATTCCGCCGATCTGCCGCTCAACATTTCGCGTGAAATCCTGCAACAGAGCAAGGACATCGACACCATCCGCAGCGGTTGCACGCGCAAGGTGCTGAGCATGCTCGAAGCTCTGGCGACCAGCGATGAAGCCGCCGACAAGGAGAAATACGCCCAATTCTGGGCAGCCTTCGGCAACGTGCTCAAGGAAGGCGTCGGCGAGGATTTCGCCAACAAGGACAAGATCGCCGGCCTCTTGCGCTTCGCCTCGACCCACGGCGACGGCGAGCGCCAGATCGTTTCGCTGGCCGACTACATCAGCCGCATGAAGGAAGGCCAGGAGAAGATTTACTACGTCACCGCCGACACCTTCAACGCCGCCAGGAACAGCCCGCATCTGGAAATTTTCAAGAAAAAGGGCATCGAGGTGCTGCTGCTTTCCGATCGCGTCGACGAGTGGGTGGTCGGCCATCTCAACGAATTCGACGGCAAGCCCTTGCAGTCCGTCGCCCGCGGCGGCCTCGACCTCGGCAAGCTGGAGGACGAAACCGAGAAGCAGGAAGCCGAAAAAGCCGCCGACGAGTACAAGGACCTGCTGGAAAAGATCAAGGCCGCGCTCGGCGACAAGATCAAGGATGCGCGCATCACGCATCGCCTCACCGACTCGCCCTCCTGCCTGGTTTCCGACGAGCACGATCCCTCCGGCAACCTGGCCCGCCTGCTGAAGGCCGCTGGACAGAAAGCGCCGGAGACCAAGCCGATTCTCGAAATCAATCCGCAGCACCCGGCAGTGGCGCGGCTCAAGTACGAGGAGACGCGCTTCGCCGACTGGACGACGCTGCTCTTCGAACAGGCCCTGCTCGCCGAAGGCGGCCAGCTCGACGATCCGGCCGGCTTCGTCAAGCGCATCAATGACCTGATGCTGGCCTTGTCGGGCAAGTAAGAGGGGAACGGGGCCACGGCTCCGTTTTTTCATGCACGCGGAAGATTTGCAAAAGCTCGTCGAATGGCCCATGCCCTTCGGCAAATACCAGGGCCGGCTGCTCGCCGACCTACCCGGCCACTACCTCGGCTGGTTTGCCCGCGCCGGCTTTCCCCAGGGCGAATTGGGCCGGCTGCTGGCCTTGATGTATGAGCTTGACCACAATGACCTGAGAAGTCTGCTGGAGCCGTTGCGCCGGCGCTGACGGCAGAGTCATAGGAGGCCGGATCTGGCCGGATCGGTGAGGGTCAGGCGGCGGCAAGGCGTGGGTGAATGCGGCGCTCGATCTCTTGGCGGGTGGGCAGCGTTTTCAGGTCGTAAGCCGCTTGTAGGTTCTGCCAGAACTCGGGGGTGGTGTTGAAGTAGCGCGCCAACCGGAATGCGGTATCGGTTGTGATGCCGCGCCGCTCTTTGACGATTTCATGCAGCCGCGTAGCTGGCACGGCCAGGGCTATTGCCAGGGCGTTCACGCTCATGCCCAGCGGAACCAGAAACTCCTCGCGCAGGATTTCTCCCGGATGCACCGGGCGCATACGATTGGTCGGGCGACTCATCTTCATTCCTCAGTGGTAGTCAGCAATTTCAACGTCGGCGGGGCCGTGCTCAGTCCATACGAAGCACACGCGCCACTGGTCGTTGATGCGGATGCTCCATTGTCCCGCCCGGTCGCCGATGAGTTTTTCCAGCCGGTTGCCGGGCGGGGAACGCAAGTCATCCAACGCGCTCGCCGAATCCAGCATTTGCAGCTTGCGGATGGCGGCATCCTTGATGCTCCGCAACCGTCTGGGTAACTCTCCAGCGTAGAGGGCTTCCGTGTCCTTGCAGTGGAAAGATTGGATCATGCAGGCCATGCTATTACGGTAATCGTAATACGTCAAACGTTGGCAGTGGCGGCGGGGAGGGTATCCCGTACGCGGGACCAGCCTCCGGCTGTCCTGCGGCCTTCGACCTTGTACACGCAGGGCGAGGGAGAGCATAGGCAGCGCGCCTTTCATGCGATTGCCCTGCCGGAACCGCTGACAGTTGGGCTTGGCCGTCCGAACAGCGTGCTATATTGCCGCCGATGAATGAACTATCCGCGCCCGAGCACCGGCTGACCCTGGCCGAGGTGCTGCACATGCTGGTCGATGATGGCCTGGTGGCGGCTGCGGCGGCCGATGCCCTGAAGCTGGAACGGCCACGGAATGACAAGGCGCATCCGCTGGTTGTCATCGCCGACCAGAAATGGCGCTCGCTGCAACCGCCGGGCCGCCTGCTCGGGCTGGCGACGCTGACCGAGTGGCTGGCCGCCCGCTGCAAGCTCGAATATCAGCACATCGACCCGCTCAAAATCGACTTCACCGGCGTTGCCGATGTCATGTCCAGCGCCTACGCGGCGCGTTTCAACATCCTTCCGGTGCGGGTCACGGCGCACGAGGTGGTGATCGCCACCGCCGAGCCTTTCATCCGCGAATGGGTCGATGAACTGAAGCGCGTGCTGCGCAAGGACATCCGCCGGGTGCTGGCCAATCCCGAGGATATCAGCCGTTATCTGGTCGAATTTTTCAATCTCGCCAAGTCGGTCAAGAAGGCGGCTGTGCGTGGCGAGGAGGCGACCGGCCCCGGTTTGTCGAGCTTCGAGCAACTGGTCGACCTGGGCAAGGGCGACCGCCAGTTTGACGCCAACGACCAGCATATCGTCCATATCGTCGACTGGCTGTGGCAATACGCCTTCGATCAGCGCGCCTCGGATATCCACGTCGAGCCGCGGCGCGATCTCGGCTTTGTGCGCTTTCGCATCGACGGGGTGCTGCATCAGGTGTACCAGGTGCCGATGGCGGTGATGACCGCCATGACCAGCCGCATCAAGCTACTCGGGCGCATGGACGTGATCGAAAAGCGCCGCCCGCAGGATGGCCGCATCAAGACGCGCACGCCGGACGGCCAGGAGGTCGAACTGCGTCTGTCCACGCTGCCGACCGCCTTCGGCGAAAAGCTGGTGATGCGTATTTTCGATCCGGAAGTGCTGGTGCGTGATTTTCGCGCCCTCGGCTTTTCCCCGGACGACCAGGGGCGCTGGCAGCAGATGACCGCCGCGCCGAACGGCATCGTGCTGGTCACCGGCCCGACCGGCTCGGGCAAGACGACGACGCTATATACGACGCTCAAGCACTTGGCGACGCCGGAGGTCAATGTGTGCACCATCGAGGATCCGATCGAAATGGTCGAAGACTCGTTCAACCAGATGCAGGTTCAGCACAGCATCGACATCGGCTTCGCCGACGGCGTGCGGGCGCTCATGCGGCAAGACCCGGACATCATCATGATCGGTGAGATCCGCGATCTGGAAACGGCGGAAATGGCCGTGCAGGCGGCGCTGACCGGCCATCTGGTGCTGTCCACCCTGCACACCAACGACGCCCCCTCGGCCGTTACCCGCCTGCTCGACCTCGGCGTGCCGGCCTACCTCATCAACTCGACCCTGCTCGGCGTCATGGCCCAGCGCCTGGTACGCACCTTGTGTCCGCATTGCAAGAAGGCGGCGCCGGTCGACGACGAGCAACTGGCTGCCTGGCGTTCGCTGGTGGCGCCGTGGAAAGCTGCGGAACCGGCGCAACTGTGGCAGCCGGTCGGCTGCCTCGAATGCCGGATGACCGGCTACACCGGGCGCGTCGGCATTTACGAAATCCTGCTCAACTCGCTCGAAGTGGGCAAGCTGATCACACCGCAAATGGAGGTGGCCCGCCTGCGCGACCAGTGCCACCGCGAAGGCATGCGCCCGCTGCGCATATCCGGCGCCATCAAGGCGGCCCAAGGCATCACCTCGCTGGAAGAAATCATCAAGGTTGCACCGCCGGCCAGCGAGTGAATTCAGCAACATTGACCAAGAGAGGGTACCAGGATGGATTTCATGCGAAAAAATGGAGCCATCAGCCTGATGGCGATGGCCTTGCCGGTCTTGATTGGCCTCCAGGGGTTCAGTTTGCCCACTCATGCGGCTGACACAAAGAAAAGCGAGATAGTCCGCCTGACCACCATTTGCATGGAAGACAAGTGCGGCTACATCAATGCCCGGGGCGAGGTGGTGATTCCGCTGCAAGAATTTACCGGGGCAGATGCCTTTGCTGCCAATGGCTTGGCACGGGTTGTAGTGGACGACAAGAAGCTTGGTTTCATCAATGCCCGAGGCAAGATCGTAATCCCGCCAGTGTTTGAGGATGGCTGGAATTTTGCCGCCAATGGCTTGGCGCCCGTTAAACAAAACGGCAAATGGGGCTATGTCAATGATCGGGGTGAGCTGGTTATTCCGCCGGTGTTTGAGGGTGCGGGTTGGTTTGCCGCCAATGGCTTGGCGCTTGTCGGAAAAGACGGGAAATACGGTTTCATCAACGCAAAAAATGAGATGGTGATCCCGCCGAAATTTGAGTCTGCACGCCATTTCGCCGCCAATGGCCTGGCGGCGGTTATGGTGGACAAGAAATGGGGTTACATCGACGCCAAGGGAGAGATACTGATCCCTCCAAGGTTTGAGGAAGCTCATGAATTCGCCGCCAATGGCTTGGCACGGGTGCGCGATGAAGAAAGCCGTAATGATGGCTATATCAACGCCAGGGGCGAGATGGTCATTCCGCCGGAATTTGCCACGGCGGAAGATTTTGCCGCGAATGGTTTGGCACTGGTCGCTACAAGTTATGAAGAACCATTTTTCATAAATGCCGAAGGGAAAGTTGCAATCCCTGTGCGATTTGAGGAAGCGGAGAGCTTTAACGCCAACGGTTTGGCCCGTATAAAGGAAAATAATAAATTCGGGTTCATCAACGCCAAAGGCAAGATCGTGATTCCGCCCAGGTTTGACCGGGCAGGGAGCTTTGATGCCAATGGTTTGGCGTCCGTAAGCATCGAATCAGACCGGTTCGTGGGTTTAATCAACGCGAAAGGCCAAACGGTCGTGATGTTTAGCATCGTGTTTTATGGCGCGAACGGCGTGGCATTTATTGAGAAAAAGGCCGGTAAATGGGGCCGCGTCAACGCAAAAGGCCAATTTGTCGAGGTAGGCGAAGACGTAGATATTGTATGTATGGAGCGCGTCCTGATGAACGGTAGCCGCAAAATCATCTGGCCGCTGAAAACATCCTTACAGACTTGCCAGGAAGGATTCGACCCAGGGAGGTGGTAGTGCCTTCTCTCCAAACGCATACGCGGCTGGATAAGATATACAACCGCCGAATGGCGCCGCTTGGCGGTTTATCCGACCGACATTTCAGCGCGCGCAGCGGCTACTGCCGTTTGGGCGATTTCGCCGGTAGTTGGTTCGAGGTTGCCGGCGGCTTTGGCTTTGCTGGCGATTTTGCTGAAGGCGGAGCGGGCTGTCGGGGTGGCGGTGATGCGACGCCTCGGCACTGAGCGATGCGGCGCTGTTGTTCGGCGGGCGCCAGGCGCAAGCGCATGACGCGGGCGATGCAGTCGTCGACCGGGCTGGCGATACCGCCATAAACGGGGACGCCGACCACGACCGGGGCGGCGGCTTTGGCTCGACAGATGGCTTCCAGTTCAGCGCGGCGGTCGGTCGGCAACGTGATTTGGCCGAGTTCGGCCAGACAGATTTCCATGTTTTCCGCCGCATAGACCCGGCGCGTTGCCTCGGCCTGATTTTCCTCGGCTTGGCGTTGTTGCTCGGCGGCGGCTTCCTGGCGCTGTTCGCTGGCGCGCTGGTCGACGAAATCGCGCATCCGCTGGACATCGCGCTCGGCTTGCTCGTGCGTCTCGGCCGGCACGGTTTCGTCGGCGCGCACGCTCAAGGTGCCGCGTTCGCTCGGGCAGGGCGCGTTGGTAATCTCGGTGCGGCCATCGGCGGTGCGGCACTTGTAAATTTCCGCCGCCGCCGGCCAGGCCGACGCCAGCAGCATCAGGGCCAAGCCGCGCAATGCCGCTTGCCGCCAGGCAAGTCTGCCGTCCGTCCAATTTTTACGCTGTTTCGTCATTCGAACAGTTTACAGGATCATCCATGCGCCGACCGTGTTGCTTTCGTCGATGACGATAAAGTCATCGGTGGCGCGGTTTCTGGAACTGCGCCACTCTCCATACAGTGCAATTTGTCAAAACGTACTCCTGAATAGGGGAAATGCGTTGTAAGCTAAAAAAATATTGGTTGTGGCACTGGCGCAGAGAATGAAGAAGCCAGTTGGCCAGTTACATCTTGGGGAAGGGGCGCAATGAACCGCGCGGATTTCGTGCATCTCGTGCTGTTGAGCGAGCAAGCCAGTGCCGGGAACAGCCGGGCTTACCGACGAAGCGTTGCCGTTTTCGCTACGCTGGGATATTTGTGGGTCTTTGCCTGTCTGGCCCTGGCGGTCGGCATCATCGTGTGGGTGACCGGCATTTGGGTGCAGGGTGGGCGTCTGAGATTCGGGCAAGTTTACCCGTTGCTTTTCGCGCTCGGATTACTCTGGGTTACCTTGCGCGCGCTGTGGGTTCGTCTCGATGAGCCTGACGGTGTGGAATTGAAGCGCGAGGACGCACCCGCGCTCTTTGATGCGCTTGAACGCATCCGGCGGAAGATCAACGGCCCGCCGGTGCACCGCGTTTTTCTCGACGGCGAGTTTAACGCCAGCATCTGCCAGTTGCCGCGCTACGGCTTCTTTGGCGGTTCGATCAACTATCTCAGCATCGGCTTGCCGCTACTGATGGCGCTTGACAGGCGGCGCGTCATGACCGTGCTGGCGCACGAGTACGGCCATCTACGTGGCGACCACGGCAAACTCAGCGCCTGGATCTACCGTACGCGCCTGTCGTGGCTCCGGCTCGACGCCAGCTTCGAGCAGGACGAAGGGCTGATGGCTTTCGCGTCGCAGGCTTTCTTCCGCTGGTATTTCCCGCGCTTCGCCGCGAAGACTTTCGCACTTGCCCGGCAGGACGAATATGAGGCCGACCGCATTGCCGGGTGGCTTCTCGGCACACACGAAACCGGCGCGGCATTGAAGGAGATCGAAATCAAGGATGCTTGGTATGCGCAGCGTTTCTGGCCCGAGCACTGGGGGCGTGCGGTGGATGAGCAACTGCCCGTGGGGCCGTTTGCGTCCATGGCGTCGAAGCTTTGCGCGCCCGTTGAAGATGACTTTGCCCGCGCGGCCTTGCGCGGTGCGCTACGCAGTGTTGGCAGCATCGACGATACACATCCCGTGTTGCGCGACCGCCTTGAGGCGCTGAACGAGACATCCGCCATGCCGCGCTGGTCGACTCAATGGGCGCTGGCTCTGCTCGCCGATGCGCCAAAGTGGATCGCGCACTTCGATGCCAAGTGGCGCCGCGAGCACGCGAGCGACTGGAAGCAGCACCATGCTTACCTCACGCGCATCCGTGAGCGCGTGACGGCGCTTGCCGCCAGCGCGAACCGTAATAACGCCGACGAGATGGTCGAATGGGCCAATGGCGCTCGTCGCCTCGACGCCAATGCCGATGTACGTTCGCTCTACGAGCGGGCATTGGCAATTACACCGAGCCATGCGGGCGCGCTACGCGGTCTGGTGCAAGTGCTGCCCGCGCATGACCGTGAGGCCCGTCTCACCATTCTCGAACGCCTGCACGAAACCAGCGATGCCAGCCAGTGGTGGGCGGCCAAGACGGCGCTATCGCTTTTGGAGGATTCCGATGCCGGGGCGTGCGACGAACGTGTGCTCAGGCTCTGGCGCGAGCGTGCCAAAACCGCCGAGGCCGCCGAACAACGCACTTGGGAGGAGATAACGGCGACGCCGTATTTCAGCCAGATTGCGCGCCACGACCTGAACGATTCCGAACTTGGCGAATTGCGCTCGGATTTCGTGCGCTACAGCGCCGTCACGCGCGCTTGGGTGGTACGCAAAAATTTGCGCGAATTTCCGTGGCGGCGCGCCTATGTGGTCTTTCTCGAATTGCCAAGGCTTGCCGATGACGAGTGCTGGAATCTGTGCCGCGAACTCGAACAAACGCTGTCGCTACCCGGCGCCGCCTTGGTTCTGTGGGCTGGCGATTCGCCCACTCTGGCAGAGATTGAACAGCGCGCCTTTGAGCCGGTCTGGAAGCGTGTGACAGCCGGTTGAGAAAATCGGCATCCGCGCTTGTCAGGCGTATTCCGAAACAAACACCGGCGCGCTTTCTGCGATCTCGGGAACGGCCGTCCCGCTGGCCTCATAGCTTACACCGGCGACCACTGGCTGGTTGCCGGCAAGGTCTTCTTCTGCCTCGCTGATTGTGTCATCGAGATCGGCGATGGCTTTTTTGGCAGCCTTGATCTCTTTTTCTTCGTCTTTGTTGGCCGCGTTTTTTACCAGGGTCATCAGAAACTTGAGTTTGCGCGACAGGTCTTTCACCGCTTCAAAAAACGCTTTGTCGCCCTCAGCGCCTGACGATGCCTTGGCATTGATTGTTCCTGTTTCGCGCCGTGTTTCGTTTGGCGCGTTCGGGAAAACGCCTGGCGCATTATTTTCTTTTTCGGTTTCACCCGCCTGGGTCGGAGCCTCTTCTTCGGCGGCGGCCAGGGCTTGTTCGATTTCGGCTTCGGAAACGGCTGGCGCGCTTTCGGCAGCCGCTGCCGCCGCATCAGCCGCGGCGGCCGTGGCCGCTGCCCCTGCGGCGTCGCCAGATGCCGTGGCGCCGCTGGGGCCGGCGACTGTGGGATTTACTGCAACGTTTGGCATGCCGCTGGATGCCGCTTCGGATAGCTGCTTGTATTCAGCGACAATGGATCTCAACTCGCTGGCCAGTTGTTTCAGCATGCGAGGGCTGATGCTGCCGGCGGGAAGCTTCATCATGGCTTCCAACTGGGCTTTTATCTGCGCGATGCGTTGCCCCAACGCGCCCTTGCGCGCGGCAGTGGCGCTTTGCGCCTGCTGGGCAAAGCTTGGCCCAAGGGGCTTTGTTTTTTCTTCGGCTTTTTTCGTTTCTTCCGCCGGGCTGCTGCTCTTGGCGCGTTGGTATTCGCTGCTGCGCGATATCGAATTGGCCAGTAAGGAGATATCTATGGCATGGAGCTTCATGCTGTTTATCTCCTTTCCATTTCTGCTCGTGGGTTCACCCCTCTTTATCGGAAAATTCCACCAATTCTTGAACCATTCCGTTCCCATCTCGATAGATCTGGAAACGGAATCAGACGGCCTGCGCTGGCTCGTCTTAGCCGCTGACCACCAGCACGTCGCGGTCGGCTTCCAGTAGCAGGTGCTTGGTGGTGCTGCCGAGCAGCAGTTCCTCGACGATGTGCAGGTCGCCGCGTTTGCCGGCGACGATGAGGTCGCAGTCCTGAGCGTTGGCTTGTTCAAGGATCAGGTCGGTCGGGTTGCCGTGCAAGGCGGACAACTGGGCCACCGATTCCGTCAGGTGTTCGATATCGGCCAGCCGGCGCAGTTGCTGCATGGCTTTCGTCCAGGCTTCGCTGCGGTATTGCTGGATGATGTCGTTATTGACGCCGGCATAGTGCATCTTGCTCTCGAAGGGGATTTCGATGGCGTGGAGCAGCGTCAGTTCGGCCTGCGGGGCGATCTGACGGACGAGGCGCAGGGCGGCCAGGGCGGCGGGGGAGAAATCCATCGCCACCAGAGCGCGGCGGTAGGGGCCGGCGGGCGGATGCTTGACGACCAGCGCCGGCCGCCGCGTTTTGCGCAGAAGGCGCAGGGCGGTGGAGCCGATGGTCAGTTGGCGCAGATAGCCTTCGCCGCGCGAGCCGACGACCAGCAGATCGGCGGCGATGTCCCCGGCGTGTTCGAGGAGGGCGTCGACGGGCGTGCCGAACAGCACCTGGCATTCCGCTTCGACGCTGTTAGCGGCCGCGAGTTCGTCGGCGATGACCTGCATTTGCCGGCTGGCGTCGTTGCCCAAGGTGATGGCGATGGGCGGGCTGCCCGGGGCGAGCAGGCGCTGGATGTCGTCGAAGAGGCCGGGGCCGATGGCGTGCGCCAGGTGTAGCTCGCCGCCGAGTTCGCCCGCCAGGCGGCTGGCCCGGTCGATGGCATGGCGGCCGGCGGGAGAGAGGTCGGTGGCGGCGAGAATGCGGGTCATGGCGCTTCGCCTTCACCTTCGCCTTCGCCTTCGCTTTCGCCTTGGTATTCGTGGTCGCTGCGGAAGAGGGCGGCCCGCATCAGCAGCATGGTGGTTACCGGCGATGTGAGCAGGAGGAAGACGGTGATCAGGAGTTCGTGGATGACCGGCCGCTCGGCGACGGCCGAGGAAGTCAGCATCGAGGCGATGAGGACGCAGCCGGCGCCCAGCGTATTGCCCATGGTCGGGGCGTGGATGCGGGCATAGAAGGAGTTGAGGCGCAACAGACCGAGCGAGCCGATGAGCGCCAAAAGGCCACCGGCGATGAGCAGGATGGCGGCGGGCAGGGCCAGCCAGGGCGGCATGGCGGCGACGTTCATGGCTCGATTACCTCGCCGCGCAGCAGGAACTTGGCCATGGCGGTCGAGCCGACGAAGCCGAAGAGGGCGATCAAAAGCGCGATGTCGAAATAAATGGCGGAGCCGATGCCGATGCCGAGCATCAAAATCGACAGCATGCCGTTGATGTACAGGGTGTCGAGGGCCAGGATGCGATCCTGCGCCGAGGGGCCGCGCAGGAGGCGGATCGCCGCGCATAGCATGCCGGCGGCGAAACAGGCGAGGGCGAAATGGAGTGCCCAGTCGAGGAAGGCGGTCATTCGAAAATCTCCATCAGGGGGCGTTCGTAGCGGTGCTTGATGGTGTGCAGCCAGGTTGCCTCGTCCTGCAAGTCGAGGACGTGCAGGGTCAGGACGTTGCTGTTCGGGTCGTGGTTGGCGAAGGCGGTGCCGGGCGTCGCCGTGATGATGATGGCGAGCACCGCCAGGCCGTGCGGGTCGCGCAGTTCGAGGGGGATTTGCAGGAAGCCGATCTTCGGCTGCTGGCGGATGGTGCCGAGGATGATCCCGCCGACCGCCAGATTGGAGCGGACGACATCCCACAGCACATGCCAGCAGAGAAGCAGGGCCAGGCCGAAACGGCGCGGCCGCGCCATGCGCGGACGCAGCTTGCGCGTCAGATAGGCGATCGGCGCCGCGAACAGGAGGCCGAGCAACCAGTGGTGTGGCGCCAGCGACTCGTTGACCACCAGCCACAGGGCGAGCAAGGAGATTTCCAGCCAGCGCGGTGTGCCCCGGATCATCATGGTGTCATGCTCCCCGCGCCGGGATAGGGAATGACCGTGCGGATATAGGCGCTGGCGTCGTAGAGCGAATCCGAGGCGGCGGCGCAATAGGACATCGCGCTCTCGGGCGCCATGGCCAGCCACAGGCAGACCAGCAGCAACGCGGCGACCGGGCCGGCTTCCAGCCATTGCAGGTGCGGCGTCTGCCGCTCCATATCCCAGAAAACGCGGATGCCGAGGCGCGAAAGGGCGATCAGGCCAACCATGCCGGACAGCACCAGAGCCGCGATGAATAATCCGACGTGCAGCAGCGGCGCTTCCGGCAGCGAGGCGAGCGAGGCGCCGAGCAGGGCGACTTTGCCGACGAAGCCGGACAGCGGCGGCAGGCCGATCAGCAGCAGCACGCAGGCGACGAAGGCGAGGCCGAGGAAGACCATGGCCGCCGGAATGGCGACGCCGACCATCTCGTCCGGGTGTTCGCTGTCGTGGCGGGCGGCTTCCAGGCCGAATGCCTCGAAGCTGATGGCCAGCAGGTCGGCGGCCTGTTTGCGGTTGCGTTCGGCCATTTCGATCAGCATGAAGAAAGCGCCGCTGCCGAGCACTGAACTGAGCAGGTAGTAAATCGCCGGGCCGGTGAGCAGCGTGCCGGTGAAGCCGAAGGCGGTGAGCAGCGTGCCGGAGGAGACGACGACGAGGAAGGCGGCGAGGCGGTCGAGTTTCTGCGCGTGCAAAACGCCCAGGGTGCCGGCCAGAATGGTGAGGAGGCCGCAATAAAACAGCCAGGTGCCGCCGAAGGGCGCCGGGGCGACGCCGCTTTCCTGCAACAGCACGCCGAGGCGCAAGAGGGCATAGACGCCAACCTTGGTCAGAATGGCGAAAATGGCCCCGACTGGCGGCACCGCGTTGCCGTAGGCCGCCGGCAGCCAGAAATTGAGCGGCCAGGCGCCGGCCTTGACGAGAAAGACGATGCCGAGCATGGCGGCGGCGACATGGAACAGCTGGCGGTCGGCGGCGTCGAGGGCGGCGACGCGCAGCGGCAGTTCGGCCAGATTGAGGGTGCCGGTAACGCCGTACATCAGCGCGGCGGCGACCAGGAACAGCAGCGAGGCGAGCAGATTGACGGCGATGTAGTGCAGCCCGGCGCGTACCCGCGGGCCGCCCGAGCCGTGCAGGGCGAGGCCGTAGGAGGCGGCGAGCATGACCTCGAAAAAGACGAAGAGATTGAACAGGTCGCCGGTCAGGAAAGTGCCGTTGAGGCCCATCAGCAGGAACTGGAAAAGCGGCAGGAAATGGACGCCGGCCTTCTCCCAGCGGGCGATCGAATAGACCAGCGCGGCCAGGCCGAGGGTGGCGGTCAGCGTCAGCATCACCGCCGCCAGACGGTCGACGACGAGAACGATGCCGAAAGGCGGCGTCCAGTTGCCCAGCGCGTAAATGCCGATGCCGCCCGACCACGGCGCGGCCAGTTGATCGTCGGCGATCATCAGAAGGCAGACGGCGGCGGCCAACTGAAGCAGCACGGCAAAGAGCGACAGGGCAATACGCGGCCCGTGCCGGCTGTCGCTCGACAGCAGCAGCAGCGCCCCGGCCAGCATGGGCACGAGAATGGGCAGGACGGGCAGGTGTTGCAGCCAGTCGCTCATGCTTGGCGGCTCCTCATCAATCCCTTCATCAATCTGTTTCCCGCTCGCGGCCGTCGACGTGGTCGGTGCCGCTCAAGCCGCGCGAGGCGAGCAAGACGACGAGGAACAGCGCAGTGGTGGCGAAGCCGATGACGATGGCCGTCAGCACCAGCGCCTGCGGCAGCGGGTCGGTGTACAGCGCCGGATCGCTGCCCAGCGTCGGCGCGATCACCGGCGGCGCGCCGAGGCGCAGGCGGCCCATGGCGAAAATGAACAGATTGACGGCATAGGCCAGAAGCGACAGGCCAATGATGACCTGGAAGGTGCGCGGACGCAGGATCAGGTAGATGCCCGAAGCGGCCATGATACCGATGGCGAGGGCAAGGATGGGTTCCATCAGGCGGCTCCGTCGGCGTCGCTTTTGCGCGGCAGGGCGCGTAGCGACTGGTGGGCGATGGCGATCAGCATGAGCACGGTGGCGCCGACGACCAGCATGTAGACGCCGATGTCGAAAAGCAGCACCGTCGATAGGTGGATATCGCCGATGAGCGGCAGGCTGGCATGCCAGGCCTGGGCGGCGAGGAAGGGGTCGCCGGCCAGCCCGGCGCCGATGCCGGCGCTAGCCGCGGCCAGCAGGCCGAAGGCGATCCAGTACTGGGGCAGGATGCGCAGGCGGGATTCGACCCATTGCGCGCCGCTGACGAGGTATTGCAGGATGATCGCGGTGGCGAAAACGAGGCCGCCGACAAAGCCGCCGCCCGGCGCGTTATGGCCGCGCAGCAGGAAGAAGAGCGAGATGAGCAGGGCTATCGGCAGCAGTAGGCGGACCAGCACGGCGGGCAGCATCAGGTAGCCGGTCGGCAGGCCGGCCTCGGGGTCCGGCACGCTGGCCTCGCTGGCCTGTTCGATCTGCTGGACGGGCAGGGCGACGCTTTCCGGCGCCGGACGGAAGCGCCGCAACAGCGCGAAAACCGTCAGCGCGACGATGGCCAGCACGGTAATCTCGCCAAAGGTATCGAAGCCGCGGAAATCGACCAGGATGACATTGACCACGTTCAGCCCGCCGCCCTGCGGCAGCGCCTGCTCGACGAAGAAGGGGGCGATGCCGTCGACCGCCGGGCGGGTGAGGATGGCGTAGGTCAGCGCGGCGATGCCGCCGCCGCCAACGATAGCCAACAGCAAGTCGCGCAGGCGGCGCAGGTGAACGCTCGTCGCTTCCGGCCCTTCGAGGAAACTTCCGTCGCGCTTGGGCAGCCAGCGCAGGCCGAGCAGGATCAGCACGGCGGTGACGACTTCCACCGCCAGTTGGGTCAGCGCCAGATCGGGCGCCGAGAACCAGACGAAGGTCAGGCTGGTTGCCAGGCCCGCCCCGCCGGCCAGGATCAGCGCCGCCAGACGGTGCAGCTTGGCCTGCCAGGCGGCGGCCACGGCGCAAATGGCGCCGACCATCCACAACAGCGCAAAAGCCGGATCGAGCGCGGTCGCCGGCTGGTCGCCGAAACGCAGCGGGTCGTCAGCGACGAAAGGCAGCAGGCTGCCGCCGACGACGACCAGCATGATTACCAGCAACTGGGTTTGCAGGCGCGGCGAACTGAGGCGGTTGAGCAGCCAGCCGGCGAGGCGGGTGACGGCGCCGAGCAGCCAGTCGAAAGTTTGCTTGCCGTCGAGAACGCCGAACACCGGAATATGTGCGCCGCGGCGGCCGATGCAAGGCAGATAGAGCATGAGGCCGCCGAAGAGCGCGGTCAGGCTCATGTACAGCGGCAGGTTGAGGCCATGCCAGACGGCCAGACTGTAAGCCGGCGCCGCCGGGCCGAGCAGGGCGTCGGTGGCGGTGCGCAGGTAGGGGCCGACGGTATCCGCTGGCAGGATGCCGACCAGAAGGCAGGAGGTGACCAGCAGCGCGCTCGGCAGCAGCATCCAGCGCGTCGGTTCATGCGGCTGGTGCGGCAAATCGGCGGCCGGCGCGCCGAAAAAGACGCGATGCACGAAACGCAGCGAATAGGCGACGCTGAGCATGCCGGCCAGTGTCGCCGCCACCGGCAGCAGCAGGCGCTGCCATTCCGGACGGCCCAGAAAAACGGTTTCGGTGAAAAACATTTCCTTGGACAAAAAACCGTTGAGCAGCGGCACGCCAGCCATCGCGGCGGCGGCCACGAGCGCCAGCGTGGCGGTGATCGGCATGGCGCGGTAAAGGCCGGAAAGGCGGTTGATGTCGCGGGTTCCGGTTTCGTGATCGACGATGCCGGCGGCCATGAAGAGCGAAGCCTTGAAAGTGGCGTGATTGATGATGTGGAAAACGGCGGCGACCAGCGCCAGATCGCTGTTCATGCCGAGCAGCAGCGTAATCAGGCCGAGGTGGCTGATGGTCGAATAAGCCAGCACGCCCTTCAAATCGTTCTGGAACAGCGCCAGATAACCGCCGATCAGCAGCGTGCACAGGCCAGCGCCGCCGATCAGCCAGAACCACAAATCGCTGCCGGCCAGCACCGGCCACAGGCGGGCGAGCAGAAAGACGCCGGCCTTGACCATGGTCGCCGAATGCAGATAGGCCGAAACCGGCGTCGGCGCCGCCATCGCGTGCGGCAGCCAGAAATGGAAAGGAAACTGGGCGCTCTTGGTCAGCGCGCCGACAGCGATCAGGACGACGATGGTCGGATACCAGTCGTGCGCCTTGATCTGGTCGCCAGCGGCCAGCACCGCGTCGAGGTCGTAGCTGCCGACGACATGGCCGATCAGCAACATGCCGGCGAGCAGCGCCAGGCCGCCCATGCCGGTAACGGTCAGCGCCATCCGGGCGCCGCTGCGGGCGTCGCTGCGATGGTGCCAATAAGCGATCAGCATGAAGGAGGCGAGGCTGGTCAACTCCCAGAACATCGCCAACTGCAACAGATTGCCGGAAAGCACGACGCCGAGCATGCTGCCCATGAAGGCGAGAAAAAAGGAAAAGAAGCGCGGCACCGGATCTTCCGGCGACATGTAATAGCGGGCATAAACGACCACCAGCGTGCCGATCAGGGAGACCAGCATGGCGAACAGCCAAGCGTAGCCATCCATGCGCAGTTGAAAGTCGATGCCAAGGGTCGGCGACCAGGGAATGGTGTAGCGCAACACGCCATCCGTCGCCAGTTGCGGATAGAGGGCAGCGGTCAGCAGCGCCACTGTCAGGGCGATGATCCCGGCCAGCCAGGCTTCGGCATTACGCGCGTTGGTTGGCAAAAGCGCCGCGCACACACTGCCGATGAAGGGAAGAGAAAGGATCAGAAGCAAGGCCATGATCCCCTGAGTTTAACCGACGGCGGCCGGATGTAGGTTGGACAAGCCGCACGGCGGCGCAGTCGGACGATCAAAAACAGTGACGCTTCGCGTCAGAGGATCACAACCGCCGGGCAGCGGCCTTCGGCCTTGCCCAGCCTGCTCCGGGCACGCTTGCTATGGCCCTTTTCGTTATGTCATAAGTTTATCGCCGCCGCAGCAACACCCCGACTTCCAGATGATCGGTATAGGGAAATTGATCGAAGCAGGCGGCGGCAGCGATCTGGTGCGTGGCGTGCAGGGCGGCGAGGTTGTCGCGCAGGGTTTGCGGGTTGCACGAGATATACAGGATGTGCGCGAAGCCGCGCGCCAGTTCCAGGGTGGCCGGGTCCAGGCCGCAGCGCGGCGGGTCGACGAGCAGGGTGGAGAAGTTGTAGCTGCCGAGGTCGATATCCTTGAGGCGCTGGAAAGATTCGCGACCGGCCAGGGCGGCGCTGATTTCCTCGCTGGACAGCCGCACAATGGCGGCGTTGCCGACGGCGTTGGCGGCCAGATTGTATTGCGCCGCCCGCACCGAGGGCTTGGCGACCTCGGTGGCGAGCACCCGGCCGAAGCGCGGTGCCAGGGCGATGGTGAAATTGCCGTTGCCGCAGTAGAGTTCGAGCAGGTCGCCGCCCAGTCCGGCGGCTTGAGCGCCGGCCCAAGCGAGCATGCGCCGGTTCACCCCGCCGTTGGGCTGGGTGAAGCTGCCTTCGAACTGCTGGTAGCGCAGCATGCGGCCTTCCAGTTCAAATTCTTCCAGCACCCAGTCGCGGTCGAGCACGATTTTTTGCCCCTTGCTGCGGCCGATCAGGCCGATTTTCAGGGTTTCGGCCAGATGCCGCGCCGCCGCTTCCCAGGCGGCGTCGAGCGGGCGGTGGTAGATCAGGGTAACCAACATCTCGCCGCTCAGGGTGGCGAGGAATTCGACGCCGTAGAGCCGGCGGCACAGTGTTTCGTCAGCCAGAATGGCGGCGCGCAGGCGCGGCATGAGGGCGCAGATGGCGGCGTCGGCGGCGGGGAAATCGGCCATCAACACGGGCCGGCGCGGTTCATCCGGGTCGAACATGGCGTAATCGAAAACCCCGTCGTGATGCCAGGCACGGAATTCGGCGCGTAGCCGGTAATGCAGCGGTTTTGATGCGAACACCGCCGGTTCGGGCAAGTCAAAAGCGGCGAAATCGGCCCGGAAACGGGCGAGCTTGGCGGCAAGTTGCGCCGCATAGGCGGCGGGATCGAGATGGGGCAGGGGCATGGGCGGGCAGAGGAAAAATGGCCGGGGGGCGGACTATACCGCGCCCGGCGGCGGGTGGCCTACGCTAGCCGGCGGCTGCCATTCTGGTGGCCAGACAAGGCGCGGTCAGTGGGTGTTCAGGTTCAATCTTTCCGCAGGGCAATCGCATGAATGCTGTTGTCGTTGCCGACACCCCCTCCCCGACCCCTGCTTCGCAAGAAGACTGTCGCAAAAGGCCCGGCGCTCCCCTCTCCCCTCGCGGGAGAGGGGCCGGGGGAGAGGGGGAGGTTGGAGCGGGGTTCAAACTCGTCCTTACAGAGGATTTCGGTTTTGCGGGCCTCCTCAAGCTCACCCACCGCCCCCATCTGCACCTCCCCCTCTCCCCAACCCCTCTCCCGCGAGGGGCTTCAAAGTGCTCGCGGAACCTGCTGCCGAAGACTTTTGCGACAGCCTCCAAGGGAGGGAGAAAACCGGCGCGCGCTGCAAGCTTGGCCCCCTCCCTTGCGGGCGCAGCCCGGAGGGGAGGGTCGGGGAGGGGCGGTTTTTATGGCGTCAGCATTCGTGCGATTGCCCTGCGGGCCGCGTGCATCACGCGCAGGATTGTCACGGCCTCGGGCGTTTCGCGAATACCGGCGCGCTCGTTCATGTCCTGAAAATGCTGCTTGGCTAGAGTTCGCAAAGGCATACAATTTCACGTGCAAAAAAATCGACACGACGACACAACCTGTCGGAGGCGCAATCTACAATCGCTTTCATGAAAACGGTTCATTGCAGCGTCATGCCTCCCCCTATGCAAAACAAAACCAGTGCCAAAGGCGAAAAGCTGGCCCGGCGCCTGTCCGCTATCCTTGCCACCCTGCATCAAGGCGGCAACATCGACAAACACCAGTTGGCTGAAGAATTCCAGGTCGACATCCGCACCATCGAGCGCGACCTGGGCGAACGCCTGTACGGCATCGCCGAACGCAACGACCAAGGGCGCTGGCAACTCACCCATACCGCCCGCAGCACCATCCCGGTGCGGCAACTGGACGACTACGCCAAGCTGGCCGGCACGCAACACCTCTTCCCCGATACCAGCCTGCGCTACCTGTTGGACCAACTGCACACCCCGGCAGCCGACCGCGCCACCTAGGTACAACCCGTGCCGCATGAAGACCTGCGCCGGCAAAGCGCCGCCTTCGCCGCGCTGCAAACCGCCATCCAGAAACGCCACGAATGCCGCTTCCACTACAAAGGCAAGGCGCGCCACGTTCAACCCTACCGGCTGATCCATAAAATCGGCATCTGGTATCTGGCCGGCGAAGAAAACGGGCGGCTCAAGAATTTCAGCATCGCGCTCATCGACCGGCTGCAAGTGGACGAAGCCAGCCGCTTCACCCCCAACCCCGCCCACGCCGACTACATCGATGCCAAGGACGACATCTGGTTCACCGCCGAAACCACCGAAGTCCTGCTGCGCGTGGCCCCGGAAGTGGCCCACTACTTCAACCGCCGCCCACTGTTGCCCCGGCAACAGCAACACGCCGACAGCGACGGCTCGCTACTCGTCAGCACGCACATCAACCACATCAACCAACTGCTGCCCGTCGTGCGCTACTGGCTGCCGCATGTGCGGATCATCAAGCCGCAGGAATGGCACGAGCAACTGCTGGCGGAACTGCGGCAGGCGCTGGCGCAATGGGAAGAATAGCCGCCATGTACAAGCTCAACTATGGTTTATACTAACTTTTGCGTTTGTAATGTCACCGATGATGGCAGCGAAACTGAGGTCCCTGACGGGTTTCAAAGAACTGACGAGAAGGTTCGTATAGTCGTTCGGGTTGCGGCGCTTATCGAAGCACGGTTTTTAATTCAAAGGGAGCAATGTTATGAGCTGGCTATCCACAGTATGGGAAGCAGTGAAGAGCGTCGGAAGCGTTGTTAAGAGTGTCGTCAAGAAAGTTTATGAGGTCTGCACTTCTGATAGCGCAGTCGATTCTTATGATAGGCTGGAAAGAATCATTGCTCGGCCAAACGCCCGACAGCACCACTCCAGCGATGGCGCTCCAGATTTCTATGATAACACCATTGTTGCTAAAGCATCACAGCTTGAGGATAAAATATCAAAAGCAAATCAGGGGCTCGTCCAACAGCAATCTGAATTGAATGAAGCTCGAAAACTTATGGCGCTTCAGGTCGAGCTTACACGCCTTAGAGCTTCTGCTGATTTGATTGATCGCTCCATGAAGAACGTCAAAATTCATGCATCCAGCCTATCCGTTCATTATCAGAATATGAGGAATATAAACGGACTAATAGATGACGTAAATACGTTGCGCTATGGCTTAAAGGCTGTCATAAGCACGATTAACTATAATGCTAATATTTTGTCTGGAGCAGACGCAAAATTGAAGAGAATTGAGGGGGTTGATATTGAAAAAAATGAAGGCGCCATTTCGCAGGTGGCTGCGTATGATGCGTTTGATCGAACCCGTGAGTTACTGAGAAGCGAAGTCATTGAGCTGTCTGTTGTTGCAGGGAAACATCTCAACGATATTGAAAAACTCAAGGCTAACGCAGCAGATCTCGGCGGCAGACTGGGAGATCAAATTATTGATTTTGTCGACAAACAGATAGTACCGATTATTAAAACGGCCGAGTCCGCCGGATTAATTCTGAAATCTGAAGTTTCAAGGCTGCCAGCAGCAGTGAGAGAAAACGATGGCTCTCTCGTCTTTGAGAACGGCAGTATAAAGCTGGCATCGGTTGAATAAGTCTTGCTGCCATAACGTGCTGCTGCGAAACCGGTGTCTGACCCCGGTTTTCCACTTAAGGAGATCCACATGTTTGAAAGTCTAGAAAACCTGCAAGATGAAGTGCAGGAGGCTTTAGAGCGCATAGAAGATTTGAAAGAAGAGGTCAACAACTATCTTTCTGCAGTTCAAGAAGTAGATGATCAATTTGAAAGGAATTTCATTGAAAAATATGATAAAGATGTGCCGTCATTAGATAACTTTCCATATGGAGAAGAGCGTGTCAGAGTAGAAGAATCATTAGGTGAGCTTCAGAAAGCAGGTGGATTTTTAAATTCTGTAGAGGAAACCATTCAAAAATCAAGAGGGTTTCTAAATTCTGTAGAGGGAGTTATTAAGAATGTGCGTGATACGATTGATGGACTGAAGCCCGTTCCTGAACAGAATTACGGTGACACTGGGTTACGGTGACAGTTTAC
The DNA here is from genome assembly GCA_009779265.1 of Betaproteobacteria bacterium. GTDB lineage: Bacteria > Pseudomonadota > Gammaproteobacteria > Burkholderiales > Rhodocyclaceae > Azonexus. The sequence goes on from WREP01000013.1 coordinate 51,460, forward strand.
TTAACCACCAAATGATTCGGCTTTGGCCCGCGCTTGAGTAGGCTATGACGGAACAGCAAGCGTTCACAGTCCAAACTCTGATCCACGGGATAGCTTGCGCACGCTGGCCGGAAACATGCGTTCTGCGTTCTCATCGAGCGCCAGGTGCGAGAATTTCTCACGAACCAAGGCGATGGTCGCTGCCGCCTGCTGCTGGTCGCGCTTCATTTTCCCGGGCTCCCGGTCGGGCTGTTCGCTTAACCATTGCTTATACACCGCAAAGGCCCGAGGGTCCGGGCAGATCATAGGCGCTGGCAACCCGTCTTGACCGACCACGACTGACTGGAATTTTTCACTTGCCAGAAGCCACTTCATATTGGGGAGCCAGGAGGGTTTTAGATCGGCTGGCGCGATTCGCTCTGGCTCCCCCGCCTTCCATGGTGGGTTGGGCGCTTGCTTAAGCAAATCGACGTAGAAACCCGCCTTGTTAACTGCTCGGAAATCCCCTTTTCGCACCGGCTCGAAAGAGCGATCTACTTTCTGCAAAATAGCGAGCACCCCAGCTTCGGCCACTGCATCATCCAGAAGGGCCAGCTTCAAGGCGGCTCGGGCATCCCACAGGAGGTCCACGTCTGTAGTGGCCATCAGGCCAGCATCGAACTGGACGCCGGCCACCGACTCATAGCCATACATGGCATTGGTTCCGATGACTATGAGGTTCTTGCCAAGGAGACCATAGTCGTCGAGCTTTCGCAGCGCCGCCGTTACGATTAATGGCACACGGTTCAGGAATACGCCTTTCGCCATGCCGGCGAATTCCTGCACCGATTGGGCAAGATTCGCTTCTCGTTCCTTGGCACGGGTTTTACCTGCAACGAATTCGGCGTAAAGGGCTTCCGTGTCGGGCGAACGTGGCCCCAGGCTCTTGGTGCCGCCGCGTCGGTTGATGATTTTGATAAGGTAATCATGTCCCCCAACTTTTTTCCAGGCCAGGCCGCCTGCATAGCGGGCGGCGTTGCGGCGGGCTTCCCTGTAGGCTTCGAAAGTCTGCCGCAGATCCACTGAGACGCGCAGTTGGTTGCCCGATAACTCGCTGAAGTACATGAAATTTCCTTTCAATCGCCAATAAATTAAAGAATGAAAGGAAATCGACTGCTTGTCAATGGGTTACAAATCTGGCTTGGCAAACCAAAATTTTGGAGCAGTTTCGAGTCAATTAGATACATCCACCGCCCCCTCTCCCGCCCCTTCGGGGCACCCTCCCCCGCGAGGGGGGAGGGAAAGATGCTCCCCTCGTGGGAGAGGGGCTGGGGGAGAGGGGGTACAGCGGTGGTCGGTAGGGAAAACGTAAGCACTTGAACCAAAACTGCTCTAGCCAAGCCTCCTCCTCTGTCCCGCTGCCGGATGGTTTGCTCGACGACTTTGCCAATATGGCGCTCATCACTGCAATCAAACACTCGGCGCGTTGACAACGAACCGGCGATCCAGCTTCATTGAAACATTCGTCGGGCGGCCATCGCGTGTAAAAATGGGATGTGCCGCGCCGCATTTCATAGCCGGAGTTGCCTCATGACCAGCCAGCCGTCTTCCTCCCCGCACAGCCTCGCGGCATTGACCGAGCGCCATCAAGCCATGATCGCCCAACAGCGCGATGCCTTCACCCTGCGCACGCACCGCGCCTTGAGTTGGCTGCAACGCGCCGAAGCGGCGGGGGAGGATGACGATGTGGCTTTTATCTGCCTGTGGGTCGCCTTTAACGCGGCCTATGCGCAGGATGTGGGCGGGGGAATGGGCGGCGCTTCGGAGCGGCAGGCGTTTCGCAATTTCATGGGCGACGTGTGCCGCCTCGACGAGGGCAGGGCGCTGGCGGCACTGGTGTGGCAGGTATTCCCCGGCCCGATCCGGGTTTTGCTGGATAACCCGTATGTGTTCCAACCCTTCTGGGATGCGCTTAACAATCCGCGCGGCGATGGCAGCATTCCCGATTACTGGCGCGAATCTTTCGACGAGGCGCGTCAGCGTGTGCATCGGGCGCTGGCACGGCAGGATACGGAGCAGGTGCTGTACGAGGTGTTCAGGCGTTTGTACACGCTGCGCAACCAGTTGATGCACGGCGGCGCGACGTGGAACAGTTCGGTCAACCGCGCTCAGGTGCGCGACGGGCGGGCCTTGTTGGCACAGGTGTTGCCGGCGATGCTGGGGGTGATGATGGATCACCCGCAACAGTTCGAGGGCAAGCCGTTTTATCCAGTGGTGAAGTGATGCCGCATTTCCATGCGCGGTCGACCATTCCAGAAATTTCAGCGGAGCCGGAAAATGACCGGCAGCAAAGTCTCGCGCGGGGCGTCGGCGGGTAGCGCGCGCAGGGCGCGGACGGCTTTCAGGGCGGCGTCGTCGAGCAGGCGGTGGCCGCTGCTTTCTTCGACCCGCGCCGCCTCGACGCTGCCGTCGGGGGTCAGCAGCAGACGGACGAGGACTTCGCCTTGTAGACCGCGGGCGATGGCTTCGGCCGGATAGAAATCGCCGTGCCGCTGTTGTTCCTGAAACTGGCGGCGGATTTCGTGTTGCCAGTTAAGGGCGGCGGGTTTTTTCGGGGGCGGCTTTGCGGGGCGTGGCTCGGCTGGCGGCGGGGTGGCGGGCGGCGGTTCGGGCAGTTGCAGCGGCACCGTTTCCGGCAGTGGCGGTGGCGTTTGCAGCCGCGCCTGTAAGGGCGGCGGCGGTTCCGGTGGCACGGCGATGACCGGCAGCAAGCTGGGCGCGAAAGATAGCAAGTGCATGAAGAGGGAGAGCAGCAGCGCCGGCAGCAGGTAATCGTTGCGGATCATGAGAAAATGCGTGCTGGTCCGAGAGATGGAAAATGATGCAAGGAAGGAAAGAAGGGGCGGCGACCGGTTGGCTGGCCGCAATGATAATCGCGCTGGCGCTGCTTGCGCCGCCGGTTGTCGCCGCCGATGTGCAAATGCCGAGTCCGGTGGTCTTCGCCAACGCCATGGAACTGGGCGATCTGGGCCGCGCCGCGGCATGGCTCGATGCCGGCCTGGCGCCGGGTTTTCTTGGCAGCCGGATCGGTTCCGGGCTGATGATCGGCGCTTGGGAAGGCAACATCGAATTGATGCGCCTGTTTCTCTCGCGCGGCGCCGACATCGACCAAGCCAACGCCAACGGCGAGACGGCGCTGACGCTGGCCGCCTGGCGCGGCAACCTGGAAGTGGCACGCTGGCTGGTCGAGCGCGGCGCTCACATCAACGTCCCGGCCCGCCAGTGGTCGCCGCTGCATTACGCGGTGCTGGCCGGCCATGCGCCGATGGTAGATTACCTGATCGCTGAAGGCGCCGACATCAACGCGCTTTCCACCAACGGTTCGAGCGTGCTGATGATGGCTGTCTACGAGGGGCGTCAGGCGCTGGCGCAAAAACTGATTGATCTGGGCGCCAACCGCGCGCCGAAAAACGACTGGGGCGACGGCGCGCTAGAATGGGCGATGCGCAACAACAACCTGACGATCGCCCGAATACTGACCAAACCCGAGGAATTCAAGGCGGCGCTCAACGAACCGCGCGCGAAATGGGGCAAGCCGACCGGCTCATTGGCGATGTCGGATACCCTGCGGGAATTGCTGAATATGCGCGAGACGCTGCTGCAACGCCAGATGTCGACGGACGCCATCGACCGGCGCATCGCCGTCGAGCGCGCCCGCATCGTCCGCGCCCGGCTCGATCAGCAGGCGCCGGAGACGCCGGCAACGGCGCTGGAAATCACCGCCAGCCGCCAGCCGGGGAAGGCGCAGTCGATACGCCTGTTTTCGGGGAAGCCGGTGGTCATGCCGGCGGGTATGCCCAGGAACAAAACTACCAGCAAGAAGCCGGATCAACGTTGATGACTGGCCGGACGCAGGGCAATCGCATGAATGCTGGCGCCATAAAAACCACCCCTCCCCGACCCTTCGGGCTACGCCCGCAAGGGAGGGGGCCAAGCCTGCAGCGCGCGCCGGTTTTCTCCCTCCCTTGCTTCCACCTCACCCCCTGCCCCTCTCCGCTCGCGGAGAGGGGTTGGGGGAGGGTTGGGGAGGGGTTGTCGGCCACGTCAATGGCATTCATGCGATTGCCTTGGGCCGGACGCCGATTGCAAACGGTAGCGGCCTGGGGCAAACTTTCATGTGGCATTGATTGGAGGCGGCCATGCTTTACGTCGTTAGAGACAGCAACGGAAAGGTTTGCGAATTACACCCGGCGCCGCTGGGTAATGCTACGGAAGCCTTGGCGGCTGACGATCCGGAAATCTTGCAATTCATTCATGAGCGCTGGCGGCAGAACGAACTGGATGAACTCGACCGCGATTTTGTGCGGGTCATCGAGGACACCATCGAACTTTTGATTTCCAAGGGCCTCATCCTGTTTACCGACCTGTCGCCGCAGGTGCAGGAAAAAATCCTGCGGCGCAAGGAAGTGCGCGGAAAAACCCATTACTCCGACGGTTTCGACGTCAATCCGGACGAGGACATCATCCAGATCTGAAGCGACGGCGCGCCGCTTCAGGCGGGTACAAAAAAACGCCGGGTTGCCCCGGCGTTTCTGTCTCTCTCCAGCCTGTTATTTTTTAGTCCATCGCCTCGTACAGCGGCAGGGTCAGGAATTCCGGGTAGTCCGGGGTCAGCGACATGCGGTCGAAGATGGCGGCGGCCTGGTCGTAGGAGGCGGTGTCTTCGCCCAGGGCGGTGACGGTGGTTTTTACCTTGAGCAGTTCCTCGGCGATCATCGGACGCACCATGTCGGCGCTGACCTTGCGGCCGTCGTCGAGGATGCCCTTGGGTGAAACCACCCACTGCCATACTTGCGAGCGGGAAATTTCGGCGGTGGCGGCGTCTTCCATCAGGTTGTGGATGGGCACGCAGCCGTTGCCGGCCAGCCAGGAGCCGAGGTAGTGGATGCCAACGTTGATGTTGTTGCGTAGCCCGGCCTCGGTGATCGGCGTGGTCGGGCGGAAGTCGAGCCATTGCGCCGGGCCGAAGCTGCCTTCGACTTGTTTGCCGAACTGGTTGGGCTTGTCGCCGAGCACCTTGACGAATTCTTCCATGGCGATCGGCACTAGGCCGGGGTGGGCGACCCAGCCGCCGTCGAAGCCGTCGTTGGCGTCGCGCGTCTTGTCGTGGCGGATGCCGGCCAGCGCCTTTTCGTTGGCGAGCGGATCGTTCTTGATCGGGATCAGCGCCGACATGCCGCCCATCGCCGGGGCGCCGCGCTTGTGGCAAGCCTGCACCAAGGCCAGGGCGTAGGCGCGCATGAAGGGCACTTCCATGGTGATGGCGCTGCGTTGGGCGAGGCAGAAATCCTTGTTTTTCTTGAATTTCTTGATGCAGGAGAAGATGTAGTCCCAGCGCCCGGCGTTCAGTCCGGCGGAGTGATCGCGCAGTTCGTAGAGAATTTCTTCCATCTCGAAGGTGGCGAGGATGGTTTCGATCAGCACCGTGGCCTTGATGGTGCCGCGCGGCAGGCCGACATGCTCCTGGGCCATGATAAAAATGTCGTTCCACAGCCGGGCTTCGAGGTGGCTTTCCATTTTCGGCAGATAGAAGAAGGGGCCGGCGCCGCGGGCGACCTGTTCCTTGGCGTTGTGGAAGAAAACCAGGCCGAAGTCGAAAATGCCGCCGGAAACGCGCTGGCCGTCGATGCGCACGTGCTTCTCATCGAGGTGCCAGCCGCGCGGCCGGATTTGCAGCGTGGCGATCTGCTCGTTGAGTTCGTATTCCTTGCCGACCTCGTTTTTGAACGACAGTTGGCGGCGAATGGCCAGGTAGAGATTCAACTGGCCCTGGATCTGGTTTTCCCAGCTCGGGCTGTTGGAATCCTCGAAATCGGTCATGTAGGAATCGGCGCCGGAATTGAAGGCGTTGATAATCATCTTGGCCTCGACCGGGCCGGTGATCTCGACGCGGCGGCGGTGCAGGGCCGGCGGTATCGGCGCGATCTTCCAGTCGCCGTTGCGGATGGGCGCGGTTTCGGGCAGGAAATCCGGCATCTCGCCAGCGTCGATGCGCGCCTGGCGGGCGACGCGGGCTTTCAGCAATTTCTGGCGGCGGGCCTCGAAGGCGCGGTGCAGCTTGGCGACGAAGGCTAGAGCCTCGGTATTGAGGATGGATTCCCATTCGGGCTTGATCGGGGCGGTGATTTGCACGCCGCTGGGCAGGGTGAGGCTCATGAAATCTCCTGGGTCGTTGCGGTTGAAAAAGAGGATTTCAAAGTTTATTGTCAACCGTAAAATAAGATAAGCGCGCAATTTGGCGGAATTTCTTTTACTAAAAGTATGTAATCGCGATGGATACCTTTAAGCAGATTGCCAGCTTCGTGAACGTCGCCACACGCGGCAGCCTTTCCGCCGCGGCGCGTAGCGAAGGCGTTACGCCGGCCATCATCGGGCGGCGGCTCGACGCCCTGGAGACGCGCATCGGCGTCAAGCTGCTGCTGCGCACGACCCGCCGCCTGAGCCTGACCTTCGAGGGCCAGGCTTTTTTCGAGGATTGCCAGAAGATCATCAACGATCTGGCCAATGCCGAGGCCGCCGTGTCGCTCGGCGGCGTGCGGGCCGGCGGCCAGTTGCGGCTGTCGGCGCCGTCCGGCTTCGGTCGGCGGCATGTGGCGCCGCTGGTTGGCGACTTCATGCAGGCCAATCCCGAGGTGACGGTGCACCTCGATCTCTCCGACCGCCTGGTCGATCTGCTCAACGAGAACATCGACTGCGCCATCCGCATCGGCGAATTGACCGATTCCAGCCTCGTCAGCGTCCGCCTCGGTGAAATGCGGCGCATGGTGGTGGCCAGTCCCGCTTATCTGGCGGCCCACGGTGTGCCGCGCACGCCGGATGATCTGGCGGGACACGACTGCCTGTCGCTCGGCCAGCAGCGCGGCTGGGTGTTCCGCGATCCCGCAAGCGGCGCGGTTGACACGTGCAAGGTCGGCGGCCGTTTCGAGTGCAACGATGGCGCAGTTCTGCACGAATGGGCGCTGGCCGGGCGCGGCCTGGCCTGGCGTTCGCTGTGGGAAGTCGGGCAGGATGTGCAGGAAGGCCGGCTGATTTCGGTGCTCGACGCCTGGCAGGCGCCGCCAATGGGCATCTACGCGGTTTTTCCGCAGCGCCGCCACCTGCCGCTGCGCGTGCGGCTGTTCATTGATCTGCTCAAGGAAACCTATGGCCGGGCCGGGTACTGGGAGTTGCTCTGAGGCGGTCGCGAGCCGGCGGATCGTAGGGTTTTACGCGCCGTCGGCGCGGTAGTCGAAATCCTCGGTCGCGACCGGGTGGCCATACAGATAGCCTTGAAATATGTGACAGCCGCGCGCCAGTAGTACATCGCGCTGGATGGCGTTTTCGACGCCCTCGGCGATCACGGTCAGCTTGAAGGTGCGGCCCAGCGCGATGACCGCGTCGGCAATGGCGGCGTCGTTGGGATTGCTGTCGATGTCACGCACGAAGCTGCGGTCGATTTTGACCTGATCGAGCGGCAACTGTTTCAGGTAACTAAGCGAGGAATAGCCGGTGCCGAAGTCGTCGAGCGACAGACTGACGCCCAGTTCCTCCTTGAGAACGCGCATGCGGTTGACTGCCTCGCCGATGTTGTCGAG
>WREP01000014.1 GCA_009779265.1 Betaproteobacteria bacterium
CGCGTCTCGATCACGCGGTATGCTGTTCTATCGAATGATGCAGCAAGCCGTCATCACACCCCCGATCACCTATCTCGACGTGACCGCCCAAATGCACGGGCTGGAGCTAAGTGGATAGCCCTTATAAAAATACAGCAATCGCTTATTGCTGGAGCCTTCCATGAAACTCACGCCGCGTCAGCAGGAAATTCTTGATTTCATCAAAAATTCGCTGGAAATGCTCGGCGCGCCGCCGACGCGGGCGGAAATCGCCCAGGCTTTCGGCTTTGCCTCGGCCAATGCCGCCGAGGATCATCTCAAGGCGCTGGCGAAAAAGGGCGTCATCATCCTCGAACCCGGTTCGGCGCGCGGCATTCGCCTTGTCGAGCAGCTTGGCCTGCCGCTGATCGGCAGCGTCGCCGCCGGTTCGCCGATTCTTGCCGTCGAGAACGTGCAAGGCCGCTACGTCCTCGACGCCGGGCTGTTCAGCCCGCGCGCCGATTTTCTGTTGCGGGTACGCGGCCTGTCGATGATCGACGCCGGCATTTTCGACGGCGACCTGCTCGCCGTGCATAAGACCGACCAGGTCCGCGACGGCCAGATCGTCGTTGCCCGACTCGGCGAGGAAGTCACCGTCAAGCGTCTGGACCGCGGCGGCGGCCAGATTCGCCTGCTGGCCGAGAATCCCGATTTCGCGCCCATCGTCATCGAGCCGGGCATGGTCGAATTCGCCATCGAGGGCATCGCCGTCGGCCTCATTCGCGGCGCCATCGGCGGGCTATGAGTGCCGTGCTGGCGTTGATTTAACGCTTCAGCGCCAGCAGAAAAACGCCGGCTCCGACCATCAGGATGCCTGTCCATTCGCGGACGGACGGGCGTTCACCGAGAAAGAAAAAAGCGAAAACGGCGACCAGGAGAAGGCTGAGTTTATCCACCGGCGCGACTTTGGAAACTTCGCCGAGCTTGAGGGCGCGGAAATAGCAGACCCAGGAGGCGCCGGTCGCCAGTCCCGATAACACCAGAAAAATCCAGGCGCGCGCCGGCAATTCGAGCGGGTAACGCCATTTGCCGGCGAAATAAACGAAGCCCGCCAGCACGATGAGGATCACGACGGTACGAATCAGCGTGGCCAGATCGGAATCGATATTTTCGACCCCCGCTTTGGCAAAGATGGCCGTCAGCGCCGCGAACACGGCGGACAACAAAGCCCAGAAAACCCAGTTTGACGTTAGCGGCATGAGCGTCTTTGCAGAGACTGAAACCCTCACATTAGCCTTTTTCGGGGGCGGGAAACAGCCCGTACAGCTTGGGTAGCGCGCGGCGAAATCCCGCGCTGTGAAAGTTTGGCTTGCGGCTTCCAGGCCGAGTGCGACACATGCGTTAGCACCCCGACGATTCCGCATGGGGAAAAGCGCGATCCCCGCAATTCTCGCCAGGTGCCAGAATAAGCCCATGCCTCGACCCAATGCGGATACTGCGTTTGTATAATCGACTGCCATGTCAACTCAAAGCACATCCACCATAACCCACGCCATTCGCCGCCGCGCCGTGATCGCGGCGGTGTTGGGGAATGCCTTCGAATTTTTCGATTTCGCCATTTACGGGATGTTCGCGGTGGTGATTGCGAAGGTGTTTTTTCCGGCGGTCAATGACGTCAATTCGATCATGGCGACGGTTGCGGTTTTTGGCGCGGCGTTTGTGTTGCGGCCGATTGGCGGCGTGCTGCTGGGCATGTACACCGACATCGCCGGGCGCAAGAAGGCCCTGAGCCTGATGATGTTGCTGATGGCGCTCGGTACCGGCCTGATCGGGCTGACGCCGTCTTATGCCGCCATCGGCATTGCCGCGCCCTTGCTGATCGTGCTGGCGCGGCTGCTCCAGGGCTTTTCGATGGGGGGCGAATTTTCCGGCGCCGTGTCGATGTTGATCGAGTTTGCGCCAAAACACCGGCGCGGCTTGTACGGCAGTTGGCAGATGTCCTCGCAGGGGCTGGCGTTCAGTCTCGGTTCGCTGTCGGCCTTTGTGCTGACGCAGGGCTTGTCCCCGGCGGCGCTGGAAAGCTGGGGTTGGCGGATTCCGTTTCTGCTCGGCATTTTGATTGGGCCGCTCGGTTTTTATCTGCGCTGGCGCGTCGGCGAATCGCCGGAATTTGCCGAGGCCCTGAAAATGCAGCCCAAGCCGGCGCGCTCGCCCTTGCGCGAGGTGTTGAGTCGTTTTCCAAAAGAGATGATGTGCGGCTTCGGCCTGATCGTCGTCGGCGCCGCCGCCTCGTATGTGGTCATCATTTACCTGCCGATTTTCGGCGTCAAACACCTGGGATTGACGCTGGGGCAGGTGCAGTTGAGCACTTTTCTGGCCTGCCTCATTCTTCTCGCGCTGTGTCCGCTAGCGGGATATGCCTCCGACCGTGTCGGGCGCAAGCCGGTGCTGTTTGCCGCGATGACCGCTTATGCCTTGATGGTGTATCCGCTTTTTTCGCACCTGCTGGCAAATGCCTCGCTGGCGGCAATGATTCTGACGCAATGTGCGCTGGCGGTCGGCATGAGTTTTTTCTGGGGGCCGATGCCGGCGACGATGGCCGAGCTTTTCCCGGTACGCATCCGTTCCACCGGCCTGTCGCTGTCCTTCAATCTCGGCGGCGCCTTGTTCGGCGGATTGGCGCCGCTTTATTTGACCTATCTGCTGAAAGAAACCAACAACCTCATGATGCCCGCTTACTATTTGCTGGTCAGCGCGGTTTTCGGGCTGATTGCCACCTGGGCGCTGGATTTCGACCGGGCGCGGGCGACGCAGGCGGCCTGGCAGGCGGGGTGAAGTTCAGGACGCTACATGAAAATGACTTCCGACAATTCTCTTTTCAGCCGCTGTGCCGATTTGATCGCCCAATCTTCCGGCCTGCTCATTACCGCCGGCGCGGGCATGGGCGTTGATTCGGGATTGCCCGATTTTCGCGGGGCGGAGGGCTTTTGGCGCGCTTACCCGCCGTTGCGGCAGGCGCGGCTGCGTTTCGAGGAAATGGCCAATCCGCAGGCATTCGCGCGCGATCCCGGGCAAGCCTGGGGATTTTACGGCCACCGGCTGCAATGTTATCGGGAAACGGTTCCGCATCGCGGCTTCGGCATCCTGCGGGAGATGGCGGCGTGTTTGCCGGATGGGGCTTTTGTGTTGACCAGCAATGTGGATGGGCATTTTCAGAAAGCGGGTTTTGCCGCCGAGAGGGTCTGCGAGGTGCATGGCTCGATTCATTATCTGCAATGCGCCGCCCCCTGTTCGGATCGCATCTGGCCGGCGGATGACTTCGCGCCCGTGGTCGATGCGGCGGTCTGTCGTCTGGCGCCGCCTTTGCCGTGCTGCCCGGATTGCGGTGGGCTGGCGCGGCCCAATATCCTGATGTTCGGCGATTGGAACTGGCTGGAATGGCGCACCAGCCAGCAGGAGGCGCGTCTCGCGGCCTGGCGCGAGGCGGCCGCGAATCCCGTGGTGATCGAACTGGGCGCGGGCAAATCCGTTGCCACGATTCGCATGCTGGGCGAGCGCAGCGGCTTGCCGCTCATCCGCATCAATTTGCGCGACCCGGAAGTTTCCAGGTCAAATCATATTGGCGTGCCGATGGGAGCGCTCGCTGCGCTTGAAGGCATTCGGGCGGCGCTGGCGGAAATGGGATTTTTGCCCGGCGAGTCCTGATGCAAAAACCGCCCGAACCCGCCTGAGCGGCTGGAAGCCGGGCGGGGCTTGCCGCGCCAAATGTTTTAATTGACGACCCAGATGTAGCGGGCTACCGAGTGTTCCAGCGCCAGTTCGATTTCGTCGGCGAGGATCACGGTCATCGGTCTTTGTTGCAGCACGCGCAGCGGCTGGTTTTCGGCCAGGCCGTAGGCGGTCAGTTGCTCGCGCTGGAGGGCGTCGATTTCATCGCCCAGTCCGGCCAGGCGAACTTCCCTGCCGGGGGCGATGAAGGCCAGCGGCAGGCGGGCGTCGTGGGCAGCGTTCATGGCTTTACCAGAGGGCGCGCAGGGCGATGTTGAAGAGGCCGCCGATGAAGAAGGCGAAGGGAACGATGATGGCGACCATGGCGGCGCCTGTCTTGAGGCCGCGCTCCTTGATCATCATCAAGAGGCTGGCGAAGCAGGGGATGAACAGGGTGATGGTAATCATGCCGACCACCGCCTGGATCGGCGTCAGCGCGTCGGCCATGATGAACAGGCCGGTGGCGCCGAAGTCGCGGCGCAGGAAGCCCATCACGAAGGCCGCCGAAGCCTCCTTGGGCAGGCCGAGCCAGCCACTGACCAGCGGTTCGCCGGCCTCAATGATGGCCGGCAGGACGCCGATCTTGTCGAGGGTGAACATCAAGAGGGTGCCGATCAGGAACAGCGGGATGACCTCGATCAGGTACCACTTCAGGCGGCCGGCCGTTTTCTTGAGGACGTTGCCGGCAATGGGCAGGCGTATGGGCGGCAATTCGGCGACCAGCGGAATGCGCCGCCCGGGAATCAGGCGGGAGGCGAGGAAGCCGGCCAGCAGCAGGATGCCGAGCATGGCCAGGGCCCAGATCAGCAGGGCGGTGAAGGAAATGCCGCCGAGCATGCCGAGGACGACGCCGAGTTGGGCCGAGCAGGGGATGGCCAGGGCCAGCAGAAAGACGGTGATGAGGCGTTCGCGCGGGCTGTGCAGGATGCGCGTGGTCAGCGTCGCCATGGTCACGCAGCCCAAGCCGAGCACCATCGGCAGTACGGCGCGGCCATTGAGGCCGATCAGGGCGAACAGCCGGTTGGCGATGATCGACAGGCGCGGCAGGTAGCCGGAGTCCTCAAGGATGCCGAAGGCAATGAAAAAAGTGGTGACGATGGGCAGGATCAGCGCCAGGGCGTAGGTCATGCCCATGGTCCACAGGCCGTACTGGCCGACCAGGAGTTGGCTGAACCAGCCATCGCCGAACCAGTTTTCGACCAGGGCGGCGAACGCAGGGTTGAGGATGCCGTCGAACAAATCTTCTTCGAGCAGGCCGACCAGCGTCGTCGCGCCGAAGACGCCGACGAACTGATAGACCACGAAAAGCACGGCGAGCAGAATCGGGATGCCCCACAACGGATGCACGACCGCCTGGCCGATGCGCTGCGTCAGCAGCGGGCTGCTATGCACCGTGCGGCGGGTGACGCTGGCGGTCAGCGTGGCGGCGGCGGCGGTGCGCTCGCGGGCGAGCAGCGCCGGCAGATTGCCGTCGGCGCGGACGCGGGCCGCCTCGCGCAGCGCGGCGAGGTCGGCGTAGTGGTCGCTGGCATGTTCCCGCAGCCAGTTTTCCACTTCGCTGTCGGCGCCGAGATAGAGGATGGCCAGGCCGCGCGCCGCCAGCGTCGGGTGCGGCGCTATTGCGACGATGGCCGCGGCGAGCGCCGCGATGTCGGTTTCCAGATCGGGGTCGTAACGCAGCAGCGGGGCGGCCGGGGTCGCCCGGGCGATGCCGCTGGTCAGTTCGCCAATGCCTTCGCCGCCGGTGGCGACGGTAACCAGGGTCGGGATCGCCAATTCCTCGGCCAGGGCATCGACATCGACAGTGACGCCGCGGGCGGTGGCCTCGTCGTGCATGTTCAGGGCGAGCACCATTGGCACGCCGAGATCGGCCAGCAGGGCGGTCAGGCTCAGGGTCCGGCGCAGGTTCTTGGCGTCGCCGACCTGCACCAGACAGCGGCTGGGTTCGTTGAGCAGGGCGCGCATCGTCGCCCGCTCGTCGTCGCTGCGCGAGGGCAGGGCGAGCACGCCCGGCGTGTCGAGCAATGCCGCCTGCGGATCGAAGCGGGCGCTGGCGCGGGTGACTTCGACGGTGGTGCCGGGGTAGTTGGAGACATTGACGTAGGCGCCGGTCAGGCGATGGAAGAGCACCGATTTGCCGACATTGGGGTGGCCGACGAGGAGAACGGCATGATGGGCGAGCAGGGGGGGCGTCATTGTCAGCAGTGGGCGATGTGGGCGCGACGGGCGCGGAGCGGATCGGCGTTGCGCGCCGCCAGGCGCGCCCGCTGGGCGATCCCTTGCTTGTCGCGCGGGCGCGGCGGGTGTTCCTGTATTTGCCCGGATGGAGCCATGGTCGAAAAATCCTTGCTGCCGTGTAACGAAACCGCTTCCATATTAATGGGGCGGCGGCGGGTTGTAAACGGGAACTATTCTTGTTTGTGCAAAATGCAAAAAAAACCACGGCCGTGGCCGTGGCCGTGGTTCGGATGCGTGCGCCTTGCTCAGCGATCAGCGAAAGGTTTTTTCTTGAACTTGCGCTCGCCGCTGTCCGGGCGGCCCTCGTCGGGCCTGAGGTTGATCGGCACGCCGCGCACGCGGGTGCGCTTCAGGGCGTTGGCGGCTTCGGGCGGCATGCCGGCCGGCAGTTCGACCGTGCTCGATTCGTCGTACAGCCCGATGCGGCCGATGAAGCGGCTCTCGATGCCGGCTTCGTTGGCGATGGCGCCGACGATGTCCTTGACCTGGACGCCATGGTCGCGGCCGACGTCGATGCGGTAGCGCACCATGTCGCCGCCGGTCGGCGGGCGGCGCGGCTTGTCGTCGAAGCGCGGACGCTCGCCGCGCGATTCAAAGCGGGGCTGGTCGCCATGCCCTTCAAAACGCGGCCGTTGACCGCGCTCGTCGCGCGGCCGGCTGTCGCGCTCGTCGCGCGGCCGGCTGTCGCGCTCGCCGAAACGCGGCGGGCGGCGGTCGTCGGAGAAGGGCGAGCGGGGCGCCGGGTCCTCGCCGGGAATTTGCAGCGGCTTGCCTTCCTGCGCCATCATGGCCAGCGCGGCGGCGATTTCCTCGGCGCCGACATCCCGCTCCTCGGCGATCTGCGAAACGATGTTGGCGAAAAAGTCGAGGCCCTCGGCATCGAGCACCGCGCCGACCTTTTCCTTGAAGGCGGCGACGCGCCGGTTGGTGACGTCGGCGCGCGAGGGCAGGGTCAGCGGCGCGATCGGCTGCCGGGTGGCGCGCTCGATGGTGCGCAGCATGCGCACTTCGCGCGGCGCGACAAAAAGAATGGCATTGCCGGTGCGGCCGGCGCGGCCGGTGCGGCCAATGCGGTGCACGTAGGCTTCGGTGTCGTAGGGAATGTCGAAATTCACCACATGACTGATGCGTGGCACGTCGATGCCGCGGGCGGCGACATCGGTGGCGATGACGATGTCCAGCGCGCCGGACTTCAGTTGTTCGATGACGCGCTCGCGCATCTGCTGGTTGAGGTCGCCGTTCAGCGCGGCGGCGGCATAGCCGCGGGCATTGAGCTTGTCGGCCAGTTCGACGGTGGCGGTCTTGGTGCGCACGAAAATGATGGCGGCGTCGAAATCGTCCTCGACCTCAAGGATGCGGGTCAGGGCGTCGAGCTTGTGCAGGCCGGAAACCTGCCAATAGACCTGGCGGATGGCGGCGACGGTGGCGGTGGCCGTCTTGATCCTGACTTCCTTCGGATCGACCAGGTATTTTTGTGCCACGCGCCGGATCGGCTCCGGCATGGTCGCCGAAAACAGCGCCGTCTGGTGCTGCTCCGGCGTGTGTTCGAGAATCCATTCGACATCGTCGATGAAGCCCATGCGCAGCATTTCGTCGGCCTCGTCGAGAACCAGTGTCTTCAAGCGGTCGAGATTGAGCGTCTGGCGCTCCAGATGATCCATGACCCGGCCCGGCGTGCCGACGATGACATGGGCGCCGCGCGCCAGTTGCTTCAACTGGATGGTGTAACTCTGGCCGCCGTAAATCGGCAGCACATGAAAGCCGGGCAGATTCTTGGCGTAACTCTGCAAAGCCTCGGCCACCTGAATCGCCAGTTCGCGCGTCGGCGTCAAAATCAGCGCCTGCGGCTTCACCAACCCGATGTCGATGGTCTCCATGAGCGGCAGGGCGAAAGCGGCGGTCTTGCCGGTGCCGGTTTGCGCCATGCCGATGATGTCGTGCCCGTCGCGCAGGATCGGGATGCACTGGGCCTGAATGGGGGAGGGGGTTTCGTAGCCGAGATCGGCCAAAGTTTTGAGCAGGGATTCGCTCAAGCCGAGATCGGCGAAATTGTCGACGGCAGTCGTCATGGTGTTGTTTCCTGTATCTCGTCGCGCACGCGGGCGACGAACTGGCCCGAAGGACGGGCGGCCTGGGTACCCCGGCGCAGCCTTGCCGGGAATGAATCAATGGGGTGAATCCTGCACAAGAACCTGAAAAAACCGGCGGCTGCTCGGAATAAAGCGGGCGATACATCACGCATTGAACCTATCATTATATCTTTTTTTAGCTATTTTCGCCAGTTGGGCCGGAGCGCCGGCAGGGTAATCGCATGAATGCCGTTGTCGTGGCCGACAACCCCTCCCCGACCCTCCCCTGCTTCGCAAGGGAGGGAGAAAACCAGCGCGCGTTGTAAGCTTGGCTCCCTCCCTTGCGGGCGCAGCCCGGAGGGGAGGGTCGGGGAGGGGTGGGTTTTATGGCGTCAGCATTCGTGCGATTGCCCTGAGCGCGCCGGACTGCTATCGCGCTCGGGTCAGGGCTGTTCTTCGAGTACGCCGCAGATCAGCACATGGCGTTCGAGCAGGCTGTCGAAGCTCGCCGGAACGATGGCCAGGCGATGCTCGTCCGCTCTCTGGCAATGCCGGTCGACCCAGGATGCGGCCGCCTGGCGGGCAGCGGCGAAGCTGTCGAAGAGGGCGGCCAGTCCGGGCGCGCGCACCGGCAGAAAGTCGCCGCTATGGCGGTCGAGCAATTGGTCGCTGCCGAGCATCTGCACGGCGTAGCCGGTGGCCGGTCGCGGCAGCATGAGATCGTCAATGCTGAAAGGATCGCCGAAAGCGTCGGCGGCGTGGTCGAAACGGGGCATGCGGTATTTTAGTGCGCAGCCGCTGGCGCGGAACAACAGCCCGCGCGCCTTGCCGCGCCCGGGCTGCGTTTCAGACGCGGTGGCTCATCATGGCCTTGAGGCCGTCGACGTCGAGAATGCGAATGTGCTTCTGCTGCACGGCGATGTAGCCTTCGTCGTGGAAGCGCGAAAAGGCGCGCGACACGGTTTCCAGCTTGAGGCCGAGGTAGGAGCCGATTTCCTCGCGCGTCATGCGCAGGTTGAACTCGGCGTGCGAGAAGCCGCGCGCCGTGAAGCGCTGCGACAGATTGAGCAGGAAGGTGGCCAGGCGCTCCTCGGCGCGCATCGTGCCGAGCAGCATCATGACGCCGTGGTCGCGGACGATCTCGCGGCTCATCACCTTGTGGAAATGGTGTTGCAGCGTGTGGATTTCGCGCGATAGCTGTTCCAGCCGGTTGAAGGGGATCGAGCAAACCTCGCTGTCCTCAAGGGCGATGGCGTTGCAGGTATGGTATTCGGTGCTGATGCCGTCGAGGCCGAGCAGTTCGCCGGCCATCTGGAAGCCGGTGACCTGCTCGCGGCCGTCCTCAAGCAGCACGTCGGTCTTGAAGAAACCGCTGCGGATGGCGTAAATGGCGTCGAAGGGTTCGCTGACGCGGTACAGGTGGTCGCCGCGCTTGATCCGGCGGCGGGTCGAGACGAGATCGTCCAGGCGTTCCAGTTCCTCAAGGCTGAGGCCGTAAGGCAGGCACAGTTCGCGCAGATTGCAGCCGGAACACGCGGTCTTAATGACCGATAGCGTAATATCCTGATTCAACGGAAGTATTCGTGCCATTGGCAACCCGTTTCGGATTGATCCAAGTCAACCGTAAAATCGCACCGCCCAAACATAATCCCCGTGTCTCTCCAAGTGGTATTCGAAATGAATTTTTCTACCGAGAATCTCGTCTTTGATCCTCAGGTCATCCGCCGTTTCGATGTTAACGGCCCCCGCTACACTTCCTATCCGACCGCCGATCGTTTCGTCGAGGCTTTCGATGCAGAAGCAGCCAGGCTATGGCTTGGCAAACGCAACATCGGCGGCATCAGCCGACCGCTGTCATTATACTTCCACATCCCATTCTGTAACACCATCTGCTATTACTGCGCCTGCAACAAGATTATCACCAAGGATCACGGGCGCAGCGCCAAGTACCTGAAATATCTCGGTAAAGAACTGGCCTTGCAGAGCGCCGCCCTAGAAGGGGGCGACGGCAAGCAGGAGGTGATCCAGTTGCACTGGGGCGGCGGCACGCCGACCTTCCTGTCGCACGCCGAGATGCGCCAGTTGATGGCCGAGACGCAAAAGCACTTCAAGCTGCTCGACGGCGGCGAATACTCCATCGAAGTCGATCCGCGCAAGGTCGACGCCGCGACCGTGGCCTTGCTCGGCGAACTGGGCTTCAACCGCATGAGCATCGGCGTCCAGGATTTCGACGAGCGCGTGCAGGTGGCGATCAACCGCATCCAGAGCGAGGCGGAAACAGTCGACGTGATCGCGGCGGCGCGCGCCAACGGCTTCAAGTCGATTTCTGTCGACCTGATCTACGGCCTGCCGCACCAGACGGTAATGAGCTTCAACCGCACCCTGGAGCGGGTGCTGGCGATGGGGCCGGATCGCCTGTCGATCTACAACTACGCCCACATGCCGGGCCTGTTCAAGCCGCAGCGCCGCATCGTCGAGGACGACCTGCCGTCGGCCGATACCAAACTGCAAATCCTGGCCTTGGCGATCAAAAAGCTGACCGAAGCCGGCTATGTGTTCATCGGCATGGACCATTTCGCCAAGCCGGACGACGAACTCGCCGTGGCCCAGCGCCAGGGGCGTCTGCACCGCAATTTTCAGGGCTATTCGACCTATGCCGACTGCGACATGCTGTCCTTCGGCATTTCGTCCATCAGCAAGGTCGGGCCGACCTACAGCCAGAATGTCAAGACCCTGGACGAGTACTACGATCGCCTCGACAACCGCCTGCTGCCGGTATTCCGCGGCCTCGAACTGTGCGCCGACGACATCCTGCGCCGCGCCATTATCCAGGCGCTGATGTGCCATTTCGAACTGTCCATCGAAAGTATCGAAAGCGCGCACCTGATCGACTTTCACAAATACTTCGCCGTCGAATTGGCGGACATGAAGGAAATGGAACAGGCCGGCCTGCTCAAGATCGACCGCGACTGGATCACCGTCCTCCCGCCAGGCCGCATGCTGGTGCGCGTGATTTCAATGGTCTTCGACCGCTACCTGCGCGCCGACCGGCGCACGCGGTATTCGAAGGTTATTTGAATCTGAAAACGGCGGTTGGCGATATATTCATTTTCGCAACCGCCATATAAGAGCACAGGGTCGTAGGCTGGGATGAAGCGCAGCGTAATCCCAGCAATTTCGTTTTGCTTACAATGCTGGGTTTCGCTTCGCTCTACCCAGCCTACGCGGGCTTCTTCCAAGGAATTTTCATGGCTATTGACTACGTACTCAAATTCCCCTGCCCGGTACGCAAGAACATGCCGGAAGAGAAGCTTATCACTCTCGTCGGATACATGAACATGGCAGAATTTGCGGTTGAGAAAATACGTGAATCCAATCCCGCTCTTTCCAAGGAAGACATTCTTGGTTGCGAGGTACACGCGAGCCAAAAGAGGCCGGACGGGACGGTGACACAGGTTCCTATGACCGTGAGGCAACTCATGGAACTGGTTCATCCGCTCGATCCGTACCGAGGAATTTGTCCACCGTGCCGAGCGAACATTTCGGACGGTTCCTTCGGCTGCATTGCCAAAATCAATTACCCGATTCGCAAAGAGTCCGAGGAATGGCTTTTGTCCCGGCTGCTGGGTGATGTGAATAATCCGAATCTCTTGAAGCTTTTCCGGTTTCTGACAGAAATGAAAATTGATGGTCGCCCAGTCGATGCGTTGAGGTCAAGGTCAAAGATGTTCGAGTTGAAGGAGCCTGTCGTGCGGCGCTGGAAAACCGCGCCCGGCCAGGAAAATTTGGTGACATCAAGCCAGATCATCCACATGCTTGCATTTTTCGATGAGGAGATTAGGCCGCAGTTGGCCGGGCTGTATACAAATCTGCTTGGGCTGACTTCAGTGCTGTCCGACCCGCATCCACCCTCAAGCAATATTGAGCAGTTCAAGACATTGATGTGCGCAATTGTCATGTCCGAACGGCTGAATGCTGGAATTGGTATTGAGGTTTAAGGGCAACCAGGGCCGTAGGGCCGTAGGCTGGGATGAAGCGTAGCGCAATCCCAGCAATTTCGTATGCTTGCAATGCTGGGTTTCGCTTCGCTCTACCCAGCCTACGCGGGCTATTTTTATTCACCTTGTTGGTACTCAAAATGGAAGCGCTTGGATGGCTAATTTACGGCCTGTTCTTGGTAGGGCCATATATTGCAGTTGCCCTATTGTTTGTTTTTTCTTTTGTAGCAATCTCTAAGATTGCATTTCGCGTAAACAAAAAAATTGGTATTGGAGTAACTGTAGTACTCACTTTTTGCGCCACTTTGGCACTTTATAGATTTTCGTTAGCCCCAATAATGACATTCAATGCAGCATGCGATTCTGGTATCGGGGAAAAAGTCTACAAAAATGTTCGCGCTCACTCTTATGTGCTGAATTATGGCGAAAGTTATAAGGGCGGATATATTAACAACACAGATGCCACCTTTGAAGACGCCATCTTGAATGTTGCCAATAAAAAAATACAGTTCGTTGAGTTGCAGGATCTTTCCGATCTTAACTATGCCTACGCATCACATGCTTCTCGGCTTTTAAATTTTAGAGTCAAGTCAGCTAAATTAGGATACTTTAGATTATCAGTCGGCCATATTGGAGACCCAAGCTGCGCTTGGCTTATGCCAGAGGATGTCAAGCCCCTTGCTTACCATATCTATATTTCTTACGGCATTGACCATGAGTTAAACTTGTTATTAAAAAGTGGCGACAAATCCAAAGAATGCATTTCAGTAAATTATGTTGAGCGCCCTTCTGCAGGCTACGCTATTGATATTTCAATCGCACAACCAATCAATAATAATGTAGTTAAACACCAAGTACAAGCCATAGATAGAAACGCTAACAGTGAACTAATTGGCGAGGTTACTGCATACGAATACAAAACTAGTAGCGTTTATGCATCCGTTGCCTTTTGGATGCTTAATAATAAACGTCACTCAAGGTGCCCTATGAACCCTCTTGAGGGAAGAATTGTACGTTCAATGCTCAATATCGGCTGAAAATACTAACCTTTTCGTTTGTAATGTGGTGGCGAAACCAAGGCCCTTGGCGGGTTTCAATGTCAAGTCAGTGACAGAACTGACGATAAGCCAGCGTACCCCGGATTTGTAGGCTGGGCGAGGTCGAAGGCCGCTGCCCGGCGGTCAAGACCCTCTGACGCGAAGCGTCACTGTCTTGCGATGCTTCGCAGCGGCCTGTTGGATTGTCGGGCTGCGCCTGCGCGGCTTGCCCAACCTACCGCGCCGCCCAAAAACTTCCCTTGACCGAGTTTCATGGATTCCATAAGATCAGTACATGGAAAAGAGCATCGCCCACTACTCGCTCGACGCTATCAAAGCCGAAGTGACGAAGCGCGGCGCGACATGTTTCACTCACGCCGCCAAGAAGGGCATTGCCCTGCTGGATATGGACGAAGACGAAGCGTTGTCCGTGGTGCTTGGTCTGGAACGCCGGATGCTGTTCAAATCCATGACAACCCACACCGATCATCGGATATGGCAGGACGTGTATTGCGCTCCCTGCCCGAATGGCCGGATGGTCTATATCAAGCTCACCCTGCGCGGCGATGGCGCGGTGGTGATCCAGTTCAAGGAGCGATGAAATGAGCGACCGGTTTTGTCTGCAATGCGACGATGGCACCCTGCTGCAATACGGCACACGCAATGTCTCCGGCGAAGTGAATGGCGAGCCTTATGCCGTCGAAAACATCACGGGTTGGCACTGCCCGGTTTGCGACGAGGTTGAATTCACCGCCAGCGATGAAGTTTCTTCCTCGCGCCTCGGCGCGGCGATGCAAGAAGCCGCGCGGTGCGCGAAAGAACGTAATGCCCAGGCGCTGCGCGCTGTGCGCAAGAAACTGAAACTGTCGCAAGCCGAGGCTGGCCGGTTGTTCGGCGGCGGCGCGTCGGCCTTCAGTGAATACGAGCGCGGCAAAACGCAGCCGCACAAATCCACCGTGCTACTACTGCGACTTCTGGATAAGCATCCAGAACTGCTGCGCGAACTGCGCGTCGCGTGAAATAGCGAGCGTAGCGGCTGTATGTTCCGGGAGCCAGCGTAGCTCAGATTTGTAGGCTGGGATGAAGCGCAGCGCAATCCCAGCAATTTCGTTTGCTTGCAATGCTGGGTTTCGCTTTGCTCTACCCAGCCTACGCGGGCTGCTGCGACTTCTGGACAAGCATCCAGAACTGCTGCGCGAACTGCGCGTCGCATGAAATGGCGAGCGTAGCGGTTGTATGTTCCTGTTGAATTGTCGGGCTGCGCCGCTGCGCCGCTTGCTCAACCTACTGCGCTGAACCCCGCCCAAGACCGCACGGCGCGGGTTAAACTCCCCGCTTTCCTTGATTCTCTCTTGCCATGCCCGATTCCGGCTATCTGGCTCTGTTCCTGGTTGGTCTGCTTGGCGGCGCGCATTGCGTCGGTATGTGCGGCGGCATTGTCGGCGCCTTGTCGCTCGGCGGGCCGGGGCGTTGGCGGCTGCATCTGGCTTATAACGGCGGGCGCATCGTCTCGTATGTCGCGGCTGGCGCCGTGGCGGGGGCGCTGGGGGCGGCCAGTGTTGGTCTTGCCGGGCAGATGCCGGCGCGGCTGGCGCTCTACCTGCTGGCTAACCTCATGCTGGTGGCGCTCGGCCTTTATCTGCTCGGCGTGACCCGCGCTTTGGCGTTTACCGAGCGGGCCGGTCAGCATCTGTGGCGGCGCGTGCAGCCGTTGAGCAAGCGTTTTTTACCGGCGCGCACCGTGGCCCAGGCTTTTCCGCTCGGTCTTTTGTGGGGCTGGCTGCCCTGCGGTCTGGTCTATAGCGCCTTGGCGAGCGCGCTGGCGGCGGGTTCCGCCGGGCGCGGCGCCTTGCTGATGCTGGCTTTCGGGCTGGGTACACTGCCCAATCTGCTGCTCGCCGGGATGCTGCTTTCCCGCCTCAACGAATTCGTTCGCCGGCCCGTGGTGCGGATTTTTTCCGGCCTGCTGGTTCTCGGTTTCGGCCTGTATGGGTTGTTTGCCCTGCTGCGTTCGGGAATGTCATGAATGCGCCTGCCGATGCCGCGACGCCCGGCCGGGTCGTCGAATTCGCCATCGGCGGCATGACCTGCGCCGCCTGCTCGGCGCGCCTGGAAAAAGTGCTTAACCGCCAGCCGGGCCTGCGCGCCAACGTCAATCTGGCCGCCGAACGCGCCCGCGTCCGTCTCGACGACGGCATCGGCGAAGAAGCGGTGATCGCTGCCGTGGCCAAGGCGGGCTTTACCGCCAGCCGGGTCGATGCCGGCACGCGCGAGCGGGAGAAAGCGGCGAAGCGGCAGGCTTACCGCAACGAGAGCCGGCGTTTCTGGATTGCGCTGGCGCTGAGTTTGCCGCTGGTCGGCCAGATGCTGTTCATGTTCGGCGAGCACGGCCACCAGAATGAGCTGCCACGCTGGCTGCAATTGCTGCTGGCGACGCCGGTGCAGTTCTGGATCGGCTGGCGTTTTTACGACGGCGCCTGGAAGGCGTTGCGGGGCGGCGGCGCCAATATGGATGTGCTGGTCGCCCTCGGCACCAGCATGGCCTGGGGTTTTTCCGCCGTGGTCACGTTGTTTACGCTCGATCAACACGTCTATTTCGAGGGCGGAGCGGCGGTCATCACCCTGGTGCTGCTCGGCAAGCTGCTCGAAGCGCGGGCCAAGGCGCGCACCGCCGAGGCGATCGAGGCGCTGATCCGCTTGCAGCCGAAGACGGCGCGCGTCGAACGCGCGGGTCAATGGGTCGAGATGGCGGTCGATAGCCTGATGCCGGGCGACGTGTTTCTGGTGCGGCCGGGCGAAAGCGTGCCGGTCGACGGCGAGGTGCTCGATGGCCGGTCGAGCGTCGACGAGGCGATGCTGACCGGCGAGAGCATGCCCGTCGGCAAGGGGCCGGGCGACCGCGTTTTCGCCGCCACCGCCAATGCCCAGGGGGCGCTGCGTTGCCGCGCCACCGGCGTCGGCGAGGAAACGCTGCTGGCCGGCATCATCCGTCTGGTCGGCGAGGCGCAGGGGTCGAAAGCGCCGGTGCAGCGGCTGGTCGACCGCGTGGCCGGCATTTTCGTGCCGCTGGTTTGCGTCATCGCGCTGGCGACCTTACTCGGCTGGTGGTGGCTGGGCGGCAATTTCGCCACGGCCCTCGTCAATGCCGTCGCCGTGCTGGTTATTGCCTGCCCATGCGCGCTCGGTCTGGCGACGCCGACGGCGATCATGGTCGGAACCGGGCAGGGGGCGCGGGCCGGCATTCTGGTGCGCAATGCCGAGGCGCTGGAGCGGGCCGAGAAAATTTCCGTGCTGGCCGTGGACAAGACCGGCACGCTGACGCGCGGCTTGCCCATGCTGACCGAAGTCATTGCGCGCGACGCGGGCCGCGACGAGGCGTTGGCCTTGGCGGCGGCGCTCGAACGGCGCTCCGAACATCCGTTGGCGCGGGCCATTATCGCCGCCGCCGGTGATGCCGCTGCTGTTGCCGAACCAGCGGCGGTCGATGAATTCAGCGCCGTGCCGGGGCATGGCGTTGAAGGCGTGGTCGCTGGCCGCCGCTTGCGCCTTGGTTCGCCCGACTGGCTCGGCCTTGCCGCCGATCCGGCGGTTGTGGCATTGCAGCAGGCCGGCAAGACGGTGCTTGGCCTCGCCGAAGGCGAAAGGCCGCTGGCGCTGTTTGCCGTCGCCGACGCCTTGCGGCCGACCTCGGCGGCGGCAGTGGCGCGCTTGCGCCAGCGCGGTGTGCGCGTCGTCATGCTGACCGGCGACAATGCCGCGACCGCCGCGGCGATTGCCGCCGAGGCTGGCATCGACGAATTCCGCGCCGGCATCCTGCCGGGCGGCAAGGCGGCGGCGGTGGCCGGGTTGAAAGAGGAGGGGAGGGCGCTGGTCGGCATGGTCGGCGACGGCATCAACGATGCTCCGGCGCTGGCCGCCGCCGATGTCGGCTTCGCCGTCGGCGCCGGTTCCGACGCGGCTATCGAGGCCGCCGACCTGACCCTGATGCGCAGCGATCTGCTGGCGGTGGCCGATGCCATTGATCTGTCGGCAGCGACCTTGGGCAAAATCCGGCAAAATCTGTTCTGGGCCTTTATTTACAACATCATTGGCATACCGTTGGCGGCGCTGGGTTTGCTCAACCCGGTCGTGGCTGGCGGGGCGATGGCCTTGAGTTCGGTGTCGGTGGTCGGCAATTCGCTGCGTCTCAAACGCTGGCGGCCCGCCGGGCAAGCAAATTTCAAGGAGTAGGAAAATGGAAGAAGCGTTGATCAAAATCGGCGGCATGAATTGCCAAAGTTGTGTCAACAACATCACGGACATCCTGGCCGCCTTGCCCGGCGTCAGTTCGGCCACGGTTTCGCTGGCGCCGGGCGAGGCGCTGGTGCGCTTCGATCCGAGCGTGATCGCCCGCGCCGCCCTGACGGCGGCGATCGAGGATGCCGGCTTCGACGCCGACGCGGAATAAGGAGAGAGCGCAATGGACACGATTTCGGCGGCGCCCCGGCTGACCCAGTTGTCGCATGGCGGCGGTTGCGGCTGCAAGATTGCTCCGGCGGTGCTGGAAAAGATTCTCGCTGGCCTGCCGCCCGGCATCGTGCCGCCGCAATTGCTGGTCGGCATGGATACCGCCGACGACGCGGCGGTGTACCAGATCAACGCGCAGCAGGCCATCGTCGCCACGACCGATTTTTTCATGCCCATCGTCGACGAGCCGCGCGATTTCGGCCGCATTGCCGCCACCAATGCCATTTCCGACATCTACGCCATGGGCGGCGCGCCGCTGTTCGCCCTGGCCATTGTCGGCATGCCGGTCAACGTGTTGCCGCTGACGACCATCGGCGAAATTCTCGAAGGCGGCGCCGCCGTTTGCCGCCAGGCCGGCATACCCATTGCCGGCGGCCACACCATTGATTCGACCGAGCCGATCTACGGCCTGGTCGTCATCGGCCTCGTCAATCCCGCGCATCTCAAGCGCAATTCCTCCGCCCGCCCCGGCGACCGGCTGATTCTCGGCAAGGCGGTGGGCGTTGGCGTCTACAGCGCGGCCTTGAAAAAGGACAAGCTGCTTGCCGGCGACTACGAAACGCTGCTCGCCAGCACCACCCAGCTCAATACGCCGGGGCCGGTGCTTGCCTGCCTTGACGGCGTGCATGCCATGACCGATGTCACCGGCTTCGGTCTGCTCGGTCATCTGGCGGAAATCTGCAAGGGCAGCGGCGTCGCCGCCCGCCTGCGCTTTGCCGATGTGCCGCTGCTGCCGCGCGCCGCCGAACTGGCCGGCGCCGGCTTCGTGACCGGCGCCTCGGCCCGCAATTGGGCCAGCTACGGCCATCTGGTGCGTCTTGCCGACAACCTGGGCGACAGCGCCCGCACGCTGTTGACCGACCCGCAGACTTCCGGCGGCCTGCTCGTCTCCTGTGCTCCCGAATCGGTGACCGAAGTGCTGTCCATCTTCCTGCAACAAGACTTCACCCATGTCTCGGTGATCGGCGAAATTGTCGAAGGCGAAGCGGGCATCGAGGTTGCGTAATGAATTGTTACATTTCAGACAGGTTCTGAAAGACTCGGGATACGTTCGTCAGCTATATAGTTAAACGTTTCAGACAGCCCGCTTTCCCCTGCGGCGGCCTGCGCCGCTGTCACGGCTTTTTCCAAAGATCCATCATGTCAAGAATCAGAATCTGGGCGGCTTGTCCGCTGCTGTTGCCGTTTTCCCTGGCGCTGGCGCAGCCCTTTCCTTCGTCTCCCCCGAACACCCAGGCGGCGGTTGAGCTGGCGATGAGCGAGACGCAGATCGCCAAGGCGAACATCCAACTGGTGACGCTGGCCGAACCCGGCGCTGACAAGGACAGCAGCGGCAATGAGCAGGCGCTGCACATGCCCGGCACGGTGGTGCTGCCGATCGACGCGCAGGAAATCGTCAGCGTGCCGGTGGCCGGCATGGTGCAGGCGATCCTGCTGCCGCCCTCGCAGCGGGCGCGGGCCGGGCAGGCGTTGCTGCGCCTGTACAGCCCGCAATTGCTGCAATGGCAGCGCGAATTCATTCAGGCGGCGGCGCAGGAAAGGCTGGCGGAGGAAAAGTTGAAGCGCGACACGGCCTTGTTCGCCGACGGCATCATTGCCGAAACCCGCTTGCAGGAGGCGCGCGGCAACGCCATGCAAAGCCGCGCGCTGGCCAGCGAAACGGCGCAAATGCTGCGTCTGGCGGGGATGAGCGAAAAGGCGGTGCAAGCCCTGCGCGCCACGCAGACGCTTTCCGCCGTTCTTGACGTGGCGGCGCGGACGAACGGCACCGTGCTCGAATACGGCGTTGTTCCCGGCCAGCAGGTGGAAGCCGGCGCGGCGCTGGCCAAATTGCAGCGGGAAGGGCGCTTGTGGGTCGAATTGAGTGCCGCGAAGCAGCAGGCGGCGGAGGCGCGGCCCGGCAATCGCATCCGTTTCGCTACCTGCCCCGACGAGGCGCGGGTTATCGCGGTGTCGCCGCAAATCCGGGCGGATAGCCAGACGGTGCTGATTCGCGGCGAATTGAAGCAGCCTTCGTCCTGCCTTGCCGTCAATCAGTATGTCGAGGCGACGCTGTATGTCGCGCGCGGTGGCGGCGAGAGCTGGTCGGTGCCGGCTGCCGCCATCGTCCGCCACGAGGAAGTGCACTGGATTTTCGTGCGCTCGGCGCGCGGCTTCACGGCGCTGCCGGTGGCGGTGCTGGCCACAGCCGACAAATTTGTCCGCATTCGCCCGGAAGCGCCGGCAAGCGGCAAGGCGGCGCTCGCCGCCGGGACGCGCATCGCCGTTTCCGGCACCGCCACGCTCAAGGGCGCTTTGCTCGGCATCGGCAGGGAAGAGGAAGAAGCGCAAGGCGGGGGCAAATAATGCTGCGGCGGCTGATTGCCCGCGCGCTGGCGCACCGTTTTCCCGTCCTGTTGCTGATTGTCGTACTCACGGCGGCGGGCGCGATGGCTTTCCGCGCCTTGCCGATCGACGCTTTTCCCGACATTGCCGGGACGCAGGTGAAGATTATCATGAAGGCGCCGGGGATGACGCCGGAAGAGGTGGAAATGCGCATCGTGCTGCCGATCGAGCAGGAATTGCTCGGCATCCCCCGGCAGAAGGCGCTGCGCTCGCAGTCGAAATACGCGATTGCCGAAATTACCCTCGATTTCGCCGACGGCACCGATGTGTACTGGGCGCGGCAGCAGGTGGCCGAGCGCCTGAACGCTGTTCAGGGCGATTTGCCGCCGACCGCTTCCGGCGGGCTGGCGCCGCCGACGACGCCGCTTGGCGAGCTGTTCATGTTCACCATCGAGGGGCCGATGTCGCTGGCCGAAAAGCGCACCCTGCTCGACTGGACGATCCGCCCGCAATTGCGCAGCCTTCCCGGCGTCGCCGATGTCAGCGCGCTGGGTGGCGAGGTCAAGACGTTTGAGGTCGTCCCTGACATCAACGCGCTGGCGGCGCGCGGCATCACGCTGGCGCAACTGGCCGCCGCCATCGAGGAAAACAACCGCAACGACGGCGCCGGGCGCATCGACCGCAACGAAGAATCGCTGCTCGTGCGCGGCCAGGGCAATATCAGTTCGCTCGACGATCTGGGCGCCATCGTCGTCGCCGAAAAAGACGGGCAGGTGACGCGCGTTGCCGATGTCGGCACGCCGCGCATCGGCATGCTTTCCCGCTATGGCGCCGTGACCAAGGATGGCGCGGGCGAGGCGGTCGAGGCGCTGGTGCTGGCGCTGCGCGGGGCCAATGCGCGGCAGGTGATCCAGTCGGTGCGCGCCAAGCTGGACGAGATCCAGGAAACCCTGCCGGAAGGCAGCGGCATCGAGGTTTTCTATGATCGTGGCGATCTCGTCGAACGCGCCGTCGGCACCGTCGCCAAGGCGCTGGGCGAGGCGATTTTTCTCGTGCTGGCGCTGCTCTTCCTCTTTCTCGGCAACCTGCGGGCGGCGCTGGCCGTGGCCTGCATCCTGCCGCTTTCG
The DNA here is from genome assembly GCA_009779265.1 of Betaproteobacteria bacterium. Taxonomy (GTDB): domain Bacteria; phylum Pseudomonadota; class Gammaproteobacteria; order Burkholderiales; family Rhodocyclaceae; genus Azonexus. Next base: position 21,027 of record WREP01000014.1, read on the forward strand.
GCCTGCGCCACCTTCATTCTCATGCGCTGGTTCGGCCTTTCGGCCAATCTGATGTCGCTCGGCGGTCTGGCCATCGCCATCGGCCTTCTCGTCGACGCGGCGGTGGTGATTGTCGAGAACATCGAGGCGTACACCGAAGCGCGCGACAACCGGCCGTCGATTTCCTGGCTGCATACCATCTACCGCGCTTCTTCCGACGTCGCCGTGCCGGTCGCCGCCGGCATCGCCATCATCGTCACCGTCTTTTTGCCGCTGCTGACGCTGGAAGGGCTGGAAGGCAAAATGTTTGCGCCGGTGGCGCTGACCATCGTTTTCGCCCTTGCCGCCTCGCTGGTGCTGTCGCTGACCGTGATCCCGGTGCTCGCCTCGTTTCTGCTCAAGGAAGAGGCGCATCAGCCGCCCTGGCTGGCGCGCAAGATCGAGGCCATTTACGCGCCCTCGCTCGAATGGGCGCTGGCCCGGCCCAGACTGGCGGTCGGTTCGGCCGTCGGCGCGCTGGTCGTGGCGCTGGCGCTGTTTCCGCTGATCGGCAAATCCTTCATGCCGACGCTGGACGAGGGCGACATCATCATGCAACTGGAAAAGCTGCCGTCGATCAACCTCGCGCAGTCGATAGCCATCGACCAGGCCATCCAGAAGGATGTGCTGGCGCGGGTGCCGGAAGTCAAAAGCATCGTCGCCCGCGCCGGTTCGGACGAACTGGGCATGGACCCGATGGGTTTGAACGAAACCGACAGCTTCCTCGTTTTGAAGCCGAGCGCGGAATGGCGCAGCAAGGACAAGAACGCCATCGTCGACGCGCTGCGCGAGGTTGGCCGGGATTTTCCCGGCATCGACTTCAGCTTCACGCAGCCGATTGAAATGCGGACTTCCGAAATGCTTTCCGGTGTGCGCGGCGATCTGGCGGTGAAAATTTTCGGCCCGGATGCCGCGACGCTTTCCGCGCTGGCCGAAAAAATCGTCCATGTGCTGGAAAAAATTCCCGGCAGCGAGGATGTCATCACGGTCAAGAACAGCGGCGTGCAATATATGCAAATCACCGTCGACCGTCTGGCCGCCGGGCGTTTGGGGCTGAATAGCGGGCAGTTGCAGAGCGACCTGCGGGCGCTGATCGAGGGCAGCGACATCGGCGTCGTGATCGAGGAAGGCCGCCGCCTGCCGCTGCAAATTCGCGGCAGCGACGCCCTGCGCGCCTCGCCGGGCTTGTTCACCCAGTTGCGCCTGCCGCTGGCCGATGGCCGCGTCATCCCGATCCGCGAAGTGGCGAGCATCGAACTTGTCGACGGCCCGGTGAAAATCGAGCGTGAAAACGCCTCGCGCATGTCGGTGGTGCGCGCCAATGTGCGCGGGCGCGATCTGGTAGGGTTTGTAGACGAGGCAAAGGCCGCCGTTGCCGCTGCGGGCTATCCGCCAGTCGGCTATCATCTCTCCTGGGGCGGCCAGTTTGAAAACCAGCAACGTGCGGCGGCACGGCTCATGGTTGTTGTCCCCATTGCGCTGGGGCTGATCTTCCTGCTTCTTTTCGCCACCCTCGGCAGCGCCCGGCAGGCCGTGCTGGTTTTCAGCAATATCCCGCTGGCGCTCATCGGCGGCATTTTCGCCTTGCTTCTCACCGGCGAATATCTCTCGGTCCCGGCCTCCGTCGGCTTCATCGCGCTCATGGGCATCGCTGTGCTCAACGGCCTGGTGATGATTACCTGCTTCAACCAGCTTGCCGCCACCGGCATGGCCATCGGCGAGGTCGTCCGCGAGGGCGCGCGCCGCCGCTTGCGGCCAGTGCTGATGACCGCCAGCATCGCCGGCTTCGGCCTGATTCCGCTGCTTCTGGCGACCGGGCCGGGTTCGGAAATCCAGCGTCCGCTGGCCATTGTCGTCATCGGCGGACTGCTCAGTTCGACCTTCCTGACCCTGGTTATTTTGCCTATTCTGTTCGAGCGTTTCGGCCTGGAAAGAAAATCATGAATGAGAACCCGACAGCGAACGCCAGTCCCGAATACGATTGTGAAATGACGCTGGCCTTTCCGCGAGACCTCGAAGAACAGGTCGTCGACTTCCTGCTTGACCATCCGCAATGGATTCGCGGCTTTTCCCTGATCGACGCAGAAGGCATGGGGCGCGGCGCCGGTTTGCGCAGCGCCATGGAAAAAGTCAAAGGCCGGGCGCGGCGGCGGCTGATGAACATTCTGTTGCGCAACGAGGATATCGCGCCGCTGGTGGCGGCGCTGCGCCAGGAATTCCACACCCCGGAAATGGCCTACTGGGTCATCCCGCTGCATTCGTTCGGAAGAATGGTATGAGTACCAACAGCCTCGCTTTCGCCGTGCTGACGCTCATCGGCGCCGCCGCCGGAACACCCGCACTTGCCGAAGAAGCGCCCGCGTCTGCCGTCGCCGCCTTCCGTTACCCAGCCGAATTGCCGCCGGAAGCGGCGGTGCGCGAAACGCTGGCGCGTCTGCCGGAGTTGCAGGCGGCGCGCGCCGGCATCGACTATTCCGCCGCCGAGCGGCGGCGTCTGGAAAGCGGGCCGTATGAATGGAACCTGCGCGGCGAAACCGCGCGGCGGCGCATCCGCCAGGAGGGCAATTCCCACGATTACGAAATCGCCGTCGAGCGCCCGCTGCGCTGGTTCGGCAAGGCGGAAAAAGACGAGGAACTGGGACGCCAGGCGATGACCCTCGCCGAAGCCGCCTACGCCGACGCCTGGCACGAAGCGGGCCGGGAACTGCTCGCCGCCTGGTTTGAAGTGCTGCGCGAGGAACGCGCCGCCTTGCGCGTCGCCGAACAGGCCGAATTGAGCGGAAAGCTGATCGACGGCATGCAAAAGCGGGTGCGTTCCGGCGAATCGCCGAAAATGGAACTGCTGCTGGCGCAAACCGAACACGAGCGCCTGATCGCCGTGCACCAGCAGGCGGCGCAGCGGGCGACGCTGGCGCGCATCGCCCTTGAGCAAAAATACCCCGGCCTGCCGCTGCCGCCGGATTCATCCGGGACGCCCCTGCCGGAAATTTCCGGCGAGGACATGCAAGCCGTCGACTGGGTCGCCCACATCGTCGCCGACAACCACGAACTCGAACAGGCGCAGGCGCAAACGCGGCAAAAACGGCTTCTGGTCGAACGCGGCGCCCTCGACCGCAAACCCGATCCCACCGTCTCGCTGCGCTACACCACCGAGCAGGACAACGACACGCGCATCGTCGGCATCGCCGTCAGCATTCCCCTGCCGGGAGCGGCGCGCGGCGCCGCCCAGGCGGGCGCGCTGGCGCAGCACGACAAGGCGCTCCAGGAAGAAGCGCGGGTGCGCGGCAAAATCGAACGCGAAGCGCGGCAACTCGTGGCGCAGGCGCGGGCCGCCCGCAACATCGCCGCCACCCAAGCGCGCATCCGCCAGCAAGCGCAAAGCAATGCCGCGCTGGTGAGCAAAGCCTACACCCTCGGCGAATCCGCCTTTGCCGACACCTTGCTCGCCAACCGCCAAGCCCTCGAAGCCGCCCAGGTCGCCGAAACCGCCCACCTCGACGCCCTCGAACGCCACGCCCGCATCCTCCTCGACGCGCATCGGATTTGGGCGTTGGAACACGAGTGAACGCCTGATTCCTGACCGGCGCGGCGGTCAGGCGCCGGTTTAACCTTTCAGCTTCTCACGGTATGGAATTTGTGTGTCGATGTATCCAAGCGAAATGATGATTTGTTCGTATAAAAAAATAAAAATGAAAGTCAAAAAAGATGACACCAGAAAAAGTACAACAACCGAAGCAAACGAAGGTACCATATCCTCCATAAGATACATGCCGTAGAAACATATTGGAATGAAAAATAGTGGCATCATAATATACCTATGCCTTCTTGCCCTGAATGTCCAGATGCCGTATTTTTCCATGGCTTTGTGGATATTTATTTTGTCATAAAACTCAAGGACTATTGCGCTTGTGGCTGGCTCATCGTAAGCGGATTTGCCGCCAAAAATAACCAATGGATTGGATATTGAGAGTATGGCTGCGACAAACTCGACTGGTTTGTTGATGTGATCTATAAACAATTCATCGCAGTCCTCTGGAAAGGTAACCTGAAAATCGCCAACCATGTATCTTTTTGTTGTTGTCACCGCGCCGGTTCTTGGGTTGGGAATATGGGCGGTTTGTTCCTTTAAAACCCCGGTGATGCAGGATGTTCTGTCATTTAAAATAGATTTTCTGCGCAAGGCATTTCTAACAAAAATCACACCAAAGCCCACTGTGAATGCGACGAAGAGCAGGCCAAGTAAAATCGCGGACACGTTTTTCGACTCGGGAATGGGGTTCGTGTTGTCAAAAATGAATGCTAGCGAAAGCGCAACTCCAAATACAATAGAAATGCAACCAGCGCCACCATTAACCCACTTGGAAACAAATTGTTGCGGTTTCAGCAGCCAATCAATATACCTTCTCTCAAGATCGCTCAGCGGTCTTGAATTGTAGGAAGAATTTTGCTCGGCCATTTTCGAGTTCCCCTGGTCAGTGATAAGAAGAAGTTGGATTTCTACAAAATCATTGCCATTGCAAAACAAGCGTAGCATGGATTGCAGCCAGCGCGACCGCGGATCGCGGCGGCGCCCACCCGGCGCTGTGTCTTTCACTGCGGTGTGGCGCAAATGTCATAAAATAAAGATGCTTTGCGCCGGAGGCCATGATCGTCGGATGCTGGTCTCCGGCCTTGTCCAATGCTTGTCCCGTTGCAAGGAAAATAGCCATGAACAAGCCGACCGCGCCAGGGCCAACCATGAATCGCGCCGATTTTCTGCGCCTGGCGGCGGGCGCGGCGCTTGGCTTGTTGTTTGGCGGCGGGCCGGCCAGCGGTGAAGGTATGGGAGGCGATCAGATGAAACCCATCAGCATGCAGCGGCGTCCGATTCCGGCCAGCGGCGAGAGTTTGCCGGTGATCGGGCTGGGGACTTACAAGGTTTTCGATGTCGCGCCCGGCTCGGCGGAATACGCCCGCCTGCCTGCGGTATTGGCGGCGCTGTTCGCCGCGGGCGGTTCGGTGATCGACAGTTCGCCGATGTATGGCCGCGCCGAGGAAACCACGGGCGAATTGCTGGCCGCCGCCGGCAGCCGGTCGCGGGCTTTTGTCGCCAGCAAGGTGTGGATCGAGGGGCGCGAAGCCGGGCGGCGGCAGATGGAGGCTTCGCTGCGCCTGTTGCGCGCGGAGCCGCTGGATTTGATGCAGGTGCATAACCTCGTCGATTGGCGCGACCAGTTGGCGACGCTGCGCGAATGGAAGGCGGCGGGACGCATCCGCCACCTTGGGGTGACGCACTACCACGCCGGTGCTTACGACGCGCTGGCGGCGGTATTGCGCGCCGAGCGCCTCGACTTTGTGCAGATCAATTATTCGCTCGACGAGCGCGAGGCCGAGCGGCTGATTCTGCCGCTTGCCGCCGAGCGCGGCGTGGCGGTGCTGATCAATCGTCCGTTCGGCGGCGGCGGGCTGCTGCGCCGCCTGCGCGACAAGCCGCTGCCGCCTTGGGCGGCGGAGATCGGGGCCGGCAGTTGGGCGCAACTGCTGCTCAAGTTCGTACTCAGCCAGCCGGCGGTAAGCTGCGCCATTCCCGGCACCGGCAAGCCCGAGCACATGGCCGACAACGCCGCCGCCGGTTGCGGGATGATTCCCGAACCAGCCTTCTGGCAGCGCCATGCCGAGGTTTTCAGTTTGTGAGGAGGATGCCATGCGTGATTTGCCTTCATCCCGCCGCCGCCAACTGCTTGCCGCCGGGTTGACGCTGGGGGTCAGTCCGCGGGTGGCCAGCCCGCTGACGATCCCGGCCTCGCCACTGGCGCGGTCGGTGCCGTCGACCGGCGTGCGCTTGCCGATCATCGGCTTGGGCACCAACCGCTTTCGCCTCGGCGACGAAGCCTGGATGACGCGCCTGCTTGAAACACTGATTGAATTCCAGTTCCGGCAAGGGGGCCGGGTTATCGACACAGCGCCTTCCTATGGCGATTCGGAACAGGCCATCGGCGCCTTGCTGGCGAGAAGCGGCGGCCTGCGCGAGCGCATTTTTCTCGCCACCAAGGTCGACCGCGACAGCGCCGAGGCGGGCCGCGAGCGGCTGGCCGCCTCCCATGCCGCGTTGCGTTCGCCGCATCTCGATCTGGTGCAATTGCACAATCTGCACGGCGTGGACAAGGTGCTGCCGGTGCTGCGCGAACGGCAGGCGGCGGGCGTCATCGGCCATATCGGCATCACCACGTCGAGCGCGGCGCAATACGCCGAGATGGAGGCGGTCATGCGCCGCGAGCGGCTCGATTTCATCCAGGTCGATTACGCCGTCGGCAACCGTGCCGCTGCCGAACGTCTGCTGCCATTGGCCATTGATCGCGGCATGGCGGTGCTGATCAACCGGCCCTTCGGCGGCGGCGGTCAGTTCCGCGCCGTCAGCGGGCGGCCATTGCCGCCGTGGGCGGCGGAGATGGACTGTTATTCGTGGGCGCAGGTGTTTCTCAAATACGTGCTCAGCCAGCCGGCGGTAAGCTGCGCCATTCCCGGCAGCACGCAGGCCGAGCATGTGCGTGACAATTTCGGCGCCGCGCATGGCCGCTTGCCGGACGAGAACGAGCGGCAGCGCATCGCCGGCTATTTCGACGCCATCGCCGACGCCTGATGCGCCGCTTGCTCGCCCGCTTGCTGCCGCTGCGCCCGGGCGAGGCGGCGCCGACGCTGCTGGCCACCGCTTACGGTTTCGCCATTCTCTTCGCCTACTATTTGCTGCGCCCGGTGCGCGACGAGATCGGGGCCGCCGATCGCGGCAATTTGCAGTTGTTATGGACGGCGGTTTTTCTCGTCATGCTGCTGGCCGTGCCGCTGTATTCGGCGGCCGTCGCCCGCTTGCGCCGGGCGGTGTTTATCCCGCTGACCAACCGTTTCTTTGCCGCCCATCTGGTGCTGTTCTATCTGGCCCTGTTGTGGCTGCCGGAAACGGCCCGGCCCTGGATTGACCGCGTTTTCTACGTCTGGGTCAGTGTTTTCGCGCTCTTCGTGGTTGCCGTGTTCTGGGGGCTGATCGTCGATCTGTTCCGCGACGAGCAGGGCGAGCGGCTGTTCGGCTTCATCGCCGTCGGCGCCACGCTCGGCGGCATCGCCGGGTCGACAACGACGGCGCTGCTGGCGACGGCGCTGCCGGTTTTTCTGCTGCTGCTTATCGCCGTGCTGCCGCTGGAATTGGCCGGCCGCCTGGGCCGCGCCCTCGACCGGCACGCCGAGCGGACGGCGACGCTGCGCCGCGAGCCGCCAGCGCCCATCGGCGGCAGCGCCTGGAGCGGCATCGGGCCGGTCTTTGGCTCGCCGCTCCTGCGCCGCATCGCGCTGTGGATTCTGCTCATGACTTTCGCTTCGACCATTCTCTATTTCGTGCAGTCGCATCTGCTCGGCGCGGCCATCGTCGACCGCGCCGCGCGCCGCGTTTTTCTGGCGCGCGTCGATCTGGTCGTCAATGTCGTCACCATTGCCGCCCAGCTTCTGCTTACCGCCCGCGTCCTCGCCTGCCTCGGTCTTGGGGCGACGCTGGCCGTGCTGCCGGCGGTTGCCGCGCTCGGCTTTATGGTTCTCGGCAATGTCGGCGGCGGCGTTGCTTTGGCGGCCCTGCTGGCGGTTCGCGTGCTTTACGACAGCAGCCGTCACGCGCTGGCCAAGCCGGCGCGCGAAGTCTTGTTTACCCGGATGACGCGCGAGCAGCGTTACAAGTCAAAAGCCTTTATCGACGCCGCCGTTTATCGCGGCGGCGACCTCGTCAGCGGCTGGATCTACGCCGGCTTCGGCGCGCTCGGCCTGGGTGCGGCGGCCATCGCCCTGATCGCCGCGCCGGTGGCGGTGCTGTGGGGCGTGCTCGGCTGGCAACTGGGGCGGATGCCGGTGAAACAGGAGGATTGAGGCAATGAACGGCCAGCGTTGCCCGTGGGGCGAGGGTTTTGATCTCTATCGCCAGTATCACGACAGGGAATGGGGCGTGCCGCTCTTCGCCGAGCGCGCGCTGTTCGAGCTGCTGCTGCTCGAAGGCGCCCAGGCCGGGCTGTCGTGGGCGACCATCCTGAAAAAGCGGGAAAACTACCGGCGCGCTTTCGATGACTTCGACCCGGCCAGAATCGCCGCCTATGACGAGGATAAAATCGCCGCGCTGCTGGCCGATCCGGGCATCGTCCGCAACCGCGCCAAAATCGCCGCCGCCATTGGCAATGCCCGCGCCTGCCTCGCGCTGCAAGCCGGCGGCGGCTCGCTGGCGGATTTCCTGTGGGACTTTGTCGATGGCAAGCCGATCACCAACCAGTGGACGCGCCTCGCCGGTATCCCGGCGCGCACGGCGCAATCGGACGCCATGAGCAAGGCGCTGCAAAAGGCCGGGTTCAGCTTCGTCGGCAGCACCATCTGCTACGCCCTGATGCAGTCGGCCGGGCTGGTCAACGACCATCTGATCAGCTGCCCGCGCCACGCCGAAATTGCCGCCGGTCTGGCGCGGCGCTGAAAGCTTTGCTCTTCCTCCAGCACAGGAGGGCCGGGCACAGGGGGAAGGCCCGTTTGGTGAGATGGCGGCTATTTGTTTTTCTCGTCTTCCAGGCGGCGCAGGCGCTCGTCGATATTGGCGTCGCGATGGCGGGCGCGTAATTCACGCAGTAGCAGCGCCGCTTCCTCTTCCTTGCCGGCGCGGCGCAGGTCGAGGATGCGCTTGAGTTGGGCGTCGATGTCCGAATCGGCTGTCAATGCTCCTGCCGCGCTGGGCGCAGCGGGCAGGGCGTCGGCTTTGGCGGGGGCCGGTGCCGAGGACATGGGCGGGGCGGCGTGTGAGCTTGGTTTCGCCAAGGATTGCCGCGCTTCCGCCACACCATGAACGCCAACCTCATTATGACGTAGGGCGGGCTCTGCCAGCGCTTGCGGCATTTCCGCCGCTGGTTCCGGGGCGGCGGGCGCTGCGTTTTTTTCGCGCAGCAGCGCGCGCGCCTTTGGCGGTGGCGGCGGGGCGGATGCGGGTGTGGCTGCGTCGAATGCATTGGCAGCGGCACGGGCGGCGCGTTTGGGAGCTTCCGCTGCAAGGGCCGCCACCGCCGGAGCTTGATCCGGCATCGGCGCGGCTTTGTCCGCCGCCATTTCAGTGAAATTTTGCCCGGCAGGCGCTGTCGCCACTTTCGCGCTTTCTTGTGCCGTGGCTGGCACGGTTTCGGGGGGCGTTGCCTGCTCGATTTGCATCACGATGCCGAGCGCGAGGCCCATGACGAGGCTGGCGGCGAGCACCTGGCCGAGATGTCCGCGCATCTCGCCCGTACCGAGTAGCCAGCGCGCGAAGCGTTCGAGGGCGGAGGGGGCGGTTTCCCGGATGCGCGGCGGCGTTTCCAGGACGGCGGCGGCTTTCGCCCGCGCTTCGCGAATTTCCGCCGCGCGTCTGGCGGCGGCATCGAGAATGAAGGCGTCGAGCGCCGGGCCGGGTTCCGGCTGGGGCAGGTCGCGGGCGGCTTGCAGCAAGGTCTGCCCGGTGTCGGCGGGGGAGGGAGGAGCGGCGGTCGGTTTCATGTGGACGCTTTCAATTCCGCTTCTGCCGGCGAGAGGGCGCGCAGGCGCTGGCGCATCCCGGCGAGCGCGTAGCGATAGCGGCTTTTGATCGTTTCAAACGGGGTCGCGGTCAGCGCGGCGATTTCGGCAAGTTCCATATCGGCGTGGGCGCGCAGCAGAAAGACCTCGCGTTGCGGCAGGGGCAGGGTTGCCAGCGCGGCGGCGATGTGCCGCGACTGCTCGGCGCGCCAGGCCAGGGTTTCCGGCGTTTCCATCCCGTCTGCATCGGGCGGCGTGTGTTCGGTTTCGTCAAAGGCTTCCATCGTGGCGCTTTCGTCTTTACGCCACTGGTCGATCAGCCGGTGGCGGGCGATCTGGTACAGCCAGGTTTTGAAGCGGGCGCGGCCATCGGGCATGGCGTCGCTGCGGATCAGCGCCAGCCAGGTTTCCTGGAATATCTCATCGGTCCGCGCCGCGCTGGAGCACAGGCCGTGAATGAAGCGGTAAAGCCCGGCGCGATGGCGCCGGTAAAGTTCCGCGAAGGCCGCTTCGTCGCCTTCGCGGTAATGCGCGAGCAGGACTTCGTCGCTGTCGGCAAGGGCGTCGGAAGGGCTGGCGAATGACATCGCCACATTTTAGGGCAGTATTTCTGCAAGACTGCATGAAACTGGATTGCTTCGCTGCGCTCGCAATGACGGCCCTTCCATACGCCGTCATTGCGAGGAGCGAAGCGACGAAGCAATCCAGAATTCAGAAGTGGTGGCATTTGAAAACCGCCCGGATTCAGTTCCGGCGCGCTTCCTTCGTTTGCAGGGTCTTTGCCAGATCGACCAGTTGCACGAATTCCGCGCGCAGGCCGAAACGATCCTCGCCCTTTGCGCCGTGGGCCAGTTCGGCGACATCGGCGAGGCTGAAATTGCCGGTGTATTTGCCGTTTTTCAGAATCTGCCCGTAGGCGGCGACGGCGGCGGCGAAGCGGAAATCCTCGCTAGCGGCCTTGAGCGAAGGCTTGATTTCGCCAGCCTTGAGCGGGAATTCCATGAGCTTGCTCTGTTCCGCGCCCGGTTCCTTGTAGCGGATACGCAGCAGCGCCAGTTCGTCGGAAAGTTCGCTCTTGGCGGTGGATTCCTTCTGATAGCGCAGAGCTTCGTTCCAGCCTTTGTCGCCCTTCAGGATAATTTCGTAAAGCGCCGTAACCGTGTGACCGGAACCGATATCACCGGCGTCGACCTTGTCGTTGGAAAAGTCCTCGCGTTTCAACGCGCGGTTTTCGTAACCGATCAGGCGGTATTCGCTGACCTGTTCCGGGTTGAATTCGACCTGGATCTTGACATCGCGGGCGACGATAGAAAGGGTCGAACTCAACTGCTCGACCAGCACCTTGCGCGCTTCGCGCAGCGTGTCGATATACGAATAATTGCCGTCTCCGGCATCGGCCAGTTGCTCCATCAGGCGTTCGTTGTAGTTATCGACGCCAAAGCCGAGCGTGGTCAGGGAAACGCCGCTTTTGCGCTTTTCAGCGGCCATCTCCTTCAACTGCTCGAAATTGGTGATGCCGACATTGAAATCGCCGTCGGTGGCCAGCAGGATGCGGTTGATGCCGCCGGGGATGAAGCCCTGCTGCGCCATCTGGTAGGCCAGAACGATGCCCGACGCGCCGGCGGTGCTGCCGCCCGCCCGCAGTTGTTCGACCGCTGCGGCGATTTTTGCCCTTTCACTGCCGGAAGTCGGGTCCAGCACCACCTGCGTGCCGCTGGCGTAGGTGACGAGCGAGACCTTGTCCTGCGGACGCAGTTGGTCGATGAGCAGCTTCAGGGTGCTTTTGACCAGCGGCAGCCTTTCCGGGCTGTTCATCGAGCCGGAAACATCGACCAGAAATACCAGATTGGCCGGCGGCAGATTTTCCACGGCGGTGTCGGAAGCCTTGATGCCGATGCGAACCAGCTTGCCATGCGCACTCCACGGACTCGGCGCAATTTCGGTGGTCACGCCGAAAGGCGGCAGCTTGCCGGCCACCGCCGTCGGCAGCGTGTATTGGTAGGGGAAGTAATTGATCAGTTCCTCGACGCGCACCGCGCCGTGCGGCGGCAATTGCCCATTGTTGAGAAAACGCCGGACATTGGCATAAGCGCCAGTATCGACGTCGATACTGAAGGTCGACACCGGATCGTTGGCGACCAACCGGATTTCGCCTTCCGGCAAGGTTTCGTACTGCTCGCGCGGCACATTCTGGTAATACGACTGTTTGGCTTCGGCCACGCGGGCGATGCTCAGTGCCGCGGGGGCGGGCGCCAATACGGCCCCCGCTACGGCAGCATTTGCCCTGGACCTGTCTACTCTGGCTGGAAGCGGAACCGCCTGCACGGGCATGTTCTGCGCCGACTCCTGCCGCGAATCCCGCTCCGGCTCCGGCGCTGATTTGTCCGCCGCTGACGGCGGCGCGTTCTGCGCAACTTGCGGCGAAGAAGCTTCCAGCGAGGACGTGCCGCAGCCATGCAGAAGCAAGGCCGCGAAAAGTGACAACAAGACAGAAAGCGCGAAACGGAACCAGCCGGCGCTCATGCCGGGCGTGCTATGCGATGTGTTCATGAAATTCTCCAAGTCGTTGAGAATAAAGGGAGCGGCGTGGAAAATTTCCAGCCGTCGCCGCTGCCTGCATGGAGGTGGACGCAGAAAATGAGCAATCCGGGTTACGAATTTTTCGCTTTATCCGTATAATGCGCGGCTCTGACAGCGCGCCCGTAGCTCAGTTGGATAGAGTATCTGGCTACGAACCAGAGGGTCGGGCGTTCGAATCGCTCCGGGCGCGCCAGTCACCAGTCGCAAGCGAAAAGGCCAATCCTTCGATTGGCCTTTTGCTTTTGGTGCGCTCGGAAATAGCTGACAAATCCAGTAGGTCTTTTTAAAATTCCCCTTTTCAAGCAAGGGAGATCAGGTTTCATGTTCCGGACGTTGAACGAGGATATCCGCGCGGTTTTCGACCGCGATCCGGCAGCGCGTTCCTTCTGGGAAGTCCTGACCTGTTATCCCGGCATCCATGCCCTGGTTCTGCACCGTTTCGCGCATTGGCTGTGGGGTCATCGTCTGCGCTGGCTGGCGCGCTTTGTCGGCTATTTCGCCCGTTTCGTCACCGGCATCGAAATCCATCCGGCGGCGCGCATCGGCCGGCGTTTCTTCATCGACCACGGCATGGGCGTGGTCATCGGCGAAACCGCCGAGATTGGCGACGACGTTACCCTCTACCACGGCGTGACGCTGGGCGGTACCTCGTGGAACAAGGGCAAGCGTCATCCGACGCTCGGCGATGGCGTGGTTATCGGCGCCGGGGCCAAGGTGCTCGGGCCGATCACGGTGGCCGCCGGGGCCAAGGTTGGTTCCAACGCCGTCGTCACCCGGCCGGTTCCGGAAGGCGCCACCGCCGTCGGCAATCCGGCGCGCATCGTCGACCATTCGGAAACGGGGCGGCAACGCGAGGCGCAGGCCGAGAAAATGGGTTTTTCCGCCTACGCCGTCGGCGGCGATCAGGGCGATCCGCTGGTCAAGGCGCTGCACGGCCTGATCGACCATGCCGCCGAGACCGACCGCCGGATCGCCTGCCTGCTGCGCGAACTCAAGGCCCAGGGCGTGAAGTGCGACGAGGATGTGCAGGCGGCCGACCATTTCGATCCGCAATACCTGAGCAAAATGGTCGACTGATTTTGCCTGCTTTGTTTTATAGTTGACTCCGATACTGGGTTATTGACCGGGGTGTTGCAATGCGTTTGACTACCAAGGGTCGTTTCGCCGTGACTGCCATGATGGATCTCGCCCTGCGCGGCGCGGAAGGGCCGGTGGCGCTGGCCAGCATCAGCGAGCGGCAGAAGATTTCGCTTTCCTATCTCGAACAACTGTTCGGCAAGTTGCGCCGCTTCAAGCTGGTCGACAGCGTGCGCGGCCCCGGTGGCGGTTACTGCATCGCCCGCTCGCCGCGGGAGGTGACGGTGGCCGACATCATCCGCGCCGTGGACGAGCATCTCGACGCCACCCAGTGCGGCGGCCACGGGAATTGCCAGGACGAGCAGCAGTGTATGACGCACGATCTGTGGGCCACGCTCAATGCCAAGATGTACGACTACCTCGCTTCGGTGACTTTGGGCGAGTTGATCGAGCGGCATCAAGGCAAGCTGCCCGCCGAGTGCACCGTGATCGAGGACAGGCGCCTCAGCACGCGCAGCCCCCGGGAGAAGGTCGCCGCGCCTGCCTGAACGCCATGTTCCAGCCCGTCTACCTCGACCACAACGCCACCACGCCGCTCGATCCGGCCGTGCTGGCGGCCATGCTGCCGTGGCTGGAAAGCCTGTGCGGCAATGCGTCGAGCCGCCACGAATACGGGCGGCGGGCGCGTCAGGCGCTGGACGAGGCGCGGCAGCAAGTGGCGGCGGCGCTCGGCGCGCACCCGACCGAGGTGATTTTTACCAGCGGCGGCAGCGAGGCCAACAACCTGTTCATCAAGGGCGCGGCAGTTTGCCGCCGGGCCGGACTCATCGCCGTTAGCGCCGTCGAGCATCCCTGCGTGCGCCAACCGGCGGCGCAACTGGCCCGCCAAGGCTGGACGCTGCGCGAAATCGCCGTCGACGCCGCCGGGCGCATAGCCGGCGAGGATTACCAGCGGGCGCTGCAAGGCAAACCGGCTCTGGTGTCGGTCATGGCCGCCAATAACGAAACCGGCGTCGTGCACGACATCGCCGCCCTGGCTGACGCGGCCCGCGCTGGTGGCGCCGCTTTCCACAGCGACGCGGTGCAGGCTTTCGGCAAGCTGCCGCTTGATTTTCGCGCCCTCAACGCCGCTGGCGTGCAGGCGCTGAGCGTCTCGGCGCACAAGATCAACGGCCCCAAGGGCGCGGCGGCGCTCATCGTCGACAAGCGCCTCGAACTGCAAGCGCAGATTGCCGGCGGCGGACACGAGCGCGGCCTGCGCTCGGGCACCGAGAACGTGCCGGCCATCGTCGGCTTCGGCGTGGCCGCCGAATTGGCGGCGCAGAACCTTGGCGAACGGGCAGAGCGGCTGCGCGCCCTGCGCCAGCGGCTGGAAGCCGGCCTGACGGCGCTGGGCGCGAAGATTTTCGCCGCCGCCGCCGAGCGCCTGCCCAATACGAGCTATTTCGCCTTCCCCAATATTGACGGCGAAACACTGGTCGGCAAGCTCGACCGCGAAGGCTTCGCCGTCGCCAGCGGCGCCGCCTGTTCCAGCGCCGACCCGGAACCGTCGCACGTGCTGCGGGCGATGGGCGTGGCCCCGGAACTGGCTCGCGGCGCGGTGCGCGTCAGCCTTGGCGCCGGCAACGATGCCGGCGAAATCGACCGCTTCATCAACGCCGTGCAGGCCACCGTCGGACGCCTGCATGGACTGACGGCAATGGCTGTCTGAATAACCCGACCCCTGCGAGAATAACGATGAAACTGCCCATCTACCTGGATTACTCGGCAACCACGCCGGTCGACCCGCGCGTCGCCGAAAAAATGATTCCCTATCTGTGCGAGCTTTACGGCAATCCAGCATCGAGTTCGCACAGCTTCGGCTGGACCGCCGAGGCGGCGGTGGAGGAGGCGCGCGCGCAGGTGGCGGCGCTGGTCAATGCCGACCCCAAGGAAATCGTCTGGACTTCCGGCGCCACCGAATCGAACAACCTCGCCATCAAGGGCGCGGCCCATTTCTACGCCGGCAGCAAGGGCAGGCACATCATTACCGTCAAGACCGAGCACAAGGCCGTGCTCGACACCGTGCGCGAACTGGAGCGGCAAGGCTTCGAGGCTACTTATCTCGATGTCCAGGAGAACGGCCTCGTCGACCTGGCGGCTTTCAGGGCGGCGATCCGCCCGGATACCGTGCTCGCCTCGGTGATGTTCGTCAATAACGAAATCGGCGCCATCCAGCCCATCGCCGAACTGGGCGAAATCTGCCGCGAGAAGGGCGTTATCTTCCACGTCGACGCCGCCCAGGCCACCGGCAAGGTCGACATCGACCTCGGCAGGCTCAAGGTCGACCTGATGAGTTTTTCCGCCCACAAAACCTACGGCCCCAAGGGCATCGGCGCCCTCTACGTGCGCCGCAAGCCGCGCGTCCGGCTGGAAGCGCAGATGCACGGCGGCGGCCACGAACGCGGCTTTCGCTCCGGCACCCTGGCCACGCACCAGATTGTCGGCATGGGTGAAGCCTTCCGTTTGGCGAGGGTGGAAATGCTTGAAGAAAACAATAGAATCAAATCGTTGAGAGACAAACTTCTCAAAGGACTTCAAGATATAGAAGCCACCTACGTCAATGGCGACATGGCCCATCGCGTGCCGCACAACCTCAATATCAGCTTTGCCTACGTCGAAGGCGAATCCATGATCATGGCCATCAAGGATCTCGCCGTTTCCTCCGGCTCGGCCTGCACCTCGGCCAGCCTGGAACCGTCCTACGTCCTGCGCGCCCTCGGCCGCGACGACGAATTGGCGCACAGCTCCATCCGCTTCAGCATCGGACGCTTCACGACCGAGGAAGAAATCGACTACGCCATAGAGCTGCTGCACAAGAAAATCGGCAAGCTGCGCGAACTGTCGCCGCTGTGGGAAATGGTGCAGGAAGGCATCGACCTGAACACGGTGCAGTGGGCGGCGCATTGAAAAGGGTTACTGTCTAATAACCAGTGAGGTATATCCCATGTTCCCGCGTTTGCTTTTCCTCTCAACCCTGCTTGTTGCATCCGTGTCATGTGCTTTTGGAGTTGAACTTGAACCGATCTTGGAAGAATTTGGGTGCGATCTCATGGGGGAGGTTGGTGAGTATGGTTGGGTCATACGCGATCAAGAGAGCCTCAATGAAACTTGTCTCTTCGCGCAATTTCCTCAAGGTAAACCAGACAACCCTTACGTCAAGATTCAAGGAAGAAATATTACGCTCAAGCGCATTTCGGTGAAGAATCTACCGGGGCACTGGGAGACAGAAGAGGTATTTGTCAATCGTGGAGCGAAACTAACAGTTCGTCTTAAGTCCCGTCTTTCTCATGACTCCTGCGTTGAAGTCGAAGACAAATGTTGTGGTCAAGAATATGAGGGGCGTCTGGAGGTTTCAGATTCCAGCGGCCGCAAGGTCTACAAGGTCACGCGCTGGAGCGGCAGTTGAACGTTATACCTAATTCGATGTTAGACAAACTCTCAATGAAACGCATATTGATGATTATCGGATTGGCGCTGTTTTCCTGTCATGTGTCCGCAGCGTCAGAAAATGCCCCAACGTTTGAACAGTATCGTGTCAATGAGTTTCACTCTGGCCCGGTTGCAAGCGCGCGAATCACAACAGCCCATGATCGATATTTTAGAACGCGACTGAGATACGCGGCGCGCAATGGAGAAGTCAACTTTTCTGGACACTATGTTTTGACCTTTTGGGGTTGTGGCGCGGAATGTCTTATGGGGGCCGCGATAGATGCGAAAACCGGGCGCATTGCTTGGGTTCCATTCTCTGTCTGTTGTTGGCCACCGAAAGTTGATGATCCCATCATTTTTCGCCGGAATAGCTCGTTGGTCGTGTTTTCCGGGTTTCTTAACGAGGAAGGTTCCAAAGCCACACATTTTTATCGATTTGATGGAAAGCAGTTTTTACACATCGTGTCGCAGCCGATTGAAACGCACGAAGATGATGCGGATTGATTTAGAACACGCAACTGGAGAACCCACATGAGCTACAGCATCAAAGTCATCGACCACTATGAAAACCCGCGCAACGTCGGCGCCTTCGGCAAGGAGGAGGAGGGCGTCGGCACCGGCATGGTGGGCGCGCCGGCCTGCGGTGATGTGATGAAATTGCAGATCAAGGTCAACAAGGCCGGCGTGATCGAGGATGCCAAGTTCAAGACCTACGGCTGCGGTTCGGCGATTGCCTCGTCGTCGCTGGTGACCGAATGGGTCAAGGGCAAGACCGTCGATCAGGCGCTGTCCATCAAGAACACCGAGATCGCCGAGGAACTGGCGCTGCCTCCGGTTAAAATCCACTGCTCGATTCTGGCCGAGGATGCCATCAAGGCGGCGGTGGCGGATTACAAGAAAAAGCACGGAGAATGAGCATGGGCATTACCTTGACCGACAATGCGGCGAAACACGTCAACAATTATTTGACCAAGCGCGGCAAGGGCATCGGCCTGCGCCTCGGCGTCAGGACTTCCGGCTGTTCCGGCATGGCTTACAAACTGGAATTCGTCGATGCGGTGAACGAGGACGACCTGGTTTTTGAAAGCGCCGGGGTCAAGGTGGTGGTCGATGCCAAAAGCCTGCCTTATCTCGACGGCATGGAACTGGATTTCGCCCGTGAAGGCTTGAAAGAGGGTTTCAAGTTTAATAATCCGAATGTCAAGGATCAATGCGGTTGCGGGGAATCTTTTAACGTGTAAGGCGTTGGTTCAGGGGGCGTAGGATGGGTAGAGCGGAGCGAAACCCATCAAATCAACGCCTGCAACGATGGGTTTCGCTGGCGCTCTACCCATCCTACGATCCCGGATTTTTGACACGCCGTTGTTTTTCGAGGTTTGTGATTGGACCCGACTGCCGATTTCTTCTCCCTGTTTGAACTGCCGCGCGCTTTTCGCTTGAGCGTAGCGGAGCTTGATTCGCGTTTCCGCGATGTGCAGGCGCAGGTGCATCCTGACCGTTTCGCCAATGCCCCGGAAAGCGAGCGGCGTTTGTCGATGCAGTGGGCGACGCGGGCCAACGAGGCGTATCAGACCTTGAAGAAGCCGCTTGCCCGGGGGCGCTACCTGCTCGAACTGAACGGCCATGATGTAGAGGCCGAGAACAACACGGCGATGCCGGCCGATTTTCTGCTGGAGCAGATGGAGTGGCGCGAGGCGGTGATGGAGGCGCGGGCCGGCGGCGACCATCATGAACTGGAGCGCCTGCACAACCGCCTGCGCGGCGATATCGCCGGGCGGTACGATGAGCTTGGATACCTGCTCGACGAGGCGGCGGATTTCCCGCTGGCCGCCGATCGGGTGCGGCGTCTGATGTTTCTGGAAAAACTGTTATCTGAAATCGACGATGCCCTGGCATCGCTGGAATGATGGGGTTCGCTGGTCGCTCTCAAGATGCAACAGACTGATTGAAATGAGATTTACGATACCCCTCCCCAACCCTCCCCTTCGCCTGCGGCGAAAGGGAGGGAGTAAAACCGACAACTTGCGCGCGCCGCTGGTTTTCTCCCTCCCTTTCGGGCGAAGCCCGAAGGGGAGGGCCGGGGAGGGGTGTTTTTTCGGCATGATTCGCGGCCACGGGCCGATTACCGCACCACCCATCCATAGACTGGAATACTGAGTAATGGCCCTGTTCCAAATCGCCGAACCCGGCGAATCCGCGGCTCCGCATGAGCACAAGCTGGCGATCGGTATCGATCTCGGCACCACCAATTCGCTGGTCGCCACCGTGCGCAGCGGCCTGGCCGTTTGTCTCAATGACGAGCAGGGGCGGCCGCTGCTGCCGTCGGTCGTCCGCTACCATGCCGACGCTTCGGTCGAGGTCGGCTATGCGGCGCAGGTAAACCAGGCGGTCGATCCGCGCCACACCATCGTTTCGGTCAAACGCTTCATGGGCCGCGGGCTGAAGGACATCGCCCACGTCGAGGCCATGCCTTACGATTTCGTCGAAACGCCGGGTATGGTCAAGCTGCGCACCCATGCCGGCGTCAAGACTCCGGTCGAAATTTCGGCGGAAATCCTCAAGAGCCTGAAATCCCGCGCCGAGGCGGCGCTGGGCGGCGATCTGCTCGGCGCGGTGATCACCATCCCGGCCTATTTCGACGATGCCCAGCGCCAGGCCACCAAGGACGCCGCCCGTCTGGCCGGGCTGAACGTGCTGCGCCTTTTGAACGAGCCGACCGCCGCCGCCATCGCTTACGGCCTCGACAATGCGGCCGAGGGCGTCTATGCGGTGTATGACCTAGGCGGCGGCACCTTCGATATTTCCATCCTCAGGCTGACCAAGGGCGTTTTCGAGGTCATGGCCACCGGCGGCGATTCGGCCCTTGGCGGTGACGATTTCGACCACCGCATCTATTGCTGGGTGCTGGAACAGGCGAATTTGCAGCCGCTGGCGCCGGAAGACGCGCGGCTGTTGATGATGCGCTGCCGCGAGGCCAAGGAATTCCTGACCCTGCACCCGGAGGCGCCGATCACCGCCCGCCTGGCCAGCGGGGAGATGGTCGACCTCAAGCTCGATGTCGCCACCTTCGCCGAAATCACCCGGACGCTGGTGTCGAAGACGATGCAGCCGGTCAAGCGGGCGCTGCGCGATGCCGCGCTGCGTCCCGACGACATCAAGGGCGTGGTCATGGTCGGCGGCGCGACGCGCATGCCGCAGATTCAGAAGGCGGTCGGCGATTTCTTCCGGCAGGAGCCCTTGACCAATCTCGACCCGGACAAGGTCGTCGCCCTCGGCGCCGCCACCCAGGCCAATCTGCTGGCCGGCAACAAGACCGGCAAGGACGACTGGCTGCTGCTCGATGTCATTCCCCTGTCGCTCGGCCTGGAAACCATGGGCGGCCTGACCGAGAAGGTGATTGCGCGCAATTCGACCATTCCGACGGCGCGCGCCCAGGAATTCACCACTTTCAAGGACGGCCAGACGGCGATGTCCATCCATGTCGTCCAGGGCGAACGCGAGATGGTCGCCGATTGCCGCTCGCTGGCCCGCTTCGAGTTGCGCGGCATTCCACCGATGGTGGCGGGCGCGGCGCGCATTCGCGTCACCTTTCAGGTCGATGCCGACGGCCTGCTCTCGGTTGCGGCCCGCGAACAGACCACCGGTGTTGAGTCGAGCGTTACGGTCAAGCCGTCCTACGGTCTTTCCGACGAGGAAATCGCCGGCATGTTGCAGGATTCGCTGGCGCATGCCCGCGACGACGCCATGACCCGCGCCCTGCGCGAAGCCCAGGTCGAGGCCGAGCGCATGATCGAGGCGACCGAGGCGGCGCTGGCCGAGGACGCCGGCTTGCTTGCCGCCGCCGAAGAGGAAAAAATCCGCGCCGGCATCGCCCGCTTGCGCGCCGCGGCGGCCGGCGACAACCGCCGGGCGATCAATATCGCCATGGACGATCTCGGCTTTGAAACCCAGGAATTCGCCCACCGGCGCATGGATCAAAGCATCAAGAAAGTGCTCGCGGGCCGCAAGGTCGGCGAGATCGGAATGGGAGAGGAAGAATGACGCGACTCACCGTATTGCCGCACGACGAATGTTGCCCGGAAGGCGCCGTCATCGAGGCCGAGGAGGGCAAGTCCATCTGCCGCAATCTGGTCGAAAACGACATCGAGCTTGATCACGCCTGCGGCATGGTCTGTGCCTGTACCACCTGCCATGTCATCGTCCGCGAGGGCTTCGCTTCGTTGAATTCGCCCGGCGAGGACGAGGAGGACATGCTGGACATGGCCTGGGGCCTGGAGCCGAATTCGCGCCTGGGTTGCCAGGCCATCGTCGGCAAGACGCCGCTGGTGGTCGAGATTCCCCAGTACAGCATCAATCTGGCGAGGGAAGGGCAGAAGAAATGAAATGGACCGACATCCACGCCATCGCCATCGAATTGGCCGAGGCCCATCCCGAGCAGGACCCGCTGAAAATCAATTTTGTCGACCTGCGCGACCGGGTGCTGGCCTTGCCCTGCTTCGCCGACGACCCCAGACATTGCGGCGAGAAGCTACTGGAAGCCATCCAGCGGGCGTGGATCGACGAAGCGGCGTGAAAACCACGCGACTTTGCCAGGTGTGGCGGCTAGAATGCGCTGCATTGCAGGCATCAAGGGATGACGATGACGGCTTTGCTGTTGCTTCTTGCTTATATTCTGATCCCGGTTGCCATTGTTCTATTCGTGGTGTTTGCAACTGAAACAGAAAAATCACCGGGCAAACAGGGGGAAAACATGAACACGCCGGCAAGCACGCATTACGACATTCTCGGCATCGCGCGGGAAGCCACGGCGGATGAAATCAAGGCGGCCTACCAGCAGAGGATCGAATCTTTCCGCCAGCGCCTGCACACGCCGGAGCAGCCCGACCCGGCGCAGTTCGAGGCGTTGCGTCAGGCCATCGCCACGCTGGGCGACCCCGAGGCCCGCGCCGCTTACGATGCGTGGTTGAACGCGGCAGCCGCCTCCGCTGAGGCCGGCGGCATTCCCCCCGCGCCGCCGGCAGCGCCGCCCGCCGCGAAATCCGCCGATGCCGGGCGGCGCTACGAGGAAAATTTCAGCTTCGTCGGCGATGGCGGCGAGTATTTCCGCATCTGGATCGTCAACCTGCTGCTCAGCATCGTCACCCTCGGCATTTATTCGGCCTGGGCCAAGGTGCGGCGCGAGCAATACTTCCACCGCAACCTGCTGCTCGACAATTCCAGCTTCGACTACCACGGCCAGCCGATTCCCATTCTCAAGGGACGGATCATTGCCTTTCTGCTTCTGCTCGGCCTGTCGCTGGCACAGAACATCAGCCCGGCGGTTTACGGCCTGGCCCTGCTGCTTCTGGTGCCGGTTGTGCCCTGGCTGGCGGTCAAGGCTTTCCGCTTCCGCGCCCACAACACCAGCTATCGCGGCCTGCGCTTTGCCTTCCACGGCACTTATGGGCAGGCGGCCACGGTTTTCATCGGCTACGGCCTGCTGACCCTGGTCACCCTGTTTTTGGCCTTTCCGCTGTTCTACCGGCAGTTGCGCAAATTCGTGCTCGACAACCTCAGCTTCGGTACCACGCCGCTTGCTTGCGCGGTCGGCATCGGCCAGATTTACCGCATTTTCCTGCTGCCGGTGCTGGTGGTTGTGCTGCTGGCGGTTGTGCCTGGCTTCATGCTGGTCGTCGCGACCACCGGACGCGATGTCATGATGCTGATAGTCGTGTTCATCGCCACCTACATCGCCTTCCTGTTGTTCTGGGTGCTGATCGTGCCCTATTTCCGGGCGCGCACCGTCAACGCCGTCTGGGGCAGCACCCGGCTCGGCCCGCACGCCTTCGTCAGCCGCCTGCCGGTTGGCGGCTACATCGGGCTGACCGTGGTCAACTGGCTGCTCATCATCCTCACCCTCGGCCTTTTCATTCCCTGGGCGCGCGTGCGCGTCGCCCGCTACCGCGCCGAACACATGGCCCTGGCCGTCAGCGGCAGCCTCGACGACTTCGTCGCCGCCGAAGCCGCCGCCGTTTCGGCCATCGGCGACGAAACGGCGGAAATGTTCGACTTCGACATCGGCCTGTGATTCCATTCTGGATTGTTTCGTCGCTTCGCTCCCCGCAATGACGGTGCGCGTGGCTGTCATTGCGAGCGCAGCAATCCAGTTTTGTAAAGTCATGAACCCATGAACCACATCGCCGCCAATTTCTTCGATGGCCGCACGCCACGGCGGCAGGCGGTCGAACTGCTGGCCGAGGGCGAGGAGATCGTCATTCGCGGCGCTTTCGGCGAGTTGCGCGCGCCGCGCGCGCAAGTGGAAATTTCCGAACCACTGGGCAAGGCGCCGCGCCGCCTGCGCCTGCCCGATGGGGCGGTGTGCGAAATCGCCGACCATTCGGCTTTCGCCGCCTGGCTGGCGGCGGCGGGCTTCGCCGAATCGCCGGTGGTGCGGCTGCAAGCGCGCTGGTCGTGGGCCGTGGCGGCCCTGGCCGGCACTCTGCTGGCGGTGCTGGCCGCCTATTTCTGGGGACTGCCGGCGGCCAGCAAGGCGCTGGCGCCGCACATCCCCGCGCCGGTGGTGCGATCCCTCTCGGAATACACCCTGAATTTCCTCGACGAGCGCCTGCTGCACCCGTCGCAACTGCCGCCGGCGCGACAGGAAGAACTGCGCTCGCATATCGCCGACGTTCTCCGGGCGCAACCCGGGCAGCCGGCCTACCGTCTGCACTTCCGTTCGGGGCCGATGCCCAATGCCTTCGCGCTACCCAACGGCGATCTGGTGATGTTCGACGAATTGGTCGCTCTCGCCGAAAGCGACGACGAAGTGGCCGGCGTGGCGGCCCACGAACTGGGACATGTCGCCTATCACCACGGCTTGCGCCAGTTGATCCAGTCCTCGGTTGTTTCCTTTGTCGCCGCGCTCTATCTCGGCGATGTTTCCTCGATCGCTTCCGCTCTCGCCGCGCTGGCGCTGGAATCGCGCTATTCGCGCGACTTCGAGCTGGAAGCCGACGCCTACGCGGCCAAGGCCATGACGGCGGCCGGCCGCAGCGCCGAGCCGCTGGCGCTCATGCTCGAACGTCTGGACGGCGGGCGGGGCGGAGCGGTTGCCGAGGCGCTATCCACCCACCCCGACAGCGCCGACCGCATCCGCCGTCTGCGTACAGGGCAGCCGGGGGGTTGAGGAAGTAGGGGCAAATAATTATTCGCCCCTACACGCCGCGCCCCTCAATCAAACAGCCTGAGCAAACTGTCGAGGCCACCGAAATTGATGGCCATGTCGGCCTTGGCGCGCACCGCCGGCTTGGCGCGGTAAGCGACGGAGAAGCCGGATTCGGCCAGCATCGGCAGGTCGTTGGCGCCGTCGCCGATGGCGATAACCTGTTCCCGGCGCAGGCCGAGTTCGTCGCGCAGGCGGCAGAGGTGGAGGGCCTTGGCGGCGGCATCGACAATGTCGCCGACGACCTGGCCGGTCAGTTTGCCGCCGGCTATTTCCAGTTCGTTCGAGGTGGTGACGTCGAGGCCCAGTTCGATGCGCAGACGCTCGGTGAAATAGGTGAAGCCGCCGGAAAGGATGGCCGTGCGCAGCCCGGCGGCCTGGACGGCGGCCAGCAGTTCGCGGACGCCTTCGGAAAGCAGCAGGCGCTCGGCGTAGACGCGGGCCAGCACCCGGGCGTCGAGGCCGGCCAGCAGCGCCAGGCGGCGGCGCAGACTTTCGCGGTAGTCGATTTCGCCGCGCATCGCGCTTTCCGTGACGGCCGAGACCTCCGCCTTCTTGCCGGCGAAATCGGCTAGTTCGTCGATGCACTCGATGGTGATGAGCGTCGAATCCATGTCGAAGCAGACCAGGCCGAAATCGGAGAGCTTTTTGCCGGCTTCGATGAAGGCCCAGTCGAGTTTTTCGGCCTCGATCAGCGGCGTCAGAGCGGCGAATTCCGGGGTGCGGCGGGCATCGCGCAGACGGACGACTTGGGGCGGGCAGGGTTCAACCGCCGTCGCGCCGGTCGCGGCGACGATACGTTCGAGCAGGAAAGTGGGCAGGGCGCCGCCCTGGAGGATGAGGTTCATGGCTGTAGATTTTTTCTATTTTGTGATTTCACGGCGAGTCGTCTTCTGACGTGAAGAAGCCGTCATCCAAGGCAATCTTGCATACACGATTCCAGACTTCATCGGTCATGGCGTTTTTGTAAACACCAGATAGCACCCGACGAAAAGCGATATTTTGTTGCGCCAATTTTTCGATTTGAGTGATGATCTTGTCACCATTGGAAGCGAGAAGATCTTCAAGTGGACCACAGGCCAAATAACAAAGCGCATTTCGATTGGTAGTGGCGTGGAATACTCGCGTAATGATTTCCCAGCACAGCAATGGATTTTTGTGAGCACAGAAGAACAAAAAGCTATCGCTTTCCGACATTGTGCCGCGCTTCTCGAATGATGAATATTCAGCTACCAGTCTATTAACGAGAGTAGCCTTTTCGCTCTCAGTAAGAGAATAATCGTCTGGGAGATTAGTCGAACCCATTGCTGCCATGAGCGCTGCCGCCTAACGGTTGAAGTAACCGGCACGCTTTAGCGCGTCTGGGTTGACTGGGATGTTAGGCAGGGTCTTTGCACTCGGATGGCATAGCATCTGGAGCGCGCTAACATATTGAATTATTGCCATTTTGTCACGCGCCTTAGTACGATATGATTCCGATTTCGCCTCTGATTATGCCCTCCATAGGCGGCCACCAATACCATTGGGTAGCGCTATTCAATTGCTTACCATATGATTTCATGAGAGTTTTTCGTCTTGCGGTTATGTATTTCGAGTGAAAAGGCCCTGGGGTGTTAGGCAAGCGTTTTCTCACACCTAAACCTCTCCAAATAGGCGAGCGACGCAGGCTGTGCAACCGCCCACTGATACAGCAAGACCGAGAAGCGAGATCATCACCAAAAATACAGATAGAGGGGCAAAGAAAAAATAATTTTCATGCCCCCGCAACAGCCATAGCAAAACGCCAAATCCACCGGCTAGCAGAAGGGAGGCAATAAACAACGCGGGGCGTTTCCAGCCGCGTTCAGGCCGAGCTCCCCAGAAGCACAGCTTGTTAACGACCGGACAATATCTGCAACCCATGTTGTTCCGATTGCCTAACGCATGATATGAGGCTGGCCGAAAAAGGCGAATCAAGCTCAGGACAAGCGTTCCGGCAGCACGTCGCGCAGCAGCACGGCGGCGTCGCGGATCATTTTTTCGGTGGTTGCCCAGTCGACGCAGGCGTCGGTGACCGAGCAGCCGTATTTGAGCTGCGCCGGGTCGGCGGGGATGGGCTGGTTGCCGGCTTCGATGTTGGATTCGATCATCAGGCCGAGCAGCGATTTGTTGCCATTGCGGATCTGGTTGACCACGTCGGACATGACCAGCGGTTGCAGTTCCGGCTTTTTGGCGCTGTTGGCGTGCGAGCAGTCGACGACCAGATTGGCCGGCAGCTTGGCTTTGCTCAGGGCTTGTTCGGCGATGGCGACGGAGACGGCGTCGTAATTTGGGTTGCCTTCGCCGCCGCGCAGCACGAGATGGCCGTAGGCGTTGCCGGTGGTGCGGACGATGGCGACGCGGCCATCGCTGTTCAGGCCGAGGAAGGAATGCGGGTTGGAGGCCGACAGGATGGCGTTGGTGGCGACGCCCAGATCGCCATTGGTGGCGTTCTTGAAGCCGACCGGCGTCGATAGCCCGGAGGACATTTCGCGGTGGGTCTGCGATTCGGTGGTGCGCGCGCCGATGGCGGTCCAGATGATGAGGTCGCCGTAATACTGCGGGCCGTAGGGGTTGAGCGCCTCGGTGCCGGCGGGCAGGCCGAGTTCATTGACTTGCAGCAGGAATTGGCGGGCGCGCTCCATGCCGATATCGACCCGGAAGGAATCGTCCATGAAGGGATCGTTGATGTAGCCCTTCCAACCGACGGTGGTGCGCGGTTTTTCGAAATAGACGCGCATGATGAGTTGCAGGGTGTCGCTGACTTCATCGGCCAGCTTTTTCAGGCGCTGGGCGTAGTCGAGGCCGGCGACCGGGTCGTGGATGGAGCAAGGGCCGACGACGACAAACAGGCGGTGATCCTTGCGCTGGAGAATGTTGCACAGCACTTCGCGGCCCTGGCGGACGGTGGCCTCGGCCTTGGCGCTGCGCGGCAGGCGGGCGTGGATTTCGGCGGGCGCCGGCATGGTATCGAAGGACGATACGTTGGCGTTTTCAATTTTCCTGGTCATTGGGTCAGCTCTTTAATCATGTCCTTGACCGCCGCGACTTTGTCGTCGAGGCCGGGACAGTGGCGCAAAAGTGAGATTTTATCCTGTCCGGCGAGCTTGTAATTGCGGTTCTTCTGGATCAGGTTGATGATCTTGATCGGCTCGATGGGCGGATTGCGACTGAATTCCGGGCTGAACTGGATGCTGATCTGGTCGTGGCCGGCGTCGAGCTTGGCCACCAGCAGCGGCTTGACCAGGAGGCGCAGGCGATGGGTGGCGAGCAGCGCGCGGGCCTGCAAGGGCAATTCACCGAAGCGGTCAATCAGTTCTTCTTGCAGGCGGTCGATTTCCTCGTCGGCGTCGCAGTTGGCGAGGCGCTTGTAAAGGGTCAGGCGCTCGTGTACGTCGGGACAGTAGGCGTCCGGCAGCAGGGCCGGGGCGCGCAGGTTGATCTCGCCGCTGCCGCCGATCGGCTGCGTCAGGTCGGCGATTTCCAGCAGCTTGCCCTGTTTCAGGCGGGCGACGGCGCGGTTGAGCATGTCGGCATAGATATTGAAGCCGACCTCCTGCATTTCGCCCGACTGGTTGTCGCCCAGCACCTCGCCGGCGCCGCGGATTTCCAGATCGTGCATGGCGAGGTAAAAGCCGGAGCCGAGTTCTTCCATCGCCTGGATGGCTTCCAGGCGCTGTTTCGCCTGCTTGGTCAGCGCCTTCTCGTCCTGAACCAGCAGGTAGGCATAGGCCTGATGGTGCGAGCGGCCGACGCGGCCGCGCAACTGGTGCAACTGGGCGAGGCCGAATTTCTCGGCGCGGTTGATGAGGATGGTGTTGGCGTGCGGATTGTCGATGCCGGTTTCGATAATGGTCGTGCACAGCAGCAGATTGGCGCGCTGGCCGGTGAAATCGCGCATCACCCTTTCCAGCTCGCGCTCGTTCATCTGGCCGTGGCCGACGACGATGCGCGCCTCGGGCAGCAGTTTTTCCAGCTTGTCGCGCATGTTGGCGATGGTGTCGACCTCGTTGTGCAGGAAGTACACCTGGCCGCCGCGCTTCAATTCGCGCAGCACCGCCTCGCGGATGATGCCGTCAGACAAGCGGGAAACGAAGGTCTTGATCGCCAGCCGTTTCTGCGGCGCCGTGGCGATCACCGAAAAGTCGCGCAATCCCTCCATGCTCATCGCCAGCGTGCGCGGGATCGGCGTCGCCGTCAGCGTCAGCACGTCGACCTCGGCGCGCATGGCCTTCAGCGTTTCCTTCTGGCGCACGCCGAAACGGTGTTCCTCGTCGATGACGGCGAGGCCCAGGCGCTTGAACCGGACCTCCTTGCCGATCAGCTTGTGGGTGCCGATGATGATGTCGATCTTGCCCTCGGCCAAATCCTTCAGCGCCTGCGCCGATTCCTTGGCGGTCTTGAAGCGGGAGATTTCGGCGATGCGCACCGGCCAGTCGGCGAAGCGGTCGGCGAAAGTCTGGTAATGCTGCTCGCAGAGCAGGGTGGTCGGGCACAGCACCGCCACCTGCCTGCCGCCGGCCACGGCGCAGAAGGCGGCGCGCAGCGCCACCTCGGTCTTGCCGAAGCCGACATCGCCGCACACCAGACGATCCATCGGCTTGCCCGATTGCATGTCGGCGATCACCGCGGCAATGGCCGCGCTCTGGTCGGCGGTTTCCTCGAAGCCGAAACCGTCGGCGAAAGCCTCGTAATCGCTCTCCTTGAAAGCGAAGGCATGGCCCTGGCGGGCGGCGCGGGCGGCGTAGAGCGCCAGCAGTTCGGCGGCGGTGTCGCGCGCCTGCTCGGCAGCCTTCCTCTTGGCCTTTTCCCACTGCCCGGAACCCAGGGTGTGCAGCGGCGCGGCCTCGGGATCGGCGCCGGAATAGCGCGAAATGACATGCAACTGCGCCACCGGCACGAACAGCTTGGCGTCGCTGGCGTAGTGTAGTTCGAGAAATTCCTGCTCGCCCAGCCCGAGATCCATGCGCACCAGACCCCGGTAACGGCCAATGCCGTGGCTTTCGTGCACCACCGGGTCGCCGATCTTGAGTTCGGTCAGATCCTTCAGCCAGTTGTCGAAGCTGGCCTTTTTCGCCGCCTCGCGCCGGCTGCGACGCGGGATGCCGGCGAACAACTCGGTTTCGGTGATGAAGGCGACGGCATCCAGCGCAAAACCGGCGTGCAGCGGCCCGACGCCGAGCGCCAGTTTGGCGTCGCCGCCGAGGAAGGCGTCGAGGTCGGCGCAGATGGCCGGTTTCAGGCCGTGCTCGGCGAACATCGCGGCCAGGGTTTCGCGCCGACCGGCGCTTTCGGCAAACAACAGCGCGCGCCCCGGCAAGCCGGCCAGATAGTGCTTGAGGGCCGCCAACGGATCATCCGCGCGGCGGTCGACGGCGAGTTTGGGCAATTGGCCTGCCGTGGCCTTGGTAGGGGCGGGCAGAGCCAAGCGCGGATAAACCTTGGCCGCGCTAAAAAACGCTTCGTCGGTCAAAAACAGTTCTTCCGGCGCCAGCAGCGGGCGCGCCTTGTCGCCCTGCAACAGCCGGTAGCGCGAGCGGGTGTCGTTCCAGAAGGCGGCGATGGCCGCCGGCGCGTCGCCGTGGGTGACAAAAACGGCGTCTTGCGGCAGGTAATCGAACAGTGTCGCCGTCGCGTCGAAAAAGAGCGGCAGGTAATACTCGATGCCGGCGCTGGCGATGCCGGTGGAAATATCCTTGTAAATGCCCGACTTGGCCGGATCGCCCTCGAAACGCTCGCGGAAGGCTTGGCGGAAATGCGTGCGTCCCTGCTCGTCCAGCGGAAATTCGCGGGCCGGCAAGAGGCGCACTTCCGCCACCGGGTAAATAGTGCGCTGGCTATCGACATCGAAGGTCTTGATGCTCTCGATCTCGTCGTCGAAGAGATCGAGCCGGTAGGGCAATTGCGCGCCCATCGGAAAGAGGTCGATCAGGCCGCCACGAATCGAGTATTCGCCGGGCGAAACCACCTGCGTCACATGGGCATAGCCGGCCAGCGTCACCTGAGCGCGGAACTTTTCGGCGTCGAGTTTCTGCCCCTTCTTGAAGGCGAAGGTGTAGGCGGCCATGAATTCCGGCGGTGCCAGACGATTGACGGCGGTCGCCGCCGGCGCCAGCAGAATGTCCAGTTCCCCTTGCAGGGCCGCCCACAGCGTCGCCAGACGCTCGGAAACGAGATCCTGATGCGGCGAAAAATGGTCGTAGGGCAGGGTTTCCCAGTCCGGCAACAGGCGCGCGCGCAAATGCGGCGCGAAGTATGGAATTTCTTCCAGCAGACGCTGGGCATCGGCGGCGCTGGCCGTAACGACGACCAGCAAGCGCCCGGAGGCGGCGCTGGCGGCCAGAATCAAGGCATCGCCGGAACCGGCCAGCGGCGGCAAATCAATGCGCTGGCCGGGCTTCGGCAGGGCCGGCAGGAAAGACGGGGGGAGCAGGGAGGAAGCGGGGGCGGACACGGCAAACGGCGGCAAAGCGGGGGAGGGGATTATAGCCGCTCCAATCCCGCCGCTTGGGCCTGCGGAGAGAAGGCTTCAAGAGTGCGGATTGAGCCTTTGGCGACAAACTCATTCGGGCGCGGGAATTTGAAAGACGGTGATCTGCCCATCCTGTCTCCCCGCCGCCAGTTGCTCGCCCGCCTCGTCAAACGCAAGAGCCGTTACCGGGCCGCCGATGCGCCCTTGGCCGAGCATCTGGTGGGTATCGAGATTCCAGACCCGCACCAGCCCGTCATATGAGCCGCTGGCGAGCAATTTTCCGTCATCGCTGAGGGCGGCGCGAAGCGGCCTGTAATAACCCTCTGGACTGCGATTACGCTGGCGCGGTAGCCGGGCGATGATTTCAGCCTTGTCAAAATCCCACACGGCCAGACGGAATTGGCGTGCATCGTTAACCACGCCACGGTTCGCGCGGCTGGGAAAGGGGGTGAGCAAATACCCGCTGCCAACGAGTTTTCCTGAACTCAGCCGATAGGTTCCGCTCGTATTGGCGTCGGGGTGATTCAAAAGGAGCCACAGGTACTGTCCATCTGCGGACAATGCCATGTGATCGGTTGCCCATTCATGCTCAAGTTCCAATTGATACCTTTTCACGTCGCCGCTAGGTTTCAAGCGCCCAACCCGTACCTCGTCGTTGTCGTAAAGCACGGCCAGTCTCCCATTGCGCGTCGCAGCACAAGCGACTTTCACATCGGCGGGAATGGCGGGCAGACTGGGGCCGCTAGCAGCATAGCGCCTGGAAAGACTTTCTATATCCTCGGAAACTGGCCCTGTTTCTGGATCAAGCACAGTAAAATCGAACGATGACGGTTGCGCATCGATCCATTCTTGCCGCCATTGAATGATTCGCTTCTTCCATTGCTTTAACTGATCCGGCCCAAGGTTTGTTGCGACCGTCAGTTCGGCGGGTTTTTCGGGGATTTTGTAATCCTGCTGTTGACGCACAGCCTGCGTGGGGGCGCAAGAGGCAGCGCCCTGCTGCACGTGCAAAGAGGGCAGCGCCAAAAGCCGCAGAGGAACAGGGATACGGTAAAGAGCGCCGCTCTGAGGGTTGCTAAACGGCTCTTGCTCGCGGCTGTCATCTTCAATTATCAGCGCGAACACGGAAGCACCGTCCACATGTGGGGCCAAGGCGATGACCCTGCCGGGCAGCGCCAGCGCATCGCTTTTCCCGTTGCCATTCATTCCGAGAAAAGTGATTTCCTGACTCTTTTTTTCGTCCCATTTCAGTATCTGCGCTGCGGCAACCCAGCGGCCCAAAGGATCGGCGGCCACAGTATCGGCGAAAACGCCCGGCGGTATCTCATCATAAGGGGGTGCGTCCCTCTGTTGGGTCAACCGGCGCGGCGGTCCACACCCATCAAGGCGCTCGACCATAAAACCTTCATTGCCCGTGTAGGCTAGAAACCAGCCCTTGCCACCCACGGCTT
The DNA here is from genome assembly GCA_009779265.1 of Betaproteobacteria bacterium. Lineage (GTDB taxonomy): Bacteria > Pseudomonadota > Gammaproteobacteria > Burkholderiales > Rhodocyclaceae > Azonexus. The sequence continues at coordinate 52,846 of WREP01000014.1, forward strand.
GGCCCGAGCGCATGATCTGGTCGCTATTGGGTGGTGCCATGTCATTGCGCGTCGATATTTCTATGCTATCCGGGATGCTCCACAGAGAAATGTTGCGGCCAACATCGTAGTGGCGGATCTGCCATTCATTGACCAGCAAAACCGTGCCGTCACCGGAAAAATGGATTGCAACAGGGATTCCAGAATCATCCAACATCGAATCGAATATCCGCAAACGCTTTCCGCTGGCGACTTCCCACAATTGCGTCGTGGCATCGTCCGCGCCGCTGGCGAGTAACTGTCCATCAGGCGAAAACGCGAGCGCGGAAATGGCTCCCACATGTCCAGAAAAGGCTCGCACGGGTTTGTCTTGCACCAGCGACCAAAGCACCAGCCGGGAATCCGCGTAGCCGATGGCGGCGAGTGTGCCGTCGGGATTCAACGCCACGGCGGTGGGTTTCTTTTCGTCGTTGCTCCCCGCAATGGTCTTGACCGTCTTGAGATCAGCGGTATTCCAGACAACGATATTGCCGGCGATTTCAATATGCGCGGCGGTGCGCCCATCGGCGGAAACGGCCAGCGCGCCAGGCCAGGACGCGATGTCGTCGAAGTCAAGGCGGGTAATGCCTTGCGCCAGCGCCGGTTTTTCCGTGCCGTCAGCGCCCGTCGCCACTTCGGAAATGGCGAACGACAGGGCCATCAGCAGGATCAGAAGCGGATATGACTTGGCGGACAAATCGGTTTCTCCTTGGGTGAGGTCTGACTGCGGGCCTTTGAGAAGATAACTATATCCAAAGATCGTGTAGCGCGCGGGTTGGGCGTAGAGGCGGCATTTTGCCGCCCGTTTCGCGCAAGGCTGGACGGGGTTCACAAAACGGGACACAATACAGAAATCTGTATTGTTAGGCAGCAAAGCATGAAAACAACCCTCAACCTGAACGACGCTTTGCTCATCGAAGCCAAGGCGCTCGCTGTCCAGCAGCGCACGAGCCTGACGCGCCTCATCGAGGAAGGGCTGCAACTGCGCCTGCGCGCCCGGAAAGCGCCTGTCCGGCGCATTCGCCTGCCCATTCATCAAGGCAAGGGCGGGCTTGTCGCCGGTCTCGATCCGTCAAATAACAGGGCCATGCTGGACGCGGCGGGCGACAAATGACGCCCGATGTCAATGTGCTGGTCGCGGCGTCGCGCAGCGACCATCCCCATCACGCGACAGCCCTGGCTTGGCTGGAACAGGCGTTGAGTGAAGCAGGGCGCGGCGCGTTGCTCAAAGTGCAACCGATGGTCGTGGCAAGTTTTTTACGTTTGGTGACCCATCCAAAAATTTTTGTGCAACCGACGCCAATAGCGGATGCGCTCGGTTTCGTCGCGGCGCTGCTGACCATGCCGGGCGTCGTGCAGCCCGAACTGGGAGGCGAATGGCCCGTGCTGAACAGGTTATGCACCGACAAGGCGCTGGCGGCCAATGACATCCCCGACGCTTGGCTCGCGGCGGCCACGATTCATCAGGGGGAACATCTGGTGAGCTTCGACGCGGATTTCAAACGCTTACTGCCGCGCGAGCGTTTCACGCATCTGATGCCGTCGCCAAGCTGAAGCCAGCGTAGGGCGTTTCCTGTTGCGTGAGCGGCAACGCGGCCCGGAGTAGGTTGGGCGAGGCCGAAGGCCGCTGCCCGACGATTGTGACCTCTGACACGAAGCCAGCGAGCGCAGGCTGGGTAGAGCGCCAGCGAAACCCAGCATTGCCGGCGTGTTGCTGGGTTTCGCTTCGCTCTACCCAGCCTACGTGGGCTGCGTCCTGAAGACGACATCGGCAATGGCACGCCCCTGTCAAATCCTGAGTCGTTCCAGCAACGCCCCATTGACCTCAACCTGCTGACGCTGCCAGCGTAGCAGGTCGCCGGAGGCAATGTCGGGCTGGCCGTCCAGCGCGCTGAGCCAGCGTTTCCAGCGGGTACGGTAGCGGTGGGTGGAGACTTCTCCGGTGATGTCGCTTCCAATCATGCGCGGGGCAGCAGCGGCGATGATGGAAAGCAGGTCATCGAGCATCAGCCGCCCCTGATCCCAATTGGTTCGCGCCACGTCTTCGCACAGGACGTCCTTGTCGATGGACAGATATAACGGCGCATCTGCGCCGGAAAGCGCACTTGATAGCCCACGGACGAGGCTTGCGGCATCGTCGAAATTGCGTGCGGCATCGCGCAGACCCAAGGCGCGCATCCAGCCGAGTTCCGCACCGATCGTCCAATACCGGACCCGCCCTTGATACAGCGGCGTCAGGTGGTTTTCCCATGCATGCCTGATGCCCACGTCCGGGGAACA
>WREP01000015.1 GCA_009779265.1 Betaproteobacteria bacterium
CCCAGTCTCCGCCAGACTCAGTTGCTTCATTGCTTTCTTCATGTCGCGTATCGCAATAATGACAATGGCGTTATTTTATCAGATCGGGCTGTGTGGTGGCGGGTTGTGCAGAGGTTCCCTAGGCAAGGATCGGGTGGAAGCACTTGTCGCCGTGGGCGAGGATATCGTTCGGGTTGTCTATGATATTGTCGTCATTGGTCCGCATGGGGGTGAATCAGGCACACAAACGTTTGACCCGCGATTCGACGGGCGATCAGTCGATCAGTCGATCAGTTGCAAGACTACGAACGGAAAAAGCTTTGCCCGAAAGGTTCTTTTTGGCGCATTTCCGATGCCTCACCTGAAAACTCCCCCCTCTCCACCCTGATCTCCAGCGCCGCCTCCGCCTTCACCGGCTTCACCGACCTCCCCGGCACAGCAGTAGCCCAAACTACCGGCACCTACAACAGCGGCCAGATCGTTCTCGACACCACCGCTGCCGGCTACACCTGGTACATCGACCCCACCCCCTTCGACAACACCGACGACTACCTCCCCACCGCCGACCCCAACATCTGGAAAGCCATCCCCGGCAGTGAAGCCGCCGGCAAGATGGACCTCCTCTCTGTCCTGCTCCACGAATACGGTCACGTCCTCGGTCTGGAACACAGCGGCGACCCGCGCAACTTCATGGCCGCCACCCTGCAACCTGGCGAACGCCGCCTGCCCAGCGCCGCCGAACAGCAACCGATGGCTGACCTGATCGCCCAGATCAAGACCCCCCAACCCCGCCAGCGGGCGAGGGGAGAAAAGAGGCCGAAAGCCCCGCACCGACGGGCGTAATACCCAGCCAAATCCGGCCGCCGGGGCTGCCGGCCCGTAAAAAATTCCGCCAGGAAAAGCAAAACGGAAATCACGAAGGCTTTCTCACCAGCCTAAAATGTACCGATAGCATGCAGCGAGGTTGTTTGCTGCGCCGCAGCACCTGTATACTGATTGATATTCCAAAATTCACAGACCCTATCCGGGAGTCCGCCATGCAAACAAATAGCGAACAACAGCATCTGGTCAACAAGACCTTCGACGAGATCGCCATCGGCGATTCGGCCAGCCTGACCCGCACGCTGATGCCGGAAGACGTCAAGTTGTTCGCCGTCCTGACCGGCGAGTTCAACCCTGCCGTCGTCGATCCGCAATACTCACAAAGCGGCATGTTCCGCGAGGTAATCGCGCATGGCATGTGGAGCAATTCGCTGATCTCGACCGTGCTCGGCACCCAGTTTCCCGGCCCGGGCACCATCCTCATCGACCAGTCGCTGCATTTCGCCCGCCCGGTGACCATCGGCGACGTCATCACCATCAACCTCACCGTCAAGCAAAAATTCCAGCACAACCGGCACGTTCTTTTCGATTGTGTCTGCACCAACCAGGAAGGTTTGCAGGTGGTCAGCGGCACCGCCGAGGTGCTGGCGCCGAGCGAGAAGGTTTCCTATGTGCGCCAGACGCATATGCCGGAGGTGCATGTCGACGACAAGATGGAGCGCTTCAACCAGATGCTGTTGCGGGTCAAGGGCCTGGAACCGATTCCCACCGCGGTCGCGCATCCGTGCGACCACGAATCGCTGAAAGGCCCGGTCATGGCTTTCCAGGCCGGCATCATCGAGCCCATCCTGGTCGGCCCGGAGAGCAAGATCCGCGCGGTGGCCGAGGAATTCTCGCTCGATCTGTCCGGCATCCGCATCGTCAACGCCGCGCACAGCCACGACTCGGCGGCCCTGGCGGTATCCCTGGTGCGCGCCGGTGACGCCGAGGCGCTGATGAAGGGCAGCCTGCATACCGACGAACTGATGGGTGAAGTCATCTCGCGCGCCAACGGGCTGCGCACCAACCGCCGCATCAGTCACGTCTTCCTGATGAGCGTGCCGACCTACCACCGGCCACTGCTGATTACCGACGCCGCCATCAATATCGCGCCGTCGCTTGAGGAAAAGGTCGACATCATCCAGAACGCCATCGACCTCGCCCATATCATCGGCATCCCCGAGCCCAAGGTGGCGATCCTCTCGGCGGTCGAAACCGTCAATCCGAAAATCGAATCGACGCTGCACGCCGCCGCCCTGTGCAAAATGGCCGACCGCGGCCAGATCACGGGCGGCATCCTCGACGGCCCGCTGGCCTTCGACAACGCCGTTTCCATCGTCGCCGCCAAAACCAAGGGCATCAAATCGGCGGTCGCCGGCCATGCCGAAATTCTCGTCGTCCCCGACCTCGAATCCGGCAACATGGTGGCCAAGCAACTGGAATATCTCGCCAACGCGCTGACCGCCGGCATCGTGCTCGGCACCCGCGTACCCATCGTGCTGACCAGCCGCGCCGACACCGCCGAGACGCGCACCGCCTCCTGCGTCATCGCCGTCCTCATCGCCCACGCCAACCGCAAGAAAGCGAGCGCCTGACCATGCAAGACGCCATCCTGACCATCAATGCCGGATCGTCGTCGATCAAGTTCGCCCTCTTTCCCCTCGCTCACCCGCTCTCGGCAGAAGCGGAAGTAGCCGGCCAGATCGACGGCATCGGCACCAGCGCCACCCGGCTTGTCGCCAAGGATCGGAGCGGCCAGCGCATCGCCGATCAGGCCATCGTCGGCGAGGCGGTGCGCCATGATCAGGCTTTCGATGCGCTGCTCAAATGGTTCCTCGCCAGCCAGAGCGGCTGGCGCATCGTCGCCGTCGGCCACCGCGTGGTGCATGGCGGCGACCGCTACTCGGCACCCATCGTCATTGACGACACCGTGCTCGGCCATCTGACCAGCTTCATTCCGCTGGCGCCGCTGCACCAGCCGCACAACGTCACCGGCATCGAGGCGCTGCGCCTTCTGCTACCGCAAGTGCCGCAAGTGGCCTGCTTCGATACCGCCTTCCACCGCAGCCAGCCCGAGATCGCCCAACTGTTCGCCCTGCCGCGCGCGCTGACCGCCGAAGGCATCCGCCGCTACGGCTTCCACGGCCTCTCCTACGAATACATCGCGCGCGCCTTGCCGCAGCACTCGCACCGCGCCAATGGCCGGGTCGTCGTCGCCCATCTCGGCAACGGCGCCAGCATGGCGGCCATGGTCAAGCGCAAGTGCGTCGCCACCACCCTCGGCTTCTCCACCATCGACGGTCTGATGATGGGCACCCGCTGCGGCAACATCGACCCCGGCGTGCTACTGCACCTGATGGAAAGCAAGAATCTGTCGGCCAAGGACATGACCCGCATCCTCTACAAGGAATCGGGCCTGCTCGGCGTTTCCGGCATCAGCCAGGACATGCGCACCCTGCTCGCCAGCGACAAGCCGGAAGCGGATGAAGCCGTCGAGCTGTTCTGCTACCGCATCGTCCGCGAACTCGGCTCCCTCGTCGCCGCCGCCGGCGGCCTCGACGCCCTGGTATTCACCGGCGGCATCGGCGAACATGCGGCCGAAGTCCGTCGGCGCGTCTGCCGCCAATGCGAATGGCTCGGCCTGCGCTTCGATCCCGAAGCCAACGCCCGCCACGATATCGTCATCAGCGCCGCCGACAGCCAGGTCGACGTGCTGGTGATCCCGACCAACGAAGAATGGATGATGGCGAACCACGCGCAGACTTTGCTGGCGCTCTGATTTTTCCAGCCCTTTTCCCACAAGCCCCGCTGGCGAAAACCGGCGGGGCTTTGTTTTTTCGGGCATTTCCCGGTCATGAAAAAAAATGCCGTCGGCGCAACACACAAACCCTATATTTAGTCAACGGATTGCATAGACCTACTACAGGTAGTAGATTACACCCCATTCGAGAATTCTGAATTCCATCGACCCATCGTCATCCCAGGAGCAAGAAATGAGCCCAGTCGCCGAGCAGCTCTCGCTGACCGACATCCCCGCCCCGCCACAATTTGCTCCCTTGCAGGAACAGGAAATTTCCGGCGAGGTGCTGATCGAAAAATACGCCAAGGGCAAGGAAACCAATGTGCACGACGTGCGCAAGCGCGTCGCCTGGGCGCTGGCGCAGATCGAGGAGGAAAAGGATAGGGCGCACTGGGAGAACCGCTTTCTGTGGGCGCAGGAAAACGGCTTCATTCCGGCCGGGCGCATCAATTCCGCCGCCGGCACCGATTTGCAGGCGACGCTGATCAACTGCTTCGTGCAGCCGGTGGGCGACTCCATTGTCGAGAATGTCGATGGCCGTCCCGGCATCTACAACGCGCTGGCCCAGGCCGCCGAGACGATGCGCCGTGGCGGCGGCGTCGGTTATGACTTCTCGGCCATCCGGCCGCAGGGCGCGCGCGTCAAGGGCACCCAGTCGCGCGCTTCCGGCCCGGTGTCTTATATGCGCGTTTTCGACCGCTCCTGCGAAACCGTGGAATCGGCGGGCGCCCGGCGCGGCGCGCAGATGGGCGTATTGCGCTGCGACCATCCCGATATCGAGGATTTCATCCACGCCAAGGATCACGGCGATCTGACCAATTTCAATATTTCCATCGGCGTCACCGATGCCTTCATGGAGGCCGTGGACGCCGACGATTTCGCCGAACTGGTGCACCGCGCCGAGCCGAATGCCGACATGAAGGGCGAAGGCGCTTACCAGCGCGACGACGGCATGTGGGTCTATCGCAAGCTGCGCGCCCGCGATCTGTGGGATCAGGTGATGAAATCCACCTACGACCACGCCGAGCCGGGCATTCTCTTCCTCGATCGCATGAACAAGGACAACAACCTCAATTACTGCGAGGTGATCGAGGCCACCAATCCCTGCGCCGAGCAGCCGCTGCCGCCCTACGGCTGCTGCTGCCTGGGTTCGATCAATCTGACCCTGTTCATCCGCGATCCCTTCTCCGATAAAGCCGCTTTCGATTTCGACGCCTTCGCCGAGGTGGTGCGCGTTTCCACCCGCATGCTCGACAACGTGCTCGACACCACCCACTGGCCGCTTGAGCGCCAGGCCCAGGAAGCCGCCAACAAGCGCCGCGTCGGCCTCGGCTTTACCGGCCTGGGCGACGCCCTGGCCATGCTGCGGCTGCGCTACGACAAACCGGAAGCCCGCGCCATGGCCGCGCGCATCAGCGAATTCATGCGCGACACCGCCTACCTGTACTCGGTCGAAATGGCTCAGGAGCGCGGCGCTTTTCCGCTCTTCAATGCCGAGTTGTACCTCTCCGGCGGCAATTTCGCCTCGCGCCTGCCGGCCGAGATCAAGGCCGAAATCCGCACGCACGGCCTGCGTAATTCACACCTGCTTTCCATCGCGCCGACCGGCACCATCTCGCTGGCCTTCGCCGACAACGCCTCGAACGGCATCGAGCCGCCCTTCTCCTGGACCTACAGCCGCAAGAAGCGCATGCCGGACGGCACGATCAAGGAATATTCGGTCGAAGACTACGCCTGGCGCCTGTACCGGCACCACGGCGGCGATATCGACAAGCTGCCCGACTATTTCGTCACGGCCCTGGAAATTTCGGCCAAGGCCCATGCCGATATGGTCGCCGCCGTCGCCCCGTACATCGACACCTCGATTTCGAAAACGGTCAATGTGCCGGGCGACTACCCCTACGAAGATTTCCAGGATCTCTACATGCAAGCCTGGAAGGCCGGCCTCAAGGGCCTGGCCACCTACCGTCCGAACAGCGTACTCGGCGCGGTGCTCTCCGTCGAGCCGGCCAAGGAAGCCGACGACGCCAAGGCGCCGCAGGATTTCGTCTCCGACGCCAACCGCCGCCTGTCGATCAAGAACCTGCCGGCGCCGGTGCTCGCCAGCCTGCGCTGGCCGGGCCGCCCGAGCCTGCCGGAAGGCAACCTGTGCTGGACCTACATGCTCGACTCGCCGATCGGCCGCTTCGCCCTCTTCGTCGGCCATGTCGAACCGGAAGGCCGCGCCTGGCCGTTCGAAGTCTGGGCCAACGGCCCGGCTGAACCGCGCGGCCTCGGCGCCGTCGCCAAGACGCTGTCCATGGACATGCGCGCCAACGACCACGGCTGGCTGGAAATGAAGCTCGACGCCCTGGCCAAGACGCCGGGCGATTCCTTCGACATGCCCATGCCGCCGCATGGCGAAAGAAAGCGCATGCCCTCCGTCGTCTCGGCCATGGCCCAGGTCATCCGCTGGCGCGTCGAACAACTCGGCGCGCTCGCCAACGGCGGCCCGACGCCGGTCAAGGACGCCCTGTTCAGCGCCAAGGAGCCGAAAACCGGCACCGACGGCACGCTTTCGTGGACGGTCGATGTCAACAACGCCTCGACCGGCGAGGATTTCGTCCTCGGCCTCAAGGAAATCACCCTGCCCGACGGCGTCACCCGCCCCTACTCCATGTGGCTCGCCGGCAACTACCCGCGCGCCCTCGACGGCCTGTGCAAGCTGCTCTCGCTCGACATGCGCGTCATCGACCCGGCCTGGATCGGCATGAAACTCAGGAAACTGCTCGACTACTCCGAGCCGTTCGGCGATTTCATGGCCTTCGTCCCCGGCTCGCGCAAGCAGCAGACCTGGCCGTCGACGGTCGCCTACATCGCCCAGTTGATGATCCACCGCTACGCCATGCTCGGCATCCTCGACGAAGCCGGCTTCCCCTTGCAGCAAATGGGCATCCTCGAAGCCCCGGAAAGCAGCAGCAACAAGGTGCTGCCAACCCAGGGCAAGCTGTGCGGCGAATGCGGCAACCACACCATGATCCGCAAGGACGGCTGCGACTTCTGCACCGCCTGCGGCGCGGTAGGGACTTGCGGCTGACGGTCAAAAAACGGGCAACCACAAGGGGTTGCCCGTACAGTTTGCCCGGCTGGTTACGGGCTTACTTACCCACCTTGAGCTGACCGCCGGTGCCCAGGCCGCCCTTGACCTCTTGCGCCTTGTAATTGCGCAGCGAGATCACCATGTTGTTGTAGGCATCCATGAAGGCCGCGACCGTGGCCTTGCCTTCGGGCGTGCGCGAGAAGCCGCTCAGACCGCCGGCCGCCTTGCTACCGAAAGCGCCCAGGGCCGCACCGAAATTGGTTGACGTGGAGTTGCCCTCGGAAATCGCGATCTGCACGCCCGAACGGATATCGAACATGGTCAAGGTCACCACGGAAGCCTTGCTTTCCATGGCGCCGCCAAGCACCGCGCCCGCTTTGCCAAACAGGCCGCCGACGCCAGCGGCCATGCCGCCGGTAGTGTCGTTAATGATGATGGCCGGTTCCATATAGTAATCAGCCGCCACGCGCTGACCCTTTTGCTGCTTCGACCCGGCGCGGAATTCGCCCGAATTGCGCTGCTTGTCCGTGATGGCGGAAATCTTGCTCTCCGTGCGGGCGCCGCCGATGGAGGTGATGACAAAGCAGTTGGATTGCTGCACGGCCAGGCGGATCAGCGGCTCGATGGTGGTAACGCCTGTCGTTTTGCCAAAGCTGCCATACCACTCCTTGTCGCGGCCATCGTCCACGGCCAGGGTGCCGAGGGGTGCGTCGCAACGCTCCAGGTTCGCATTGGCGTTCACGCTGGTGGCGCCGCCCGCAGCGCCGGTGGCGGCCGTGGGCGAAGTGCCGGTACTGACATTGCCGCCGCCGGTGGTCACGCAACCGGCCAGAACCAGGGAGGCCGCCAGGACAGTAAGATGCAAGCTGGTTTTCTTGAACATGGGCATGTTTTCCTTAGGGTTGATTTCGGAGATTCTGGCAATCAGCGCGACCGCGACCTGCCTGATTGCTGACGCCAGCCTGAAGACGACCAGGCATAGTTGTAGGGAAGGGTAGGAACCCAAGCAGTATTGTTCGCCATGGTCTCGTAGGTTTCCTTGAGATCCTTGCGCTCCTGGTATTTGTCCTGAGCCTCACGCTTGGCTGCCTGCGCCTGCGGCAGCAGGCGTTTGGCCTCCTCGTTGCCCTTGGCGGCGGCACGCGAAAGCCAGGCTTCTGCCTCCGCCGGATCGGAGCCCATTTCCTCGAAGCCCAGGAGATACAGGCGACCCAAGGCGAACTGGGCAGCGCCATCACCGCGGTCACCGGCCTTGCGCATCCATTCGATAGCTTGGTAGGTATTGCGCTGCACGCCGTCGCCGCGCAGCAGACGCAAGCCGACATCATAGGCAGCCTTGGGGTTGGTTTCCGCCATGGCGATCAATTCAGCCATGCGTCGCTCCGCTTCCGGATCACTCGGCTCGTCTTGGAAAGTAGTGATATTGCTCGGCTGATCCGCGCACTGATTGCCGCTGCACACGCGCACCGTCGGTCGGGGCGTAAGTTGCTCCTCCGGCGTCTGCGCCGCGCAACCCACCAATCCCAATGCTGCCAGGGACAGACTGATAAGAGTAAGACGCATGAACTCCCCCGGAATTTATGATGAATTGGAAGTGTATCAGGTTTGATTTTTTGTCCAATCCCCCAGAAATCATCCGGATACTCCAAAAATCCTCCCGCTGCGGGAATAACGGATGGGGCGAATAAAAAAACCCGCCGGAACCAGCCGGCGGGTTTTTGCGGGGTGTTACCGGCGCAATCAGGCGCGTTCGAGGATTACCGCGATGCCTTGGCCGCCGCCGATGCACATGGTCACCAGGGCGTATTTGCCGGCGACGCGCTCCAGTTCGTAGAGGGCCTTGGTGGCGATGAAGGCGCCGGAGCAGCCGACCGGGTGACCGAGGGCGATGGCGCCGCCGTTCGGGTTGGTTTTGACCGGGTCGAGGCCAAGCCCTCTGGAAACGGCGATGGCCTGGGCGGCGAAGGCTTCATTGGATTCGATGACATCCATCTGGTCGAGCGTCAGGCCGGCTTTTTTGAGCGCCAGCTTAGAGGCCGGGATCGGGCCTTCGCCCATGACATCGTTCGGCACGCCGGCGACGGCATAGCTGACGAGGCGGGCGCGGGCCTTGTAGCCAGCCTTGGCGGCGACATCGGCGGCGGCGAGGACGAAGAAGGCAGCGCCGTCGTTGATGCCGGAAGCGTTGCCGGCGGTAACCGTGCCGTCTTTCTTGAAGGCCGGTTTCATTTTGGCCAGCGTTTCCATGGTGGTGCCGCGCTTGAGATGCTCGTCGGTGTCGAAGATGACTTCGCCCTTCCGGGTCTGCTTGACGATGGGCACGATTTGCGACTTGAAGCGGCCGGCGTCGATGGCCGCCGCGGCGCGGGTTTGCGATTCGACGGCGCAGGCATCCTGATCCTCGCGGCTGATGTTCCACTTGACCGCCAGGTTTTCGGCGGTAAGGCCCATGTGGCCAACGCCAAAGGGGTCGGTCAGGACGGAAACCATCATGTCGATGGCCTTGGTATCGCCCATGCGTGCGCCGGAGCGCAGGGCCGGCAGCATGTAACCGCCGCGCGACATGACTTCGACGCCGCCGCCGATGCCGTAGTCGCAATCGCCGAGCATGATCTGCTGGGCAGTGGTGACGATGCCCTGGAGGCCGGAGGAACACAGGCGGTTGACCTGCATGGCGATGGAATCCATTGGCAGCCCGGCCTGGATCGAAGCGACGCGCGGCACATAGGGGTAACGCGAATCGGTGGGAATGCAGTTGCCCACGGTGACATAGTTGATTTGCTGCGGATCGACGCCGGAACGGGCGATGGATTCCTTCATCACGATACCGGCCAGTTCCGCCGGCTCGATATCGGCCAAGGAACCGCCAAACGCGCCGATGGGGGAACGAACCGCGCTCAGAACAACAACCTCTCTGCTCATTTCACACTCCTTGGAAGAATTATTTATCAGCCCGCCAACCGGGCAAGCTCCAACAGGAACAGCACCAACATCCACAACACCGTGGCTCGCCAGACGAGCGCAACGGCGCTTTGCATGAAATCGACATCGGGCGGATCGCCCGCCCCCAACTCGGCGCCACCGGCAACTTCCACCCCCGTCAGTGGCGACCACTGCAAGCGGACGCCCAGCGCGCCCGCGCCGCTGGCGAGAACGATGCCCAAGTCGCGGTCGGGACAATCGGCCGCTTGCGTCCGCCAGCAATGAACCGCATCCTCGAAATTGCCGACAATGGCAAAGGCCGCCGCCGTGGCGCGCGAGGGCAACCAGTCGATGACAGCGAAAAGCCGCCGGGCGAAGCGGGAAAAATCGTCGTCCGCCGCGCCGCCAGCCTCGCTCCCGCCCCAACGCTGGCGCAGGATGGCGGCAATGCGGTAGAGCGCCGCGCCGCACGGGCCGGGCAGGATGACGAAGCAAAGCAACACAGCGAAAACATGGCGATGCGCGGCGGCCAGCCCCTCTTCGATGGCCCGGCGGGCGATTTCCTCGGCGCTGAGGTCGGCGGTCGGCTGATCGAGCCACTCGCCGAGTAGTTCGCGGGCACGCGGCAAATCGTCGAGGCGCAAGGCCACCTGAATTTCGCTGTAATGATGGCTGAACTGACGAAAACCCATGGTCAGATAGAGCGCGCCAACATTGAGAATCCAGGCCAGGAGCGGACTCAGGCGATAGAGGAAGGCATAGACAGCGGCCAGTAGCAAGACCGGCGGCAGGAGCGCGAGGCACCAGGCGGCCACGCCGTGCTGGCGGTCGCCGGCATTGCAGCGCGATTCGATGAAATCCGCCCAGGCGGCGAGCGGTTCGGCAACCAGCCGGCGGTAATTGAGGGATTGCCACTGCTCGATGAGGAAAACCGCGATCAGCGAGAGAAAACTCATGGGGCGAAATGCCGTGGGCCGGCTTATTGTCTTGTGCTAAAGCGCCACCATACCACAAGGCGCCGAGGCTTGGAGACGCTCGCTCAGGGAGCGGATCATGCCGGCGGTCGCGCCCCAGATGAAATAGTCGCCATAGGGCATCGCGTAATAGCGGCGCAGGGAGCCCCGGTAGTGCATCTCGTGCTGCTGGTGATTGCCCGGGTCGAGCAAAAAATCCAGCGGCACCTCGAAGACTTCGGCCACTTCAAAGGGATCGGGCCGCAGCTCGAAAGGCGGCTCGACCAGGGCCACCACCGGCGTAACTCTAAAGCCGGTGCCGGTACGATATTCCGGCAAAAAGCCGAGAATCTGGACATGCTCGCGGGCGAGGCCGATCTCCTCCTCGGTTTCACGCAGGGCGGTGTGCACCGGCGAGGCATCCCCTGCCTCGACCCGGCCACCGGGAAAGCTGATCTGACCGGCATGATCGCGCAGATGAGCGGTGCGCTGGGTGAGTAGCACCGTCGCCCGCGCCGGATGGCGGACAATGGGAAAAAGCACGGCAGCCGGCGTCAAGGCTTCATGCAACGCGCCATCCTCAGTGACGAAAGCGCCGGTCAACGGGTGCGGCAAGAGGCTGGCCTTCAGGCGTTGCAGGTCGAAACTCATGCGCGGGCTGGTGAATACTCGATTCCGCGTTCCTAGAACCGCTGGCGCAGCGTCATGGTCTGACCATCGCGCTGCATTTCCATGCGATTGAGGAAAGACATGCCGAGCAGGGCATACGGCATGTCGGCCCGATTGATCAGCGCATCGACCTGATGCAGCGTCACGCCGCCGATGCTGACGCTGTCGAGCTTGATCTTGCTCACCTCGGCCTGGCCGTTGGCTGTCTGCGCATAACCCTTCTGGCCGCGGTTGAAATCCAGGCCGAGGCGGCGGGCATCGCTGGCGCCGAGGGAAATCATGGAGGCGCCGGTATCGACGATGAAGCGCAGCGAGGTGCCGTTGACCGTCCCGGTGGTGTAGAAATGCCCCCGCGCATCGGCGGTCAGCACGATCTTGCCGGAACCATCCGCCGCCGACGCCCCGACTGCGTGCTGGCCGACGCGCAGCGGCCGCTTGCGACCGCCGATCTCGACAATCACCTGCTCGTCCTGAATCGCCAGCAGCTTGACACCGCCGAGCGATTCGCCGACGCGCAAGGCCTCCGGCTGGCCGCCGTTGACGATCAGCATCGCCTTGCTGCCGACGATGCCGGCCAGGCCGACATCCTGCGCCGCCAGCGGCGGCGCCGCGCCCAACAGCCAGAGCGACAGCAGCGCCAGATAAACGCCCCGACCAACGCCCCGCAGCGGCAGCATGCTATCCCTTGCCATTCTTCATCATTCCCAAACCGAAACACCCCGCCATTTTGCCATATCCCTCAGCTATCAACGGATTCCCTGCGCCTGATCGGCACGGGGATCAAACCGATTCGCGCACCGATTCGCAGCGCGGCGGATTGCATGCAGGGCAATCGCATGAATGCCCTTGTCGTGGCCGACAACCCCTCCCCGCCCCTCCCCTGCTTCGCAAGGGAGGGAGAAAACCGGCGCGCGCTGCAAGCTTGGCCCCCTCCCTTGCGGGCGCAGCCCGGAGGGGAGGGTCGGGGAGGGGTGGTTTTTATGGCGCCAGCATTCATGCGATTGCCCTGGGATTGCATGCCAGCCGCCTCCCCGGCAAACCCTGTCGTGCCTGGGCAAGATGAAAAAACGCCATCCCGCCAGAATCGGCTGGTCAAAAAGAAGCCAAAGCGCTCAGGTGGAAATATACTGATTCGTTTCATCCTGTCTGGCGCCATTCCTGTGTTTCAGCAAAGCCGCCGCAATACCCGCCCCGATGGGGCAGATTCCATTCTGCCGTGAGGCTTGACCCATGCCCACGATATTCACCCACGCCGCCGTACCGCTGATGCTGGGCGCCGTCGCCGGGCGGCGGCGAATCAGCGGGCGCCTGCTTGCCGCTGGCGCCATTGCCGCCATGCTGCCGGACGCGGATGCCATCGGATTCGTGCTTCATGTTCCCTACGCCGCCGCCTTCGGCCATCGCGGCGCCACGCATTCGCTGCTATTTGCGCTGCTGCTCGCCGCGCTTGCCGCCCTCTGCCACCGGCCGCTACGAACCACGCCGTGGCGCGGCGCGTTTTTCGTCGGCCTCGCCGCCTTGTCGCATCCCCTGCTCGATGCCTGCACCAATGGCGGTCTGGGCGTCGAATTGTGGTGGCCTTTCAGCGAGCAACGCTGGTTCGCGCCATTTCGCCCCATCATCGCCTCGCCCCTCGGCCCCCGCTTTTTCAGCGCGCGCGGCTGGCAGGTCATGCAGTCGGAATTTCTGTGGATCTGGCTGCCGGCTGCTGTTCTGGCGGCGTTCATTGCCGTGTGGCGGCTGATCCGATGGCGCTCGCAAGGCGCTACAAATTGATGGCTTGCGCAAGCCCGATCCACCCGAAATCGCACCCATAAAAAACGGGACGCCGTGGCGTCCCGTTTTTGCTTGGCGCGACAGCCGATTAGCCGGCGGCGACGACTTTCTTGGCCGGCAGCTTTTCCTTGATGCGGGCGGACTTGCCGGAACGCTCGCGCAGATAGTAAAGCTTGGCGCGGCGCACATCGCCGCGGCGCTTGACATCAATTGCGGCAACCAGCGGGGAGTAGGTCTGGAAGGTACGCTCGACGCCTTCGCCGGACGAAATCTTGCGCACGGTAAAGGCGGAGTTGAGGCCGCGATTGCGCTTGGCGATAACGACGCCTTCGTAAGCCTGCAAACGCTCGCGGTTGCCTTCCTTGACTTTCACCTGGACGACGACGGTGTCGCCCGGGGCGAATTCGGGGATGGTTTTGCCCAGGCGGGCGATTTCTTCTTGTTCCAGTTGTTGAATCAGGTTCATGTGAGTTTCCTTCTTGTCAAACATCATTGCTCACCGCATTGCTCCGCTCCGGGAATTTCCGTGAGGAGTTGCGTTTCTTCCGCAGTCAGACTGCGTTGCGCCAGTAAATCCGGCCGGCGCTTCCGGGTTCGCGCCAGCGACTGTTGCAGCCGCCAGCGACGAATTCTTTGATGATCGCCGGAGAGCAGCACTTCCGGCACCGTCAGATCTTCATAGACCTCGGGCCGGGTGTAGTGCGGACAATCCAGCAAACCACCGACAAACGAATCTTCTACCGCCGAAGCGGCATCTCCAAGCACCCCCGGCAACTGGCGGACGACGGCGTCGATCAAGGCCATCGCCGGCAACTCGCCGCCGGAGAGTACAAAATCCCCGATCGAAATTTCCTCATCGACGCAGCGCTCGATCACACGCTCGTCCACTCCTTCATAGCGACCGCAGAGCAGGATCAGCCCTTCCTCGCCGCCGGCCAGCCGCATCACCCGCTCATGGGTCAGCGGCGCGCCCTGCGGCGAGAGGTAGATGACCCGGCTCTTCGCCAGTCCCGCCTCGCGCTGCCGCGCCTTGGCCGCGGCAATCGCCTTTTCCAGCGGCCCCGGCTGCATCACCATGCCCGGCCCGCCGCCAAACGGCCGGTCGTCCACCCGCCGCCAGGCATTGTCGGCGAAATCGCGCGGATTCCAGCCCTGCCAGGCCCAGCGCCCCTCTTCCAAAGCGCGCCGGGTAATGCCGCTGGCGGTCACGGCGGCGAACATCTCGGGAAAGATGCTGACGCAGTCGAAGCGGATCACTTGTCGCTCCAGCCGCGACTCACCAGTCGCTTTCCCACTCGACACGAATCTGCCGCGCCGCCCGATCCACCGCCAGCACCACCGTTGCCACGAAAGGCAAAAGGCGCTCGCTGCCGTCAGCGCCGACGACGCGCAAAACGTCGTTGGCGCCGGTTTCGATCAGCCCGGCCACCGTGCCGAGTTGCTCGCCAGCGGTATTGACGACCGTCAGATCGAGCAGATCGGCCCAGTAGAACTCATCCTCGCCGGTCGCTGGTAGCGCCGCGCGCGGCGCGCCGACCAGAACCCCTTTCAGGGCTTCGGCGGCGTTGCGGTCGGTAATTCCCTCAAGGGCAACCAGCAGGCCATCGCCATGCGCTTTCAATCCCTTCAGCGCCACTTCGCGCCACGATTCGCCCGCGCGCGCCATCCACCAGACCGGCATGTTCCCCCAACTCAGGGGATCATCGCCGAAGGCTTGCAACTTCATCCAGCCGCGAATCCCGTAGGGGTCGGCGAGCCGCCCCAGAACGACGATATCGTTACCGGACAAGAGCAAACTCAGACCGCCTTGGCGGCGTTCTGCTTGACCAGACGGGCAACGGTCGGCGACAGTTGAGCGCCGTTTTTCTGCCAGTAGTCCAGACGATCCGTGGCAATACGCAGGGCCTCGGCATTGCCGGCGGCCACCGGATTGTAGAAGCCGATCCGCTCGACGAAGCGGCCATCGCGGCGGTTACGGGAATCGGTGACGACCATGTTATAGAAGGGGCGCTTCTTGGCGCCGCCCCGGGCAAGACGAATAACAACCATGTGATGAATTTCCCAACTGGAAAAAAAGACTTGGGATTGTAGCGTTTTGGCGAGGAAAAACAAGCTGTTTACGCGAGTTTGCCGGGCAATCACATGAATGCCTCGCGCGGGCAAGCTACCTGCTGGCGCAATGATGAATATTTGCTATTCTTCCTGCCTAATGAGCGCCATACCTGAACCCCCGCTTTCCCCGGCAAGCGAAGCCGTCATCCAGAGCGTCCTCGATTGGCTGATAGCAGCGCGCGACCGTAGCGACAGCGACAATATCGAGCAGGTTCATTACCAGTTGCTCAAGCTGCATGACACGCCATTGCCGGCCTTTCATCGCTCCCGGCTGCTCGGCATGTTGCACGAGCATGTCGAGCACTCCGTCAAGGCCGAGTTGCCGGCTTTCCAGAAAATCTCGCTGCCGGTGGCGCGCCGGCTGCGTCAGCGCATTCGACGGGTCAACGAGTTGCTCGAAACGCTGACCCAGGATTACTTCAACGCCCTGACCGAACTGTTCGACCTACAAGCCGGCACCGCGCGCTACCCGCTCGACGACTCGCTGCGGCGCGCCCTGCAAGGCATCGCCTGGCGGATCAGGATCGACCATCTGGTCGCCGCGCCGAACGGCATCGGCCTGTGGCAGCAGTTGCATGACGGCTTTCGCACCGCCTGCCGCATCGGCCTGGAGACTTTTCCCAAGCCGTACGGCGCTTCCACTATCCAGCGCATTTACAGCGACACCCTGCTGGTCGCGATCGCCCAGCCGGCTTCCTTCTCGGCCAGCGAACTGGAGTTCATCCACGATTACATCGAAGCCAGCCCGTTCTGCATCGAGCCCTCGGAAGCGCCGCCGGACGGCGCCGAGGCCGTGTTCTGGATCGATCCCGAGCAGGATTTCCCCGCCCACGCGCTGATCCGCCGCCTGCCGGCGAACGATGCGCAACCGCTGTACTTCGCTTGCGACGCCATTGCCGGCGAAATCGTCCGCCAGCTTGACGAACTCGGGAGCGGCGGCAGCGCCGCCGCCCTCAAACTGCCGGTCTTCGCCGAAACCCGAAATGGCCGCGGCGTCCTGCGGCGTTTGGCCAAGCTATGGGGCAAGCCAGTCAGACGGCGTTTTTCGCGGCGGCGGCAATCCTCGCGCGCGCACCTCTTTTTCGGCCTGGACAATCTGTGGCGCCTGATGCGGCAAATCGGCGACCAGGCTCCGGTCAGCGAATGGATGATCACCAACGAAAGCCCGGACGGCTATGCATTGATGCATGTCAGCGACGATACCAGCGCTCTGTGCGTCGGCGGCGTCGTAGCGATGCGCATGATCGACGCCCAGGACGACAGCGAACAGCCGTGGAGCATCGGCATCATCCGCTGGGTTATTTCGGAAAATCCGGAACATCTCGAACTGGGCCTGCAAGTGATCGCCCGCCATGCCGTCGCCGTCGAACTCGCCCGGCCTTACGAACTGGAAGCCGGCTCCGTGGCCGCGCTGCTTCTGCCAGAAGCGCCTCCCCTGCAAGCTTTCGAATCCTTGCTGGTGGCTTCTGGCACGATCCGCAACGACGACGCCACCATGCTCCTGCTGGTCGAACGGGACAACCTGGTCGTCCGGGAAATCCGCACCGGGGAACCCACCGAGCAGACCAGCAGCATCGAACTGATCAGCGTTTCCCCGCAGGACTCAGCCTAGCCGCCAAGAGGCCGCCAAACAGCACAATGGCCCACGACAGGTCGAGCCAGACGAGAAAAATGGGCACCGCCGCCAAGGTGCCGTAAATACTCTGAAACAGGCCCGAAGCGCCGAGATAAAGTTCGAACAGCTTCTGCCCGGCCACCACCGCCAGAGCCGCGAAGGCGCCGCCAATCAGCGCCGCGCGCTTGCTGACCGGCGCATTGGGCACCGCGTAGTAGAGAAAGGCGAAAAACAGGCCAAGCAACAGCACCGAGGGACCTTTCGCCAGCAGCAAGTGACTCCAGGTCGGCCAGGCGAAGATGCCCAGCGAAACCGTCACCGCCAGCGAAATGGCCAGGGCGATGGCGCCAAGGAGAAAAGGCCAGACCGCCATCACGAAAATGTACAGACCGAGGCGGGCAATTAGCGGCCGCGGCTCGACCCGCCACAGATGGTTGAAAGTGCGCTCGATGGTATGCAGCAGCATGAAGGCCGTCAGGCCGAGCAGCAGCAGGCCGGCGACAGTCAGTCCCTGCGCCCGGTGCGAGAAATGGTCAATGCTGCCGGCAATGGCGCCGGCTGCGCCGCCGGGCAGCAGCGTCTCGCGCAACGACTGTTGCAGACGGGCAAGCAGCAAATCGAAATAAGGCACCGCATCGGCCACCGCGAGAATGACCGCGATCAGCGGCACCAGCGCCAGCAGCGTGGTAAAAGCCAGCGCGGCGCTGGTTTGCAGCATGTTTTCGCGAAAGAAACGGCGGACGATGCCGCCGCCCGAGGCGAGCAAGCGACGGCGGGTACGATGACGGAAACGGCATGACATGGGGCCATATAATACCCGGCCATGCAAGCCAAAAACATTTCCCTCTGGCAGACGCTGACCAGCGCCAGCCTGATTGCCCTGATTTTCCTGTGTCTGGCCTGGGAAGGCTGGCTGGCGCCGCTGCGTCCCGGCGGCTCGTGGCTGACCCTGAAAGCCGCCGTACTGCTGCTGCCGCTATTCGGCGTCCTGCGCGGCAGGCGCTACACCTATAAGTGGCTGTCGCTGCTGATCCAGTTCTACCTTCTCGAAGGTCTGGTCCGCGCCAGCAGCGAGCGCGGCGCGGCGCAATGGCTGGCAGCCGGCGAAACGCTGCTGGCGATGGTGGTTTTCGTCGCGGCCATCCTCTACGTTCGCGCCACGCGCCCGGCTCCGCCGGTGCAATGAGACTGTCGCGAAAGCCCGATACTCCCCTCCCCCCCTCGCGGGGGAGGGGCCGGGTGAGAGGGGGAGGCGGCAAGTGAGACGGCGGCTGGTTCGTCCATCGCGCTTGCGTACGCCGCTTCGCGGGCAGGAGTGACGGGGAACGCCCCTTTCTCCGGTGAACCTCCCCCTCTCCCCAACCCCTCCCCCGCGAGGGGGGAGGGGCTTCAAGGGCGCGGATTGAGCCTTTTGCGACAACCTCCAATAGCGTAGGGTGGATAAGGCCGAAGGCCGCCATCCGCCGGTCGTATCCTCCGATGCCAAGCATCGCAAATTGAAAATTGGTGACGCTTCGCGTCGAAGGAGAACGGCGGATTGCGCCGCTTCGCGGCTTATCCGCCCTTGGGCCTGGGCTACGCTTGCTGTCAGAGCCGCGCTCTATACTGATGGGTCGATTACAAACTGTTGCCTGAAAAGTTCCCCGCCATGTCCCTTCACGCCATTCACCTGCCCCGCTTTCCCGAATGCTGGAAAAGTTGCGGCGCCTGTGCCGCCGGTACTGTTTTCATTCTCGAACTGTCGATACAGGTCGGTGACTGGGTAGAGCGTGACGAAACAATCTTGACGCTGGAGACCGGCAAGGTGGCGCTGGACATTCCTTCGCCGTGGTCCGGGCGGATTGTCGAAGTGCATGTCACAGCGGGCGACACAGTCGATGAGGGAGCGCTACTGGCAATGCTGGCGACAGACTGAGTGCATAGGCCGGGATGGAAGAAAGTGGAATCCCAGCTTCAATCGCTGGAATTGCGCTGCGCTTCATTCCAGCCTACAGCCCTGATGGTTGGCTGTGTGCGCTGCCTAACGGCAAACTTAACCGGCTTGCCGTAGGCAAGTCCGGGTTGAGCGAAAGGTTAGGCCACTATAGCAATATGCGAAGGGAAACATCACTCAACGCCTCCCGACTTCAGAAACTATAAAGTTCCGCAAAATTGCTTGGGATGCCAAGCCAACCTCTCGATCCGACGATTCAAATTGAATGTCATTCGAAATTTGACCAACTCGATATTTGACTTTCTTAAATAACTCTTGCTGTGGTTTAATAAATTCTGCGCGCGCCTGAGGAATGCAAATTAAGTCCCTATGATCATAGTATGCCTTACCTCGCAAACCGCTTTTAATCGCCTCTTGCATACATAATTCCGACAAATTACTAATAATTCCCGACGAATTGGCATTACTCTTTTCCGGTTCGGCAAGATAGGCTATTAATTTTTCTAGAATTATTTGCAAAACAAGCGATTCAATCTCATTGGCTCTACGATTCACGAACCTTTCCCCGTCAACTGCGCAAAAAGCATTAATTTCGACTGCCTTATCACATTTAAGGCTATCGTTATAGGCTAGTCTAGCCGCATGCCGCAGGATATCTGCCTTGCAATAAACTTCCTTGATATCTCCGCACTCGGTATCTCCAGTGTGTTCGCTGACAAACTCTACGATACTGGCTGTGGCGGATTGCCGCGCCATACGACCGTGTAGTGCAGCAACAGGCAACGATGCGGTTTGTTGGGGCATCGATATATCCGGTTCTGACGCTACTGATTCCTCATTTAGGGGTGATGCAGGTTGATTTTTCAATACTAGGGTACTGGGTGACTTGAGAGCAGAGTTAACACTATTCTGTACTGTAGTTCCGCTGACACTACTTTCGAGTACTTCTTGTTCTTTTCTCGTAGTAGCATCACCTCTCACGGCAGCTTCATTGGGAGCGTCAAAAGCAATATACACACAAAAAACCAAAAATAGCACAAGCAAAACCAACGAAAACTTAAATACTCGCCAAAACCAATGCAAAGTATTTTTGCCGCGCCTATGCCTAAATTTTATATCCGAAATATCGTCAAGCTTGTCATCGTTCAGCTTAGTTGTTGCGCGCTCAATTGAAGAGCGAGGGATAGTTGCGCCTGTCTGTATTGCATTGCCCACCTGTAGATATTTTTTTCTTAGTTCGTCACTCACCTTCACTCTCCCATATTTAGAAGCTCGAATGCAGTGTCTTCATTCAGGTCGGGCAACTCCCAATCCTGCAATCCTGTCGCCAATGCGTCAATTGCATCAATTGACGTTTCGACAATCTGAGTTGTTGCTGCTATATTCAACAAAGCAATTTCTTCACGCAGATTGTTTTTCATAATTTCAAGATCACTCGCAAATCCCTTTACCTTTCTAGCACTACCCACTTGCCCTTCTATCCTCTGCATCATTTCATTCCATTTTTTCTCTACTTTGACTCGAAACTTTTCTCTTTGGCTTATTTTTCCCAAGGTTGAGTCACGAAGTTTCTCATTATTGGATGAATTTACTTTTCTTTTTGTGATTTCATCATTATTGCGCCCATTCTCTATATCATTTATCACCTCATCACGAATATGTTTCATGTCTTCTATGCCGGCAAGCCCGAATTTAGATAGATATTCAAACACAAAAGATACGAGCTCATATGCAATGATTGAACTTCTTAAATAGAGGTTAGTTTTTTCCATGCGTTTTACGCCGCTATCTGCCTGGCCTAGCGCAACAAGTTCTTTACCAATTTCTGCATTTGCGCGTTTGAAAATTTCCACAACAGCAGAGAGCGTTGCATATGATAAATTTATTTTCTTTTGCGCACTTGCCAATTCCAAAAGACGCTGGCGATCAATAGCTTGAAGCGCCGCACCGACCTTGCTAATTGCCTCGTCTGTTTTTTGGATTTTATGCTCTTCGATGAAATATGCGGTTGCTAGGATAATTTTCCCAACGTTCTCAGATCGCTCTCGAATGGCCACCTTAATTGTTTGGTGAATATCACGATTAGCAATAAGAGAGGTGGAGAGCAAGTCAACGTTTTTGATTGGATTTTTTTGCCCATATGCGACCATATCAGTCGCCTGGCACTCGAATTCATCCTTGATCAACATTGCACCCTCATTCAAAAACTTGTCGCGTAAATCATTCGATACGTTTTCCATAATCCACTCTTCCTTATGCTCGGCGAATAAAACAAATCTCAATATAACCAGAAATTATAGTTAATATAACGCTCAAGCTAACCGGCGGCGAAGCCGTCCGGGTTGAGCGCAATGTTAGACAGAAATCTCATGAAATAAAAATTTTTAATTTGCTTCTAGCGACGGCGATGACGACAAAAAATAAAATAATAAAAATGTGCTCCCAACGGAACCAACGCAACCAAACAAAAATCATCAATAGGCAAAAAATTATTATTAACGGGAGGTAAACTAAGGTTTGCATATATCTTCTTGAGTGGCCTAACTGGAATTAGACGACAAAGCCGCTCAAATATCCCCCTGCGCCCGCACCTTATCCAGCGAGGAATGCAGCTTGTTCAGCGCATTGGTATAGGAGCGGGCCGAGGCGATGACGATGTCGGTATCGGCGCCATTGCCGTTGACGATGCGCTTGTTCTTGGCCAGCCGCGTCGTTACCTCGCCCTGGGCGTCGGTGCCGGTGGTGATGGCGTTGACCGAATAAAGCAGCAGTTCGGCGCCGCTGCCGACGATGTTTTCGATGGCCTTGAAGACGGCGTCCACCGGCCCGCCGCCGACGGCTTGCGCCTCGCGCTCGTCGCCGCCGACACTGAGGATGACGGTGGCGCGCGGCATTTCGCCGGTTTCCGAGCAGACGTGCGAATAGAGGAGCTTGTAGTGCTCCTGCTCCGGCGTCACGACTTCATCGGAAGCCAGGGCGTGCAGATCCTCGTCGAAAATTTCGTGTTTCCGGTCGGCCAGTTCCTTGAAACGGGCGAAGGCGGCGTTCAGCGCCTCGTCGCTGCCCAATTCGATGCCCAGTTCGGCAAGGCGGGTCTTGAAGGCATTGCGCCCGGAATGCTTGCCCAGCACCAGCTTGTTCTGTGCCCAGCCGACATCCTGGGCGCGCATGATTTCGTAGGTTTCGCGGTGCTTGAGCACGCCGTCCTGGTGGATGCCGGCTTCGTGGGCGAAGGCATTGGCGCCGACCACGGCCTTGTTCGGCTGCACCGGGTAGCCGGTGATTTGCGATATCAGCTTGGAAGCCGGGACGATCTGCGTCGTGTCGATGCGCGTCTCGACCGGGAAAATGTCCGGGCGCGTGCGCACGGCCATGACGATTTCTTCCAGGGAGGCGTTGCCGGCCCGTTCGCCGAGGCCATTGATGGTGCATTCGACCTGGCGCGCACCGGCCAGCACAGCGGCCAGCGAGTTGGCGACGGCCAGCCCGAGGTCGTTGTGGCAATGCACCGACCACACCACCTTGTCGGCATTGGGCACGCGCTCGATCACCCGGCGCAGGTTTTCGGCGTACTGGAAGGGAATGGCGTAGCCGACCGTGTCCGGCACATTGATGGTCGTGGCGCCGGCCTTGATGACCGCCTCGAAGACGCGGCACAGAAAGTCGATGTCGGAGCGCCCGGCGTCCTCGGCCGAAAACTCGACATCGTCGGTAAACTGCCGCGCCCAGCCGACGGACTTGACCGCCTGCTCGACGACCTGATCGGGCGTCATGCGCAGCTTTTTCTCCATGTGGATCGGCGAGGTGGCGATGAAGGTATGGATGCGGCCCGAGGCCGCCGGCTTGATGGCTTCGCCGGAGCGCCGGATATCCGCCTCGTTGGCGCGCGCCAGCGAGCAGACTGTGGATTCGCGGATAACCTGGGCAATGGCCTGGATGGCCTCGAAATCGCCGGGCGAGGCGGCGGCGAAACCGGCCTCGATGACGTCGACGCGCATTTTCTCCAGTTGCCGGGCGACGCGGATTTTTTCTTCCTTGGTCATCGAGGCGCCCGGGCTCTGTTCGCCGTCGCGCAGGGTCGTATCGAAAATGACGAGATGTTGCTTGCTCATGGGGCGCTCCGGGAATTCACTAGGTCTTGCGCCTGACGAGGCCGATAGCCGCCAGCACATAACCGGACAGGCCATAGATCACGAAAAAGGCAAACAACGCGATTTCCGGACTGTAGGCAACCAGCGCGAAACCGAGGGCGATGGCGGCGATGACGAAGAAAGGCACGCTCTTTTTCAGGTTCACATCCTTGAAGCTGTAGTAGCGGATGTTGGAAATCATCGTCAGACCGGCAAAAATGGTCAGCGCGCAGGCCAGCCAGCGGACATCGTGGCCCACCGCCTGCGCCGCGACGGCCGGCGTGGTTGACGTAGCGCCGACGAGATCACTTCCGGTCATCACCCAGACCAGGCCGGCGACCAGCGCCGCCGCTGCCGGTGAGGGCAGGCCCTGGAAAAAGCGTTTGTCGATGACTTCCAGCGTCGTGTTGAAGCGCGCCAGTCGCAGCGCGGCGCCAGCGCAGTAGATGAAGGCGGCGATCCAGCCGAGACGGCCGAGATCGCGCAGCGCCCACTCGTACATCACCAGGGCGGGGGCCGCGCCGAAACTGACCATGTCGGACAGCGAATCGTATTCGGCGCCAAAGGCCGACTGGGTGTTGGTCAGGCGGGCCACCCGGCCATCCAGCCCGTCGAACACCATGGCGATGAAAATGGCCATCGCCGCGCGCTCGAAATCGCCCTGTATCGCCTGGACGATGGCGAAGAAGCCGGCGAACAGCGCCGCCGTGGTGAACAGGTTGGGCAGGATGTAGATGCCGCGCCGCTTGAGTTCGGGATTGAAGAGGGTCTTACGGGGCTTGAGTTCGGTCATGGGAAATGGCGATGGTCCAGAACGGCGCAAGGATACACCCGCCGCCCAAAAAACAAATGGGCGGTGCAGACTTCCTGCACCGCCCACAGCGAAGACGAGGCGAGACGCGAGCGCGCAGACAGGTCGTTAGTACGGCCAGCGCGAACAACGGCGCAACGTCGAGCCGGTAAACACTCAGTTCTTGCTCTGGTCGACCAACTTATTCTTCTTGATCCACGGCATCATGTCGCGCAGCTTTTCGCCGACCTGTTCGATCGGGTGGGCGGCGGTCAGGCGGCGGCGGGCGGTCATGCTCGGGTAGTTGGTGCGCCCTTCGAGGATGAACATCTTGGCGTACTCGCCGGTCTGGATGCGCTTCAGGGCGTTGCGCATGGCTTCGCGCGACTGGGCGTTGATGACTTCCGTGCCAGTCACGTACTCGCCGTACTCGGCGTTGTTCGAGATCGAGTAGTTCATGTTGGCGATGCCGCCCTCGTACATCAGGTCGACGATCAGCTTCAATTCGTGCAGACACTCGAAGTAGGCCATTTCCGGCGCATAGCCGGCTTCGACCAGGGTTTCGAAGCCCATCTTGACCAGTTCGACGGCGCCGCCGCAGAGCACGGCCTGCTCGCCGAAGAGGTCGGTCTCGGTTTCCTCGCGGAAATTGGTTTCGATGACGCCGCCCTTGGTGCCGCCATTGGCCGCGGCGTAGGACAGGGCGATATCCCTGGCCTTGCCGGACTTGTCCTGATGGACAGCGATCAGCGACGGCACGCCGCCGCCCTTGAGGTATTCGGAACGCACGGTGTGGCCGGGGCCTTTCGGGGCAACCATGATGACATCCACGTCGTCGCGCGGCACGACCTGGTTGTAATGCACGTTGAAACCGTGGGCGAAGGCGAGCGCCGCGCCTTTTTTCAGATTTGGCGCGACGTCTTCGTTATAGACCTGCGGGATGTTCTCGTCCGGCAGGAGAATCATGACGACATCGGCGCCCTTGACGGCCTTGGCGATTTCCTCGACCTTGAGGCCGGCGGCCTCGGCTTTCTTCCAGGAAGCGCCGTCCTTGCGCAGGCCAACCGTGACCTTGACGCCGGAATCCCGCAGGTTCTGGGCATGGGCGTGGCCCTGGGAACCGTAACCCACGATGGTGACTTTCTTGCCCTTGATGAGGGAGAGATCGGCGTCCTTATCGTAATAAACTTTCATGAAATCCTCTTTAAAAACAATCAGTTGGGGTCAAACCTTGAGAATGCGGTCGCCACGACCCACGCCACAGACGCCGGTGCGCACCGTTTCGAGTATCAGGCCGCCATCGAGGGCGGCGATGAAGGAATCGAGCTTGGAACTGGCGCCTGTCAACTCGATGACATAAGTCGTCTCGGTGACGTCGATGATGCGGCCGCGGAAAATATCGGCCATCCGCTTCATTTCTTCGCGATCCTTGCCGGTAGCGCGCACCTTGATGAGCATCAGTTCGCGCTCGACATGGGGCGCCTCGGAGAGATCGACCAGTTTGACCACATCGACCAGCTTGTTGAGCTGCTTGGTGATCTGTTCCAGTACGTCGTCCGAACCCCAGGTCAGGATAGTCATGCGCGACAGCGACGGGTCTTCCGTCGGCGCCACGGTCAGCGATTCAATGTTGTAGGCACGGGCCGAGAACAGCCCGGCAACGCGGGACAGCGCGCCCGCTTCGTTTTCAATCAGGAGGGAAATGATGTGTCGCATGTTGTGTTCCTTCCCCGCTTACAGTTCTTCGGCGAGGATCATTTCGGTCAGGCCCTTGCCGGCGGCGACCATCGGGAAAACGTTGGCAGTCGGATCAATGATGAAATCCATGAATACCAGATCGTCCTTGTGCTCGGTAAAAGCCTTTCGCAGCGCCGGCTCGACATCCTCCGGCTTCTCGATGCGCATGCCGACATGGCCGTAGGCTTCGGCCAGCTTGACGAAATCGGGCAGCGAGGCGACGTAGGTGTGGGAATAGCGCTTGGAATAGAACATCTCCTGCCACTGGCGGACCATGCCCAGCATGCCGTTATTCAGGTTGATGATCTTGACCGGCAAGGCGAACTGCTTGCAGGTGGACATTTCCTGGATGCACATCTGGATCGAGCCTTCGCCGGTGACGCAGGCGACCGTCGCGCCGGGATTGGCGAACAGCGTACCCATGGCGAAAGGCAGGCCGACGCCCATGGTGCCGAGGCCACCGGAATTGATCCAGCGGCGCGGCTTGTCGAACTTGTAATACTGCGCGGCGAACATCTGGTGCTGGCCGACGTCGGAAGTGATAAAGGCGTCGCCGCCGGTCACTTCGTACAGCTTTTCGATGACGAACTGCGGCATGATGCGCTGATCCTGGCGATAGGTCAGCGATTTGCGGGCGCGCCAAGTTTCGATTTGCGTCCACCAGTCGGCCAGTTCCGGATCGGCCTTGAAACCGCCATCCAGCAGCTTGAGCATTTCGTCGAGCACATCGGCGACATTGCCGACAATCGGCACATCGACCTTGACGCGCTTGGAAATGGACGAGGGGTCGATGTCGATATGGATGACGCGCCGCTTCTCGCTGGCGAAATGTTCGGGACTGCCGATCACGCGGTCGTCGAAGCGGGCGCCGACGGCCAGGATAACATCGGCGTAATGCATCGCGTTATTGGCCTCGAAGGTGCCATGCATGCCGAGCATGCCGACGAACTGGCGGTCGCTGGCCGGATAGCCGCCCAGCCCCATCAGCGTATTGGTGACCGGGAAGCCGAGCAGACGGGCGAGCCGGGTCAGCTTCTCGGCGGCATTCGAGAGGATCACCCCGCCGCCGGTATAGATGATCGGCCGCTTGGCCTCCTGCAACACCTGCACGGCCCTCTTGATCTGGCCGAGATGGCCCTTGACCACCGGGTTGTAGGAGCGCATCTGAATCGACTTCGGATAGTCGAACTCGATCATCTGGGCGGTCACGTCCTTGGGAATATCGACCACGACCGGGCCGGGCCGGCCGGTGGTGGCGATATGGAAGGCCTTTTTGATGGTGACGGCCAGATCCTTGACATCCTTGACCAGGAAATTGTGCTTGACGCAAGGCCGCGTGACGCCGACTGTATCGCACTCCTGGAAGGCATCCTGGCCGATGTAGTTGGTCGGCACCTGGCCGCAGAGCACGACCATCGGACTGGAATCCATGTAGGCGGTGGCGATGCCAGTAATGGCGTTGGTCACGCCGGGGCCGGAAGTCACCAGCGCCACGCCGACCCGCTGCGACGAGCGCGAATAGGCGTCGGCGGCATGCACCGCGGCCTGCTCGTGGCGCACCAGAATATGCTTGATATCGCCCTGCTTGAACAAGGCGTCATAAATGTGCAAAACGGACCCGCCAGGGTAACCGAAAACACAATCGATCTTTTCTTCCTGCAGGCACCTGATTACAATTTCCGCACCGCTGATCATCATTCCCGAATCCAAAAAACTGTTGCATAAAGGATGCAACATTAATCGACCGCCCATTTTCGGTCAAGATTTGCCGGGGCAGGCTCCGGCCTGTCCGGCCTTCTACTGGAAGAAACGCTCCTGGCTTCACCCCGACAACTTTCCGGCTTTCTCGAATCGGTCGAGCGGCGCGCCTTCAAGCAGGCCCTGTTCGCCGTCCGCGAGGAAGAAGATGCCCTTGACATCGCCCAGAATGCGATGCTGAAGCTGGCCGAGAAATACGGCGACCGGCCGGCGGAAGAGTTTCCCATGCTCTTTCAGCGCATCCTGCAAAACACCATCCGCGACTTCTACCGGCGCAGCCGGGTGCGCTCGCTGTGGACCACCCTGCTCTCGACCTTCTCCGCCGCCGACGACGAAGATCATGACCCGCTCGAAACGCTGCGCATCGACGACGGCCCGAAAACGCCGGAAAGCGCCTTGCTGCAAGCGCAAACCCTGAGCCTGATCGACGGCGAAATCGAAAAACTGCCGACCCGTCAACGCCAGGCCTTCCTCCTGCGTTACTGGGAAGAAATGAACGTTGCCGAAACCGCCGCCGTCATGGGCTGCTCAGAAGGCAGCGTCAAGACCCACTGCTCCCGCGCCACGCACGCGCTGGCCAGCGCGCTATCCGCCAAGGGCATCGAGCTATGAACGAACAACGCGCCGCCTCCCGTATCCGGCAAACGCTGAACCACGGACTGAACGACATGCCGCCGGCTGCCAAGCGTCGCCTGGAAGCGGCGCGCCATCTGGCGCTGGCGCGGCAGAAGCAGGAAGCGCCGCAACAGATGCTCGCCGCCGCCGGCGCCCGCATGCGCTGGCCGGCCCTTGCCAACGCCGGCATCGACCTCGCCCGCTTCCGGCCCATCCTGGCCACCATTGCCCTGCTCGCCGGCATGTGGCTGTCCTTTTATTGGCACAGCGTGCAATACGTCAATGAAATCAAAGCGCTCGACATGGCGCTGCTGGCCGACGACCTGCCGCCCGAAGCCTTTCTCGACCCCGAATTCCTCGAATGGCTACAAGACGATTCCTCGCCCCGTTGATCCTCGGCCTGGCCCTGTCCGGCGGCGCCCTGGCCGAACCGCCGCCGACCGCCATCATCGGCACCCCGCCGCAACCCGACTGGCTACAGTTGAGCCGCGCCCAGCAAGACATTCTGGCGCCGCTGGCCAATGACTGGGATGGGCTGGACAGCATCGCCCGCAAGCAATGGCTGGGCATCGCCGAACGCTACCCCGCCATGCCAGCCGCCAGACAGCAGCGGGTGCAGGCGCGGATGCACAAATGGGCCGCCATGACGCCCGATCAGCGCGCCCAGGCGCGCCAGTTCTACAAGAATTTCAAACAGTTGCCGGAAGAAAAGAAGCAAGAAATCAGGGAAAAATGGAAAACCTACCGCAACCTGCCCGCCGAAGAACGCCAACGCCTGCGCGAAAAGCGGAGGGCGACACAGTCAGCCGAAACGACGAGCGACACAGCCCCGCCAGCGCCGGAAGCCGCCGCAACAACGGAGAGCCCGCGATGAGCCAACCGCTCGCCAACATCGGCCGCCGTCTGGCCAGCATGCTCTATGAAGCCCTGGTCGTCTTCGCCGTGCTGCTCATCGGCTTCTGGCTGCCGCAAACCCTGCTCGCCGCCAATGGCATCAGCTTTGGCCCGCGCCTCATGTGGCTGCATGTCCTCTTGCTGCTGATGCTCTATTTCGTCTGGTTCTGGCTGCACGGCGGCCAGACCCTGCCGATGAAAACCTGGAAACTACGTCTGATCGACGCCAACGGCGGCCCGCCGCGCCCACTCCAGGCCGTATTACGCTATCTCGCCGCCTGGCCGGGCATCCTGCTCGGCGTCGGCATCCTCTGGGCGCTGTTCGATCCCGACCGCCAGTTCCTGCACGACCGCATCGCCGGCACCCGCATCGTCAACCAGCCGTCCTGATCAACGCCGCTCGACCCACCACAGCATGCCGGCTGCCGCCAGCATGAAGAGGATGGACGGCGCCGTGGCGCTGGCCAGCGGCGGCCAGGCGTTGATGATGCCGAGATTGGAAAAGAGGCCGTTGAGCGCGTAGAACAGGATACCAAGCATGACACCGGCAAAAATCTTGAGGCTGACGCCGCCGACCCGGTTGTGCGAATAGCCGAAGGGCAAGGCCAGCGCCACCATGACCAGGGCGGTCAGCGGATAGATCAGCTTCTTCCAGATGGCGATTTCGTAGCGTTCGGTCTGCTGCCGGTTTTCCGTCAGATGGCGGGTGAAATTGACCAGTCCGAACAGGGTCATGCGTTCCGGCGCCACCATCAGCACCGACAGCAGGTCGGGCGTCACCGCCGAAGTCCAGCCCAGTTCCGGCAGCTGTTCGACGCGCGTCGAGTCCCCGAACAGCGAGGTGCGCGAAACATTACTCAAGCGCCAGACGTCGGCGCTTTTGTCGAAATGCGCTTCGTCGGCATTGGTCACCGACTCCAGGGCATTATCCGGGTCGAATTTGTAGATAAGCACCTGGTGCAGCGCCGAATCCGGCATGACCATGCGGATATTGATGAAACTGCGCCCATCCTTGACCCACAGCCCCGACACGCCGCCCTGCCGGGCGATGGCGCCGCTCATCGCCTTGACTTTGATTTCATTGCTGAGGCGCTCGGTATACGGCACCAGGGCTTCGCCGACGATGAAGGTGAGCAGGGCCAGTACGCCAGCGACACGAAACAGGGTCAGCAACAGGTCGCGGGTGGCGAGGCCCGAGGCGCGCAGAACGGTGATTTCCGAATGCCGGGCCAGGGTCGACAGGGCGTACAGTGCGCCGATCAGCGCCGCGATGGGTATCAGTTCGTAAATCAGGCTGGGCAGGCTGAGCGCAACGGTGAGGATGGCGTAGCCGAGCGGATAGCTCTTGCCGACACTGCGCAGTTCGTTGATCAGGTCGAAAAAGCTGAACAGCGCGAGAAAGGCCAGCAGAACGAGAAAAACAGCGGCGAAGGTTTCGCGCATCACATAGCGCTGGTAAATCCTGCGGCGAAACATCAGCCACGCCTCCGGGAGAAGAAATTGCCAACGCTCATGCGCCGGAAAAACAAGAACAGGAGCGGCACCAGCATCAGCGCATGGACGACCCACAGGCCGACCCAGAACGACAGGCGGCCCTGCGCCACCCAGGCCTGGCTGACCGACAGCAGATTGTTGTAAATGGCATAGATCAGAATGGCGATCAGAAAATTGGCCGAACGTCCCGCCCGCGGATTGACGAAGCCGAGCGGTATCGCCAGTAGCGCCAGAACCAGCGCCGAAAGCGGCACACCGATGCGCCACACCAGTTCGCCACGCGCCTTGTCGCTGGTCTCGAACAGCAGGTCGGTGATCGGCATCGTCTTGGGCGAAGGGTCTACCGGCTGTGCCTCGCCGTCCTCGACGCGCACCTGATAAGTCTCGAATTCCATGACCCGAAATTCCGCCGTACCCGGTTCGACTTCGTAGCGGCGCCCGCTTTCCAGCACCACGAAGCGGTCGCCGTTTTCGGCGATGCGTTGATGGGCGGTGTCGGACATAACCACGCCGAGTTTGCCTTCCTGCATCGAGGCGACGAACACATTGCCCACCGCGCTGGCGTCGTCGGCCACGGCCTCGACGAACAATATCCGCCGCCCCTCGCTGGCTTCCTGGAAGGTGCCGGGCGATATCTGCGAGAGTTCGCTGCGCGCCGACAGCTTCTGCTTGTATTCGTCGCGATTCAGATTGGCCCACGGCGACAGGAACCAGGAAAGCAGAGCGACAGCGACGACGATGGGCAAGGCAAAACGCAGTACCGGGCGCATCCAGGCCGTCAGCGGCTGGCCGCTGGTGAACCAGATGACCATTTCCGAATCCCGGTAGGTGCGCGACAAACTGAGCAAAATGGCGACAAAAAGCGTCAGCGACAGCAAAACCGGCATGAAATTCAAAGCGGCGAAGCCGAGCAGCGAGGCCACCGCCTCCGGCGCGATGCGACCGCCGGCCGCCTCCTTGAGCAGGCGGATCAATTGCGTGGAAATCAGAATAGCCAGCAGCGCAACGCTGATGCCGGCGGCCGCCTGGGCGAATTCGCGCCGGGCGGCGCGCTCGAATATCATGCTTTGACGAAACCGAAAAATTGCGGGGATAATCGCGGCAAAACCGGCATTCCCCTGGACAGGAGCAATTTGTGGAATTTAGCATAAAAAGCGGCAGCCCGGAGAAGCAGCGCAGCGCCTGTGTCGTGGTCGGCGTCTTCGAATCGCGCCGCCTGACCCTGGCGGCGGAATTACTCGACAAGGCCGCCGGCGGCTACATCGGCGACATCGTCCGGCGCGGCGACATGGAAGGCAAAAGCGGCACCACCCTGCTGCTGCACAAGGTGCCCGGCACCCTGTGCGACCGTGTGCTGCTGGTCGGTCTGGGCAAGGAAAAGGATTTCCGCGAAAAGGAATTCACTCAGGCCATCCGCGCCGCGATCAAGGCGCTGCACGAAACCGGCGCTCTCGACGCCTCCATTTTTCTCACCGAACTCGCCGTCAAGAAGCACGATATTGCCTGGCGTATCCGCCAGACCGTTATCGCCGCCCGCGACGCGACTTACCGTTTCGAGCAATTCAAGAGCAAAAAAGACGAAAACCGCCGGTCACTGCGCCGCCTGACGCTCGGCGTCGAGCGCCGCAACGAGCTGGCCCAGGCCGAAGAGGCGCTGATCCAGGGCCAGGCCATCGCCGCCGGCATGGCTCTGGCAAAGGATCTCGGCAATCTGCCGGCGAATGTCTGCAATCCGGCCTATCTGGCCAGCCGGGCACAGGCCCTGGCCGACGAACTGGGCCTCGAGTGTGAAATCCTTGAGCGCGCCGATATGGAAAAACTCGGCATGAACGCCCTCCTGTCGGTCGCCAACGGCGCCCGACAGCCGCCGAAGTTGATCGTCCTCGGCTACCGCGGCGCCCGCATCAACGACAAGCCACTGGTGCTGATCGGCAAGGGCATCACCTTTGACAGCGGCGGCATTTCGCTCAAGCCGGGCGCCGACATGGACGAAATGAAGTACGACATGTGCGGCGCCGCCAGCGTTCTCGGCGCCCTCGCTGCGGCGGCGCGGATGAAGCTGTCGCTCAATCTGAAAGCCATCATTCCGGCCAGCGAGAACATGCCCGGCGGCAATGCCAGCCGCCCCGGCGACATCGTCACCTCGCTCTCCGGCCAGACCATCGAAATTCTCAACACCGACGCCGAGGGCCGTCTGCTCCTGTGCGACGCGCTGAGTTACGCGGAACGCTTCGACCCCGACACTGTCATCGACGTCGCCACCCTCACCGGCGCCTGCGCCGTCGCCCTGGGCGGCGTCGCCAGCGGCCTGTTCGCCAACCGCGACAACCTGGCGCGCGACCTCATCGCAGCCGGCGACGAGGCGCACGACCGCGTCTGGCACCTGCCGCTGTGGGACGATTATCAGGAATTGCTGAAAAGCCCCTTCGCCGACATGGCCAATGTCGGCGGCCGCTGGGCCGGCGCCGTGACAGCCGCCTGCTTCCTCTCGCGCTTCGCCAAAAAGTTCGACTGGGCGCATCTCGACATCGCCGGCACGGCCTGGAAATCGGGCAAGGACAAGGGCGCCACCGGCCGGCCGGTGGCTCTGCTCGCCCATTACCTTCTGCAACGCGCGGGCAAACTCAATTGACCCAGGTCTTTTTCTACCACGGCGCTTCCGACCGGCTGGCCGCGGCCTGTGCCCTGATCGGCGGCGCCTGGGCCAAGCGCAAGGCGATGCTCATCTACGCCCCCGACGCACCGGTCGCCGACAGCCTCGACCGCCTGCTGTGGACGCAGGCGCAATTGAGCTTCATCCCGCACTGCCGCGCCGATTCGCCGCTGGCGGCGGAAACGCCGATCCTGATCGCCGACCGCGTAGACAACACAACGCAGCAGGAGCGACTGATGAATCTGGCGCGCGCCATCCCGCCCGGTTACGAGCGCTTCCAGAACCTGATCGAAGTCGTCGGCCGCGACGAGGACGACCGCCTGGCGGCGCGCGAGCGTGTCCGCCAGTACAAGGAACAGGGCTGCGAAGTGCGCTTTTTCGACCTTTCCGCACGCGACTGATTGCTCAGGCGGCCCATCATGCCCAGCCCCATCCTCGCCCGCGCCGACGCCCTCATGCACCGCCAGCGCAAAAGCGCCGGCACCGACGAATTGCCGGTGCTGACCGACGCCGTCACCCCGGCGACAGCCGACGACGATATTCCCATACTGCTCGATGTCGCCGCCAGCGCGCCGCGCCAGCCGGCACAGCCCAAGCCGCCCGCGGCCCCAGCGCCGGAGCCGGCCAAGGCCGCCGGCCCGAAGCCCTTCCCCACGATCGACAGCAAATTTCTCGACGACGCCGCCCCGGCAGCGCCTGCGCCCGCGATAAATCCGCCCCCGGCGGCAACGACGCCCGCTCAGCGCCACTCGCCCAGTCCATCCGCGCCAGCGGCAAGCCCGCTCCCGGCGGCGCCCGCGCCGAACCCGCCGGCCAAACCGTCCGCGCCAGCCGCTGCCGTGCTCGCCAAACTCGCGGCCAGCAGCCGCGAGGACATCGCCCGCGACATCGCCCACCGGGTCGAGCTGCGTCTGGTGGCCGAATTGCCGCGCCTGATCGCCGCCGCCGTGCGCGACTATCTCGCCGAACAGAACGCCGCGCCCCGCTGACCGGGCCGGGCCAGCGGCGCTCCGGTACAATGTCGGGTTTTCCCATTGCCGCCACGCCCATGGAACTCGCCAAAACCTTTGAACCGGCCGATATCGAACGCCGCTGGTACCCCGAGTGGGAAGCCAGAAACCACTTCGCCGCCGGCATTGACGGCGACAAAACCGAGCATTTCTGCATCCTCTTGCCGCCGCCCAATGTCACCGGCACGCTGCACATGGGCCACGGCTTCAACCAGACGATCATGGACGCCCTCACCCGCTATTACCGGATGCGGGGCCACAACACGCTGTGGCAACCGGGCACCGACCATGCCGGCATCGCCACGCAAATCGTCGTCGAGCGCCAGTTGGATGCTCAGGGCGTTTCCCGCCACGATCTCGGGCGCGAAAAATTCCTGGAGAAGGTCTGGGAGTGGAAGGCATATTCCGGCGACACCATCACCCGCCAGATGCGCCGCCTGGGCACCAGCCCGGACTGGACGCGCGAACGCTTCACGATGGACGCCGGCCTCAACAAGGTGGTTAGCGAAACCTTCGTCCGCCTTTACAACGAGGGCTTGATTTATCGCGGCAAACGCCTGGTCAACTGGGATCCGAAGCTGCACACCGCCGTCTCCGACCTGGAAGTTGTGCAGGAGGAAGAAGACGGCTTCATGTGGCACATCCGCTATCCTCTGGCCGATGACTCGGGCAGCCTGACGGTGGCGACGACGCGGCCGGAAACCATGCTCGGCGACACGGCGGTGATGGTGCATCCGGAAGACGAACGCTACAAGGCGATGATCGGCAAGATGGTCAAGCTGCCGCTCACCGGGCGGGAGATTCCCATCATCGCCGACAGCTACGTCGATCTCGAATTCGGCACCGGCTGCGTCAAGGTCACGCCAGCGCACGATTTCAACGACTACGCCGTCGGCCAGCGGCACAAGCTGCCGCTGATTTCGATCCTGACGCTGGATGCGAAGATCAACGATCAGGCGCCCGAAAAGTACCGCGGCCTCGACCGCTTCGCCGCCCGCGCCGCGGTCGTCGCCGATCTCGAAGCCCTTGGTCTTTTGGAAAAGACCGACAAGCACAAGCTCAAGGTGCCGCGCGGCGACCGCACGGGCGTCGTCATCGAGCCGATGCTGACCGACCAGTGGTTCGTCGCCATGAGCAAACCCGGCGCCGACGGCAGTTCGATCACCGAAAAGGCGCTCACCGCCGTGCGTTCCGGCGAAATCAAGTTTTATCCGGAAAACTGGATCAATACCTACAACCAGTGGCTGAATAACATCCAGGACTGGTGCATCTCGCGCCAACTGTGGTGGGGGCACCAGATTCCCGCCTGGTACGGCGCTGACGGCGAGATTTTCGTCGCCCGCAACGAGGCAGAAGCGCGGGCCGCCGCCGCCAAAGCGGGCTACGCCGGCCCGCTGAAGCGCGACGAGGATGTCCTCGACACCTGGTTCTCGTCGGCCCTGTGGCCTTTCTCGACGCTGGACTGGACGGGCGATGCGGCCACCGACGCGGCCAATCCGCTGCTCCGGCAATATCTGCCCTCCTCCGTGCTGGTCACCGGCTTCGACATCATCTTCTTCTGGGTCGCCCGCATGGTCATGATGACCAAGCAGATCACCGGCCACATTCCCTTCAAGCACGTCTATGTGCATGGCCTGATCCGCGATGGCGAAGGGCAGAAAATGTCCAAGTCCAAGGGCAATGTGCTCGACCCGATCGACTTGATCGACGGCATCGGCATCGACGCGCTGGTGGAAAAACGCACCTTCGGCCTGATGAACCCCAGGGACGCGGCCAACATCGCCAAAAAAACGCGCAAGGAATTCCCCGACGGCATCCCCGCCTTCGGCACCGACGCCCTGCGCTTCACCTTCGCCTCGCTGGCCTCGCCCGGCCGCGACATCAAGTTCGACCTCAGCCGCTGCGACGGCTACCGCAATTTCTGCAACAAGCTGTGGAACGCCACCCGTTTCGTGCTGATGAATGTCGAAGGCCACGACCTGGCGCTCGACCACCAGCAATTGCCGCACACCGGCGCCTGCGCCGTGCCGGCCGGCGGCCCGGCCCGCCTCGACTTCAGCTTCGCCGACCGCTGGATCGTCAGCCGCTTGCAGCGCCTCGAAGCCGACCTTGAGCAACATTTCGCCGACTACCGCTTCGACCTGCTGGCGCAGGCCATCTACCAGTTCGTCTGGGACGAATTCTGCGACTGGTATCTGGAAATCGCCAAGGTCCAGATTCAGACCGGCAGCGACGCGCAACAACGGGCCGCCCGACGGACCCTGGCGCGAGTGCTGGAAGCCGTGCTGCGCCTGGCGCACCCGCTCATCCCCTTCATCACCGAAGAGCTGTGGCAGGTCGTCGCCCCCATCGCCGGGCGCAAGACGCACGACTCGATCATGCTCGCCGCCTGGCCGCAAGCCGACCTGTCGCGCCTCGACGCCGCCAGCGAAGCCAAGATCGAGCGCCTCAAGACGCTCACCCACGCCTGCCGCAACCTGCGCGGCGAAATGGGCCTCTCGCCGGCCCAGCGCATGCCCCTGCTGATCACCGGCGGCAGCGCCGAAATGGCCGCCGAATTGGCTGAATTCGCCCCCATCCTCGCCGCCCTGGGCAAGCTGTCGGCGGTGGAAATCGTCGCCGACATGCCGGCGGACACCCTGGCCCCGGTCGCCATCGTCGGCGAAACGCGGCTCATGCTCAAAATCGAAATCGACCCAGCCGCCGAAAAAGAGCGCCTGAAAAAGGAAATCGAGAAACTGGAAAAACAAATCGCCATCGCCCAAGGCAAGCTAAGCAACGAAAGCTTCACCGCCCGCGCCCCCGCCGCCGTGGTCGAGCAGGAAAAACAGCGCCTCGCCGACTTTTCGGCGACGCTGGAAAAACTGCGGCAACAGTTGGGGAAGCTGGGCTAAAACGCGCCGCGCTCGTGAACAACCCGCCAGTCCGCGCAAACGCGCAGCGGCGGGTTTTAGTGATGCCGCATTGCTCCAGGCATTGCAATATGCAATAATCCAATCATGCGAGTCATTACCAATCGCCGCCTGATCGAGTTCGCTATCCGCCATCCAGTCGCCAGCGAGCCATTGCAGTCATGGCGGCGGGCGATGGAATCGCGCTCATTTGCAAGTTTCTCTGAGTTGCGTCAGACCTTCGGCAGTGTGGACAAGGTCGCCGACTTATATGTGTTTGACATTGGCGGCAACAAATTCCGGCTGATCGCGTTTCTGCGCTTCGACCAGCAAATTGCTTACATCAAGCACGTTTTGACCCATGTCGAATACGACCGCAACACATGGAGATCATCATGAATCTCAACATGATTCGCAGCACCTGGACTGCCTTTGAAAACGCCAGCGGCATCGGCCCCATCCGCGATACCGACCATTACGCGCGCATGGTGGCGCTGGCCGATGCACTCATCGACAGCGGACAGGCCGGGGATGGCGGCGAGTTGGCCGGATTATTCGGCGTCGTCTGCGAACTCATCGCCGACTATGATCGCCAGCACTATCCGGTGCCTGATGCGTCACCGCGAGACGTGTTGCGCTTTCTCATGCAGCAGCACGGGCTGACCCAGGCGGATTTGCCGGAAGTCGGCAATCAGAGCGTCGTTTCGCAAATTCTCTCCGGTCGCCGCTTGTTGAACGCCCGACAGATCGCCGCGCTGGTGGCGCGTTTTGGCATTGGCGCGGACGCGCTGATCGAGCGTCAGCCAGAGCAGATCCACTGAACGACGGTTTATTTCCGCTTCAAAAAGAACTCGAAAACGCCGTTTTCTTCCTGCTGGCCGATCAATTCGTTGCCGGTCTGCCGGGCAAAGACGGGAAAATCCTGCACCGCCCCGGGATCGGTCGCCTGCACGCGCAGCACCTGGCCGGATGCCATTTCGGCCAGCGCCTTTTTGGTTCTTAGGATGGGCAGCGGGCAGTTGAGGCCCTTGACGTCGAGATCGCGGTCGCGGTCGTGCATGATGTTTGGCTTTCAGATTGTGGGCGCGATTTCAATAGGCGCTGGCGAAGGAGCGAGATATTTCTTTTTCAGCAGAGCCTTGGCGCTGGCTTGCTCGATATGTTTGAACTGCGGCTTCCCGCCCGCCGAGTCGGATCGGAAATAGAACCAGAAGTACTCACCAGCCTCATTCCTGGCGATCCTGGTCAGCGTGTAGGCGATAAACCCGTTTCTAGCTCTCTCAATACCTTCCTCGTCTTCGATAATCTGCGCTGTTTTTCCATCGAATTGAAAGCGCGGCTCGCTTGAATGGATGGACAGTTCGCTGAAGGCATTCAGTGCGGCGGGACGGTGGATCGCCATGTAATCGCACCCTATTCTGTGCGAAAACGCAAGCAATAGCCCAAACAGGAGTACCCAAAAAGCGACGAATGCCGGCTGGGCTTGGTAGATAAGTGCCAGCAACAGTCCGACCACGAGCTGCCCAAGAGCAACGCTGGCAATGGTCACATCCCATTTCGTCAGCTTCAATCGCGCCGTTCCCTCATCTCATCCAGGCGCTGGCGCTTGAGTTCGCGCAGGCGGGCGTCGATGGCGGACATGACGAAAAAATCGGCATCGCCGGCCTTTTGCGCCAGTTCCAACTGCTCAATGGCGGCCAGCGTCAGCCCTTGCAGGGCAAAGACATCGGCCAGCGCCTGGTGCTGCTGCGCCTCGTGGCCGAGGCCGGCGTGGCTGGCCGCGCGCACGCGGAGGTGGCGGGTCGATTCCGGCTGCCACTGCAACTGCTCGTCGGCAAAACGCAGCGCCTCGGTGAAGCGGCGGCTCGTCAGCAGCGCCTGGGCGTAGCCGTCGTGCAAGCCGGCATGGCGCGGCGAGCGCGCCAGCGCGCCGCGATAAATAGCTAGCGCGCCGTCGGCATCGCCGCGGGCGAGGCGGATTTCGGCGTAGAGCCGCTCGATCATCGGGTCCGCCGCCTTGCCGCCGCGCGCCTTTTGCACCTCCCTTTCCGCCGCCGCCCAGTCGCGGGCGCGGAACAGGGCGTAAGCAAGGCCGTAGCGGGTAGCCTCCTCGGAGGCAAACTTGCGCTCGGCGAGCAGGCGCTCGAAATGGCCCGTCGCTTCCGCCGGCGTACCCTGCATCGCCCGCAGCTTGGCCCGCGCCAGATGGAATTCGGGACTGTCCGGCACCTGCCGGTAGTGCACGCCGCCTTCGCGGTTCTGCATATCGGTCAGGCGCTCGCCGGTAATCGGATGGGTGCGCAGGTAAGCGGTGGCGTTGTTTTCGTAATGGCGCGTCGCCTGTTGCAGACTGCCGAAGAAAACGGCCATGCCGCGCACGTCGAACCCGGCCTTGCGCATGAGTTCGAAGCCGATGCGGTCGGCCTCGCGCTCGAAATCCCGCGAGTAGGCCAATTGCGCCGCGATTGATCCAGCCGTCGTGGCGGCGATCGCACCGCTGGCCACCTGCGAATTGGAGCGTGCCGCCAGCAACGCCAGGCCCATCGCCAGCATCGAGGGCAAACTCATTTTCGAGGATTGATATATCTGGCGGGCGATATGGCGCTGGGTGACGTGGGAGATTTCGTGCGCCAGCACCCCGGCCAGTTCCGATTCGGTCTGGGCGGCCAGGATCAGGCCGCTATGCACGCCGATGTAGCCGCCGGGCAGCGCGAAGGCGTTGATGCTCGGATCGGAAAGGGCGAAAAAGACAAAACCCAGGTCGGGTGCGACGCTGGCGGCGACCAGCTTGCCGCCGAGCGCGGTGAGATAACCCTCGATGTCGGCATCGTCGAGATAGGACGGCTCGGTCAGGCGGATTTCGTTCATGATCTGCCGTCCGATCCGCTTTTCCATCAGCGGCGGCAATTCGTTGCTGGCGACATCGCCAAGCTCCGGCAAATCGTCGGCGGCACGGAGCGGCTGCAAGGCCAAGGCACAGGCAAGCAGAACGGCGGTCAGGCGGCGCGGGATCATGGTGCTATGATAGCCCACCTCTGCGCCGCCTTCGGCGGCAAAAACGCAAGACCTTGCCCATTCCTTTAGCATCCATGAATCTGACCCATTTCGACAGCGCCGGCCAGGCTCACATGGTCGATGTCGGCGGCAAGCTCGAGACGGCGCGCAGCGCCCGCGCCGCCGGCAGCATTTTCATGAAAGCGGAAACCCTGGCGTTGATCCGCGACGGTTCGGCGAAAAAGGGCGACGTCCTGGGCATTGCCCGCATCGCCGCCATCCAGGCCGCGAAACGCACCGCCGAGCTGATCCCGCTGTGCCACCCGATCGCCCTCAACCGGGTCGCCGCCGAGTTCGCCATCGACGAGGCCAACCATGCCGTGCATTGCGAAGTCACGGCTGAATGCCACGGCCGCACCGGCGTCGAAATGGAGGCGCTGACCGCCGTTTCCTGCGGTCTGTTGACCATTTACGACATGTGTAAGGCCGTTGATCGCGGCATGCGCATCGACAATGTCCGCCTCGTCGAAAAACAGGGCGGCAAGTCGGGGCATTGGACGGCGCCGTGAGCAAATCAGCCGCTTGCCTGTTTGGCCGATTATGCCAATAGAGTATTGCTTGGCGCTTTTTTCTACTGGAAAACACCCCTTGCCCCAATTTTGCCCCACTTGGGAGCAAGAAAGATGGCAAGTTTTCGCAAACATGGACGGAGCTGACAGGCTCGCGTCGGGCGCCACGGGTACCGCCTAAACTCGGAGTCGAGCCAACCGCGAAGCCGCCCCGCGTCGCCATGCAGGCGCTGCTTGGCGAAACTCAGGCGTGTACACCCGGCGTCTGAATTGGCTGCACCGCGAGACGCAGACCCATCGTTTTGAGAATAGCCGACAGGCTGCGAATTTCCGGGTTGCCCCTGGCGGACAGTGCGCGGTAGATGTGGGTGCTATTGATCTGCGCCTTTTCGGCCACGCTTGACACGCCACCGAACGCTTTTGCCATCTGGCGAAGCGCAATCAGAAGCTCGCCTTGATCGCCATCCTCAAGGATGCTGTTCAGCAGTTCCACTGCGTAGGTGGGGTCTTTGCGAAAAACCTCGGCCATCGCTTCGTCGTGACTACGATCTTTCATTTTGATCTCCGTTGCCAGTCGTTCCAATACCCGATAGCGCGTTTGATGTCGGCATCTTGAGACTTTTTATCGCCGCCGCACAGCAGCAGCACCATCACGGTTCCGGCCAGCGCGTAATAGACGCGATAGCCAGCCCCTGCGTCGATCCGCAATTCCCACACGCCATCCCGACATGGTTTGTGATCGCCGAAATTACCAAGCTCGACACGGTTGATGCGTCGGTCGATGGCGATTTTCGCCTTACCGTCCCTCACGCTGTCGCGCCAGTCCTCGAACACATCAAGGCCGTCATCGGTAAGATAGTGTTTTATCTCGAGCATGCTTTATTTTCGCTTATAAGCGAAAATAGTCAACGGCTTCACCGTGCGTCCTGTCGGGAGAGCCGCACTCCGGGCAAACGAGAGCATCGGCGCCAAGGGGCCACATGGCAACCCACTCGCGGCCACACTCAAGGCACTCTGCCGTGCCGAAACGGCGCGCGCGACCGGCTGACTTTCCCGCCCGCCAATGAAAAAGCCCGTCCGTAACGGACGGGCTTTGACTTGGCGAAAACCGCGCTCAGGCGCGCTGGATGTTGGAAGCTTGCTTGCCCTTGGGGCCTTGCACGACTTCAAACGAAACCTTTTCGCCTTCCTTCAGGGTCTTGAAGCCATTCATGTTGATCGCGGAGAAATGGGCGAACAGATCCTCGCTGCCATCATCCGGCGTAATGAAGCCAAAACCCTTGGAATCATTGAACCACTTCACAGTACCAATTGCCATGTTTGGAATACTTTCTTACAAAAAACGAATAAACCCCCGGGTCTCCCCGACTCCCTGTTTGCGCCCAGTGACCCGGTTCATGCTGCAAACCTTGATACAAAGCCAAACACGGTGCTTTCTACGCCACTTGGATGCTGTCGTCAACAATCTGGCACAATCGCCGCGCCGATTTACCAAAGAGCGTGGCAACTTGCCAACACTGGGCCGGTCAGCGTTTTAGCTGGCGCTCCATTTGCCCCAACATGAATTCGACTGTATAGAATCAAAGTATGGCTACTAAGTTTGAAGAAGGCGGACAACTGCTGGCACAGCGCACGAAGCTGGAGCCGCCGAAAATGTACCGGGTGGTGTTGCTGAACGATGACTACACCCCGATGGATTTCG
Organism: Betaproteobacteria bacterium; assembly: GCA_009779265.1. GTDB lineage: Bacteria > Pseudomonadota > Gammaproteobacteria > Burkholderiales > Rhodocyclaceae > Azonexus. The sequence goes on from WREP01000015.1 coordinate 41,937, forward strand.
TCATCGCCGTTTTGCAACGCTTTTTTTCCCTGGGCACGGAACAGGCGACGCGCATCATGCTCAAGGTTCACAATGAGGGCCGGGGCATTTGCGGCGTTTTCCCGCGCGACATCGCCGCCACCAAGGTGGGACAGGTGAGCGCCTTTGCCCGCCAGCATCAACACCCGCTCGCCTGCGTCATGGAGGAAAACCGATGATCGCCCAGGAACTCGAAGTCAGCCTGCACATGGCTTTTGTCGAGGCGCGCCAGAAGCGCCACGAGTTCATCACCGTCGAACACCTCCTGCTCGCGCTGATCGACAATCCCTCGGCCGCCGACGCGCTGCGCGCCTGCGGCGCCAAGCCGGAGGTTCTGCGCCGGGATCTCGCCCAATTCATCGACGAGCACACGCCGATCGCTGCCGGCGCCGGCGACATCGACACCCAGCCGACGCTCGGCTTCCAGCGCGTCATCCAGCGCGCCATCCTGCATGTGCAGTCGTCCGGCAAGAAGGAAGTGAATGGCGCCAATGTGCTGGTCGCCATTTATGGCGAAAAGGACTCGCACGCCGTCTACTTCCTGCAAAAGCAGGGCATGGCGCGCCTCGACGTGGTCAATTACATTTCCCACGGCATCAGCAAGGTGCCGCGCCAGAAAACCACCAGTGAGGGCGATGCCGAGACGGGCGAAAACGGCAAGGAAGCCGGCCCGCTGGAGCAATACACCATCAATCTCAACGCCCTGGCGCAACAGGGCAAGATCGACCCGCTCATCGGCCGCGACCGGGAACTGGAGCGCGTCATCCAGACGCTGTGCCGGCGGCGCAAGAACAACCCGCTGCTGGTCGGCGAGGCCGGCGTCGGCAAGACGGCGATCGCCGAGGGGCTGGCCCGCCGCATTGTCGAGAACGACGTACCGGAAATTCTCGCCAAGGCCAACGTCTTTTCGCTCGATATGGGCGCGCTCCTGGCCGGCACCAAGTACCGCGGCGATTTCGAGCAGCGCCTGAAGGGCGTGCTCAAGCAGTTGGGCGACAACCCGAACGCCATCCTGTTCATCGACGAAATCCACACCCTGATCGGCGCCGGCTCCGCCTCCGGCGGCACGCTCGACGCCTCCAACCTGCTCAAGCCGGCGCTGTCCACGGGCCAATTGAAATGCATCGGGGCCACCACCTATAACGAATTTCGCGGCATTTTCGAGAAGGACAGCGCGCTCTCGCGGCGCTTCCAGAAAATCGACGTCAGCGAGCCGTCGGTAGCCGAAACGGTCGAGATTCTCAAAGGTCTGAAAGCGCGCTTCGAGGCGCACCACGGCATCCGTTACTCGGCGACGGCGATATCGTCGGCAGCGGAACTCTCGGCCCGCTACATCACCGACCGCCATCTGCCCGACAAGGCCATCGACGTCATCGACGAAGCCGGCGCCGCCCAGCGCATCCTGCCCAAATCGAAGCAGAAAAAGACGATCAACAAAACCGACATCGAGGAAATCGTCGCCAGGATCGCCCGCATCCCGTCGCAGCACGTCACGCTGGACGACCGCGGCGCCCTGAAAAATCTCGACCGCGATCTGAAAGCCGTGGTTTTCGGCCAGGATCGGGCCATCGACGCCCTCACCCGCGCCATCAAAATGGCCCGTTCCGGGCTGGGCAATCCGGACAAGCCGATCGGCTCCTTCCTTTTCAGCGGCCCCACCGGCGTCGGCAAAACCGAGGTGGCCCGGCAACTGGCCTATTGCCTCGGCATCGACCTGCTGCGTTTCGACATGAGCGAATACATGGAACGCCATGCCGTGTCGCGCCTGATCGGCGCGCCGCCGGGCTATGTCGGTTTCGAGCAGGGCGGCCTGTTGACCGAGGGGGTGACCAAGAAACCCTACTGCGTGCTGTTGCTCGACGAAATCGAAAAAGCCCACGCCGACATTTTCAACATCCTCCTGCAAGTGATGGACCACGGCACGCTGACCGACAACAATGGGCGCAAGGCCGATTTTCGCAATGTCGCCATCATCATGACCACCAATGCCGGCGCCGCCGATCTGCAAAAAGGCAGCATGGGCTTCACCGCCAGCCGCCAGGCCGGCGACGAAATGGCCGAGATCAAGCGCCTGTTTACGCCGGAATTCCGCAATCGCCTGGACGCCATCATTTCCTTCGCGGCGCTCGACCACGAAATCATCCTGCGCGTCGTCGACAAATTCCTCATGCAGCTTGAGGAACAGCTGCACGAAAAGAAGGTGGAGGCCCATTTCACCGAGGCGGTCAAGAAAATGCTGGCCGCAAAGGGCTTCGACCCGCTCATGGGCGCCCGGCCGATGGCCCGCCTGATCCAGGACACCATCCGCTCGGCCCTGGCCGACGAACTGCTCTTCGGCCGCCTCGCCCACGGCGGCCGGGTGAGCGTCGATGTCGACGCGGAAGGCAAGATCCGCCTCGATTTCGCCGAAGACGAGGTCGTCGCCTGATCCGTCCGCCGCCGGCAAGCGGCTTTTCCCACGAGGCAGCCACCTTCGGCGGCGTCACGTTCGTTCCCGGCGAATGGCTGTACGCCGACGAGGACGGCGCGCTGGTTTCCAGCCGGCCGCTGCTGTAATTTTTTCGGGCGGCGGCTACGCCGCCGCCCATGCCCGGAAAGCGCCATTCCGCTACCAGCGCCCCAGGGGATGCCGATAGCGTTCGCCGGCCAGGCGGGCGCATGGAAAAGCCTGACAACATTTCACTAATGCGAATACCGTTTCACACTGCAAAACAACGCTCGCAATAGATTGTTTTTAAACACGAAAATATAGTCTTATATCTTATATAAGACTATTGCTGCACCGCAAAATTACTTCTATACTTTTTCAATCGCTTGGCCGTTTGGCCCCGCGTAACCACAATCCCAAACCGAATTTTGAGGAGTTTCAGATGAGCACTCGTCAGCAACAAATCGCCGAACTGGAAAAAGACTGGGCCACCAATCCCCGCTGGAAGGGCATCAAGCGCGGTTATTCCGCCGCCGACGTCGTGCGCCTGCGCGGCTCCTTTCAGGTCGAGCACACCCTCGCCCGCCGCGGCGCGGAAAAACTCTGGGAACTCGTCAACAACGAACCCTACGTCAACTGTCTCGGCGCCCTGACCGGCGGCCAGGCCTTGCAACAGGCCAAGGCCGGCATCAAGGCCATCTACCTGTCCGGCTGGCAGGTTGCCGCCGACAACAACGAATACGCCGCGATGTACCCGGATCAATCGCTGTATCCGGTCGATTCCGTGCCCAAGGTCGTCGAGCGCATCAACAACTCTTTCAATCGCGCCGATGAAATCCAGTGGTCCAAGGGCATGAATCCGGGCGACGCCTGCTACATCAATTACCACCTGCCCATCGTTGCCGACGCCGAGGCCGGTTTCGGCGGCGTGCTGAACGCCTACGAGTTGATGAAGTCGATGATCCGCGCCGGCGCCGCCGGTGTGCATTGGGAAGACCAATTGGCTTCGGTCAAGAAGTGCGGCCACATGGGCGGCAAGGTTCTGGTGCCGACCACCGAGGCGGTGCAGAAGCTGATCGCCGCCCGCATGGCGGCCGACGTCTATGGCGTGCCGACCCTGGTTATCGCCCGTACCGACGCGGAAGCGGCCGATCTGCTGACTTCCGACTACGATCCGAACGACCAGCCCTTCCTCACCGGCGAGCGCACCCCGGAAGGCTTCTACAAGACCAGGAAGGGTTTGGAGCAGGCCATTTCCCGCGCCGTCGCCTATGCCGACTACGCCGACCTGGTGTGGTGCGAGACCGGCACGCCGGATCTGGAATTCGCCCGCAAGTTCGCCGAGGCCGTGCGCGCCAGGCATCCGGGCAAGCTCTTGGCCTACAACTGCTCGCCCTCCTTCAACTGGAAGAAGAATCTGGACGACGCCACCATCGCCAAGTTCCAGCGCGAACTCGGCGCCATGGGCTACAAGTACCAGTTCATCACCCTCGCCGGCATCCATTCCATGTGGTACAACATGTTCGATCTGGCCAAGGACTACGTCAAACGCGGCATGTCGGCCTATGTCGAGAAGGTGCAGGAGCCGGAATTCGCCGCCCGCGACCAAGGCTACACCTTCGTCTCGCACCAGCAGGAAGTCGGCACCGGCTACTTCGACGACGTCACCACCGTGATCCAGGGCGGCAAGTCCAGCGTCACCGCGCTGACCGGCTCGACCGAAGAGGAACAGTTCCACTGAGCGACGATTGCCAACCGCCGCCACATCCGGCGGCGGCGGGCCGGCGTCCACAAGACGCCGGCCTTTTTTCATTGCGCGCCGCCGCGCACCGGCATCCCATCCGCGGCGACGAGCGCCCGCCAGTTGGGCCGATTGAGGAAAAATTCCATTGCAATGGCTTGTCAAGCTGATGCTAGACTTCTCCAATATTTTTAGCCACTTGGCCGGCTGTAGGGGACTGGGGACATGCCAACTGCCCAACATGCGTTGCTGCCACTGATACGGAACTCGTGTTTTGCGCTCGCGCTGCGGCGCCCGGCGCTCGGCATCGGGACGCTGTTGCTCGCCGGCCTGCTCCTGCTGGCTTCCTGCCTCGCCCCCGGCGCGGCGCGCGCCGATGACAAGGCGCCGCTGCGCATCGGCATACTCTCCTACAACAAGCGCGACATCACCGACCAACGCTGGGAACCGCTCGCCCGCTACCTGGACGAACAGTTGCCCGACCAGCATTTCGAATTGCATGGTCTGTATTTCGACGACCTGGCCAAGGCCATCGAAGACGACAAACTCGATTTCGTGCTGACCAATCCCCAGCACTATGTCCAGATCCGCAAACTGCTGCGCGGCTTCGCCCCGATCGCCACGCTCGCCATCAACCACGATGGCCACGCCATTTCCAGGTTGGGCGGGGTAATCATCCGGCGCAAGGATCGCGACGACATCGCCAGCCTCGCCAATCTGCGCGGCAAGCGGATCGTCGCCGCCAACCAGAATTCCGCGGGCGGCTTCAGCCTGGAGCAGTTGATACTGTTGCAGGCGGGCATCAATATCCAAAAGGAAGCCGCCACTTTCATTTTCACCGGCCAGCCGCTGGAGCGGGTCATCGAGTTCGTGCTACAGGGCAAGGCCGATGCCGGTTTCATCCGCACCGGCGTGATCGAGGAGATGGTCGCCGAAGGCAAGCTGACCCTGGATGCCCTGCGGATCGTCAACCAGCGCCACGAGCCGGATTTCCCCCTGCTGTTGTCCACCCCGCTGGTGCCGGAATGGCCCTTCCTGGCCAACGAGCGGCTGTCGCAGTCGACCATCAAGGCGGTGGCCCACGCCCTGCTGCGGATCACCCCGAACGACCCGGTCGCGCAGTCTGCCCGCTTTCACTCCTTCCTGCCGCCGGCCAACTACGGCCCGGTCGAAACGATGATGCTGAAACTGCGCATCCATCCGGAACAACTGGATTATCTGGGCCTGTCGGACATCATCGACAAATATCCGCATGCGGTTTTCTCGACGCTCAGCGCGCTGCTGCTCCTGACCCTCGCCGGCACGGCACTCCTCATCCGTTCCCGCCAGCAGGTCGGCAACACCCTGCGCGAACGCTCCAGCCTCCTCGACAGCCTTGACGAGGGAATCTACGGCGTCGACAGCAAGGGTCTGTGCACCATCATCAATCCGAAGGCGCTGAAAATACTGGGTTACCAGCGCGATGAAATCATCGGCCAGGACTCGCACGCGCTGTTCCACCACCACCGGGCGGACGGCAGCGACTATCCGGCCAGCGAATGCCCCATCCACCTTTCCCTGCGCGATGGCCAGCAGCGCCAGCGCGAGGAATATTTTTTCCGCCGCAATGGCGAAGCCTTTCCGGTGACCTATACGGTCACTCCCATCGCGGGTTCACAGTCGCGCCAGCGCAGCGTGGTCGTTTCGTTCCGCGATATTTCGGAAGAGCGCCGCATCGACGAGATGACGCGCATCGCCGCCATCGCCTTCGAGACCCAGGAAGGCATGATGGTGACCGATGCCGATAACCGCATCCTGCGCATCAACCAAGCCTTCACCCAGATCACCGGCTATACGGCCAAGGAAGCGGTCGGCCAGACGCCGGCCCTGCTCAAGTCCGGCCACCATGATGCCGCTTTCTACCAGGAGATGTGGGGCGCGCTGCAACAACAAGGGCTGTGGCGCGGCGAAATCTGGAACCGGCGCAAGGACGGCGAAATCTACCCCGGGTGGCTGAACATCTCGGTCGTGCGCGATGAAAAGGGGCAAACCAGCCACTACATCGCCACCTTTCTCGACATCACGCAACGCAAGGCAGCCGAGAAACAAATCCAGTTCCTCGCCTATTACGACCCGCTGACCGGCCTGCCCAACCGCAGCATGCTCAACGAATGCCTGCTCAAGGCCCTGGCCGCCTGCGCCCGCCACAAGCGCTACGGCGCCGTGTTGTTCATCGATCTGGATGATTTCAAGACCCTCAACGACACCATGGGCCATCTCGTCGGCGACCAGTTGCTGATCCAGGTCGCCCACCGTTTGCAGCAATCGGTACGGGCCAGCGACCTGGTGGCCCGCCTGGGCGGCGACGAATTCGTCATCCTGCTCAAGGATCTCAATCCCAACCTGCGCGACGCTATCCCCCAGATCCGCCATACCGCCGAGCACATCCTGGCCGCCATCGGCAAACCCTATTCGCTCGGCGGCATTACCTATCACGCCACCGCGAGTATCGGCGCCATACCCTTCCGCGATAACGGGGAAAGCATCGAAAACCTGCTCAAGTCAGCCGATGTGGCCATGTACAAAGCCAAGGATGGCGGCAAGAACGCCCTGTGCTTCTTCGACCCGGCGATGCAGGCCAGGATTGATCAACGCATGTGGCTCGAACGCGAACTGCGCCAGGCCCTGGACGAAAATCAGTTCGTCCTCTACCTGCAAGGCCAGGTCGACCACGACGGCAAGCTGCTGGGCGCCGAAGCCCTGATCCGCTGGCAACACCCGCAGCGCGGCCTGATCCTGCCGGGAGAATTCATACCGGCGGCGGAAAGCAACCGGCTGATCCTGCCCATCGGCGAATGGGTGCTGCGCAAAGCCTGCCGGCAACTGGCCCGCTGGCAGCGCCACCCGGCCACCACCGAACTGAGCCTGGCGGTCAATGTCAGCGCCGTGCAATTCCGCGACGAAGCATTCATCGACAAGCTCGCCCGCGTTCTGGGCGAAAGCAATATCCGCCCCGCCTTGCTCAAGCTCGAAATCACCGAGTCGCTGCTGCTCGACAACATCGGCGATGCGGTCGAGCGCATGCGCATACTCAAGGAGAAACTGGGCGTGAGTCTGTCGCTCGACGACTTCGGCACCGGCTATTCCTCGCTCAGCTACCTGCAACAATTGCCGCTCGACCAGATCAAGATCGACCGCAGCTTCATCACGGACATCGACAGTAATCCCAACGACGCCGCCATCGTCGACGCGGTCATCGCCCTGGGCCGCGCCTTTAATCTGACCGTGATCGCCGAGGGCGTCGAAAACGCCATCCAGCGCGACATACTGTTAGCGCGCGGCTGCCATGCCTTTCAAGGCTACCTGTATGGCCGCCCGGTCACGGCCGAAGAATTCACCCGTAGCATCAGCGAGACATAGGCGCGCGCCCCATCGACCCGCTTCGCATTCTGCATCCGCCGCCGCTTGACCCGGGCATTGATCCGCGACGCCACGCGCCCTCCCCAAGACATCAGCGGATCGCCAGCCGCGCCAATCTGGCCAATGCAAAAAATCCTGAAAACCCAATTTACCTATTGCGGCAGCATTAAAGGTCAGTGATAGACTTAAGAATAAATTTAGTCACTCAAGATCATTAGCCGCCCTTGGCTGATCGGAAAGCAGACTGTGAGCGTGCCAATTGTTCAAGGCACAGCGGTGCGGCTGATGCGTAATCCGCGCTCTACCGCCATGTGCCAGCACCCGATTGCCGGCATGGGGATTCTGTTATTCGTCTGTCTGTTCCTGCTGGCCCCGTTTATCGCCCCCGCCACGGCGCACGCCGATGACGACGCGCCATTGCGCATCGGCGTGCTTTCCTACTACGAACTCGACCTCACCAACCAGCAATGGCAACCGCTCGCGTACTACCTGACCGAACAACTGCCCGGTCAGCGTTTCGAATTGCGCACCCTGTTTCTCGATGACCTGACCAAAGCCGTCGAACGCGACGAATTCGATTTCGTGCTCACCAACCCGCAGCACTATGTTCGTCTCCGGGCGCAACATCGCAACTTCGTCCCCATCGCCACGCTCGCCACCAACCACAATGGTCACCCCCTTGCCAGTCTGGGCGGGGTAATCGTCCGCCACCAGAATCGCAAGGACATCACCAGCCTCGCCGACTTGCGCGGCAAACGGATCGCCGCCGCCAACCGGAATTCCACGGGCGGTTTCCTGTTGCAGCAGTGGGCGCTGATGAATGCCGGCATCGATATCCAAGAGAAAGCCGCCGAGATCGTTTTCGTCGGCCAGCCGCTGAATCGGATCATCGAACTCGTGCTACAGGGCAAGGTCGACGTGGGTTTTGTCCGAACCGGCGTAATCGAGGACATGATCGCCAAAGGCAAGTTGAAACCGAACGCCCTGCAGGTCATCAATCCACGCCACGAAGCGGATTTCCCGCTCTTGCTGTCCACGTCGCTGGCGCCGGAATGGCCTTTCCTGGCCAACCAGCGGGTACCGCTGCCGATCCTCAAGGCGCTAACCCGCGCCCTGCTGCTGCTGGAACCGGATAACCCGGCTGCCTTGGCCGGCAAATTCCACTCCTTCTCGCCGGTGGCCGACTACAGCCAGGTCGAAATGATGATGCTGGATCTGCACGCCCATCCGGAGCGAGAGGATCGCTTCGATCTGACGGATGTCATCGAGAAATACCCCATCGAGGCTTTCTCGGCGCTCGGCGGGCTGCTGCTCCTGACCCTCGCCGGCACCGCCCTCCTTATCCGTTCCCGCCAGCAGGTCGGCACTACCCTGCGCGAGCGCTCCAGTCTCCTCGACAGCATCGGCGAAGGGATCTATGGCATCGACAACGACGGCCGGTGTACCTTCATCAACCCGAAGGCGCTGGAAATGCTGGGTTATCAGCACGATGAAATCATCGGTCGGGACTCGCATGCGCTGTTCCATCATCACCGGCTAGACGGCAACGATTATCCGGTCAAAGAATGCCCGGTCTATCGCACCCTGATCGACGGCCAGCGCCGCCAGGGCGAGGAATGGTTTTTTCGCCGTAGCGGCGAAGCCTTCCCGGTCGCTTTTCTGGTCACCCGCATCAGGAGCCGCCAGTCGGTTCGCCGCGGCGTGATCGTCACCTTCCGCGACATTTCACAGGAGCGCCTTGCCGACGAAATGACGCGCATCGCCGCCATCGCCTTCGAGACCCAGGAAGGCATGATAGTGACCAATGCCCATAACCGCATCCTGCGCGTCAACCAGGCTTTCTCCCAGATCACCGGCTATACGACCGCGGAAGCGATCGGCCAGACGCCAGTCCTGCTCAAGTCCGGCCGCCATGACGCCGCTTTCTACCAGGAGATGTGGGACGTACTGCTGCGCCAGGGGCTTTGGCGCGGCGAAATCTGGAACCGGCGCAAAAACGGCGAGATCTATCCCGAGTGGCTGAGCATCTCGACCGTGCGCGATGCGCAAGGAAAAATCAGCCACTACGTCGGCGCCTTCCTCGACATCACGCAACGCAAGGCGGCCGAGAAGCAAATCCATCATCTCGCCTATTACGACCCGCTGACCGGCCTGCCCAACCGCAGCCTGTTGAACGAGCGACTGTCCAAGGCGCTGGCCGCCGGCAGCCGCTACCGTCGTCACAGCGCCCTGCTGTTCATGGACCTGGATGATTTCAAAACGCTCAACGACACCATGGGCCATGTCGTTGGCGACCAGTTGCTGATCCAGGTCGCCCGCCGCCTGCAACAATCAGTTCGC
>WREP01000016.1 GCA_009779265.1 Betaproteobacteria bacterium
ACAACACCCCAAACCCCCCCACCAGAAAAATTAAATACCCCCCCCCCCCCCCCCCCCCCCCACGATATTGGCATATTTCGCCACAAATCTTTCAGTAATCATTGACTAGAAACTTTCGATTGTGACTATAATGAGTCATGTGAGGAGTTGCTTAGGTAGCGGCGATCTTCATGGTCTGCGCTTACATATTTCTACCTATCATTGACTATAGGATGCACCATGACTGTTCCGGGAAAAATCAGTGTCGCACAATACATATCAGAGCAAATTCGGCTCAGTGGCAAGATGCAGCAGGAGATCTCGAAAGAGGTTGGCTTCGCCACACCGAATATGATCTCGATGATCCGCAAGGGGACGGCGAAAGTTCCTCTGGACAAGGTTACGAGGATCGCCAAAGCAGTCGGGATTGATCCGATCCACATGTTTAAGCTGTGCTTTGCCGAATACTACCCGGATGTATGGGCAGACATTCAGAGAGTGTTCGCCTACCCCGTCCTAACAAGTCACGAGATGGACATCCTCGACCTCGTGCGCAGCGCCAACGTCGACAACCCCAAGGTTCGCACCGACGAGGAACGCCAACGCATCCGCGCTGTGATTGAAACGCTCAAGCCGGACAATGCAGTGAATGACTGATACCTCTCCGCGCATGCGGACGACCAAACAAAAGCCCATGCCTAAACAACATGGGCTTTTTTGTTGCTCAAATATCAGCAAGCCCTAATTTAAGGAAACGCCGCACACAGCCGCGCCAACGATACCGCCGACGCCATAGAGGCTTTTTTGACAGAGCATGGGGCCGTGCAGTGGTTTGACTGGACGCCGCCGCAGGGAGCGCCCGGCAAGTGGGTGGCAAGGGATTGGGCGACTCAACCAACCGGCCCCTTGACCCGAACCGTTACGGCAACTTTTGACGAGGTGTTTGGGTAGGGGAACGACGTTAGTAACCACTAACCAAAAGTATTCCTATAGTATATTTAACCAAGACAATGGAATAACTCTTTTGTAGAAATGCACAAAAAATAGGCAGGTCATTTTGTAGAAAAATTTGTAGGTAAAAATACAACACCTTGCAGCTTTTTCTTTATTAATCAATGCTTAGCGCGCAATACTCGACTCGTCCACCAAGTCGATCGAGGAAATTTCGACCACCATCTTGCAGGAATTGAAGCTGCGGTAAAAACCGCAACGCCCAAATGAGTACCCTTTATCTGATCCGACACGGCGAGAGTCTGGCCAACGCGGGCGGCATCACAATGGAACATGCCGCCATTCCTCTGACTGAACTTGGGCATCAGCAAGCGCAGGCGCTGGCGGCGCTATTGCCGCCCGAACCAGCAGGCGTTTGGGTATCGCCCTTTTTGCGCGCACAGGAAACGGCGCGCCCCTATTGCGCGCGGACGAGCCGCTCGCCGGTAATACTGACGTTACTGCACGAGTTTGAAACCATTGATCCCGATCTGCTGCAAGGCATGACCGGTCAGGAGCGCCGCCCCATCGCCGATGCTTACTGGCAACAGTGTGACCCTGACCGGCGCATGGGCGCGCGCGCCGAAACTTTCCGCGAATTCGCGCGGCGCGTGCAGATTTTTTGCGACGAGCATCTGGATGCCTTGCCCGATGGCGCCGTGCTTTTCGGTCATGGCATATGGATCGGCATGCTGGTGTGGAAGCTGCTCGGTTTCAGCGCCAACGACAGCTTCGGCATGCGCGCCTTTCGCCGTTTCCAGAGCGGCCTGCCGATGCCCAATGGCGCGGTATACCGCTTCAGCAAGGCAGCGGGGCGTTGGCAGGCGACTGTGGATGAAGCGGTTTTACGTGCGGTGATGAGCGTCAAAACGCCCGCCGAAGCTGACCTTCCCTGATTCCGTGCCGGTTCCCCTGTTCCCGACGCCTGCCACGGTACGTGTTCCGCCCAACACGCATGGACGCGATATTGCCGTCGGTGACATTCACGGCGCTTTCAGCGCCTTGCAAGACGCCTTGCGGGCCGTGACGTTCGATACCCGATGTGACCGCCTGTTCGCGCTGGGCGATCTGGTCGACCGCGGCCCGGAATCGCCGCGCGTGATGGACTGGCTGGCCCAGCCTTGGTTCCACGCCATCTGTGGCAACCACGACTATATGATCTGGCGCGCCGCGCTCGGCCAGCCTTTCGACTACATTGATCACCGTTTGTACGGCGGCGAATGGCTGGAAACCTTGCCGGAACCGGAACAGCAGCGCATCGGCGCGCGTCTGGCGCAATTGCCGGTGGTGATCGAAGTCGAAACACCGCATGGCGTGGTCGGTCTGGTGCACGCCGACTGCCCCTTCGACGACTGGCAGGAAATGCACCGTATCGATTGGCGCGGCCTCGACGGCATGAGCAGCTTCGCAGCGCAATGCCTGTGGTCGGTTGATCGCTTCCGCTTTCGCTACACCGGCCTCGTCCGCAATATCCATGCCGTGGTACACGGCCACACCACGATTTCCGGCGTGGCCCGGTTGGGTAACTGTCACTTCATCGACACCGGCGGCTGGCGCGCGGGCGGGCATTTCACCCTGCTCGACCTGCACCGCCTCCAGCCCCTGAACAGTGGCATCAGGTGATTACTTATCCTGAGCGATTTTTCTTCCATATATGCAGTCGATGGCAGGAGTGCTGTCGCGGTCAATAATCAGCATGGTTGTCTGATCATCTGCATAGACAATTGCTTCTACGTACCCGTCGATACGATTAAAGCGCACTTTTCTGTTTGAAAAAACAAGCCCAAGCTCTGGTTTTTTAGTGTAAATGTAATGCAATACCTGCTCATCGTTCATTCCCTGTGAAAGGTTCGGATATTCGATAACGGCTTGTATTGCAATGGTTAATTTTCCGGTGGGGGCTGCAAGTTCCTCCGCCTGCCTCGCATAAACAGGATCAACAGTGTTTTGCGTAGACGCCAGGTTTTGCGGATCACAAACCTGGTACGACAAGGTTTTGCACCCCGATGCCAGCGACAGGGAAAAGCACACTACCACCAGCAGAATGAATCTGTTGAAACTGTTTTGTTTCATGTTCATTGTCCCCTTTTAAACGTTGTAGTTTTCACTCCAGAAAATCAGCGTGTCGGTTTCATCAATTTTGCCGCTATCCAGATTGGCGTTGGGCAGGGAAAACGGTTTTAGTGAATCCATGCGTAGCGCCGCCGCAAGTTCCCCCCAATATTTTATGGTGTTGTTTACAGCCATTTCAAATATAACGGGAAAATCGACATTTTCTCCGTCAGGGGTGGCAAGACCGTTGACATAAGACATGTCTATGGCCTTCTGATCTTTTGGGAGCGAAAAACCATATTTCAGCAAAAAATGGGACAGTATTGGAATTTTGCAACCATTTTCAGCGCCTTTATCAATCATTCCGCAGAACCATTTGAACCAGGTTCTTGGGCGGGGCATTTTATTGGGAATGTTGCCAAAAATATAGCTGGCATCACCAGTGGATGGTCTTATGGCTGAAAGGCTGTGTATCCAGAGTTTTGAAATCCCAGCGTACAAATTGTTGTTGCTTGGTTCATTGGTGCACGATTTCAACCCTGCGCCCTTAATATAATCGGCTGCGGCCGCCTCTATTCCGAGAGTGCGGAAGAACATATAAGCATCCTGCTGCAATTCACAGAAGCGATGTTCGCTTTTGTGTGTCTCGTATTCTCCAACCCTGAGTCCGACAACAGGGTGGACAGTCAAGTCCGTCACAAGATGCGATGCGTAGCCAAAGAGCCAAGCAAGGGTTTTTTGATTTTCTTCCTTTGTGAAATCTTTATTTCTCAGTTGCGCGATAGCTTCCCGGACGAAATCGCCAGTCCGCCAATAGTGCATTACATTAGCCCAACTGGCGGCTTCTTGATCGGAGTCCGTGATATCGAAATATGCGCAGTCCGGGCTGATGGCGCCAAGGTCGACAAAGTTTGAATAAAACTGGAGCGCAAACCTGATATCAGGTGTCAGCCCCGGTATGGCAGATAATCTATTGGGATCAGCATAAATGCTGCGCACAATTGAAAGATGGGTGAATGCTCCCGCCATGACTGCCTCCGTTTTTGTATTACTGTCCGGTCAAGAATGTTCCAGCATGAAACAGGACAGGACAGCACCGCCACAAAGTATGAAAAAGCCGAATCGCCCTTTTCCTACGCGCTGCGTCCCTCGCGTATGGCGGCGCGGACGGCCTCGATGTCGACCTTCTCCAGGTAGCGCGGGATGTTGACCCAGATACCGTGAAAGCCGAAGTCGCCCTTGCGCAGTTCGCGGCTGGCCTGTTCGCGCGTCCAGCCCTGCTCGACGATGCGGTACATGGCGCTGACGACGCCGGTACGGTCGGCGCCGTGCTGGCAGTGGATGAGCACCGGGCCGTCTTTTTTCGCCGCCTCGATGGCGCGCAGCGCGGCGACGATGTGTTTGCTGCCGATGCGCCAGGTCTTCATCGGGATGTGCACGAGCTTGACGCCGGGCATGTCGATGGCGTCTTCGTCGCGATGGAAGGCGCGAAAGTTGATGATAGTGCGGATGCCCAGCGCTTGCAGGCGCGGCGCGTCAGCCTGCTCCGGCTGGGCGCTGCGATAGAGTTGCGGCGTGATCTGGTAGAGATTGCGCGCGGGGTCGATGGGCGTGGCCCATTCGGCGGGCCGCTGCACCGCCGCGCTGGCCGCCGCCGGTTCAGTCGCGGGCTGCGCCCGCGCCCCGGCAACGAACATGCTGGCGCACAACAGAATGGCGATCCGCAGCGCGGAAAGAAGTGCACGATATTCAGATTTCATCACCTTTTCTCCAAGGGCCACAGGAAAACACAAACAGTACGCAGGCCACGCCGAGAAATACCCAGTAATCAACCGGCATCGGCCCCCACCAATGCACGTGCCAAGGCACGAAATCGGGATTGAATTTTGTCAGCCCGTAAGCCGGGTTGAGCACGAACCAGAGAAAATCCTCGCTGATCCAGAACAGTTCGATGCAGGCCAGCACACGCGCCTCGGCACGCCACGAGAAGCGGCCCATGAACAGCAGCGGAAAATGGAAGAACAGCGCCACGCAGGGGAAAACCCAGGCGTGGTACCCGGTCATGGGCCGGCCGCCCCAGAAGATGTCGAGCAGCCAGTGCTGCTCGATGCGCCAGGTCGGCAGATTCGCCGCCCAGCCCGCGGCGCCCTCGATCTGGATTTCGACATTGGCAAAGCAAAACGCCAGCAGCAAGGTCCAGACCAGCGTCAGCGGCAGAGGGCCGAGGCGGACCGGCTCGCGCCTCATGCGCCGCTATTCTCCAGCACCAGCCGCAAGGCATCATGCGCCGCCTGCGGACGACCGAGCGCGGCGGCGTTACGGCGCATCGTCGTGAGTTTTTGCCCATCACCGAGCAACTGGCGCACGCGCCAGACCAGCGCCGTGGTATCCATCGCCTTGAGCGCCGCGCCTTCTTCGAGCAGATAGTCGGCGTTGCGCTCTTCCTGACCGGGAATCGGGCTGCTGAGTATCATCGGCTGGCCCATCGCCAAACATTCGGACGTGGTCAGCCCACCCGGCTTGGTGATGACGAAGCTGGAGCAAGCCATCAGGCGATGCACCTGATCGGTGAAACCCAGCGGAAAAAGCCGCCCCGAATGCCGTTGCGCCAGCATTTGCAGCGCCGCCAGCGCCTCCGCGTTTTTACCGGCGAGGACGACAAGCTGAAAATCCGCGTCGATGGCCAGCAGCGCCGCCGCCACCTCATCCAGCCCGCCCATGCCGGCGCCGCCGCCCATCAGCGCGACGATGCGCCGTTGCGGATCGAGGCCGAAAAAGCGCGCCGCCTCGGCCGCCTCGCCCTCATCGCCCTTTTCCGCGAAGCCCGGCATGATGGGAATGCCGGTGACGTGCACCTGCGTCGGTGGCGCGATGGCCTGCCGCATGCGTTCGGCAATTTCGGCATTGGCGGCGAAGTAGCCGCGCATGTGCGGCATCACCCACATGCGATGCAGGTCGAAATCGGTCACTTGCACCCACACCGGCGCATCGAAGCGGCTACGGCGAATTTCGTGCATCAGCAATTCGGCGGGCAGAAAGTGCGTGCAGATCACGGCATCCGGCGCGAAATCGCGCACCGCCTTGAGGAATCTGGTGCATTGCAGCCGCTCGGTCATGCGCCGCAACTTCTGCACGATAGCGCCCGGGTCGGCCTTGCCCGTGCGCTCATAAAGCACCCGCCACGCCGTCGGGCTGGTGTTGACAAGCTTGACATACCAGTCGGTGTAAATTTTGCGAAAAGCCGGCGTGACGTGCTGCATGGCATCGACATGCAAGGTTTCGACAGCGGGAAACCGCGCCTGCGCGCAGCAATGCAGCGCCTCGGCGGCACGCACATGACCATTGCCGGCGGAAACGCTGAGGAGCAGGATTTTGCGGATGGGCATGGGGGCCACCGTGGGGCAGGAGCGAGATCGCTACTGTAACAGGCCAGACAGGCTGAGGGGTGGCGGCGCGGCAAATTGGCCTCGCCGCCTTGAGCGCGCTACCCCAGTTTGCGCCGCACCGCCTCGAACAGACAGACAGCGGCGGCAGCGGCGACATTCAGGGATTCGACGGCGCCCGGCATGGGGATGCGGATGCGCAACCCGGCGCGTTCAATCAGTTCGCGGCGCACGCCCTGCCCTTCGGCGCCGAAAACCCAGGCCAGCGGCCCGGCCCATTTTGCGGCGTAAAGCGGCGTTGCGCCGTCGAGGCAGGTGACGGCGGCGGTGCCGCGATAGGCGGCGAGGAAGGCGGCAAGGTCGACGTTTTCGTGCACGGCCAGAGCGAAATGGGCGCCCTGCCCGGCGCGCAGGACTTTCGGCGACCATGGCGCGGCGCAGCCCGGCGACAACAGGATTTGGGGAATGCCGGCCGCCGCCGCAGTGCGCAGTAGCGCGCCGACATTGCCGGGGTCCTGCACGCCGTCGAGCAACACCGCGTCGGCATCCATTTGCGGCGGGCGGCTCGCGGCGGGCAGCGGAATGATCGCCAGGAGGCCGCTCGGCGTGTCGACCAGGCCGAGATCGCACATCAGCGCATCGCTCAAGGTCACGATGTCGCGGTTAGCGACGAAGGCGGCGATTTCGCCGCTGGCCAGCGCCGATTCGGCCGCCACCAGCGTTTCCACCGAGCCATATGCCGCTTCGTAGCTTTCGACCAGATGCAGGCCGTCGAGCAGGGTTTGCCCGCTTTTTTTGCGCTCGCGCCCGGATTCGGCAAGGCGCTTCAAGTGCTTGAAGAAGGGGTTGTCGCGCGAATGGATCAGTTTCACAGCGACAACAGGCATTGCGCCACCGGCGCGAAGCTGCGCCGGTGTACCGGCGAGGCGCCGTGCTGCGCCAGTGCCGCGCGATGCGCCGCTGTCGGATAGCCCATGTGGCGGTCGAAGCCGTATTGCGGCCAGACGGCGTGCAGGGCCAGCATGCCGGCGTCGCGCGTGGTCTTGGCAAGAATCGAGGCGGCGGCGATGGCGGCGATTTTGCTGTCGCCCTTGACGATTGCCTCGACGGGAATCGCCAGTTGCGGGCAGCGGTTGCCGTCGACCAGCGCCCGCTCCGGCGGCACGGCCAACGCGGCAACGGCCCGCTGCATGGCGAGCAGGGTGGCGCGCAGGATGTTCAGACGGTCGATTTCCTCGACGCTGGCTTCGGCCACAGCCCAGGCAACGGCGCGTTCGCGGATGATCGCCGCCAGTTCGACACGCTTTTTCTCGCTCAATTTCTTGGAATCGTTCAGGCCGGCAATGGGCCGGGCCGGATCGAGAATGACCGCCGCCGCCACCACCGGGCCGGCCAGCGGCCCGCGCCCGGCTTCGTCGATGCCGCAAACAATGCCGGTCGGAATGGTCAACTCAAGCATTCGATGACCGCCTGGGCAGCCTTTTCCGCCGCGTTTTGCCGCAATTGCAGGTGGATGTCGGTGAATACCTCGGCGACGACGCGGGCGTTGTCCTTGTCCTCGTACAGCTTGAACAACGCGCCCGCGAGATTTTCCGGAGTAGCGGCGTCCTGGATAATTTCCGGCGCCACTTCGCGCCCAGCCAGGATGTTGGGCAGGCCGACGAAGGACTGGTAGACCAAGCGCTTTGCGATCCAGTAGGAAGCACCGGCGATTTTATAGGTGATGACCATCGGCCGCTTGATGAGCGCCGCTTCCAGCGTCGCCGTGCCGCTGGCGACGAGCGATACGTCGGCGGCGCCGAGCGCCTCCTGGGCGTGGCCGAAGAGCAGGCGGAACGGCAGCGCGGCCGCCTGCTGCCGATAAATGGCCGACTCGAATTGCAGGCGCGTCTCGCGCGTCGCCAACGGCACCACGAACAGCGCCCCGGGCAGGCGCTCATGGATCAGCTTGGCGGTTTGCACGAAAGTGTCGGCCATCATCGCCAGTTCGCCCTGGCGGCTGCCCGGCAGCAGGGCGAATACCGGCGTCTCGGCGGCGATCTGCAAGACCTCGCGCACGGCTTTCTTGTTTGTTTCGAGCGGAATCGTGTCGGCCAGCGGATGACCGACATAGGTAACCGGAATGCCCGCCTTTTGGTACAGCGGCGGCTCCATTGGGAAAAGCGCCAGCACGCGGTCGACAGCACGGCCGATTTTCTTGATGCGGCCGCCGCGCCAGGCCCAGATCGACGGACTGACGTAGTGGATGGTCTTGACGCCGGCGGCCTTGAGGTCGGTTTCCAAGCCGAGATTGAAATCGGGGGCGTCGACGCCGATGAAAATATCGGGGCGCTGGGCGAGCAGGCGTTTTTTCAATTGCCGGCGGATGCCGGCGATTTCCCGATAATTGCGCAGGGCATCGACATAGCCCATGACCGCGAGTTTTTCCAGCGGCCACCAGGCATCGAAGCCCTGGGCCTGCATCTTCGGGCCGCCGATGCCGAAAAATTCGGCATCCGGCAGGCGCTGTTTGAGCGCCGCGATCAGGTGGCTAGCCAGGAGGTCGCCGGAGGCTTCTCCCGCCACCAAGGCAATACGTTTGCTCATAGGTCAGCGGATGATGCCGCGCCGCGAAACCTCGAGGAAATCGACGAAGCGCTGCACGTCCGGCTGCGTTTTGGCGTCCTCGGCCAGCTTCTGCCTGGCTTCTTCCAGCAGCAGGCCGGATTTGTACAGCGTCCGGTAGGCGCGCTTGAGGGCGGTCAGCGAATCGGCGCTGAAGCCGCGACGCTTCAAGCCCTCGACATTGATGCCGTAGGGCTGGGCGGAGTTGCCGGCAGCCATCAGGTAAGGCGGCACGTCTTGCAAGACGACGGTACTGGCGGCGGTCATGACGTGAGCGCCGACGCGACAAAATTGGTGCACGCCGGTATTGCCACCGAGAATGGCCCAGTCCTCGATGACGACATGGCCGGCCAGCTGGGCATTGTTGGCGAAAATGGTCTTGTTGCCGACCTGGCAGTCATGGGCGATATGGACATAGGCCATGATCCAGTTGTCATCGCCGATGCGGGTGACGCCGGCATCCTGGATAGTGCCCAGATTGAAGGTGCAGAACTCGCGGATGGTGTTGCGGTCGCCGATTTCCAGGCGAGTCGGCTCGCCGGCGTATTTTTTGTCCTGCGGCGCCTCGCCCAGCGAGCTGAACTGGAAGATGCGGTTGTCGCGCCCGATCCGGGTATGTCCGCTGATTACCACATGCGGCCCGATGACGGTGTTTTCGCCGATCTCGACCTGCGGCCCGATGATGCTGTAGGCGCCGATTTCGACGTTGGCAGCGATACGGGCGGCTGGATCGACGATGGCGGTTGGGTGGATCTTCATATCAGATATCCCGCTTGGCGCACATCAACATCGCCTCGGCGACAATCTGACCATCGACCCGGGCTTCGGCCTTGAATTTCCCGACACCGCGCATCTGGCGCTGCATTTCGACGTGCAGGTGCAACTGATCGCCCGGCATGACCGGCTTCTTGAAGCGGCACTCGTCGATGCCGACGAAATAGAACAGCGAATGGGGATCCGGCTTGGCTTCCAAGGTCTTGAACGACAGGATGCCGGCAGCCTGAGCCAGCGCTTCCATGATCAGCACGCCGGGCATTACCGGATAATGCGAGAAGTGGCCAACGAAATGCGGCTCGTTGATCGTCACGTTCTTGTAGGCATGGATGAACTTGCCCGGTTCGATCGCCACGACCCGATCCACCAGCAGAAACGGGTAACGATGTGGCAAGTGTTCAAGAATGTCTTGAATGTTCATTTAATCAATCCTTTACGTTAGTATCTTTAAGCTTTTTCTCAAGTTCAGAAATGCGCTCGGCCAGCCGAGCCAGATGGCGGATCTGCGCCGCGTTGTGCAGCCAGCGGCTGTGTTCCTCTAGCGGGAACACGCTGGTGTACTGCCCCGGCTTGGTGATGTTCTTCATCACCAGCGAGCCGCCGGAAATTACCGCGCCAGACGCAATGCTCACATGCCCGGAAATCATCGCCGCGCCACCGAGGATCACGTTGTCTTCCAGGGTAACGCTGCCGGCCATGCCGACGCTACCGGCAATCACGCAACGGCGGCCGATGACGCAGTTGTGGGCAATCTGAATCTGGTTGTCGAGCTTGCTGCCGTCGCCGATTCGGGTATCGTCCAGCGCGCCGCGGTCGATGGTGGTATTGGCCCCGATTTCGACATCGTCGCCAATGACGACCCGGCCGATTTGCGGAATTTTCACCCACTGCCCGCCGTCCGGGGCGAAACCAAAGCCGTCGGCGCCAATCACCGCGCCGGCATGCAGGATGCAGCGGCGGCCGATGACGCAACCGGCATAGACAGTCACGTTGGCATGCAGCACGCTGCCGTCGCCCAGCGCCGCGCCATCGCCGATGACGCAACCGGGGTGGATGACGACGCCCTCGCCCAGCACGACCCCGGCGCCGATGCTGACATGGGCGCCGATATGGGCACTGGCCGGCACCGGCGAAGCGCAACTGGCCGAGGCATGAACGCCCGGCTTGACAGCCGCCGGCGGGTTGAGCAGCGCCGCCAGGCGGGCGTAATAGGCATAGGGATTCGGGCAGACGATGCGCGGCAGGCTGACCGCGTCGGCCAGATCCGGCGCCAGGATGACCGCCGAGGCGCGCGTCGTTTGCAACTGGCCGCGGTATTTCGGATTGGCGAGAAAGCCGATGTCGCCCTCGCCCGCCGAGGCCAGCGTGGCAACCTGACGGATGCGCGTTTGCGCGTCGCCAAGCACATCGCCGCCCAGGCGGGCGGCGATGTCAGCCAGCGTGAGAAAGACGCCAGCGGGATCGGACATTACTTGCCTTCGGCCAGCGCCTTGATCACCCGCTCGGTGATATCCAGACGCGGACTAACCCAGACCACATCCTGCAGGATCAGGTCGAACTGGTCGGTTTCGGCAATCTTTTTGATAGCCCTGTTGGCCTTTTCGATAATCGCGGCGTTTTCCTCGTTCTGGCGCAGATTCAGGTCTTCGCGGAATTCACGCTGACGGCGCTGGAATTCGCGCGACAACTCGGCAAATTCCTTCTCCTTGGCACGACGGTCGCTTTCCGCCATGGTCACCGAGTTTTTTTCCAGATCCTCCTGCATGCCCTGCAACTGCTTGGCCATGCGCTGTAAATCCTGGTCGCGCTTGGAGAACTCGTTTTCGAGGTTCTTCGCCGCCTTCTGGGCGGCCGGCGCATCGCGGAAAATGCGCTGGGTATTGACATAGCCGATCTTGAGATCCGCCGCCGTGGCGCCGGTGACAAACAATGCCGACAACAGGCCGGCAACGATGAGAGACTTGGTTTTCAAGCTGACACTCCTGAATCAAAAAGTGGTACCCAACTGGAACTGGAAGGTTTCGGTCTTGTCCCCCGACTTCTTGTTAAGCGGGCGGCCGAAACTGAACTTGAGCGGCCCGATCGGCGAAATCCACGCCGCCGACAGGCCCGTGGAATAACGCAGTTCGCCAAAGTCGAGATCCTGGTTTTTGCCCAAATTGTCCTTGCCATAGACTTGGCCGGCGTCAAAGAACCAGCCCAAACGGACATCTTTCTCCATCCCTGGCAGCGCCCACAGCAATTCGGCGTTGCCGACGACGCGGCGATTGCCGCCGATGCGCTCTTCGTCGCCTTGCGAATTATCGATCGGGCCGAGGCTGGATGCCTTGTAGCCGCGCACCGAACCGACGCCGCCAGCATAGAAGTTCTTGTAGAAGGGCAATTCGCTGGATTTGCCATAACCATTGGCATAACCCAGTTCGCCGTTCAGCATCAGGGTGAAACGCCGGCTCAGGGGAATGAAATGCTGCAACTGATAGGTTGCCCGATAATACTGCAAGTCGCCACCGGGCAGCGCGATTTCGACCGCCGCCCGGTGATAGGTGCCCTTGGTCGGGAAGAAGAAGCTGTCCTTGCCGTCGCTGGTCCAGCTCAGGGTCAGCGGCAGGGTGAAGTTGCGGTCGGTCTTGGAATCCGGCCAGCCGACGAACTCCTGGTAGCGCTTCGGGCTGGTGCTATTCACGGAAATGGATGTCGTGTCGATACCCAAACCGACACCGATCGACTCTTTTTCGCCGATCGGGAAACCAAAGCGCATGCCAAGGCCGGTCGATGCCGATTTGTAATAAGCCAGGTTATCGTAGTCGCTGGTGTCGATCGTGCGGTGATAAAGGTCGAAGCCCTGGCTGACGCCGTCGATGGTGAAATAGGGGTTGGTATAGGAGAGCACATAGGCGCGCTGCGATTTGGCCGAGTTGACCTGAATCCCGACATTGTTGCCGCTGCCCATGAAATTGTCCTGGGTAATGGCGCCGGAGAGAATCAGACGGTCGGTGCTCGAGGTGCCGACGCCGAGCATGAGGTTGCCGGTTGGCCTTTCGGTGACGCCCAGGTTGACGTCCACCTGGTCGGCCGTGCCCGGCACCGCCGGCGTCTCGACCGCCACCTCGGAGAAGTAGCCAAGCCGGTCGAGGCGCTCCTTGGAAAGCGTGATGCGCTCCGCGTCGTACCAGCCGCCTTCCATCTGGCGCACCTCGCGGCGGATCACCTCGTCGCGGGTGCGGGCGTTGCCGGTGATGTTGACGCGCCGGACATAGACCCGCTTGCCGGCATCGACGAAGATGGTGAACGCCACCTGACGCTTGTCCTTGTCGATTTCCGGCGCCGCGTTGACGTTGGCGAAGGCATAGCCTTCCCTGCCGAGACGATCCGTGATCGCCTTGGTGGAATTGTTCAATTGCTCGCGCGAAAAGATGTCGCCCGGCCTGACGATCACCAGCCGTTTCAGCTCTTCCTCGGCAATCGAGAAATCGCCGGCCAGTTTCACCGACGACACTTGATAAAGCCCGCCCTCGCTGATATTGAGGGTGATATACACATCCTGCTTGTCGGGCGAAATCGAAACCTGCGTCGATTCGACGGCAAACTCCAGGTAACCCTGGTTCATGTAGAAGGATTTCAGCTTTTCCAGGTCGGCCGCCAGTTTCTGGCGGGAATACTGGTCGTTCTTGGTATACCAGGTCATCCAGCCCGGCGTGCGCAACTCGAACAGGTCGAGCAGCGTCTTTTCGCTGAAAGCCTGGTTGCCGACAATGTTGATCTGGCGGATCTTGGCCGCCTCGCCTTCCGCGATATTGAAATTGATGCCGACCCGGTTGCGTTCCAGCGGCGTCACCGTGGTCGTGATGTTCGCCGCGTACTTGCCGCGCGACAGATATTGCCGCTTCAATTCCTGCTCGGCCTTGTCGAGCAGCGCCCGGTCGAAGATACGCCCCTCGCCGATGCCGGTTTCCTTGAGCGCCTTGATGATGGCGTCCTTCTCGAACTCCTTCATGCCGACGAAGTCGATGCGGGCGATGGCCGGCCGCTCCTCGACGACGACGACCATCACATCGTTGTCGACCTCGATGCGGACATCCTTGAAGAAGCCGGTGGCGAACAGCGCCCTGATCGACTGGGCTGATTTTTCCTGGGTCAGCGTTTCGCCAACCTTGACCGGCAGATAGCTGAAAACCGTGCCGGCCTCCGTCCGCTGTATGCCTTCGACGCGGATATCCTTGACGGTGAAGGATTCAAAAGCTATTGCCGGAACGGCGAACAAGCTGGCAACCAAGGCGGACAACAGGGATCTGTTCATTCACTCAGCCCGAAAACAGACGGCTCAAATCGTTAAAAAAAGCGAAAGCCATCAGGGCGAACAAAATGGCTATCCCGATCAACTGGGTAATTCCCATTGCGCGCTCGGAGAGCGGCTTTCGCCTGACGACCTCGAGCGCATGATACATCAAATGCCCACCGTCCAGCACCGGGATGGGCAGCAGGTTGAGGATGCCGAGGCTGATACTGAGCAGCGCCATGAACTTGACATAATAATCGAGGCCAAGCCGGGCCGACTGTCCGGCATAGTCGGCGATGGTCACCGGCCCCGAGAGGTTTTTCCACGACACTTCGCCGGTCAGCATCCGGCCGAGCATGATCAGGCTGAACACCGACTTATCCCAGGTTTCGCCCAGCGCCTTCTGCCCGGCCTCGATGAAGCCGTAGCGGACGAAGGTGCGGATCTCGCGTTGCGTCTCTTCGCCGCCGGCCACCGCGATGCCGATCTTGCCGAGTCGCAGGCCGCGCTCGGCGAAGATTTCCGGCACGACTTCGACGGCCATGACCCGGCCCGCGCGCGAAAACTCAAGGCGCACCGAGCGCCCGGCGGCTTCACGGATAGCCAGAACCAGTTCGTGCCACAGGGCGACCGGCCGGCCATCGGCGGCCAGCACCCGGTCGCCGGGCAGGAGGCCGGCGCGGGCCGCCGGCCCGTCCGCCGCCACCTTGCCGATGACAGCCGGCAGTTGCGGGCGGAAAAAGACGATGCCCAGGCGTTCCAGGGCATCTCCCTGCCAGCCCTGCTCGCCCGCCGCCGCCAGGAACAGGCGCCTGACTGCGATTTCGCCGCGTTCGTTGATCGTTTCCAGATCGACGCTCTCGCGCTCGACGGCATTGCGCAGCAGCAGCCAGCGCAGATCGTTCCAGGTCGCCACCGCCTGCCCATCGACGCGGCGCACCTGCTCGCCGTTGACGATTTTCGCCATGGCTGCCGGGGTATCGGCTAGCGGTTCGCCAAGTATGGGCAACAACTCGTGGCTGCCCTGCATGAAAATCGCCCAGTACAGCACGATGGCCAGCAAAAAATTGGCCGCCGGCCCGGCGACGACGATCAGGCTGCGGCGCCCGACCGACTGGCGGTTAAAGGCGCGGTGCGCTTCTTCCGGCGCCACCTCGCCCTCGCGCTCGTCGAGCATCTTGACGTAACCGCCGAGCGGAAAGGCGGCAATCGCCCATTCGGTGCCATCGCGCCCGCAGCGCCGCTGCCAGATCGTCCGGCCAAAGCCGATCGAAAAGCGTAGCACCTTGACGCCGCACAAGCGGGCAACGGCGTAATGACCATATTCATGGACCACGATCAGGACGCCGAGAAGCAGCGCGAAGGCGGCCAGATAGAAGGGCAGATCGCTCACGCGCAACTCCCCTGGCGGAGCATTTCCCCGGCGCAGCGCCGCGCCTCCGCGTCGGCCGCCAGAACGTCGTCGAGGCTGTCCCCGGCAAGGGCGGGAACGGCTTGCAGCACCGCTTCGTTCAGGCGGGCAATACCGAGGAAGGGCAAGCGCCGGTCGAGAAAAGCGGCCACCGCCACCTCATTGGCGGCATTGAGGATGGCCGGCGCCGTGCCGCCCGCATGCAGCGCATCGTAGGCCAGTTGCAGGCAGGGGAAACGTTCGGCAGCGGGCGGCAGAAAATCGAGACGACCGACCGCGAACAGATCCAGCGCCGCGACCCCGGCGTCGATGCGCTCGGGCCAGGCCAGAGCGTGAGCGATCGGCGTGCGCATGTCGGGATTGCCCAGTTGCGCCAGCAGCGAACCGTCAGCGTACTGCACCGCCGAATGCATCACGCTCTGCGGATGGACGACGACCTGGATCATCTCCGGCGGCGCGGCGAAAAGCCAGCGGGCTTCGATGACTTCCAGCCCCTTGTTCATCATGGTCGCCGAATCGACGGAAATCTTGCGCCCCATGACCCAGTTCGGATGGGCGCAAGCCTGTTCCGGCGTCACCTGCCGCAGGTCGGCCAGCGGCGTGTCGCGGAAAGGGCCGCCGGAAGCCGTCAACAGAATGCGGCGAACGCCGCAAGCCGCCAGCCCGCGCGCGAAATCGGCGGGCAGCGACTGGAAAATGGCATTGTGTTCGCTATCGACCGGCAGCAAGGTGGCGTCGTTCTCGCGCACCGCGTGCATGAACAGCTCGCCGGCCATGACCAGCGCCTCTTTATTGGCCAGCATCACCCTCTTGCCGGCGCGGGCGGCGGCCAGCGTCGGCTCCAGGCCGGCGGCGCCGACGATGGCGGCCATCACGGCATCGACTTCCGCCGCCGCCGCCAGTTCGGCCAAAGCCTCGACGCCATGGCGCACCTCGGTCGGCAGGCCGGCGGCGCGGCAGCGCCCGGCCAGATCGCCGGCTAATTCCGCGTCGCGGACGACGGCAAAAGCCGGGTGAAACTCCTGGCACTGGGCGAACAGCCGATCAACCTGACTGTGAGCGCACAGAGCATAAGCGCGGTAGCGTTCGGGATGGCGGCGGATGACGTCGAGGGTGCTGACCCCAATCGAGCCGGTCGAGCCGAGAATGGTGATGTTTTGCCGGCTCATCCGGCGCTCCGCGACAGCAGTTCGAGCAGCGGCGGGAGATAGGTCACGAGCAGCACCGCCAGCGGCAGCACGGGCAGCAACGCGTCGATGCGGTCGAGCACGCCGCCGTGTCCCGGCAGCAACTGGCTCGAATCCTTGGCTCCGGCGGCGCGCTTGACCAGCGATTCGGTCAGATCGCCAATGACGCTCATCGCCGTGAGCAGGGCCAGACCGGCCACAAACCAGATCGGGCCGCGCAACCACAAGATCGTGTAGAGACTGGGCCGATGAGAGTGAGGTTCAAGCCCAACCCAAACCGCACCCAGCAGCAGCACGCAGATGAAGCCGCCAACCGCCCCTTCCCAGGTTTTGCCGGGGCTGATGGAAGGCGCGAGCTTACGCCCGCCCGTCAGCTTGCCGCCCAGCGTGCGGCCAAAGGCATACGCGCCGATGTCCGCCACCCACACCAGCGCCAGCACCGAGAGCAGATAGTTCACTCCCCTCCCGTATGCCATTATCAGCGCAGCCCACGCCGCAGCCAGTATCGCCATGCCGAAACCCCAGCGCAGCCACTGAGGCAAGGCGGGCCAGCGCGCCACGCCACGCCACAACAGCCACGCGCCGCCGCCAACCCACAGCAGGCACACCGCGCACCAGCACACGAACTGCCACGCCAGCACGGAACGCCATCCCAGCAGGCGCGACAGGCGATCAGTCTCCCAAAGGAAAGGCAACACCACGGCGCCCACAGCGCACAGCACACCCGACGCCCACGCTCGCCAGCCCGACCAGCCGATTAGCCGCGACCATTCCCAGCCGGCGGCGCCAACCAGCAGCAAGGTCAGCAGTAAAAACGGCCAAGGCGTAGACATGGCCAGCGCCGGAATGAATAGCGCAAGCAACACGACGGCAGTGAGGATGCGCTGCGTGAGATTGGACATGGCGGCTACCTTGCGGCGGCTTCCCCGGAGGCGGCTTTTTCCGTCAACTGCTCGCTGGTCCGGCCGAAACGCCGCTCGCGCTGCTGGAAGGAGGCGATGGCCTTGTCGAACTCGGCGGTCGTGAAATCCGGCCACAGGGTCGGCGTGAAATAAAGTTCGGTATAGGCCAGTTGCCAGAGCAGGAAATTGCTGATCCGCTCCTCGCCGCCGGTGCGGATGAAAAGGTCGGGTTCCGGCGCGAAAGACATCGCCAGATGCGGTTCGAGATCGGCCTCGGTCCACGCGCCGAGGCGCTCTGGAGCGGCTTTTGCCAGGCTGTTGGCGGCTTGCAGGATGTCCCAGCGACCGCCGTAATTGGCGGCGATGGTCAGCGCCAGGCGGTCGTTGCCGGCGGTTTTTTCTTCGCCGCGCTGGATCAGTTCGCGCAGACGCGGATCGAAGCGCGCCAGGTCGCCGATGACGCGCAGGCGCACGCCGTTGCGCGCCAGCTTGTCGACTTCCTGCTCCAGCGCCTTGACGAACAGTTGCATCAACAGGGTGACTTCTTCCGGCGGGCGGCGCCAGTTTTCCGAAGAAAAGGCAAACAGCGTCAGGTGGCCGATGCCGCGTTCGAGGCAGGCGCGAACCATTTCGCGCACCAGCTCGACGCCCTTGACGTGGCCGGCGACGCGCGGCAGCAGGCGCTTTTTCGCCCAGCGCCCGTTGCCGTCCATGATGACAGCGACGTGGCGCGGCACGGCCACCGCTGCGGGAACCTGGCGTGTCGAGCTGGAGAAAATCGCCATGCGGCGGGCCGTCAGCAGAGGACGACGATCAAATTTGCATCAGCTCGGCCTCTTTCTGGGCGAGCATCTTGTCGACTTCGGCGATGGATTTGTCGGTCAGCTTCTGCATGTCGTCCTGGGCGCGGCGTTCGTCGTCCTCGGGAATCTCGCCTTTTTTCAGCGCGTCCTTGAGGTGGGTGATGGCATCGCGGCGCAGGTTGCGGATCGCCACCCGGGCGCCCTCGCCTTCGTGCCTGACGATCTTGATCATCTCGCGCCGACGCTCTTCGGTCAGGGCCGGCATCGGCACGCGGATCAACTCGCCCTGCGTCGCCGGGTTGAGGCCGAGATCGCAATCGCGGATGGCCTTCTCGACCTTGCCGACCATGGCCTTTTCCCAAGGCTGGACGCCGAGGGTGCGGGAATCGACCAGGGTAATGTTGGCAACCTGGTTCACCGGCACCAGAGAACCGTAGTAATCGACCTGGACATGGTCGAGCAGGCCGATATGGGCGCGGCCGGTACGAATTTTCAGGAGGTCGGCTTTCAGCGCCTCCAGGGATTTGTGCATCTTGTGTTCGGCGGTTTTTTTGATTTCGGCAATCATTTGTCGTCTCCCTCAGCAAGTGACCAGCGTGCCTTCGTCTTCGCCGCAAACCACGCGCTTCAGCGCGCCGGCCTTGAAGATCGAGAACACGTTGATCGGCAATTTCTGGTCGCGGCACAACGCGAAGGCGGTCGCATCCATGACCGCCAGATTTTTGGCGATTGCATCGTTGAAGCTGATCCGGTCGAAGCGGGTCGCCGCCGGATCCTTCTTGGGATCGGCGCTGTAGATACCGTCGACCTTGGTCGCCTTGAGCACGATTTCCGCGCCGATTTCCGAGCCGCGCAGGGCGGCGGCGGTATCGGTGGTGAAGAAGGGGTTGCCGGTGCCGGCGCCGAAAATCACGACCTTGCCTTCTTCGAGATAGCGGATGGCCTTGCCGCGGATGTACGGCTCGACCACCTGCTCGATATTCAGGGCCGATTGCACGCGGGCATTGAGGCCGCATTGACGCATCGCGTCGGACAGGGCCATGGCGTTCATCACCGTGGCCAGCATGCCCATGTAATCGGCGGTGGCGCGATCCATCCCGGTGGCCGTGCCGGCCATGCCGCGAAAGATGTTGCCGCCGCCGATGACGATACCGATTTCCACGCCCAAGTCGGCCACCGACTTGATCTCCGCGCAAATTCCCGCGATGACCTGCGGGTTGATGCCGTAGGCATCATTACCCATCAGCGCCTCGCCGGAGAGTTTGAGGAGAATCCGCTTGTACCTGGGCGTAGTCATCGGCTTGTTTCCGGCTTATTTCTTGGCAGCGGCAGCGGCCTGGGCGGCGACTTCAGCAGCAAAATCGTTGCTCTTCTTCTCGATGCCCTCGCCCACCATGTACAGCGTGAAACCGGCGATGGAAGCGCCCTTTTCCTTGAGCAGCTGTTCGATGGTCTGCTTGCCGTCGGCGGCCTTGACGAAAACCTGGCCGAGCAGGGTCACTTCCTTGAGGAATTTCTGCACGCTGCCTTCGGCGATTTTTTCCAGCATCGCCTCCGGCTTGCCGGATTCGCGGGCCTTCTCGATGGCCACGCGGCGCTCGGCGTCCAGCAGTTCGCTCGCCACGCCGGAAGCATCCAGCGACTTCGGCTTGGAGGCGGCGATGTGCATCGCCAGATCCTTGCCCAACTGCTCGTCGCCGCCGACCAGATCGACCACGGCGCCGATCTTGGCGCCGCCGTGGATGTAGGCAACCAGCTTGCCCTTGGCGGCGAAGCGGACGAAACGGCGAATGCTCATGTTTTCGCCGATCTTGCCGACCAGGGCGGAACGGGTCGATTCGACCGTGCCCTCGCCCATTGGCAGCGCCGACAGGGCCGCCACGTCGGCGGGATCGCGCTCGGCGACCAGCTTGGCGCAGCCGTTGGCCAGGGCGATGAATTCGTCGTTCTTGGCGACGAAATCGGTTTCCGAATTGACCTCGACCATCGCGCCGCTCTTGCCGTCGGCCGCGATGCTGACCGCAACGATGCCTTCGGCGGCGATGCGGGTAGCGGCCTTGGACGCCTTGTTGCCGAGCTTGACGCGGAGGATTTCCTCGGCCTTGACCATGTCGCCATCGGCCTCGGTCAAAGCCTTCTTGCATTCCATCATGGGCGCGTCGGTCTTGCCGCGCAGTTCTGCCACCATGCTTGCGGTAATTGCCGCCATATTTATTCTCCTGAGCTTGTGAAACCGGCGGAACCAGCAGGCTCCGCCGCTACGGCCTTACTCCGCGACCCCTTCGTCGACCTCGACGAACTCGTCGTCGCCGACCGCGACGATTTCCTGAACCACATGGCTGCGGCCTTCGAGGATGGCGTCGGCGACGCCGCGAGCGTACAACTGGATAGCGCGGGAAGAATCGTCGTTACCCGGAATGACGTAGGACACGCCCTCCGGGGAGTGATTGGTATCGACCACGCCGATGACCGGAATGCCAAGCTTCTCGGCCTCGGTGATGGCGATTTTGTGGTAGCCAACGTCGATGACGAAAATGGCGTCCGGCAGGCCGCCCATGTCCTTGATGCCGCCGATGGATTTTTGCAGCTTCTCCAGCTCACGGCGGAAGGTCAGCGCCTCTTTCTTCGGCATCTTTTCCAGTTCGCCGGCCTCGACTGCCAGTTCCATGTCCTTCAGGCGCTTGATCGAGGTCTTGACCGTCTTGAAATTGGTCAGCATGCCGCCCAGCCAGCGCTGATCGACAAACGGCGCGCTGGCGCGGCTCGCCTCCTCGGCGATGATTTCACGCGCCTGACGCTTGGTGCCGACGAACAGGATATTGCCGCGATTGCCGGCCAGCTTCTTCACGAAGCCCATGGCCTCGTTGTACTTGACCAAGGTCTTTTCGAGATTGACGATGTGGATTTTGTTGCGGGCGCCGAAAATGTAGGGCGCCATCTTGGGGGACCAGAAACGGGTCTGATGGCCGAAATGAACACCGGCCTCCAGCATTTCACGCATGGTAACGGACATGTAAAACTCCTTAAGGGTTGCACCGCCACCCGCCCGAAACGCCCGCCAGTATCTGGCGCGCACCCTTAAGCGGCGGGTGTGTGGATTTGGCCGCCGACACCCTGCCGGCAACCGCCTTCCTGGCCACGAGAGCAAGGAAAACCCATCAAGTATAACGCCTTCCCAAGCTGAGCGGAAGTTCAACAAGCATTTCAAGCAGGCATAAGCCAGACGGAATGGACATTGCCCGAGTCTGGCGCGCGTCGGCGGCGCTGATCAGCGCACCGGGCGCGGCGCCAGCAGGGCGATGCCCAACAAGGTGAGCAACATGCCGAGCAGGCGCGTGGCGCTCAGGGCATCCTCGAAGCCCGGCAGCAGCAGCGCGCCGAGGTAGACGAGCGGATAACTGAGCGCGAGCAGCGGATAGGCGACGCTGAGCGGCAATTCGCCAAGCGCGCGCAGCCACAGCAGCATCGACGCCGCGTAGCACGCAAGCCCAAACAGCAGTGCCATTACCGCCGCGCCATACGTCGTCAGCGTTGTAAACGACAGCGCGGAAACCACCACGGGCAGGTCGGTTGCGGCGCGCTTGAGCGCCAGTTGCGCAATGCTGACCAGCAACACGCTAGCCACGGCGTGCATGAGGCCCGGACGCAGGGAGTTGGAAACACGCGACACCTGGCTCAGCTCCGACCAATCAGGAATATGCCGGCGCAGACCAGCAGCGCGCCGAGCCAGCCGCGCGGCGGCAGGCGCTCGCCGAACAGCCAGACCGCGGCGAGCGGCACCAGCAGATAATTGATGCCGAGCAGCGCATACGCCTTACTCACGTCGAAACTTGCCAGCGCCACCAGCCACAGCGCCATCGCGCCGCTCAGGCAAAGCAGCGCCAGCCAGAAATCGGCGGCGCGCAGATAGAACGCCAGCGCGGAACCCCGCGCCGCCGCAAAACGCAATGCCGTCCGCTTTTGCAGCAATTGCCCGGCAACCGTCAGCACAATCGTTGCCGCGATGGCCAACCAGGGGTTCATGCCGCTACGCCGCCCTGCACGGCCAGCCAGCCCTCGCGCCCCGGCAGTTCGCGGCGCGCCAGCGGGCATGGCGGCAGTGCGCCGAGATCGAGACTGCCGAGTGGCTGGAAGCGGATATTGCGCTCGCGCGCCAGATCGAGCAGTTCGGCGAAACGCTGGTAGAGCGCGATGCCCTCGACCTCCGCATGGATCGTGTAGACGTTGAGTTGCCCCGGGCGCATGCGGTCGAGGATGCGGGCGTTGTAGTTGGCGTCGGTCACGCCATCGCGGCCGATGATTTCATCGTAGGTTGGCAGCGTTACCGGAATTTGCGGCGTCAACGCCTGGCCGGCGACGACGGGACGAAATGCGGCGCTGCCACGGCAGTCGCTGTTGTAGGCGAAAGGAAATGCCTGCTTGGCCAGCAGCGTGGCGTCATTACTGCGCCAGCCGGCGGTGGCCGAGCACTGCGGCGGGCAACCCAGGATATCCCCGAGTTTGTCGAAGCCGAGCTGGATATGTCGCGCCTGCGTCGCCTGCGAATAGCGATCAATGTGCATCTGCCAGCTGTAATGATCCCAGGCGTGCAGGCCGACCTCGTGGCCGGCGTCATGCGGCAGCCGCACGCAATCGCGCAGGCGCTCGCCGATGATCGGCCCGGGCCATGCCGTGCCGCGCAGCAGCACATCCCAGCCATACAGGCTGGCCGCCTTCGAGCGCAGCATCTTGGCCAGAAATGCCGGCCGCAGCAGTCGCCACAGATTGCGACCCATGTTGTCCGGGCCGACGCTCATGAAGAAGGACGCGCGCACCGCGTGGCGGGCGAACAGCTCGACCAGCGCCGGCACGCCGTCGCGCGTGCCGCGAAAGGTATCGACGTCGACGCGCAGGCCGACCGGCAATGGCGCCTGCGCGTCGGCGTTCAACGGCCTGCTTCCGTTTCAGTCAGCGCCGAACGCAGGAAGAAGTCGAGCGTGGTTTCGATGGTTTGCCTGAGCGGCACGCTGGGTTGCCAGCCGAGATAGCGGTTGGCGTTACGGATGCTCGGCCGCCGGAACTGCACATCCTGATAGCCGTTGCCGTAATAGGAACTGCTCTCGACCACCTTGAAGCCGGCGAACGGCGGGAAGCGGTCGCGCAGCGGATGCCGGTTGAAGGCATCGAGCAGCATTTCCGCCAGTTCGCGGATGCTGGCCTCGTTTTGTGGATTGCCGACGTTGATGATCTTGCCGTTGCAGGCATCCTTGTCGTTCTCGATGATGCGGAACAGGGCGTCGATACCGTCGGCGATGTCGGTAAAGCAGCGGCGCTGCTCGCCGCCGTCGATCAGGCGGATCGGCGTACCCTCGACCAGGTTCAGGATCAATTGCGTGATGGCGCGCGAGCTGCCGATGCGCGCCGAATCGAGGCTATCGAGACGCGGCCCCATCCAGTTGAAGGGCCGGAACAGCGTGAAGCGCAGGCCACGGTCGCCGTAGGCCCAGATGACACGATCGAGCAATTGCTTGCTGGCGGAGTAAATCCAGCGCTGCTTGTTGATCGGCCCGAGCACCAGCGACGAATTGTCCTCGTCGAACTCATCCTCCTGGCACATCCCGTACACCTCGGAGGTGGACGGGAAAATCACCCGTTTGTTGAAGCGCACGCAATCGCGGATGATCCTGAGGTTTTCCTCGAAATCGAGCTCGAACACGCGCAGCGGATTGCGCGTGTATTCGATGGGCGTGGCGATGGCGACCAGCGGTAGCACGATGTCGCACTTGCTGATGTGATATTCCATCCATTCGCGGTGGATGCTGATATCGCCTTCGAGGAAATGGAAGTGTGGCTGATCGAGCAGCCGCGAGATCGCCGTGTTGCTACGATCCATGCCATACACTTCGTATTTGCCGCTGGCCAGCAGGCGTTCGGTCAAATGATTGCCGATGAAGCCATTGACGCCGAGGATAAGTAGCCGCTGGCGGCGCGGCGCGGGCGCTGCCATCGCGCCGAGGCGGATGCCATCGACGAGGTTGAGTTCGCGCGCGAGCTGCGGGCCGGACTGGCAGATACCGCCGTCAATCTGGCCGACCCGGATGGTCAGCGCGCCCTGCCCGCAGGCGATGGTCAAGGGCTGCGTCGACAGGATCGTGCCGGGCGTCTGCGCCTGTTTCAACTCGACGGCATCGGCCTCCCAGACGACGACCTTGCGGCTGCCGGCGTAAGAGAATGCGCCGGGGAACGGCTGCGCGACAGCGCGCACCAGATTGCGCACGGCCGTGGCGCTCTGACTCCAATCGATCGCGCCATCCGCCGGATGCCTGCGCCCGCAGTAATTACCCGCATCGATATCCTGCGCAATGCGCGGCGCGCTGCCGGCGGCGATGGCGGGCAGGCACTCGGCCAGCAACTGTTGCGCCGCTGTCAATTGTTTGCGATGCACCTGCTGCACGTAGTCGTCCGGCTCGATGCGGACTTCGACCTGGCCGACGATATCGCCGGCATCGGCGCGCTCGACCATGTGATGCAGGGTGACGCCGGTGATCTGTTCGCCGTTCAGCATCGCCCAGTTCAGCGGCGACCTGCCGCGGTAGCGCGGCAGCAGCGAACCGTGCAGATTGAACGCGCCCTTCTTCGCCTGGGCCAGGATGGGGGCCGGAATCAGCTCGCGGTAATAGAACGAGAACATGAAATCGGGCGCCAGCGTGGCAATCTGTTTTTGCCACAGCGGATGCTCGATGGAATCCGGCACGTATGCCGGAATATCCAGCTCCGCGCACAGCCGCGCCACCGATTCGAAGAAAATATTTTCCTGCGGATTGTCGCGGTGCGTGAATACGGCCACGATCTCGAAACCCGCCGCGCGCAGCGCGCGAATTCCGCTACAACCAAAATCGTGATATGCGAACACGATTGTTTTCATGTGTGAAGTCTCTCGATAGCACAGGGAAGGCGGGGAGTTTACTACGCGGCGGCAGCCTGACAAACCGCTGCCGGAAAATAAAGCGCCAATGCGCAACCGCTCCCGCCGTCGCGGGCGAGGCGGATTTCTGGTTGTTTCATGCACCCAGCCGTGCGCGGCAGCCGGGAATTCGCTACACTGCCGCCGTTTTGATCGACAAACAGCCAAGCCCATGTCAGAAACGTTTCTGCCTTTCTGCCGACCGCAGATCAGTCCCGAGGACATCGCCGCGGTCACCGCGGTATTGAATTCCGGCTGGATCACCACCGGCGCCAAGACCGCCGCGCTCGAAGCCGCCTTCTGCGAGCTGACCGGCGCCCGCCATGCCGTGGCGATGGCGTCGGCGACCGCCGCCCTGCACCTGTACCTGATTGCCAAGGGAATCGGCCCCGGCGCGGAGGTCGTCACGCCGTCACTGACCTGGGTATCGACGATCAACCTGATTACGCTGCTCGGCGCCAAGCCGGTGTATGTCGATGTCGACCGCGACAACCTGATGACGACCGCCGACGCCATCGAGCGCGCGATCACGCCGCGCACCAGGCTGATCATTCCCGTCCACTTCGCTGGCGCGCCGCTCGATCTCGATCCGATCCGCGCGCTTGCCGCCGCGCGCGGCATCGCGCTGCTCGAGGACACCGCCCACGCGCTCGGCGCGCACTACAAATCAATCCCGGTCGGGCGCGGCGCGGACAGCATTTTCTCCTTGCAGGCGATCAAGAACGTCACCGCCGCCGAGGGCGGCGTGCTGGTTACCGACGACGACGAACTCGCGGCCAAATTGCGCCGGCTGCGCTTCCACGGTCTTGGCGTCGATGCCTACGACCGCGCCACGCAGGGACGCAATCCGCAGGCCGAAGTCATCGAACCCGGCTTCAAGTACAACCTGCCCGACATGTGCTCGGCGCTGGCGCTGAGCCAGTTGGCGCGGCTCGACCGCATCAACGCCCGCCGCGCCGAACTGGCCGCCCGCTACCATGAATTGCTGCGCGATCTGCCGCAGGTGCAACCCCTGCTCGCACCGACATGGCCGCACCGGCACGCCTGGCATCTGTTCGTCGTACGCGTGCCGGAACGCGACACCTTCATCGAGGCGATGAAGGCCCAGGGCATCGGTTGCGGCATCCATTTCCGCGCCGTGCACCAGCAAAAATATTATCGGGAATTGAACGCTGGCGCGCAGCCTCCCCTGCCCAACACCGAGTGGAATTCCGCGCGCATCTGTTCGCTGCCGCTATTTCCCGACATGTCCGATGCCGATATCGAGCGCGTCGTCCATGCCATGCGTACTGTGCTTGCAACAAGGTAATCCCATGCCCCGCCCCCATCGTATTGAACTGCTGTCGATCGTCATTCCCGTCTACAACGAAGAGGACAACCTGCCCGCGCTGTGCGAACGCTGCCGCGCCGTGGTCCGGCAAATCGGCTTGCCCGCCGAGATCATTCTCGTCGATGACGGCAGCCGCGACGCCTCCGCCGAACTCATTCGCGCGGCGGCGGCCGATCCGCTGTTCGTCGGCGTCATTCTCAATCGCAACTATGGCCAGCACGCGGCGGTCATGGCGGGTTTTTCGCGCGCTCGCGGCGACCTGATCGTCACGCTCGACGCCGACCTGCAAAACCCGCCCGAGGAAATACCGAAGCTGATCCAGGCCGCCGAAGAAGGCTACGAGGTGGTCGGCACGGTGCGCCAGTTGCGCCAGGACAGCTTGTTCCGCCGCCTCGCGTCGCGCGTCGTCAACAATTTCGTGCGCCGCGCCACCGGCGTCCAGATGTCGGATTACGGTTGCATGCTGCGCGCCTATCGCCGTCACATTGTCGACACCATGCTGCGCTGCGATGAACGCAGCACCTTCATCCCCATGCTGGCCAATTCGTTTGCGCGCCACACCACGGAAATCCCGGTGCGGCACGAGGAGCGCGCCGCTGGCGATTCCAAATACAGCGTGCTCAAGCTGATCAACCTGCAATTCGATCTGCTGACCGCGATGACGACCGCGCCGCTGCGGCTGTTGTCCTTTATCGGCGGCGCCATCGCCGCGGCAGGCACGCTGTTCGCGCTGCTGCTCTTGGCGCTGCGCATCATCAAGGGCGCGGCATGGGGCGTGGACGGCGTATTCCCGCTGTTCGCCATCCTCTTCATTTTCATCGGCGCGCAATTCATGAGCTTCGGCCTGCTGGGCGAATATATCGGACGCATCTATACCGACGTGCGGGCGCGTCCGCGCTTCATCATCGAGGAAACCATCGCTCAGGGCACGGGACATAGTGCCGCGACCGAACCGCAACCAGACGCCGCCGCGCCATCCCACCCATAATGAATGAAGCCGCCGTGATTCGTCGCGAGAGCTGGCTGCTCGGCGGCATCGGCCTGTTGCTGTTCATGGCGGGACTGTGGCAGCAGCCCTTTATCGGTTTCGAAAGCCGTTTCGCGGTATTCGCGCAGGAAATGCTGCGGCACGGCCCAAGCTGGTTTCCGACCACCTGGGGCGAACCCTATCCCGATTATCCGGTAACCGGGACGCTGTTGATTGCACTGGGTTCGCTACCCTTCGGGGCCGTCACCCGTTTCAGCGCCGCCCTGCCGACCGCGCTCGCCGCCGCGCTCAATCTGGTGATCCTCTACCGCCTGCTGGCGCCGCACGCCAAAGAATGGGCATGGCTGGCGCTGTGCCTGCAAGTGATGACCGTGACCTTCCTGGCCGAGGCGCGCTCGATCTCGCTCGACCAGATGGTCGCGACGCTCACGCTGTTGGCCTTCTATCTGGCCTACAGCGCCGATCGCACAGGACAAGCGCCGCGCTGGCTGCCGCTCGTGCTGATTCTCGGTTTCTGCGTGCGCGGCCCGCTCGGTATCGTGATTCCCGCCAGCGCCGTCATCAGCTATTACGCGCTGAGTTCGCAGTGGCGCGCGCTGCTGCGCTTCGCCATCCAGGCGGCATTGCTGCTGGCGCTGCTGTGGCTCGCCCTGCTCGCGCTCGCCTGGTGGCAGTACGGCGCCGATTTCATGAAGGATGTGGTGCGCATGCAGGTCGCCGGTCGCCTCGAAGCGCAGGGCAGGTCGGAACCCTTCTACTATTTCACCCGCTCGTTCGGCAATTACGCGCTCAGCTACCCGCTGGCCGTGCTGACGCTGGCGCTGCTCGCGCCCACGCTGCTGCGCCAGCCGCAAACGCCGGCGCGGCAACTCGTCCTCGCGCTCGCGGGGGCGGCACTGCTGATCCTGGCCGGTCTTTCCATGCCGGAAACGAAAAAGGCGCGCTACATCCTCGCGGCCACACCGGCGCTGTCCGCGCTTGCCGCCTATTCCTGGGTCGCTGCCGGATCGCGCGCGCTGCGCTGGCTGCGCGCCGCGCTCGCAAGCCTGTTCGCCGCGCTGCCGCTGCTGCTGATCGCGGCGCTCGTCATCATCCATCGCCGCAGCGAGTATCAGGATCTGTCGCTGATCCTTCCCTGCACCGTCCTCGCCGCCTTGCAGATTGCCCTCCTGATCGTCCGCCGCAAGGTAGAAGCGCCGCGCCGCGGCGCCATCTACGCCGGTATCGCCGCGCTCGCGGTGTGGAGCGCCATGGTACTCGTCGTCGAACCCGTGCTATTGCGCAAACAGGACAGCTCGCATTTCGTCGCGGCCGTGGAAGCGCAGCGGCGCGCGCAGCCAGGTACGCTCGCCTTGTTCGGCATGACGCGCGACGGCGCGGCGATCAAATATCTCGTTAATGCCGACGCCGATCTCGCGCCGCAATTCCCGCGCGATGCCGCCGCCCTCACCGCGCTGCCCAGGCCCGCCTATGTCGTGATCAACGCGGACGCCGCCAAGGCGCTGCCGGCATCCGCGCTGTCGACCGCAACCCGCGTCGCCAGTGGGCAATTCAACGGCGAGCCCTTCCTCGCATTCCATCTGCCGTAACCACCGGGAGGAAAGTCGCTTGCGCTCCTTCGTTGCCGTATTACGCACCCATTCCTACATCGCTCTGTTGCTGTTCGCCGCTGTCTTGCTGCTTGCCGGCGTCGACCGCTATTCGCTGCTTGGCTCCACCGAACCGCGCGAAGCTGGCATCGCCGCCGCGATGCTGCAAGACCAGCAGTACGTCGTGCCGACGCTCAACGACCAGGCCTTTCTCGAAAAACCGCCACTCAGCTACTGGCTGCAATCGGCATCAATGCAAATCGGCGGCACCACGCCGTTCGCCGCGCGGCTGCCGTCGATCCTGGCCGCGCTTGCCTGTGCCTGGCTACTGTTCGCCTGTGTCCGGCGTACCACCGGCGACGAGCGCGCCGCGTGGATCGCCGCGCTCGCTCTGCTGACGATGGCGTCATTTTGGACGAATGCGCGCATCGCCGGGCAGGACATGCTGCTCACGCTCGGCATCACGCTGGCGCTGACCGGATTCTATGGCACACGCGAAAACCCGCCGACACGCTGGGGCTGGCCCATGTACA
This sequence comes from Betaproteobacteria bacterium, assembly GCA_009779265.1. Taxonomy (GTDB): domain Bacteria; phylum Pseudomonadota; class Gammaproteobacteria; order Burkholderiales; family Rhodocyclaceae; genus Azonexus. The sequence continues at coordinate 29,745 of WREP01000016.1, forward strand.
CAGCGGGCATCGCGGTCGCGACCCTCAGCAAGGGCGTGGTCGGTCTCGCCGTGCCGGGCATCGTCATCTTCGCCTTCCTGCTGTTCGAGACATGGTGGCGCGAGCGTCGCTTCAGCTTGCGCGCCTGGTTGCTGCCCGGCGCTTTCGCGCTGCTCGGGCTGATCCCCTTCGTACTATGGCTGTTCGCCCTCCATGATCGCGCGGGCCCCGAGGCCGTGCGCGAAATTCTGCTGTCGAACAGTATCGACCGCTTCGCCGGCAGTTACCAGCGCGGTTCACACGCCGAGCCGTTTTACTACTACCTGTTGAAACTGCCCGAAACCTTCGCCCCGTGGAATCTGCTGCTCGGCTATCTGCTGTGGCACTGGCGGCGCGAACTGGCGCGCGACTGGCGCCTCGCCTTCGGCCTGTGCTGGCTGCTCGCGCCCTATCTGCTGCTATCGCTCTCGGCGGGCAAGCGCCCCTCCTATCTGTTGATGATCTACCCGGCGGCGGCCCTGTTGATCGCGCTATGCATCGCGCGCTGGAAAAATAGCGATCAACCCGCGCGCGCCGTGGCGGCGATTCATGCGCTATTGCTGGCGGGTGTGACGGCATTCGTCGCACTGCGCTGCTGGCAGTTACAGGCGCCCGGGGTGGCGCTCCTGCTGGCGCTGCTCTGCGCGATCGCCCTGCCGCTATGTTGGCGCGCGCTGCGGCGCGACAACATGCCGCGTGCGCTTATCATCATGCTGGCGCTGACGGCCACGGTCTACGTCGGCTACGGTGGCGCCGTGCTGCCGCACGAACAGCGCCAGGATTCGCCAGAGGAAATGTTCGCGCAGTTGCGCCGCTACGAAGAGGATGGCCACAGGCTGTTCCTGTTCAGTCCGCTCGAACGCATTTCCGGCGCGGCGCGCTTCTATCTCCTGCACGCGGTACCCACCTTCGACGAAGCGCAAGCATTGCTCGACGCGCTACGCGCCGATCCGGCGGCCATCGCCTTGGTCGGCACGAATAACCTCACCGACCTGCACGGCTATCGCATACTGGAAAGCTTCCAGGAGCAGAAACGCAAGTATGCGATTATCGCCGCTGACCCCAACGCGCGTTAAGCACCGCAGGCAAGCTTAGCGAACTGCGCAGCCAGCACTTTACCTGGCTGCCAGCATGTGCAGCATCCGCTCCAGATAGGGTTGCCAATCCGGCATTTGCAGGCCGAAATCATTTTCCAGGCGGCTACAGTCGAGGCAGGAATTGACCGGACGCCGGGCCGGTGTCGGGTATTCGGCGGCGCCGATGGCGCGGATCGCTTCCGGCTCCAAACGCAGGTCGAAGCCGGGCATGGCGCCGGCCAGGGTAACAATGGTCCGGGCGAAGGCGCACCAACTGACGGGGCGCGCCGCCGCCAGGTGGTAGAGGCGGCTTTCGCCCGCCGCCAGCGACTCGCCACGGCGCAGCAGGGCGAGCGCCAGGCCGGTCACGGTGGCGATGAGGGCGGCCGGGGTCGGCGCGCCGATCTGGTCGTCGACCACGTTGAGGCTTTCTTTTTCCCGCGCCAGACGCAGGATGGTTTTGACGAAATTGCCGCCGCGCGCATCGAACACCCAACTGGTGCGGAAGATGAGCGAACGGCAGGCGGCGGCGCGGATCGCTTCTTCGCCGGCCAGTTTGCTCTGGCCGTAGACGCCGAGCGGGCCGGTCGGGTCGCTTTCGACCCAGGGCGTTGTCTTGCCGCCGTCGTACACGTAGTCGGTGGAGTAATGCGCCAGCAGCGCGCCGCTGGCCGCCGCTTCGGCGGCCAGCGCGGCAGGCGCTTCGGCATTGATGCGCCATGCCGCTGCGGGTTCGGCTTCGGCTTTGTCCACGGCGGTATAGGCGGCGGCATTGACGATCACCTTGGGCCGCGTTGCGCGCAGCACTTGGCGCAAGCGGTCGGGATCGGCCAGATCGCATTCGCTCCGCCCGCAGGCCACGACCCGGCCGTGCGGGGCCAGCGAGCGTTGTAGTTGCCAGCCGACCTGGCCATCCTTGCCGAGAAGTAGAATCGTCATTTTTATCGCCAACTGTCTGGAAGAAGCGCAAAGTATGCCATTTTCCCGGCGCCGCTTTGCCAAACGCGCGCCATCCCTTATTCTTCCACTCTTCAATGCCCCCCACACCGCCATGAGCATCATTATCAAGACGCCTGAAGAGATCGAAAAAATGCGCGTCGCCGGGCGCCTCGCCGCCGAGGCGCTCGATCATGTCACCCCCTTTGTCAAGGTTGGCGTCACCACGGAAGAACTGGATCGTCTCTGCCACGAGCACATGGTCAAGGTCCAAGGCTGCATTCCGGCGCCGCTGAATTACGCGCCATCGGGCTACAACCCCTATCCCAAGTCGATCTGCACCTCGATCAACCAGCAGGTCTGCCACGGCGTGCCGGGCGAGCGCGCGCTGAAAAACGGCGATATCGTCAATATCGACATCACCACCATCAAGGACGATTATCACGGCGACACCAGCCGCATGTTTATCGTCGGCGAAGGCTCGATCCAGGCGCGGCGCTTGTGCGAGATCACCTTCGAGTGCATGTGGCTGGGCATCTCGGTGGTGCGTCCCGGCGCCTGGCTGGGCGATATCGGCGCCATCATCCAGAAACATGCCGAGAAGAACGGCTATTCGGTGGTGCGCGAATTTTGCGGCCACGGCATCGGCAGGAACTTCCACGAGGATCCGCAGGTGCTGCATTACGGCAAGGCCGGCAGCGGCCCGCGCCTGGAGCCGGGCATGATGTTCACCATCGAGCCGATGATCAATGCCGGCAAGGCCGCGATCAGCCAGATGCCCGACGGCTGGACCATCGTGACCAAGGACCGCAGCCTGTCGGCGCAGTGGGAACACACGGTGCTGGTCACCGAAACCGGCTACGAGGTCATGACCCTGTCCGCCGGCAGCCGCCCCAAACCCGGCTGGATTTCGTAAGCGCGGTCATGGCCGCCGCGGTCGTGGGCGTTGATATCGCGGCCCTGCGCGCCGAGGTCAAGGCCGACCAGGCCGCCTTGCGGCAACGCTACGAAGAAACCCAGGATGCCGGCGAACTGCTGCGCCAGCGCAGCGCCCGCGTCGACGGCATTCTCCGCCGTCTGTGGGCCGCTCTCGCCATGCCGGAGTCCCTGGCCCTGGCGGCAACGGGCGGCTATGGCCGGGACGAGCTTTATCCGGCTTCCGACGTCGATCTCCTGATCCTGCTGCCGCGCCCGGCCAGCAAGGCGCTGCGGGAAAAACTCGCGGCCCTGCTCAGCCATTGCTGGGACATCGGCCTGGAAATCGCCCACGGCGTGCGTACCGTGGTCGAGTGCCTCGAAGCGGCGGAACACGACATTACCATTCGCACGGCGCTGCTCGAAGCCCGTCTGCTGACCGGCAACGGCAAGCTGTTCGCCTCTTTCGAGCGGCGTTTGCGCGGCCATCTCGATGCGCTCGATTTTCTCGAAGCCAAGCGCCTGGAGCAGCAAGAACGCCATCTGCGCTTCAACGAGACGCCCTACAGCCTGGAGCCGAATTGCAAGGATTCTCCCGGCGGCCTGCGCGATCTCCAGGTCATCTTCTGGATCGCCCGCGCCGCCGGCTACGGCGGCCGCTGGGCCGATCTCGAACGGCACGGCTTTCTCACCCGCGAGGAGATGGAACACGCCGAACGCTGCGAGGAAACGCTACGCCACCTGCGCATCCACCTGCACTATGCCGCCGACCGGCGCGAGGATCGGCTGCTGTTCGACCATCAGGATCGGCTCGCCCGCGAATTCGGCTTCGTTCCGACAGCGGCCCGGCGCGCCTCGGAACAACTGATGCAGGCGTATTACCGCAACGCCAAGGCGGTAACGCTGCTCAACACCATCCTGCTGCAAAACATGGAAGCGGCGCTGGCGCCGGAAGACCGGCAAGCGCCGCAGGCGCTCGACGGGCGTTTCCAGAACGCCGGCAACCTCCTCGATGTCCGCGACGAAACGCTGTTCGAGCGCCAGCCGCAAGCCATTCTCGACGTCTTCCTGACCTTGCAGACACAGCACGAACTGAGCGGCATGACGACGCGCGCGCTACGCGCGCTGTGGCGCGCGCGCCAGCGGATCACGCCGCAAGCGCGGGGCGACGTGGCGCAGCGCGCCGCCTTCCTCAAGTTCTTCCAGGGCCCGCGCGGCCTCGTGCGCGGCCTGCGGCGGATGAATCAGCTCGACATCCTCGGCGCCTACCTGCCCAATTTCGGCCGTATCGTCGGCCAGATGCAGCACGATCTGTTCCACGTCTACACCGTCGACCAGCACATTCTGCAAGTGATCCGCAACCTGCGCCGCTTCACCATGAGCGAATTCGCCCACGAATACCCGCTGTGCTCGCGCCTCGTCAGCGAACTGGAACGCCCCTGGCTACTCTACATCGCCGCCCTCTTCCACGACATCGCCAAGGGCCGCGGCGGCGACCACTCCGAACTGGGCGCCGCCGACGCCTGGGAATTCTGCGAACAGCACGGCCTCACCGGCGAGGACGGCGAATTGATCGTGTGGCTGGTCAGAAATCACCTGGTCATGTCGAAGGTCGCCCAGAAGGAAGATCTCAGCGACCCCGAGGTCATCGCCGGCTTCGCCCGCCGGGTCGGCGACGCCCGCCGCCTGACGGCGCTCTACCTGCTGACCCACGCCGACATCCGCGGCACCAGCCCGACCGTCTGGAACCAGTGGAAAGACACCCTGCTCGCCGAGCTCTACCAGCAGACGCGGCATTTCCTCGATCAGGGCGAAGCGCCGCCGGCCCACGGCGTGATCGCCGAACGCCAGACCGAAGCGTTGCGCCTCCTGCGCTACTTCGCCCTCCCCACGACGGTGCATGAGCGGCTGTGGAAGCAGCTCGATACCGTTTATTTCCTGCGCCACTCGGCCGAGGAAATCGCCTGGCATACCCGCTCGCTGCATTACCGCATCCACAACGACCAGCCGGTCGTCAGCGCCCGCCTGCACGACGATGGCGACAGCCTGCAAGTGATGGTCTACACCCGCGACCAACCCGACCTCTTTGCCCGCATCGTCGGCTTCTTCGCCCGCGAAGGCTACAGCATCGTCGACGCCAAGATCCACACCACCGCGCACGGCTACGCCCTCGACAGCTTTGTCATGCTCGACGTGCAGGGACGCGACAGCCAGCGCGAAATGATCGCCTACATCGAACACGAACTGGAACAGCGCCTGATCCGCCAAGCGCCGCCGGACGTCCCTTCGGCCGGGCGGCTATCGCGCCAGGTCAGGCATTTCCCCATCAAACCGGAAGCGCGCATCGTCGCCGACGAGCGCGGCGGCCACTTCATCCTCTCCCTCATCGCCGCCGACCGCCCCGGCCTCCTGTACACGGTCGCCGACATCCTCGTCCAGCATGGGGCCAACCTGCAAACCGCCAAGATCGCCACGCTCGGCGAGCGGGCCGAGGACGTTTTCCTCATCAGCGGCGGCGACCTCCACGACAGCGCCAGCCGCATCCGGCTGGAAACGGAATTGATGGAGCGGTTGAAGGTCTGATCCGCCAGAGCGGTTCAAATGCCGCCATTTCTAGATTACTTCGTCGCTTCGCTCCTCGCAATGACTGTGCAGAAACAGGCGTCATTGCGAGCGTAGCGAAGCAATCCAGTTTTGCACCATCTTGAACAAAACGGCGCTACCCCATCGGCCGCCGGCAGGCAAAGCCGCATGCGCAGGCCGCCCAGTAGTAAAGATTGCGGCTGCATTAAACCGTGTTCCCTATTTCTGCATTGGCTGTGAGCGACGAGAAGTGGCGTTATGCGGCTTGATTGTTGGGCGGGCGTTGCCTATGCTGCCGTGATGTTGCGGGCAGGGAGCAAAGCATGAAGTTTGGGAACGAGGGAGGGGTAGTGATGCGGCGGATTGCGTGTATTAAACCGTGGTACGCCCCAGGTTTTCCAAAAACCTGTGCCTTGACACATTTTCCATGGTTTTTATGACAAGGCTCGTCAAGATGGACGGTTGTTCAGAGAGTTCTTAATGAAGTAGGCTGTATTGATTGTGCAAGGTTGGAAACCCTATCATAGCAAGGCAGGAGGTATGGAATGACAAAAAAAACTGATGATCAAAACAAAAATCTGCACGCTGACAAAGCCGATGCAAGCGAGGAAGGCATTCCGGCTTGGCTTGCGGATCTCGTTGATCAAAACTCTTTGCTCATCAACGGGGACGATGCCAAAAAAATTGGCCCGCACTTATGGAAATTGGGGCAGTTACGCAAGCTGAAAATCTCTTATGTGTATCGCTCACTACCTGAACTACCTTCGGCGTTGCCGAGGTTGAAGAACCTGGAAGAACTTATCATTGAAGAAGGTGGGAGCACCGAAATTCTCCCTCTCCTGTGCGAACTCAGCCAGTTACGCAAACTGCAACTCGCATACCTGGATGATGATCTGAAGGAACTTCCAGAATCTCTGGCAAGGCTCACGTACCTGGAAGAACTTAACGTGGATGGTGCTGATTTTGTAACATTCCCCGCTGTTATTGGCTCACTCACTTCGCTTCAGTCATTCAGCTATCAATATTGTGAAAATGCGCTATCGGAAGTTTTTGATGTGTTGTCCGTGCTGCTACGTCTAAAAAAATTGAGGTTGTCACATTCTTCCTACGATGAAAAGGATTTTTTGCCGGAGTCTTTCTGTCGCCTTCAGGCCATTGAGGAACTTCATTTCAACGACTGGAATACCCTTCAAGAACTGCCTGAATGTATTGGTAACATGCGTACTCTGCGAGTCATCGACATAAGCAACGATGACCACCAATTGGGATATTCTGCCGCCATTAAGGAACTACCGGATTCGTTGTGCAATCTTTCCAACCTTGAAGAACTGGATGTCTACGGCTTGCAGGATTTGAAGAAACTTCCAGCTGATTTTTCCCGACTCTCCCGCTTGAAACGGCTGGGCATCATGGGTTCAGGCATCGAGGAACTGCAATTAACCACCGAGCAATGGAAAAACCTCGAAGAATTACGCATGCACGGCCCTCTGCCGGACTTGCGACTCTGCACAAACCTGAGAAAATTTTCCTGGTTCAAGAACGACGTGGGAGCTGACGCAGATGGAGTTCCTTACGGCACTGATGAAGTAATTAGCTTGCCACTGCACCCACTGCGCAATCTTGAATGGCTGTCAATTCATGGGGGAGCGTTGGACGATACCGCTTTTCTGGCATCAATGACAAATTTGCGGAATCTATCTTTAAGTTGTGACTTTGAAAGCTTTCCCGAGGGGTTTGAAAAATTGGATGAGCTTGAGGAAATCCGTATATGGGGAGCAAAATCCCTTACGGCTCCGCCAGAATATATTGGCCGCCTGCCCTCTCTCAAGAGGTTGCGTCTTATTGCATGTGCCGTGAAGTCTCTGCCCAAATCGGTGCAAGAACGGAGTGACCTGGAAATTTTTGCAGAATACTGCCCCTTTCATCCCGGCTTGGCGCGGCGCTGACGAATCATGCCCGAACATGAAAATAGGGACACCTATTTTCCGCCGTCCAGCCGGTCCAAAATTGCCAACGCCTGTTGCGAGTTGCCGCTGGCTGCCAGTGTTTTGAACTGCATTTCAACATCAAACGCTGTAATGGCCTGGGCACTCAGTTCTTCGATGAGTTTGTTCACGCTCAACTTGCGCGAGCGCGCCAGGGACTTCAGCCGCAAGGCCGTGTCGTCGGGCAAACGTATCGTCAGTGTGCTCATGGCAATTTCTCCAGGCATTCAGCGGGTGTTAGCACCAGCAAATCTTTCCAGGCCAATTGGCCGTGTGCAATGTCGCGCACGTTATGGGTGATGATGGCTTGGGCCGCGCCCGCCACGGCCAGTTCAATCAGATGGTTGTCGCCCTCGTCGGGCAAATTGGGTCGCCACCGATAGTATACCGGCACCCATCGGCCCATCCGGGCCAATGCCGCCAGAATTTGCAGGCGTTCTTGCGCGGTCGTCAGATCAGTCCAGACAGGTCGAGCCAACAAATCCCGATACTCCAGTTTGATCCGGTCGCTTATTCGCCAGCGCCGCGCGCGGGCGCGACGGGAATTTCGACGCTCGCCGTCAGGCCGCCCCCGCCCGGCGCTGTGGTCAGCGTGATCCGCCCTTTGTGCAGGATGGCGATCTCGTGGGCGATGGCCAATCCCAGGCCGCTGCCGTCGACGCCCGCCTCGGCGCTGCGGTAGAAAGGCTCCAGCACCCGTTGCCGCTCCGCTTCCGGAATGCCCGGCCCGTTGTCGGTGACGACGAAAACGACCGCTTCGCCGGCCTGCCGCGCGCCAACCTCGACCCGGCCGCCGGACGAGGTGTAGCGGATGGCGTTGTCGACCAGATTGGCGAGCATTTCACGCAGGAATTGGCTGTCTCCGGATACCGCCGCCGGCTCGCCGGCCAGCTCGATACTGACTTCGACCTGCTTGGCCAGGGCCGCTGGCACGAGCCGCTCGACCACATCCTCAAGCAGCGCGGTGACGGCGACCGGCGTGAAAGCCGAGGCACCCGCCAGGCGGGCCTCGGCGCGGCTCAGGCTGAGTAGTTGATTGGCCAGCCGGGCGAGGCGGACGGTCGTGGCATTGAGTTTGGCGAGCGCGGCGCGCAGTTCATCAGGATCGCGGGCGCGCTGGGCAAGTTCGGCCTGCGCGCAGAGCACGGTGATCGGCGTGCGCAATTGATGCGTCGCATCGGCGATGAAGCGCTGCTGGGCGGTGATCGTCCGGCCCAGGCGCACCATCAGGTCATTGATGACGTGCACCTGCTCGTGCACCTCCGCCGGCAAGCCGGATTCGCCAAGCGGACTCAGATCCTCGTGCGTGCGGCGGGCAATGGCATCGCGGATGCGGCTCAGCGGCGCCATGCCGCGCCCGATGCCCTGCCAGACGAAAAAGACGATACCGGCGAGAAACAGCAATTGCGGCGTGATCAGGTAGGCCAAAACATCGCGCGCCATGGCCTGCCGCTTATGCAGCGTTTCGCCGACGCGCACGAACAGCAGCCGGCCGGAAGCCTCGTTCGGCACGGTGTATTCCACCAGTCGGACGGCTTTGCCATCGACCCGCGCGTCGTAGAAGCGCGCCTCGCCGGGCGGCGGATTGCCGGCGGCATTCGGCGGCAGGGAACGGTTGCCGAGCAATTGCCGCCCACGATCGTCCGACACGCTGAAATAGACCTTGTCCACCTCGTCGAATTCGAGCATGCGGAAAGCCGCGGGTGGCAGGTCGAACGCAAGCTCGCCGCGCGCATTGCCGCCCTGGTTGGCCAAGGTCTGCGCCGTATCCTGCAACGACCAGTCGTAGGTGCGATTGGCAAAATGCAAGACGATGGCGTAGGTCGTCCACAGCCAGACGATGGTCAGCAACAGGATCGGCGGCAATAGCCAGAACAGTAGCCGCTGGCGCAGCGACAGCCGCTCAGTCCACACCCGGCGTCTCCAGCAGGTAACCCAGCCCGTGGATGGTGCGGATGCCGACGCCGCAGGGCTTCAGTTTCTTGCGCAGGCGGTGGATGTAGACCTCGATGGTGTTGCTCCCGACCTCGCTCGCCCAATCGCCAATCTGCTGCGCCAGCCGTGTCTTGATTACCACTTGGCCGGCGCGCTTCATCAACGCTTCGAGAATCGCCATTTCGCGCGCCGTGAGATCCAGCGGCTTGCCGTCCACGGTCGCCGTGCGCTCGGCCAGATCCACTTCCAGAGGGCCATGAACCAGCCGCGCCAGTCCGCCCGCGGCGCGGCGGATCAGCGCGTCCACACGGGCTTCCAGTTCGCGCAGGGCGAAGGGCTTGGTCAGGTAGTCGTCGGCGCCGGCGCGCAAGCCGAGGACGCGCTCGTCGATGCCGTCGCGGGCGGACAATACGAGAACCGGGGTGCGATCCTGGCGCTCGCGCATGCGCCGCAACACCTCGATGCCGTCCACATGCGGCAAGCCCAGATCGAGTACCGCCAGATCGTAAGTTCCGGTCACCAGGGCATTATCGGCGGCACGTCCATCGGCCACCTGGTCGACGCCATGGCCGGCCTGACGCAGCGCCTGCGACAGCGTATCCCGCAGCGCCTCGTCATCTTCGACCAGAAGAACTCGCATCCCTGTCAGTAAGAACTTTTTAAGAAATTCCCGACTATATTACGCGCCCCTGCCGAGCAAGAGAATGCGGCGCCCTCCTCCACCGCCCTCATGGGTGAAACATTGAACCAGCTCCTTCGCCGCCTCGGCCCGCCGATTTTCGCCGCCTGCCTGATAGCGGCCTGCTCCAAATCACCGCCGCCGCCCCCGGTGACCGACAAGGCGGAAGGCGTAACGCTTTCCGAAGCGTCGCGCCAATATCTCGAAATCGAACCGGCGGGCGCTGCTCACGGCGCCCTGGGCGGCGTGCTGCCGGGCCGTGTGGCCTTCCAGACACAATCCATGGCCGCCATCGGCACTCCTCTGGACGCCCGCGTCGTTTCCATCGCCGTGCGGCCGGGCGAGACGGTCGCGGCCGGTGCGCCGCTGCTGACCCTGCAAAGCGCCGACGCGGCGGCGGTGCGGGCGGATCTCGTTCAGGCCCAGGCCAAGGCGGCGGCCGCCGAGGATATGCTGCAACGGCAGGAAGAAATGCTGCGCAAGGGCGTCGGCCTGGAAGTCGAGCGTTTCGAGGCCGAAACCGCCGCCCGCGATGCGCGCGCCAATCTGGAACGGGCGCACAGCACGGCGGCTCTGATCGGCGGCGGCAAGGGCGATCGCTTCGTGCTGCGCGCGCCGGTCGCTGGCGTGGTGCTCAGCGTCCACGCCACTGTCGGCGCGGTCGTCTCGCACGGCGGCGATGCACTGGTGGAAGTGGGCGACCCCAAGCAACTGTGGGTGGTGGCTTTTGTCCCGGAAAGCGCGCTCGCCGACCTCGCCGGCAAGCTGAGCATCGGTCGCGCCGCCGAGGTGCGCATACCGGGTGCGGATGCCCGCTTCGAGGCGGTGCTCGCTGGCGTGGGTCAGGCGCTCGATGGCGAGCAGCGGCACTTGCCGATCTATCTCGCGCTCAAGGGCGCCACAGCCAGGCTCACTGCCGGCATGCTGGCCGAGGCGCGGCTCCTCGGCGCTGGCGACGGCCCCCTGAGCGTGCCGACCGCAGCGGTGCTGATCAAGGACGGCAGCCGGCGGATCGTCTACGTTCAAGGCACTGACGGCAACTTCGAGCCACGGACGGTTCGCACCGGCGGTTCGCGCGACGGGCGGGTCACGATCCTCGAAGGATTGCAGCCGGGAGAGCGGATCGTCGTGCGCGGCGCTCTGTTGCTCGACAGCGAAGCCGAGCAGCAACTCTGAGACCGCCATGCTGAATTTGATTCTCGAGGCGTGCGTCCATCGCCGCCTGGCGACACTCGCCATCACCGCGATCATCGCCGTGTTCGGCATCCGGGCCTATCTCGACACCCCCATCGAAGCTTTCCCGGATGTGACCAACGCCCAGGTGCAGGTCATCACCCAGATGCCCGGCTATGCCGCCGAGGAAATCGAGCGGCAAGTGACCGTGCCCCTGGAGCGCGCGCTCAACGGCACGCCGGGGATGACGCTCTTGCGCAGCGAAAGCCTCTTTGGCCTGTCGCTCGTAACCCTCATCTTCGACGACGGAGTCGATCCCTTCAAGGCCCGCATGGCGGTTGGCCAGCGTTTCGCCGAGGCCGAGCTGCCGGCAGGGGTAATGCCGTCACTGGCGCCCGAGGCCACGCCGCTCGGCAAGATATTCCGCTTCCGCCTTGCCAGCGACCGCCACGATCTCTATCAGTTGCGCTCGGAGATGGAATGGAACGTCACCCGCGTGCTGCGCCAGGTGCAAGGCGTAGCCGACGTGGTGCCATTCGGCGGCTACCTGAAGGAAGTCCATGTCGAGGCCGATCCGGGCAGCTTGTACGCCGCCGGGCTTAGCCTGGGCGATGTCGAGGAAGCTCTCGGCAAGGCCAACCTCAACGTCGGCGGCGGCTTCCTGCGGCACGGCGACCAGGAACTCACCATCCGCGGCGTCGGCTTCATCGATTCGGTCGAGGACATCAAGAACATCCCGTTGAAAAGCAAGGACGGCTCGGCGCTCACCATCGGCGACATAGCCGGCATCAAGCTCGCCGCCACGCCCCGGCGCGGCTCGGTCGGCTGGAACGAGCAGAAGGAAGTGGTCGAAGGACTGGTTCTCATGCGGCGCGGCGAAAACCCCTCGGTGGTGCTCGACGGCATCCACGCCAAGGTCGAGGAACTCAACCGGAACATCCTGCCCACCGGGATGCGGATCGAGACTGCTTACGACCGCAGCGTGCTGGTGAAGCACACGCTCGCCACCGTACACGACAATCTTCTGCACGGCTTCGTGCTGGTAGTCGGGATCGTCTGGCTGTTTCTGCGTAGCGTCGTCGGCTCGGTCGTGGTTGCAGCGGTCATTCCCCTGTCGCTGCTCGTCGCCTTTCTCTGCCTGCATGCCCTGGGGCTGCCCGCCAACCTGATCTCGATGGGCGCGATCGATTTCGGCATCCTGGTCGATGGCGCGGTGGTGCTGGTCGAAAACATCCTCCACACGATTCACCTTGAACGGCCACCCGACCGCAAGACGCTCTTGCGCCTGATAATCCGTTCGGCCAAGGAAGTCGGTCGTCCGATCTTCTTCGCCATGCTCATCATCATCGCCGCGCTCTTGCCCGTTTTTACCCTGCAATCGGTGGAAGGGCGCATTTTCCGGCCGCTTGCCCTGACCTACGCCTTCGCCCTGATCGGCGCGCTGGTTTTCACCTTGACCGTGGTGCCGGCGCTATGCTCCCTCCTCTTCAAGCCGGAGCATGCGCGCTTGACCGAACCCGCCTGGGTCGAAAAGCTGCGGCTCCGCTATCGCAAGATGCTGACGCGCTTCCTGGCCGCGCGGGCGACAAGCGTTTTGCTTGCCGCCGGCCTGCTGCTGGCCGGCGGCCTGGCCGCCGCGCGTCTGGGCACGGAATTCCTGCCCGAACTCAACGAGGGGGACGTGTTCGTTTTCGCCGAGATGCCGGCCAGCGTCGCCATGGAAACGGCTCAGGACATTCTGATGGATGTGCATCGGCGCCTGGGCGCCTTCCCCGAGGTCGACGACGTGCACACCGAACATGGACGCCCGGAGGATGGCACCGACAACGAAGGCGTCAACATGTTGAAGACCTTCGTGCGCCTGACGCCCGAACAGCAATGGCGTCCGGCTTGGGACAAGGCGCGCCTGATCGACGCCATGCGCGCCTCCCTGGCGGAAATCCCCGGCGTGCGTTTCAATTTCTCGCAACCGATCAAGGATAGCGTCGAAGAAGCGGTGAGCGGGGTACGCGGCAAGGTCGTGCTCAAGATTTTCGGCAATGACCTCGATGCCATGCGCGAGGCGCTGAAGCAGGCCAAAACGGCGCTCCTCGACGTGCCGGGGGTGACCGAACTCGACCTCTACCGCGACGCATCCAGCCCCCAACTGCGCGTGCGGCTCGACCGACCGGCCCTGGCGCGGGCCGGCATCCCCATCGAGGATGCCGCGAAGAGCATCGAAACGGCTTTCGCCGGCCGCGTCGTCACCCAGTATTGGGAAGGCGAGCGGCCCGTGCCGGTGCGGCTGATATTACCCAGGACCGCCCGTGACGATCTGGACAAGATCGCCGAACTGGCTATTGGCGCGCCGTCCGGCGCGCGTATTCCGCTCGGGGAGTTGGCAAGCATCGAGATTGGCAACGGCGCCGCCTCGATCGTGCGCGAAGGCAACATCCGCTTCCTCGCGCTCAAGTTCAACGTCGCCGGGCGCGACATGGGATCGACGGTCAACGAGGCCATCGCCACCGTGGCGGCCAAGCTCAAACCGCCGGAGGGGCATTATTTCGTCTGGGGCGGCGAGTTCGAGAATCAAGAACGCGCCGCCAACCGGCTCAAACTGGCGGTGCCGGTAGCGGTGCTGCTGGTGCTGGGCCTGCTCTACGCCGCCATGAACAATGGCCGCAGCGCCCTGGTGATCGTCTCCACGGTGCCGTTCGCCCTGACCGGCGGCGTCTTTGCCCTCCTCATCGCCGGCATTCCGCTGTCGGTCAGTGCCGCCATTGGTTTCATCACGCTTCTCGGGCAAGTTTCGTTGATGGGACTGCTGGTTCTGTCGGCGGTCGAAGCGCGCCGGCGCGCCGGCGAGGAATTATTCCCGGCGCTCATCAGTGGCGCGGCAGAACGTCTGCGCCCCGTCCTCATGGCCTCTCTCCTCGCGCTTTTCGGCCTGCTGCCGATGGCGGTCTCTTCCGGCATCGGCAGCGAAACCCAGCGGCCGTTCGCCTTGGTCGTGGTCGGCGGGATGATTACCACCCTGGTGGTGGCCTTGTTCGTGCTGCCGGCGATCTACCGCCTGATTACGCCGAAGCGCCTGCAAACCCCCGAGGAGGCCGACCAATGAAAAACAACAGCAGCCCCGGCCTGTGGCGGCTTGGCACCGGCGCACGCAGCGCATTCCTTGCCTTGCTATTGACCGCCATGCCGGCCCTGGCGCAGATGCCTCCCAACAGCATCGACCTGCCGACGGTGCTGGCGCTGTCCCGGGAAGCAAGTCCCCGGTTGGCGCTTGAGCGGCAGGATCTGGCCATTGCCCGCGCCGAACGCCGCATTGCCGGTGCCTGGCCAAATCCCACGGTAAGCTACAATTACGCCCGCCAGCCCGGCGAATTGACCAACTTTGAGGGTGCCAGAGCGCAAGAGGTGACAATCGAATTTCCGCTACTTATCGCCGGCCAGCATGCTGCCCGCACGGAAGCCGCCGACCGCGGCATCGAGGCCGCACGGGCGCGCCTTGCCGCCTCCGGCAACAACCTGGCGGCAGACTCCGGGGCAGCCTTCGTCGCCCTCCTCCTCGCCCAGGAAAAGCTCGCCACCCGGACGGCGGGCGTCGATGAACTCTCACGCCTGCGCGACATTGTCGCGGGGCGTCAGGTTTCCGGCATGGCCAGCCAATACGAATTGCTGCGCGTGGATGTCGAGCAGGCCTCCTGGCAGGCCCAGACGGCCGAGGCCGAAATCGACCTCGCCGAGGCCCAGGCCCAACTCGCCACCCTGCTCGGCTTCCCCGGTTGGCAACCGCGCGCCACGGGCGAACTGCGTCCGCTGGAAATTGCACCCGGCGCCCCCGAAGCAATCGACAACCCGGCCTTCGTCGCCGCGCGCAAGGAGGAGGACGCAGCGCAGGCAAGCGTTGAGCTTGCCCGGCGCGAGCGTTTTCCGGAAGTTTCGCTGAATGTGGGACGCTTCTGGACGAATAGCCCGTTCGGCGCGACCAACGCGGTGGGTCTGACGGTCGAGATTCCCCTTTTCGATACGCGCGGCGGCGCACTCGACAAGGCGCAGGCCGAGGCGCTTTCGGCCAAACTACGGCGACGCCTGGTGGAAACCGAGTGGACGGCCGACGTATATCGCTACGGCGTTCAGGTCACCCAGCGCAGCGCGACCCTCGAACGCTTCCGTGCGCGGATGCTGCCCAACCTGCCCGCCCTCAAGCAGATGGCCGAGGATGCCTACCGGCTGGGCAAGAGTTCGATCACCGAGCTTCTGGACGCCACCCGCGCGCGTTACGAGGCTCACCTCGAGCAGTTGGCCCTGGTCGCCAGCCTGATGGAAGCGCAACTGCGTTTGCAGGCTGCGCGCGGTAAGCTCTCCCCGGCGAGCGCTGAATAGCGCGCGATCCCCCATGACTAAAATCTGTTTCGAAGAAGAAAGTAATTTGATGACCTGGTCTGTACTGTGCGATTTTGATGGAACCATCTCGACCAAGGATGTTACCGATACCCTGCTGGAAGCATTCGGCAAACCCGGCTGGCGCGAGGCCGAGGATGAGTGGCTGGCCGGCCGCATCGGTTCGCGCGTGTGCATGCAGCGGCAGATTGCCTGCCTCGATGCGTCGAAAGAAGAGCTCGACGAAGCCATCGACGCCATTGGCGTGGATGAAGCCTTTGCGGCCTTCGTCGATGCCGTTGTTGCGCGCGACTGGGAATTGCTCATCGTCAGCGACGGGCTGGATTACGCCATCAAGCGCATCCTGCAACGACATCGTTTGCCGGCGCTGCCGTTTTACGCCAACCGCCTCGTTCAGGTTGGCGCGCGTAGCTGGCAACTCGATTCCCCATACGCCGACCCTGCATGCCGCTCGGCTTCCGGCATGTGCAAGTGCGCTTTCGCGCACCGTGCCCGGGCTGCGGGCGGCAAGGTGTTGATGATCGGCGATGGCCGTTCCGATTTCTGCGTCGCGGGCGACGCGGATTGGGTGTTTGCCAAGGGTCGCCTCATGACGCATTGCTTTGAAAAAAGCTTGCCCCATGTTCCCATTTCCGGATTCGCCGACGCCCTGCGCATAATCCCCGCAGCGGCCGAACATGAATTCGCGCTGGCTGTCTGATTTTTTTCCTGGAGTGTTCTCATATGCATGAAGCCGCCCTGTTGGCTGACGAGGCTCGGTATTGTTCGTTCGGTGACACCGTTCACTATTCCGATCCCAAGATTTTTTCTCGCTGTGAAGGCAGCTATCTGTACGACGGCGAGGGGACGTCTTTTCTCGACCTGCAAATGTGGTACTCGGCCGTCAATTTCGGCTATGCCAACCCGCGCCTGAATGCCGTGCTCAAGCAGCAGATCGACACTTTGCCGCAAGTGGCGAGCCAGTACCTGCATCCGACCAAGATCGAGCTGGCGAAGATCATCGCGGAGGATGCGAAAAGGAAATGGGGCCGTGACGGGCGTATTCATTTCAATGTCGGCGGTTCGCAATCCATCGACGATTCCTTGAAACTCGTGCGCAATGCCAAGGGCAAGAGCTTGATGTTTGCCTTCGAGGGCGGCTATCACGGCCGCACGCTGGGCGCCACGGCCATTACGTCGAGCTACCGTTACCGCCGCCGCTACGGGCATTTCGGGGACCGCGCGTATTTCGTCCCTTTCCCTTATCACTTCCGTGGCCCCAAGGGGATGGACAAGGAGGAATACGGCGAATATTGCGTGCAGCAATTCGAGCGCCTGTTCGAATCGGAATACAACGGCGTATGGGACCCGAAGGCGGGGCAGTCGGAGTACGCCGCCTTTTACGTCGAGCCGATTCAGGGCACAGGGGGCTATGTCATCCCGCCGCCCAATTTCTTCAAGGGACTGAAGCGTGTCCTGGACAAGTACGGCATCCTGCTCGTGGTTGATGAAATCCAGATGGGCTTTTTCCGCACCGGCAAACTCTGGTCGATCGAGCACTTTGGCGTGACGCCGGACGTACTGGTCTTCGGCAAGGCGCTGACCAACGGGCTGAACCCCCTGGCCGGATTGTGGGCGCGCGAAGAACTGATCAATCCGCAGGTTTTTCCGCCCGGGTCGACGCATTCGACCTTTGCCTCCAACCCCCTGGGTACGGTGGTGGGTTTGGAGACGATGCGTATGTTGGCCGAGACGGATTACGAGGCTATGGTCATGGGCAAGGGCGAACTCTTTCTCGCGGGGCTGCGCGACTTGCAAAAGCGCCACCCCGAAATCGGCGACGTGGACGGGCTGGGGCTCGCGCTACGCGCCGAGATTTGCGAGGCCGATGGTTTCACGCCCAACAAGCCCTTGCTCGACAAGATGGTGGATATCGGCCTGGCCGGGGGGCTGACGCACAAGGGCAAGCGGATGGGCCTCGTGCTGGACGTGGGCGGCTACCACAAGAACGTCATTACGTTTGCGCCTTCGCTGCACATTGAAAAAGAGGAAATCGAGCTGGCGATGGTGCTGCTCGATCAACTCTTCACGTGCGCCAAGCGGGGCTGATCGCAGGCTATGCGGATTTTCTTTTCGCGGCGTTGTCCGCACGAGCGACGATGCGGCTGAAGAAATCCACCGAACGGTCGACCAGGGTGGCCTTTTCCTGGTCGACCGTTACCATATGATAACTGTTGGCGAGGATGACTGTTTCGACCGGCCCGGCAAAACGGCGTTCGATGACATGCACATTGGCGAGGCTGGCAACATCGTCTTCGCGCGCATGGACGGCAATGGCGGGGGTATGCACACGATGCAGTTTCTTTTGCACATCGGCGGCCAAGCGGTAGAACTGTTCCAGCGAAGGCCAGGGGTTGCCGGGCAGGCCGGCGGCTTCGGAGTCCCCCGCGTGCATCTTGCTGGAAATCGCCTGCCGCAGCCGTTCGTTCTTGATCCCGTAGGGCCAGGCTTCCATGAAACGCTTGTTCCGCCCGATACCCAGGGCCATGAAGAGCGGAAACAGGAAGCTCAGGCGCCTGCCCTCAAAGGGGATGCTCCAGCCATCGTAGAAGAAGGTCGTGCCATAGAGGCCCAGTCCGTCGACTTTGTCGGGATGTTCGATGGCGTACTTGATCGCCAGCACGGCACCCATCGAAAGCCCCGCCACGAAGAGATGATCGACTTTTTGGCGCAGCGCGTCGGCGGCTTCTTCGACGCTGGCGAACCAGTCCTTCCAGCCCGTGGCGAGCAAATCCGCTTCGCTTCCACAGTGTCCGGCCAAGCGCACGCATTCGGCTTCAAAGCCTGCCGCCTTGAAGCCGCGCGCTACAAAACGCATTTCGTTCGGGGTGCCCGTGAGGCCGTGGATCAATAAAACCCCGGCGCTGCCGGGAGAAACTTGGGGCAAAACCGACATGTATGCTTTCTTTGAAAATGATTTCAATAGTCATGAAGAAAAGACAACCGATTATTATATCAGCGGCAAGCTTGCGCCGCCCTGCCTTGTGAGGCCGAGGTCGTGAACACGAGCGTGATGATTGCCCTGCTGTGGCTCATCAACCTGGTGACCGATACGGGCGGACAACTGGCGTTCAAGGCAGCTGCCGTCGAGAACAGGGAAGCAACGGGGTGGGAGCACTGGCGGCACATGTTGAGCCGTCCGTGGATCTATCTCGGCGTGACCCTGTACATCGCCGAATTCGTCGCCTGGCTGGCGTTTCTTTCAACGGTGACGCTGGCGGAGGGCGTGTTGTTGGGCATGGCCGGTATCGTCACCGTGATGGTGGGGGGACGGCTCTGGTTCAAGGAACACTTTACGCGCCCGCGTATCATCGGGGTTAGCCTGATCCTGATGGGCGTGGCGCTGGTCGGTTTGGGGAGGTGAGCGGATGAGTTCGCGCACTTTTTTCATTGGCGGCCTTTTGACGTTACTTGTTATCGACACATTTGCGCAGGTGTGTTTCAAGTTCACGGCTCTGAGTGCCGCGCCGCTGACGTTCGACCTGCCGTGGTTGCTGCGCGCATTGAGTACGCCGTGGCTGTATTGCGCAATCTTGGGCTATTTTGGCGCGTTCGTGACCTGGATGGTCGTGTTGCGCCGTGTTCCCGTCGGCCCGGCATTTGCCGCTGCACACCTTGAGGTGGTTGGGGTGATGGTGATTTCCGTCCCTCTTTTCGGCGAAATCCTTTCCTGGCTTCAATATCTTGGCGCAGTATTGATCATTG